>DATIJP010000028.1:0-123870 GCA_035478495.1 Rhabdochlamydiaceae bacterium
TATATGACCTATGTGATCCCGGCAAAATATTTTGTGCAATGTTTGCAGACACTTTTTTTAGTGGGAAATGTTTGGAGTTTAATTCTTTTTAATTTGATTCCAATGCTTGGAATTGGGCTCCTTTTTTTCCTGATTACAGAACGTAACACAGTAAAACGGCTAGATTAACATGTTGAATCGCGTCCTATCACTGATTTGGAAAGAGTTGCTTGCAGTCTTGCGAGACACGAAAAGCCGCATTTCAATTTTAATGCCGCCAATCATCCAATTATTTATTTTTGCCTATGCGGCAACTTTGGATGTAAAAAATGTTCCGATTGGCATCCTGAATCGTGATAATGGAGAGCAAGCGTTTGAGCTTGTCCAACGTTTTCATGGCACTCCGATATTCACGCATATTATCTATTTAAAAGCAGTCGAAGAGATTGCTCCTTTCATGGACAACCAAAAAGGCGTGATGGTCGTTTCAATCGATGAACAATTTTCGCGTAATTTAGATGCCGGTAAAGAAGCCGAAGTGCAATTAATTTTTGATGGAAGAAAGTCAAATACAGCTCAAATCATCGCAGGATATACAGAGCAGATTATCAATCAATTCAATGATGGTTTAAAAGCAAAAGCAACCATCAAACAACAGAATGCAAAATTGTTTCCACGCAATTGGTATAACCCCAACATTATTTATTATTGGTATAACATCCCATCGCTGGTCGGCACGCTCTCCATGCTTGCTTGTCTTGTTGTCACCACCCAATCCATTGCAAGAGAAAGAGAATTAGGGACATTTGACCAGCTGCTCGTATCGCCTTTAACACCGGTAGAAATTGTCATTGGAAAAATTGTGCCTGGGATTCTTGTCGGCATGCTAGAGGGGACTCTGATGATGCTAGCAGGGGTATTTGCTTTAGGTGTTCCTTTTACAGGTTCTCCTCTGCTTTTCTTTATCAGCTTATTTGTGTTTGTCACCTCTATTAGCGGAGTTGGGCTTTTTATTTCGTCATTATGTTACACCCAACAACAGGCAATGCTGGGAACTTTTATTTTTATGATGCCTTCTGTTTTACTCGCAGGTTATGCAACACCAATTGAAACCATGCCGGTATGGTTGCAACCGCTTACTTACGTGATTCCGCTCAAATATATGCTTGTGATTTCCAAAGGAATTTTTCTTAAGGCAATGCCAGCTAAGTTTGTGTTTAATAATATTTGGCCCATGGGAATTATCGCCTTTTTTAATCTCATTGGTGCAGGTCTATTTTTTAGGAGACGCCTTGAATGAATAAATGGATTATTCTTCTCCTTTTCTTTTCTGGTTGCATGGTCGGTCCCAATTACCGCGCCCCGCAGAATTGTATAACAGAGCAGTGGGATGGCGTACCAGAAGAAGATTTAGCTGTAGAAGTATCAAATGAAAATCCAATCATCGACTGGTGGAATATTTTTGATGATCCTCTACTCACAAAATACATCGAGGCAGGGGCTTACTATAACAATGACATTTTAAAAGCCGAGGCAAACATCAATCAGGCCAGAGCACTGCGTACCGTTGCTGCCTCTTCTTTGTTTCCGCAAGTGAATGCCGATTTTAATGGAACAAAAACTTATTTCAGTAAGAATGGTCCTGTTTTTGCGATTGGTCCAGCTTCAGGATCTTTGCCAGGTACAGTATCTCCTACAACAGGACTTCCTTTTGTTCTTCAAATTCCCCAGATACAACCGCTATACAACGCTCTCTTTGATGCAACATGGGAAATTGATCTCTTTGGAAAGACTCGAAGAGGCGTAGAAGCAGCGGATGCTACCATTGAAAGCGCGATTGAAAAAAGAAACGACGCTTTGCTTACCGTCCTTGCTGAAATTTCGCGCAATTACATGGAACTCAGAGGAAATCAAAGACTTCTTGTGCTGATTGAAGAGAACATTGAACTTTTGGAAACAAATCTTGCCATTGTGAAAGAACAATATGAAAAGGGACTCGTCAATAAATTGGATGAAGAAAATTTGGAAGCGCAGCTTGCAACAGCGCGAAGTGCACTCCCTGAGGTGCATGCAGGGATTTATAGGGCCATTTATACGCTGTCTATATTAACTGGCAATGTCCCAGAAGCTCTTGTAGATGAGCTGATGCCTGCTCAGGATTTGCCGGCCGTTCCAGACGGAGTTGCAGTTGGTCTTAGGTCAGATTTATTGCGGCGCAGGCCTGATGTGCGCTTTTCAGAGCGCCAATTAGCTGCTGCAACAGCAAATGTTGGGGTAGCAGTCGCCTCATTTTTTCCTTCCATCACATTACTTGGCGATGGGGGTTTTCAATCTTTAAAAATTAAAAATCTTTTCCAATGGTCGAGCCGCACGTGGGCCTTTGGAGGAGATATCAATATGCCGATCTTTCAAGGAGGCAATCTAATAGGAAATTTAAGAGCATCACAAGCAGCTGTTGCTGCCGCAGCTGCGACCTATCAACAAACAGTGTTAAGCGCCCTTGAAAATGCAGAAAGCGCGCTTGTAACCTATTCAGATGATCAAGCAAAAGCAATACAGCTTAAGCAAAATGTCGAACATAACATCATCCTTTATAGTTTGACAAAAGAGCGCTATGAAAAAGGACTTGTAGGGCTCATTGATTTGCTGAGCATTGAAAGGCAGCTGAATGCTGCGGAGCAGAATCTCACGCAAACAGATATTAAAAGCCTGCTTGATCTTATCTCACTTTATAAAGCCCTTGGCGGTGGCTGGCAGGCAGAAGGGGAATGTCCTTAGTGGCGTTTGAAATATTGAACTTCTCTCTCATGCTTCTTTGCAGCGCTAAGAGTGCTAAACGTACCAAGATTGCGCCGTTTTCCAGTGGAAGGATTTTTTTTGCGCGAGTAAAGGCGATATCCGCCTGATTTAAGTTTACGAATCATTTGAAACAGCTCCCTTTATTTCCTCATAAAATGCAGTGGCTTATTTTTTAAAGAAAAATAGCAGGATGGCAGGATAAACAGGATAGAAGAACAGGATTAAGAAAAGAGAAAATAGCAGGATGGCAGGATGAACAGGATAGAAAATTTAGAGGTCTGTTGAGAACGGAAGTGAGAAAGGGAGCTTTTCCTCATTACTAACATTTCATCCTACCGTCCTGTTATTTTTCTTAATCCTGTTCTTCTATCCTGTTCATCCTGCCATCCTGCTGCTTTTCTCTCTTCCTCTTTTTCGTCCTGTTTATCCTGCCATCCTGCTGCTTTGTTTTTTGATTGATTAAGGCTAGCTTCTGTTTTTGGCTCATTTTCTTGATTTCGATCTCTCTTTTGGTTGCTTGTGAGCGGCTCTGATGTGGTTCATGAAAGAGAATTTTTTCGGCCTCTGAAAAACGAAAGAAGCGCGCCCCTTTTTTTCCTTTTTGATGATCAGCAAAGCGCCTCTTTAAATCAGTGGTAATGCCTGTGTAGAGTTTTCCAGACTTTGTCTGAATAATATACACCTCCCAAGGCAGCTGCTTTTCTTTGGAATGGCAAAAGCAATCCATTGTATGATCATTAACAAGGCCCGTGGCTTGCATATAGGCATACATCACGGTTGGGCCCACAAACTTAAAGCCTCTTTTTCTTAAGTCGCTACTGAGTGCTTTTGATTCTTTGGTTTCTGCTGGGACCTGCTGGATTGTTTCCCAAGAATTCTGAATTGGGTTGCCTCCAACAAATTGCCAAACATAGTGATCAAAGCTTCCAAAATCTTTTTGAATTTGAAGGAAAAGCTTTGCATTATTAATCGCGGATTCAATTTTCAGCTTGTTACGGATAATTCCTTCATCTGCAAGGAGCTCTTTGATTTTCGCTGCATTAAATTTGGCCACTTTTTTAGGATCAAATTGTGCGAATGCTCGGCGATACCCCTCACGTCTTTTTAAAATCGTGATCCAGCTCAGGCCAGCTTGGGCGCCCTCCAAAATGAGAAACTCAAAATGTTTGCGATCATCATGAACGGGGATGCCCCACTCAGTATCATGATATTTTTCATAGAGTGAATTGCCACTTTTAGCCCATTTACAACGATTTCTTTTCATATGATTAAAAAATAATATATATTTAATATTATTTTATTTTCTTTTAAAATAGAAGGATGAAATTTAGAATGCCACGTCAAATTATTAATAAAGAGATAAGCAGGCTCATCTCACGAGAGGTGCGCAAGCAAAACATCTATGTTTTGAACGCTTCAAAAAAACTCCTGAAGGAAATTGTAAAAATTTCTTTTGAAATTAAAAAGCGAGGGCTGCCCAAGCACTTAGTTCTTAAAAAATTACCCAAAAAATTAGGCTTTGGGATTTTTTTACATCCTGAAGCAGAGCCAATATTAAAAGGCGAAATGATCGCTCCCTATTCAGGAGAAGTAGCTTTTGTTCCCCAATATCTGCCTGATGACTCGGTCTATGCGTTTGCTCCTATCTCTGAAATTCTATTCACAAAAACAGATCAGGCTCTTTTTGATGGAAAACGCTCCTTTCATCCCAAGCGTTTATATCAGCTGAACGTGGACTCTGTCAAAAAAGGAAATTTCACGCGCTTCATCAACCATTCCGATAAGCCAAATATCCGCGCGGAATTTTTTAAAATCCCATCCAATAGCTATGGTCTTTCTCCATCGCCACTCGAAGTGGTTTATCTTGCAAAAAAGAAAATTCATCCTGGAGAGCAGCTTTTAGTTTGTTATGAAGGCGATGGTGGCTCTTATTGGGGAGCTCTAGGGATCAAACCTATTCCAGTAGAACCGAAGACTTTCCAACTTGACTCCTTTCTTAGATTAGAACGTCGACGAGTTGGTGATTAGGATTTTGTTTGGCGCAATATTCTTTTTCCCACTGGCTTGTAAATAATGCCATCGGGCGCTCCTGTCTATCTTGCGCAAGGATTGCATTGGTAGGTTTTGCAAATGTTTTTAGATCTCCTATGATCCATGCGCTGCAATGAAAGGGAAGGGGAGTCAAGATTGTTTCGACACCATACTCATCTTTTAAACGGTATTGCATCACTTCAAATTGCAACTGGCCCACCGCTGCAAAAATCAGATCTCCTTCTTGCTCGTATTTCTTCAGCATTTGGATCGCTCCTTCATCAATGAGTTGGAGGATGCCTTTATCAAAAGATTTTCTTTTCCCCACATCTTTTGGCTGCAGCCTTGCAAAGATCTCCGGTTGAAATTGGGGGAGTGGCTTAAAGGTAAACCCACCCGAGAGGGAAATTGTATCCCCAATGGCAAAAAAAGAGGGGTTGATCACTCCAATAATATCGCCGGGGTAGGCATCATCAATTGTGGCCCTTTCCCCTGCAACCATCCCATGAGGGCGCGACAGCCGGATCTCTTTGCCGCTGCGATAGTGTTTGACGATCAGATCACGCTCAAAATAACCTGAACAGATGCGAATAAAAGCCATGCTATCGCGATGTCGCCTGTCCATATTGGCCTGCAATTTGAAAACATAGCCGCTAAACGGATCTTTAACCGGATCAATTTCAATCTCTGTTCCATCTCTGCGATTCGCCAGTCGCATGTGAGGACAAGGAGCCAGCTCGATAAAAGCATCAAAGAAGGGCTCAACTCCAAAATTAGTGAGCGCAGAGGCAAAAAAGACCGGTGTTACTTTTCCTTCTAAAAAGTCTTTGTGCGAAAAAAGATTGCCTGCCATCTCTAAGAGTGATAGCTCTTCAAGTAACTGTTTGTATAACTCTGCGCCAATCTTCTCTTTGGCTTCTCCGCTGTTTTCTGAGTAGCGGTCAAGTGCAGCTTTTTGCGCACCCCCATGAGAAGTTTTAGTGAAAAAAATGTACTCTTTACGCGCTCTATCGAAAACCCCTTGAAATTCCCTACCGCTCCCAATGGGCCAGTTCATCGCATAAGAATGGATCTGAAGCACATTTTCGACCTCATTCATGAGCTCAAGAGGATCACGTCCAGGCATGTCCATTTTATTAATGAAGGTGAGAACAGGAATTTGACGCAATCTGCAAACTTCAAAGAGTTTTCGGGTTTGTTTTTCCACTCCCTTTGAAGCATCAATGACCATGATAGCGCAGTCGGCTGCGGTCAGAGTGCGGTAAGTGTCTTCTGAGAAATCTTCGTGGCCGGGTGTGTCGAGCACATTAATGATGGCCCCTTTGTAAGGGAATTGCATGGCAGAGGAGGTAATCGAGATGCCTCTTTCTTGCTCCATCGCCATCCAATCTGAGGTTGCCGCTTTTCGCCCTTTTCGCCCCTTGACCATGCCCGCTGTTTGAATCATGCCTGAATAAAGAAGCAATTTTTCAGTCAGAGTGGTCTTTCCAGCATCAGGGTGGCTGATGATGGCAAAGGTCCTTCTTTTGGCGACAGCTTCTTTAATAGGAATTTGAGGATTCATCTTATTTAATTAGAGATTCTATTATATTTTTTTATTAATTAGAACTTTTTTTCTTGAACCGAATAAGGAAACAATGTGTCGCAAAGAAAATAAGGGCAATGAGTAGTGCCTCAAGAATTAAATAAAGGAAAGCGCTGATAAAAGCGAGGTGCTGATACCCAAAAACGCCATTGATATTGAGCGCTGGTTCTGTCATCGACCAAGCGACAATAAGCAAAATCCAGGTAAGCAGCGTTTGCAAAGGCAGTGCTAATCGCACATAACCAAGGCGTCTTATCAAAAAGAGCAAAAGAAAAGGGATAATGACATGGTAAAAGGACAAAAATCTAAGCCAAATAGGTAAAGTAGGATCAAACATATAATCAGTAATATACGGCACTCGGATAGAGGAAAAAAGAGAAAACAGAAAGAGGATACCCCAAAGGAGTTCAATCACAATCCCACCAACTGCAGCCATACTAATGAGTAACCGATTTTCAAAGATGACTCCGATGATGGTCAGTAAGAGTACAACGTCAGAGATCCAAAGAAAATTTTCTGGCCCATAATAAATCCAATAAATTGGGAATAAAATTGCCAGAAAAATCAGGCAGCAATATTTAAGCCAAGTTGGAATTAATTTTATTTTTTTAATATTTACGTTCTATTTTAATTGAATCATCATCAACTTCTACTTCCCAAAGTGGAAGGATATTGAAATAAAGTAAAAAGAGCAAAACAATTAGTATCAGACCTACAAAGCCAAATGGACCAAATCCCCAGCCCATGCTGTAGCGCCAAGTAGGTAAAATGGCAACCAATACTACGAGTAAAATGATCAGTAAAATCAAACCCCAACCCATTCTCTTCTCCAATTGATTTTATCTTCTACATTTACCTTGCTTTTTTAAATTTGTAAACAGTAAACTCTTTGCCTTCAATTAGAGGAGAATATGACACAATCGTTAACCCTATCGCAAAAAATTGCAGAGCAACTCACAAAACACAACTATGTGATAGTAAAAGACGTCCTCAAAGTTGATAAATCCTTAGAAAGTTCATTTAGTGATTTTGGTAAAGCTTTCGATAAATTAACTGCATTTAGGAATTCTCGTTCTGATGATTTCTTAAGTCGCAAAGTGGATGTAGGCGACTTCGATGTTAAAAGTGAGACAGTTTGTCCAGCCTTGGATAAATCACATCCACAATTTGAAAATAAAGATCTCTATAAGAATATTTTCCTAAAGGCCTTGATTCAATTTACAGTTTCCTCTTTACCTGGAGGAATGGGAACTCGGCATGTTGAAGCTCTATTATCTCGGCATGATCACTCTGTCGATGCCCTATTTGCGCATACAGATCATATTGATACTGGAGTAAGTGCCATTGAATGGGTCGTTCAATACAATATTTCTCGCACTCCAGAAAAGGTCTGTGGAGGCGAGATTCAGATTTTAGAGAGAAGAGAAGTTGTCGCTAAAGCATTATTAGAAAAACCGCTTGATTGTTATTTTATCAATGATCACAAGTTCATGCACGCGACAAAAGAATTAACTATTGAGAAGGGTGGTGTTAGGGACACCCTGATCTTAAGAATCTTCAAGGGGTAAGAACCTATCCCATTATTCGCAAAATATGCTTTTCGAGTCTTTTTCCACATCTTTTAAACCCGCTTCTTGTCCTACTTATTTAAGTATGTACTGCGAAGCGGGTTTAAAACCTGTGAAAAAATCCTTCAAAAATCAAAATTTTGGAATAATGGGATAGGTTCAAAAATGATTAAATACGCGCTTTTTTTCTTATTGTTTTCCCTTCAGTGCTATGCAGGCATTGAAAATCAGTACCGCAAACTGGAAAATAAAAAAGGGTGCGTTGCGCCAAGAAATATCGACTATGTCTACATGATCAATTTGGATCAGAGGCCTGAAAAGTGGAATAGGAGCTCACTGCAGCTTTCTCCTTTTGGAATCATTCCTGAACGTTTTCCTGGAATTTATGGATGGACATTGCAACCGGATGTTCTCAATGACATGGGATTAAAATTTCAGCATGGGATGTGGACAGGGCGCGAATATGTGATGGTTTTTCCTCCCGATAAAAATGGGGAATATGAGTTTATATTTCTCAATGGCGCCTGCTATGGAAAAGCCTGTTTTTCTGGTTGGACTGTAAAAGGAACGATCGGATGTACGCTCAGTCATCTGTCTGTCTTCAAAGATGCTTATGATTCCGGTTATCAGACCATTTGGGTGATGGAAGATGATATTGTTGTGGTAGAGGATCCTCATCGACTTTCAGCTGTAATAGAGGATTTAGATGCACTTGTTGGCTCCGATGGATGGGATGTTCTCTATACTGACTATGATTGCTTATTTGTGGATAAAGAGAAGGACCTGGCCTCTCAAATTCCTTTAAAGTGGCGGCCAGACATGCCATTTTTAAATATCCAATATCTTATTGAGCATCAGGATATGGGTGAAAAATTTGTGAAAATTGGCAGCCGGAATAGAGCCCATTCGATCATCTACCGCCGGTCGGGTTTGCAAAAGATCATGGATTTCTATAAAACGCATGACAATTTTTTGCCTTTTGATGAAGAAATTTCTTTGATTCCGGGAATGCGCTTATTCGTGGTGAAAAAATCGATAGTGAGCTACCACGAAATAACCTCGGATACAAGATATCGATATTTCAATAAATAAAGTTTTTAATTGATATCTTTTTAATTAATTAGTTGTTATAATTTCTTCAAAATAAAGAGGAAATTATGTCTACATTAGATCTTGTTAGAAGTTCAACTCGCTTCAATTCGATACCTGAAACATCGGGGACTCAAAAAGTCGGTGAAACACTCAACCTTGTCGCACTTAAACTGAAAGCGCCTTTAGACCATTGTGTTCGCCATGCCGTACGCTGTTTTACGGCGATTCATCCAGGCGAGCTTGGAAATGCGGAGTCTAGATATGTAGAAATGGCAAAAAGAGTGGGGATTTTTATCTTATGCGTGGGTAGTTCACTCATCGCACTACCACTTTGGGCTATCGCAGTAGGTGTCGATATATCAGGGGATAAGCTAACGAAAAAGGCTTATACCGAATTACAAGGAACGCCGCAGGGAAGACCTCCTCTTGCTCTTGGGAATATTGGTCGATTTTTTTCTTTGAATGCAAATATGTTGCCAAAGATCCCCTATCTTTTTGGCGGAACAAGGCCTGCTGATGAAAGAATTTCAGGACTTGCTGGGTTGATTAATTATCGAGATGTTGATTTTGTCGTTCTGCAGGAAGTTTCTTTTAAAAGTGCGCGCGCTCTGTGGAGTGCTGGACTGTGTTACCATTTTGAAAAGGCTTATACGCGCATTGGTCCAAGTCCTTTGACTGATTTTGATACCTGTCTTTTTATTGCGACCAAAAGACCGATTATTGGGGAACCAGTTTTTATTCCTTTGCCATCTGCTGATCAATTTAAACGGGGGATATTTTATCTTGAAACAGAGCGCTGCTATGTGATGACTACCCATTTGCAATCCAATGACAATAAAGAAATGAGAAGAGTGCAGCTAGATAAAGTTTTGGAAACAATTAGAAAATTGGAAGAAAGAGGTAAACCCGTCGTGCTTTTAATGGATGGCAATATTAACCGCATAGATGATGAATATCGTCGGCGCATAGAGCCTTATTTCTATGATCCTTACAGAGGCCCCTATTCTCAAGAAAATGCGACCTGCACAAATGAACTGGATCACTATATGATGGGTGGTGAAAAACCTTCCAAACCTTTTGAATGGATCGATTATGTGTGCACTAGCAAAGATTCAAATGCGCTCGTGAAAGAGAGCAGGTTAGTCCACGCTTTCGATTTAAGCAAACCCGCACAGGCCATCTCCGACCATAATGGATTTAGGACAGTAATTGAATTTTAGATTTACGTAGTAGGGAACGGAAAGATCAATTGGATTGCAATATTAAGAATGGCAAAGATGATTAATATGAGCAGAGTGATCCTACCTCCTCCTACTTGAGGCGGAACTGTTCGATAATGTTTTTGATATCTGCCAATCCAAACCATCAGTGGGGGCATTAGGCCAAAAATGATGGCCATGTTGATCCCTCCTGCATAACGAATGGCAATCGAGAAAAGATCGGGATAAATAAGCGCTAAAAGTAGCGGGACCAGAAATAAGAAAAAGCAGAGCAGCGCTTTTTTATACTTTTGTTTATCAATCTCCGTTCCATCCGATAAAAAGTCGCGGAATGACAAGGAAAAAGTGGCAAAGGAGGCCGCAGGTGTTAAAAAGGCAAAAGTTTCTCCAATAGGAAGTAAATAGGAGAGCGCGGGATTGGATGTGAGGGCATTGATAGAACTCATTCCTTGATACCGAAAAGCAGAGAGCTCGCCTAGGGCATTTGCTGAATCGATTCCTAAAATCACAAACTCCCAAATGAGATAAAAAATCAGCGGAATCGTGATGCCCGCAATGATGACAATGCGCATTTTCAGAATATTGCGGCGCATAAATGAGGTCAGAGTGGGAATAATCAGCTGATAACCAAAAGCAAACATGATAATCGGAAGCGCAGTCCAAGACTTGTGCCAATCCATTTCATGCAGGAATTTGAGATCAATGTGACTCTGAGATAGAGTGATGAAAAAACCGAATGCAATCGCTGCAAGAGCAACCAGTACAATATTCAATCTCTCGACATAGCGCACTCCCAAATAGATCAAAGGCAAGAAAGCAAAAGAATAGAGAATGGAACCTGTCCAACCCGGAATTCTATTACTCGAAATTAAATTGAGAATTTGTCCTCCTTCGATCACATGGGCGACCATCCCCATTAAAAAAAAGATAAAATAGAAAGACCAAAAAAGATGGCCGCCAAGCGGTCCTAAAAGTCGTTTAGTCATGGTCATGAAACTGGAACCGGCGGGCATCCAAAGACAAGCTTCAAGAAGCAAGAGGCCCGTGCACACTGCAAAAAGCCAGCACAAAAAGTAATTTACGGCTGCAGGGATAAAACCTCCTGGCGCAGTGGCAACTGGCATTGCCAACATTCCAATGCCCATGGCAGTACCCGTAATAAGTAGGGTAGCGCCAATCATCTGAAAGAAGGTTTTTATTTTACTTTTCATCTATCTTTTCGAATTTATTTCAAAACCACAAAAAAATCCATTTCAAACAGGATCCGCTTCGCTAACAGGATCATTCGCTAACGCTCATGGCAGGATAAGAAATTTAATTTTGTATTTTCATCCTGCCGCGACCGAATGGGAGCGATCCTGCCAGCGTAGCGGATCCTGTTTTAAAGCCGCCTTTACTTGACGAATTTTAAAAAAAGAAATACAAGGAAGTGAGACAGGGAGTATTTATGTTGACATGGGTTGTGATCATTGGAGTTTTATGCCTTATTTTGGGAATCATCGGGCATACAGGAAAACCTGAAGGTCCAAGGCAAATAGCACGTGTTTTTTTCTTTCTCTTGTTAGTGCTTTTTCTTGTAGGACTTGGTTATTACGTGTTCCAAAACTATTTCCATCCGCAAGTTGATCTAAATCTTAAAATGCCTTCCGGAAGCGACCTTCTCCCTAATCCCTTTAAAAGTAGTTAATATTAAACTACTTTTCGCTTTTCACGGATTGGGGGAGACATAAATTCAGGACCGATAGGCATAAGAACTGTTTCTTTGATGATTTGATCGATCTCTTCAAAATCACTCTCTCTTAAATGCCAGCCAAAGATTGACTCCAAGCCGCGCAGCTGCTCTGGTTTTCGAGCTCCCCAAAGCGCTATGTTGATTTTTTTATCCAGCACCCAGCGTATCGCAAGAGCAATTAAAGGTTTGTCATATTTGTCTTTTGCCCACTCTTCAAGCCGCTTCGTGCATTTTAGATATTGTGAAAAACGGGGTTCTGCAAATTTGGGGTCCATCGTTTTTCGAAAATCATCAGCTTTAAGTTTTCTATTTTTACTCATCTTACCTGATAATAGACCTCTGCAAAGCGAACTATAACCTAAAACAGTCAATTTGTGTTTTAGAGCATAGGCCAACTGCTCGTTTTCAATTTCTCTTTCAAATAAATTGAAAGGAGCTTGGATAGAATGAAGTGGAGCGATTTTGCGAAAGGTTTCCAATTGTTCTACCGAACAATTGCTAAGGCCGATAGAACGGATTTTGCCATCAAAAAGCAGTTTTAGCAGCGCTTCCGCTGTTTCCCCAATCGGCGTCAGTGGATCTGGCCAGTGGAGCTGATACAAATCGATATAATCTGTTTGCAAACGTTTTAATGAGGCTTCGACCTCTTTTAAAACAGTTGTTTTTCTTGCATCACGAAACACATGCTGGGGATCCTTCCAACTTAAACCAAATTTAGTTGCAATGAGAATTTGGCCCCGTTTTCCGGATTCTTTGACTGCTTTGCCGACAATTTTTTCTGAAACGCCAAAGCCGTAAGCAGGGGCTGTATCAATGAGATTAATGCCGCTATCTAGTGCATGGAGAATCGTGTTAATGGAGTCATTTTCATCCGATCCACCCCACATCCAACCTCCTATTGCCCAAGTGCCGAGACCGATACGTGATACTTTTTCTTTCAGACGCGGAATGTGAGTAAATTCCATTCACTACCTTTTGAACCTATCAACTAAAATTCCCTTCGATATTTCGGCCATTTTGGCCAAATTTTCAAAATTTTTCCTCGGTTGTAGTTTCTCCAATACTACCTTCAGAAAAATTTAGAAAATTTGTCTCAAAATCTTCCGAAATCTCATAGGGAATTTTAGTTGATAGGTTCATCTACAAAAAACCAAATTGCATATTTCATAAATTTCGCCAACTGAAGGCCGGTCATAATAATAGGTGATAAAGAGCTTAATCCCCGGATGTACATCAGTTTTGGAAAGAGAGACAACAACGTCTTCAGTGGAATCTAAAGTGAAATAGTTGAATTTTTTTTTGTTTCCAATCTTAGCTGCATAAACCAAAGCGGCATGTTTTGCTGATGCAGGGGTAATTTTTTCTTTCCTAACATAGGTCACTGTGTAGCTGAAATCATCAATCGCTGTTTCTATATAATAGTCATCGCTCACGACTGCACCTTGGAGAAATGAGGCGAGTAGCAGGAAAGAGGAGATGAGTAAGGCTTTCATAAATTTCACACTATCATTCTACTTAAAAAACTGCTGCAGAATTTTTTCTTGATTGGTTTAAACGATTCTGATTCTATCACTCTTAGAGCGCAATAGGTGCTAATGGATCTCGATTATTTTAAACATCGAAAGCTAAGATTTGACATTCTCACTATTTTTCTTGGGCTTTTTGCCATTTCTTTTGCATTCGTGATCAGCTTCACCTATTTAAAAAACTCGCAATCGATTCTTAAATTCTCAAAAGGTGAAGTAGAAAGGGCCAGTTCGGTCATCGTGGAAAGAATTAACGCCTTAGTTGAAGATGTCCAGCTTGTCCCTCTGATGACTCAAGGAATTTTAGAGAATCTAGAACATCCAACATTAAATAATCCCGAACTGAAAGCCTACATGCAGGATTTTGTCGAGAATTATAAAAAAATCTATGCATTCTATATCGGAAAATCGGACGGCAGCTACATAGAGGTCAGTAATTTGTTTTTAGATAATCAAACGCATTACTTATCCGATCTATCAAAACCATTGCCAAAGGATGCTCTTTATTCTTTTAGGTTCATTGATCGTTCAAAACAAATTCCTACGGAGCATTGGGAATATAAAAATGAAAAAATGCAAATCGTTGCCGAAGAAGATATCTCGCCTGTGCAATATGATCCACGCCAGCGCCCATGGTATGTAGGTGCAAAAAATACGGGGGGCATTTATTGGACTGACATTTATGAATTTACAGCTCCAGGCATTCCAACACCGACTTATGGGATCACGATTGCAGACCCCGTTTTCAATGAATCTGGAGAATTGCTTTACGTGATAGGGGTGGACCTCACTTTATTATCTTTAGAGACTTTTTTAGCACAGCAGAAGATTGGAAAGACAGGCGAAGCGTTTATTTTGAATCGCAGTGGCAATCTAATCATTCCAAGGAAGCTTACCAATAATAAAAATGGGATCTCGCAAGAAACGATCTCAAAGGCATTTTCTCTCTTTTCTGGAAAAGAGAAAAAAAACTTCATTTTTGAAAGTAATGGGGTCAAATATCTTGCCTATATTAAGCCATTCCCTGTTCATTTTGGCAAAGAATGGCTGATTACGATCATTGTTCCTCTCAATGATTTTTTTGCTGACATGATCCGCACACAAACAGAAGTTGCCCTGATTTCCATTGTGATATTAATCCTTGCGGGAATTATCGTTGTCTATGTCTCCAAAAAGATTTCAACCCCCATTGTCGTTTTGGCAGGTGAAATTGATAAAATCCGGCAGCTTGATCTTGAAAGCAAACTCAGAGTGAAATCGAATATCAAAGAGATCCAAATCATGGATAGTTCCATTGCAGCGATGAGAAGCGCGCTGGCTTCATTTGGGCGTTATGTTCCAAAAGAAATCGTCAAACAGCTCATTCTGAAAGAAGATGAGATTGTTCTTGGCGGTGAGAAGAAAGAGATTACCGTTTTTTTCTCAGATATTGCCGGATTTACTTCAATTGCTGAAACAGTCCCTACCGATTTACTCATGTCTCTACTCACAGACTATTTTGGACCTTTATCTAAAATCATTTTAGAAAATGGGGGGACAATAGATAAATATATTGGCGATAGCATCATGGCATTCTGGAATGCGCCTCTAGATGTCCCTGATCATCCCATAAAAGCTTGTCAAACAGCCTTGCTCTGCGGGGTCAGTTTGCGCGCACTCAATCAGAGATTAAAAGAGCAAAATAAACCGCAGCTGCCCACGCGCATAGGAATTAACACCGGGAAGGCGTTTATTGGCAATATTGGAACTCCCGTAAGAATGAACTATACTGCCATTGGAGATGTGGTCAATATTGCCGAGAGGTTAGAGCAGATTGCCAAAGAGTATCATGTTGCAATTGTCATCAGTGATGATCTTTATCAAAAGACGAAGGAAAAGTTCCTTGTTCGGCCTTTAGACCATGTGGCTGTCAAAGGAAGAAAGGAGAAGATCAAAATTTATGAACTTGTAGCAGAAATAGACGGCGAAAAAGAAATATCGGCGACAAAAGAGCAAATAAAGCTCTGCACAGCTTTCACAAATGCCTATGAGGCTTTCTATCAAGATAACAAGGAAAAAGCCCATGCCTTGTTTGAATCTATTCTAGAGCAGTTCCCAGGGGATTTCCCCACCCAGCTCTATTTAGAACGCCTCAAAAAATAATTTTAATTTTAATTTTTCTACTCATCATTCCTTCATGGTATCATTTTGTCATGAAGGAATTCATCACACTCACAATTGAGCGCTTAGGGATTAATGGAGAGGGTATCGGCCATCTTAATGGCTATACGATCTTCGCCCCCGGCGCACTCCCTGGCGAGAAAGTCAGTGTCCGACTGACAGAAAAGAAAAGCCGTTATGCCCATGCAGAATTAGTGGAAATTCTCATCCGTTCTTCAGCCCGTAGAGAAGCTCCTTGCCCCTATTTTGGCAGGTGCGGCGGCTGTCAGCTGATGCATTTAGACTATCTAAAACAGCTCGAAACTAAGAGGCAGCGGGTATGCGATGCTCTGCAGCGGATAGGGAAATTGGAAGGTATCGAAGTGGCTCCTTGTATCCCATCTCCTTCTTCACTTGCTTATAGAAATAAAATCCAGATGCCGGTTGCTCCTGGAAATCCAGTACGGCTAGGCCTTTATGCGCAGAATTCCCATGATCTAGTTGAAATTAATAGCTGCATGATCCATTGCGAGCTTGGCGATAAAGTATTTCAAAAAGTCCAAGAGGTGGTTAAAAGAGCAGGGGAAAAAATCAAACATCTTTTAATTAAAACTGCGGTCAGCACAAATGAGGCACTCGTGATTTTTGTGACTCATGAAAAAGCTTCAGCTGCTCTTTCTTTAATGGCTGATCAGATCATCAAAGCACTCCCGGAAGTCAAAGGGGTCATTCATAATCTTAATTCTTCATCTAGCAATACGATCCTTGGGACAACATTTCACACACTTGCCGGTAGTGACTGCATTGAAGAAAAATTGTGCGGGCTAACATTTAAAGTCTCACCGGCTTCTTTTTTTCAAGTCAATCCAAGACAAGCTGCGCAGCTGTATGAAAAAGTGGCACAGTTTGCTGATTTGCAGGGAAATGAAACAGTATTGGACGCTTATTGCGGTGTTGGAACACTCTCTTTAATCCTTGCTCAAAAAGCCCAAAAAGTCATTGGGGTGGAATCGGTCGCTGATGCGATTAAAGATGCCAAGGAAAATGCGCTAAAGAACAAGATCACCAATGCAACATTTATTTGCGCCAAAGCAGAAGATGCCATCAAAACTTTAGAAGAAATAGATATTGCGATCATCAATCCTCCTCGAAAGGGATGCGAGATGAGCTTTCTAGAGAGCCTTGCCCATTTGCGGCCAAAGGGCATTGTTTATATTTCTTGTGACCCTGCAACGCTTGCAAGAGATCTTGCACTGCTTTGTAAGCGCGGCTTTAAAGTCGATGCTGTGGTGCCACTTGACATGTTCCCACAAACAGCCCATGTCGAAACCATTGTCAAATTAATATAACCACAGAGGCACAGAGAACCCAGAGTTCGGAGGAGAATTTTTATTTTTTTCGGGGGCGAACCGAAAAAAATAGAAGTCCATTTTTTTGCTTCGCTCGCAAAAAAAAGATTCCTCTTCCGAAACTCTGTGTTCTCTGTGCCTCTGTGGTTTGTATTTGCCTTCAAAGTAAGCTGAAAAAGACTCCGAAAATACAAAGAATGATCGCGAGCCAATTGACATTTTCTTTGTAAAGCAACCTGCCCCAAACACTGCAAAAGAAAATGATAGAGACCGCAAAAAAAGGAAAAAGGACCGCTTTTTGTGAACCTGCGGCCATTTTTGTCCCAAGAAGAAGGCAAAAAGTAATCACGGCATTGAAAACCCCTCCCATCCCGCCGTAGAAAAATTCTCTTTTTGTCATCCATCTTTTCTCTCTAAAAACAAATAAACAGACTTGAAAGAGCAAGGCTACAGTGAAAAAACCGGGGATAAACCAAACATCTTGTTCACGGGGGGCATTAAAGGGGATGAGTGGATGTGCAGGCGATTGAGGGAGAAATAAAAGACATCTCCACTGAAACATTGAAAGGATGACGCCCTGTAAAATGAAGATGCCAATGGCAAAAAAAATCCATTTTTTAAATTGAAAAACAACATCAGAAGTGGGCTGTTTTGTGCGTGCCCCTAAAAAAAGTCCAATAACGACTACAGTCGTACCGATGAGATGGTAGGGAGTGATAATAAAATCATAAAAGGGTCCAAAAAGAAAATAAAGCAAGAAGGCAGGCAAAACGGCCCCTGCGTTTTGAAAAGCAAAAGTGAGCCCAGGAGGACCTGTAAATAGAGCGAGTGCAGTAAAGCCCATCATGAAAACGTTAAGGATACCCGCAATGCCTCCAATCATGCTTAAGTTAGGGTTCCATGGCGTGTGAAAGATCGAAGGTGTCAAAAGGATTGAGAATACCAAGGAAAAAAGATAGTAGTTTACAAGGAAGGCTCGGGGGGAGCCTTCATGATCTTGATTTTTCTTTAGGAAGAAGTTAGAGCATGCCGCCAGTATGGCAGCAAAAAAAATAATGAAAAGCGCCATCTATACGAATCATAGAGGATCTTGTTTTTTAGGTTAATGATTAATATCATGGCTGCTAGATAGGTTCTTAGACAAGGAGTCAAAATGATCGGGCTTATTTTATTTTTCGCAGCGCTACCACCTCTGATGCAAGAGACCAAAGAATTGAAAGCTATTTTAGATGATCCAAGACTTAGTTCATCTTTAAAGAGCGAACTAATTCAAAAAATCGAAAAAACGGAAGGCGGGTACCTGGTTTCAACTGCTTCGAAGCAAGTGCAGATCAAAGTGAAATATCTTCCTGCTACGATGCCGGGTCCTGCAAATTTTGAACTCATTTTCCAATGAAGAACTTCGTTTTTTCAATGTGTGCAGTGCTGTGTGCACTGCTTTTCTTCAAAAAAACAGCGCCTTCATATCCTCAAATTCATGACATTTACCATCCCACTTTAAAAGATCTTCGATTGGTCCAAGATTATTTGGAGAAAGGAAAAAGACCTTTGCTTAAAAATTTAAAAGATTTTCAAGGGCGTGCTAAATCAAAACTGATCGGAAAGACAGAAAATGGACTCCCAAAGCAAGGAATCATCGCTGTTAACTGTGATGAAAGGCAAAAAGAAAACTGTCTGCTTCTTTATGCTACATTTAATAAAAACTATCCTGAAGGACTAAAAAAGGTGATCGACTACATTACAAGGTCTGATTATCAAGGCCATATCCTTTATCGTATTGGAGGATGGCCGAATTGCGAAGTAGGGGATTTTGCCCTTGCGGATGTCCCTTATGCTTTTAAAGTTTGTTTATTTAAAGAAGCAAAGAGACTTGGATATAAGCGTTGCCTTTGGTTGGACACCTCCATTGTTCCTCTCATGAGTTTAAATGCGTTTTTCTCAAAAATTCAAAATGATGGATATCTTGTGATGGGAAGTAATTTTATGGTGGGTCCATTTTTTAACGAGCAATCTGCAAAGTTCTTTAAGCTTTCAATGGAAGAGGCGGATCAGATTCCCTCATGTTCTTCTGGTATCTTTGGCCTCGATTTTTCTCATCCCAAAGCACGTCGTGCACTTGATCTCTGGCACCAGGCTGCAGGGGATCCTTGCGCCTTTTTTTCAGCTCGGCCAGATCAGAATAGTTTATCGCTAATTTTGTATCTTCTAGACATGCGTAACTGGTTAGAAATTGAAACGCTGGCCCACGGCAAACAAAAAGTCGATGCCAATTCTCTCTTTTTGATTGAAAGAGATTTTGTCCAAGACCTGCCGAAGAGCAAACGCCTCGTTTATTAAACAGGATTTCAAGGAGTTTTAAAGAAAAATAGCAGGATGGACAGGGAAAAGAAAGAAAGTAGCAGGATGGCAGGATAGTCAGGATGGAAGAATAGGATTAAGAAAAATAGCAGGATGGCAGGATAGAAGATTTAATCTGTTGGGAATAGAAGTATGAAAGGGAGCCTTACTATTTTCTTTTCTTAATCCTGTTCTTCTATCCTGTTCATCCTGCCATCCTGCTATTTTCTTTCTTTCTTTCTTTTCCCCTGTCCATCCTGTTATTTTTCTCTTAACGGAGGAGTTCGTCTAAAGAATAGAAATGGTAGGGCTGATCGTAAGCTGGCTGCGTTTTTCCGGCATGGGAGATCCAGACTTTTAATTCAGAAGGGAGGAATATCGCATTATGTAAGTTGGAATCAAGAGATGCAGGTTTTTTAATGATCTCCATCAGGCTCTTTTCATCAATGGCCCCATAACTTTCTTCGATCCGCTCTGCTAAAATTGAATAGCGTTCTGGATAAGGAAAACCTGTTATCAAAAGAGTCTGCGGTAACTGTTTTTGTAGAAGGCCAATTGCTTTTCCTTCATTTTTGATGATAGTTTGAAAAGGTGAACTTTCCAAACTGCAATCGGTGAGAAAAAATTTGTCATTATCGCCATTCGACCCATAATTTTTTGGAACTTCTGCATTTGCAAGCTGCGCATAGGTAGAACCATTTTCAATAAAATGGACCTGACTCGAAGTGGCATAGATTCCTATAGATTCATTGATTTTTCCATCAGAGATCACATAATAATATTCACAAGTTCTAGGAGACCCTGAGACGATTTCTTTGGCCTGCTGCAGGGTCATTGCATTTTCTAAAAGTTCCCTAAGTAAAAACGCCATAGGAATGCCTTCCCAATAGCCATAACCATGACCACCGACCTCTCCAATGGAGATTTTTTCTTTATTCATTCCGGTTACGGTGCCAATAAAACCTGCATAGCTCACATTCAAATAAGGAATTTTTCCCTCGGGCTCAACGACCATTAAGACAGCAGTATCCTGAAGATTTTTTCCAATCGCATAGTCTAAGACTCTTACGTGATAGAGTTGTCCATTTTTTGTTGCTTCATTTTTGACGGTGATGCCGCTGCAATGGAACATTTCAGGAAATAGATTGAGCATGAGAATTTTTTTAAATTCAATTCCTGCTCCATCAGCCACCCCTTGCATTTCTTCCATAAAATGTTTGGGCACAAAAGGCATTATTTTAGGCAAGTTTTTAAGAAATTCCTGAGTGCGTGGATTGCTACTTGTTTCTTTATTCTCAATAAAAGTGGACAGATTTGCGGCAATGAGTTTTTGAAGCGCCTGCCCATGTTGAAAACCTCTTTCGTAAGGAGTGCCTTTCAAATGGAGGATAAGCTGGCCATCACGCTCTTGCAGCGAACCAAATAATGCCGCTGAAAAGGCAAAAAAAACGACAATTAAAAAATTAATTTTTTTAAACATATTAGAGGGAAGTTTAGTCCAAAAAGGGATTAAAATCCAATGGTCGCGCGAAGCGAGAGCCCATGAAAGCCTAAAACGCCTGTTTCAAGGTTGGTCTCTTTTGGGAAACCGGGGAGTGACTGCGTAGAACGGTAAACTTCTTGAAGATTAAACCAGGCATTGAATTCGTAGCCGACAAAGACTTCAAGGTCCCACTCTCTTGGCCAACAATAGGATTTTTGATAGGAAGGTCCTATTAAAATTTGAGACTGGAAAGCAAATCGCGGGCTGTTATAAATCACATTGCGAACAGGAATTTTGGGATCAAAGCCTGCAGCATTTGTCGTTTGTTTCGCATGGTTATGATAGGCACCCACTAAAGTCGCAACTGAAGCTTTTCCGCTGAGATAAATGCTGCCTGTCCAAAACCAATCCACTGTGATCCCAATGCGCAATCCGCCGCCAGCAAACTTCCATTTATTTTTAATGTGATCATGGCCTAGAGAAAAATTATAATAATCAATCCTCCAGCTTTGTTCGATAAAGGCAGTTGTTATTCCACCAACCCAACGCATCCTTAAATGAGGATTAGGATCAAAAACGCGCGTCACTAAAAGATCCCCAATGTGATAATGAAGACTGATATGGCTTTCAGCACTTTGCAATGGCGGCGTTGTCATTTCCCCCCAAGTAGCGCTTAGGAATTCTCCGGCCTCAGATGGCGCAAAGGCCCGGTTAGAACCTTTAGAGTAAAACCAAGTATATTGGCCAAAAACTTCCCAGTAATGAGGAGCGCGGTAAAAACCTAAAACTGCCCTGAATCCTGGTGACCAATCAAAATCGGCAATTTTATAATCACCGGTTGCAAAAGCTGCTGCTGCAGGTGCTGGATGATTCATGTGGATGGCATAATCCAAAGCGCCTTCCTGAACTGTCCAGTAGAGAAATTCCAAACTTCCAAAGAGACGCTGTCGCATGTCAAATTTGCTCTCTTCTGTTTCATTTTCTTCAGGCTGTCCCGTATCGGTCACTGCAAATACAGTCGCAGATGAAAGGACAAAAAAAGGCAATAAGGATCTCATAATGCTCATTGTAAAAAAATTATTTTTGTAGGCAACAGAAAAGAAACGCTTAATAACGAAGAACCGGGCAAGGGCAAGGGCAGGGGCAAGGGCACGTTAAAAAGAAAGGATTAATGACTCACAAACTCTATGGCTCGTTCATCGACCCAATATTTTCCTCTGAGACTTTTTTTAATGAATCCCTGATGGCCTCCGTCATAAGGCACTTCAAGGGATACAAAACGATTTTTTTGGCACTCTTCAATAGGAAAACTTGAAGGATGGAGGAAAGGGTCATTCTGCGCATTGATGATCAAAGTGGGGACACGAATATCAGGAATGCTTTTCTTAGAGCTGCACTCTGCATAATAATGGAAGGCATCTTTAAAGCCGCAAAGTGGCGCCGTGATTAAATTATCAAACTCGATGATATGTTGGATTTTAGAGATTTTAATCCCTGAAAAGATCCCGGGAAATTTTTTTGATTTTTTCACCGCTTTAGATTTTAAAGGAATCAAAAAATGATACAAATAGATGCGATTAAGTCCTGAAGATAGAGCCTGAATACAGGCAAAAAGATCGCAAGGTGCTGAGATGGCAACAGCTTTGGAAACCTCGCGAGGAACGCTTTCGTTATAATCCCCTAAGTATTTTAAGATGATATTTGCGCCCAGACTAAAGCCAATGAGCACGATTTCCTTGTATTTTTTGGTCTTAACAACATAGTCCACCACACATTTCAAATCATCGATGCAGCCCGCGTGATAGCTTCTAACAGAATGGTTTAATTCGCCACCGCATCCTCTTAAATTCCAAGCTAGGCCATCCCACTTGTTTTCATTAAATTCCTTCACCATGCCTAATATGTAAGCGCCAGAAGAGTTGCCTTCTATTCCATGAGCGATAATGGCCAATCTTTCATGGCCTTTATAAGAAAAGTCAAGGTCTAAAAAATCATGGTCTTCTGTCAGGATTCTTTCTCTGATATAAACAGGAGGGCCTACCACTTTGCGAAAAAGATTAGGAATGATGGTTTGCGCGTGTTTTCCGCCAATCCAGATAGGAGCTTTATAGGCTGAGCTAATGATGGGCATGAACCTATCCCATTATGCAACGTCAATTTCTTTTGAGTATACCTGAAAGAGTCCTTTAAAAAATTTCAAAGTATTGTCGATGGTGCCTTTTGGGTCTTTAAGGATCTCTTTTAACATATTTTTCAGATGTTCTTTTTCAAATACTGAACGCAGCATCTTTCCAAGTACAGAATTTAAGAGCTGATCAATGGGGAATCCGCCGTAACTGCTAACGTTATAGAACTCCATGCGGTCAATTTTGGGCAATTTTTTAATCCCACCGTCTTTGGTAAAGACTAAATAGGTGGAAATATTAGTGAAGACAAGTTTTTTGATCAGGACTGTTTTTTGTCCTGCTTTCTCATTCTTTTCTTTTTCTGTTGTATTTTCAAAGCGGGACATAATGACTGTCCAATTGCCATCTGTACCATTGATTGAATCAAATTCAAGGCCAAGATAAATGCCGTCTAATTCCACCTCTTCAATCACAATGTCTTTTTTGAAATATTCAGTCAGGGGAGCGGTAATAATCATTGTATCCGAAGAAAAAGCTTTTGGAAGGCTCGTGTAGCCAGAGGGATTGCCAATTTGAAACTTGTCTATTTTAACAGACGTTGGGGTGAGACGCATATCCCCAATAGAGACTTGGACTTGCAATTTTTTTGAAAGATTATTGGAGATCATTTCGGGGACTTTAGACCAAAAGATAAAGAAAAATACAAGTGCAAGAATGATGATAACAATAAAAACAGTGAATGCTCTCATATCTCTTTAAAATACGCAAAAAAGACAAAAGATCAAGGAAAACCAACCACAGAGACACGGAGATTTAGAGAAGAAAAGTTCATTTTTTTTGCGCGCGAAGCAAAAAAAATGGACTTCTATTTTTTTCGGTTCGCTCCCGAAAAAAATAAAAATCCTCCTCCGAACTCCGTTGCCCCGTGCCTCTGTGGTTATCTTAAGAAAAGTAAAAGGACAAAGGCGGTTAACCTTTGTCCTTATGTGCTTAAATCCTAGACTATTTGATTAGTACTGGGGCATTGCGGGAGTAGGAGCCGCTTTCTCTTCTACATCTTCTGTGATGAGCGCCTCTGTAGTGAGAAGCAGAGAAGCGATAGAAGCAGCAAGCTCAATTGTCAAACGTACAACTTTCGTAGGATCGACAACCCCTCTTTGGATCATATTGACAAACTCGTCAGTTTGAGCATCCCATCCTTCATAAGTGTCCATTTGAGAGACTTTCTGAACGATGATAGAACCCTCTTTTCCTGAGTTTTCTGCAATTTGTCTTAAAGGATAGCTAAGCGCCTTGATGATGATTTCAACACCGATCTTTTCATCACCTGAAAACGAAGAAGCCAGTTTTTCAAGTGCAGGGATGCATCGGATCAGTGCAACGCCGCCGCCCGGAAGAATTCCTTCTTCTACAGCTGCTTTAGTCGCATGTTGCGCATCTTCAACGCGATCTTTTTTCTCTTTCATTTCAACTTCTGTTGCAGCACCTACGCGAATGATGCCGACGCCGCCAGCAAGTTTTGCAAGCCGCTCTTGGAGTTTTTCACGGTCATAATCAGAAGTTGTTTCCGCAATTTGTCTTTTGAGAAGAGCAATCCTTTCTTCAATTTCTGATTTCTTTCCAGCGCCTTCAACTAGAGTTGTCTCTTCCTTTTCAACAATCACCTTTTTAGCTTTTCCAAGCATATCAAGCGTGACGTTTTCTAGCTTAAATCCTAATTCTTCGCTGATGAATTGTCCGCCTGTCAAAATGGCAATGTCTTGAAGCAATGCTTTTCTACGATCGCCAAACCCAGGAGCTTTTACAGCGCATACTTTTAAGCCAGCGCGGATGCGGTTGACCACTAAAGTAGCTAAAGCTTCTCCTTCGATATCTTCAGCAATGATAAAAAGAGGTCTTCCAGACTCAGCTGCAGCTTGAAGAATAGGAAGGAATTCTTTCATTCCCGCAATCTTCTTTTCATAAATAAGAACAAAAGCATCTTCTAAGATGGCTTCTTGAGTTTCTGCATTAGTCATGAAATAAGCGGAAAGATAGCCGCGGTCAAAGTTCATTCCTTTTACCACATCTAAAGTGGTCTCAAAGCCTTTGCCTTCTTCAACCGTAATTGTGCCGTCTTTGCCCACTTGTTCCATTGCCTTTGCAATGATCTCTCCAATTTCACTATCACCATTGGCGGAGATAGTCGCGACTTGAGCAATTTCTTTGCGATTTTGGATCGGTTTGCTCATCGTCTTCAAACGGGCATTGATTTCTTTAACAGCTTTTTCAATTCCTCGTTTAATTTCCATTGGATTAGCGCCTGCAGTCACATTACGTAATCCTTCACGGTAAATAGCCTCAGCAAGAACGGTAGCAGTTGTTGTGCCATCGCCCGCTTTATCAGCTGTTTTGCTAGCCACTTCTTTCACCATTTGAGCGCCCATGTTTTCATGCTTGTCTTCAAGCTCAATTTCTTTTGCCACAGTCACACCGTCTTTTGTGACATGAGGAGCGCCATAAGATTTATCAATAATCACGTTACGGCCTTTTGGACCAAGCGTCACTTTCACGGCGGCAGCAAGTGCGCAGACGCCACTTAAGATTTTTTGACGTGCATCTTCTCTAAATTTAATGTCTTTAGCAGCCATTGTTATGTTCTCCTTTGATTGACGATAGCGATGATATCATCAGCTTTTAAAATTATATATTCTTCATCATCAATAGTGACTTCCTGTCCTGAATATTTATCCATCAGAATTGTATCTCCAATAGAAACAGGAATGGGAACTGTTTTTCCTTCTGGGGTTTGCATCCCATCTCCTACTGCGATCACTTTTGCCGTTTCAGGCTTTTTTTTCGCAGAGTCAGGAAGGATAATGCCTCCTTTGATCGGTTGCTCTTGTTCTACTCTTTGAGCAAGAACTCGATTGCCAAGAGGTTTAATTGTGGTTTTCTTTTCAGTGACTTGTGCCATATACACACTCCTTTGATTAGTCGTTTTGCAATTATATAGATCTGCTCCTTTTTTGACAATCAATTTAGCAATGATTTGCCAGGAGTGCTAAAAAAGAAAAAATAATTTTATTTCCATCTCCCTTGACGAAAGTGAAAAAATTTGAATAATGGAGCAGTTTTAATAAATGGAATACATATGCCTCAAGAGACAGTAGTCATGCAAAAAACAAGAGAACGCGCAGAAATCCCTGTTGAGGATCAATGGGACCTTACACCTCTTTATCGATCGGTGGAAGAGTGGGAAGCCGATTTTAAAGAATGGGGAAGAGCTGAAAAGACGCCGCATTATCCTGAAATTAAAAATTTTATTGGCCAATTAGATCAAGGTCCAGAGGTTTTAAAAAAAGTACTTGATTTGATGTTTCAAATAGAGCGCCATCTTTCCAAACTTTTTACTTATGCCTATTTAAACCATGATGTGGACGTTGCGCAGGACTTGTATAAAAAAATGCATAGCCGCATTTCCTCTCTTTATTTTGATTTTAAACAGGAGATCGCTTGGATTGAGCCTGAGCTCTTGCATCTGCCTGACCAGCTGCTTCAGCAATATTTAGACTCGAAACTCTTAGCAGATTACCGCGTATATCTTAAGCGTGTGGTTAGGCTCAAACCCCATATTCTTGCGACGCAGCAAGAAGAGCTTTTGGCCCTGGCTGGCAAACCCTTGCAGGTGTCTATCAGAGCGTTTTCCGCATTGAACAATGCCGATTTGAAATTTCCTTCGGTAGAAAATAGCAAAGGAGAAAAATTAGAGCTCACACATGGAAAATATACGCTTTACTTGCGCTCGCAAGATCGTAAATTGCGTGAAGAGGCGTTTAAGAAGCTGCACCGGACCTATCAAGGCTATGAGAATACGATTACAGAATTGCTGCAAGGACTTGTGCAGTGCCATGTTTTAGAAAAAGAGGCACGACACTACCCATCTTGTTTAGAGGCAGCTCTTTTTCCTAACGAAATTGAGATTGATGTTTATAAATCTCTCATTCAAAAAGTGAGACAGCATCTTCCTTCTTTGCACAACTATATGAAGTTGCGTAAAAAGGCCTTAGGCTATGACGAAATGCATCTTTATGATCTTTATGTTCCTTTGGTGCCAGATGTAGAAATGTCCTTTGATTTTGCGACCGCGCAGGATTATGTGATTGAGTCAGTCTCTGTCTTAGGGAAACAATATCAGAGTGATTTAGCTAAAGGATTGAAGGTGGATAAATGGGTAGACCGGTATGAAAATCTACGCAAGCGCTCTGGGGCTTATTCAGGTGGTTGCTATGATAGCATGCCCTATGTTTTGATGAATTTCCAAGGCAATTTGTATGATCTAATGACACTTAGCCATGAGCTTGGACATAGCATGCATTCACTCCTTAGCCAGCGCCATCAGCCTTATCAATATTCCAGTTATTCCATTTTTTTAGCAGAAGTGGCTTCTACTTTTAATGAAGAGTTGATGCTCCAGCACCTATTTGCGCAAAATATTTCAAAAGAAGAAAAGACATTCTTAATCAATCAAAAGTTAGAAGATATTCGACTTACTTTTTTTAGACAGACAATGTTTGCTGAATTTGAGCTTAAAATTCACGAATTGTCAGAAAAAAATATCCCGCTCACACCGACCTTGCTTAAAGAAGAGTATCGCAAGCTCAATAAAGACTACTTTGGCCCTGATGTTGTTCTTGATGAAGAAATCGATATCGAATGGGCGCGTATTCCCCATTTCTACAACAATTTTTACGTTTACCAATATGCAACGGGGATTAGTGCCGCATTTGCCCTTTTTGAAAGAGTCAAGGAGAAAGGAGAAGCTGCTAGAGATGCATATCTGCAATTTTTATCCTCTGGGTGCAGTACCGATCCGCTTGAAGTTTTAAAGCGTGCTGGCGTTGATATGCGGTCATCTGAACCTGTAGAGGCGACAATTCGCTATTTTGATAAACTTGTAAACGAGCTCTTTAAATGAACCTATCCCATTATTCGCAAAATATGCTTTTCGAGTCTTTTTCCACATCTTTTAAACCCGCTTCTTGTCCTACTTATTTAAGTATGCACTGCGAAGTGGGTTTAAAACCTGTGAAAAAATCCTTCAAAAATCAAAATTTTGGAATAATGGGATAGGTTCATTGCTCGGGAAAAAATGAATAAAGAAGAAAAAGTAAAATACAAAGATTCTTTTATTATTCTCAATGAGAAGGGGCTTCATACGCGGCCATCCACGGAGCTTGTGAAGTGTGCTTCCTCTTTCAAGTCTCAGGTGACGCTTTTCTATCAGGATCTTGTGGTGAATGCAAAATCGCTGCTGGGAATTCTTATGCTGGCGGCTGCGCGCGGCGCCAAGATCCGCATTGAGGCAGAAGGAGAAGATGCCGAGCAAGCGGTCAAGACCATCCTCTCGCTAGCCCGCAACAAATTCAACATCAAATATTAGTCGCGTAAACGCGGCCTATCTGCATAAACGGGTATCTCAAAACCAGCTATGTCCTTTTTTCTTAAATTTGGACATTTTATAATAGTAAGTTCTTCGAATCTTTTGAATAATGCAGCATCAGGCAAACTGGTCAATTTTGGAGAATTACTGATAATTATTCTTCTACATATAGGAGGTATTATTTGAAGTAGTGCACTTATCTCTTCTTTGTCCGAAGCATTCAGTATAGTTATTACCCACGACTTGCGCCAGTATGTAGGATCATTTTCTCCTGATGTTTTTTTCTTTAGATCTATTCCTTTGTGCTCGTGGTTCATTCTACGAGCATCTATTTCAAGAAAAGGCCTAGCTGCAGCGGACCAATTCTTACATACTTTTGAGGCAGTGCATCGCTCTTCTGCATTTAAAAATGGCAGCATAGTATTGAGGAAAAAATTAGTCTGTTTAATTTCTTTTTGTATTGGAAGCATCTTTTTTTATATCCTTTGATGAATGAGAATCAAACACGTATGATTACTACAAGGTGTTTTGGAAGGTGATCTATATTTTTTAAATTTGGGCAATTAGAAATCTGAAGTTCCCTTAACCTTCGAAATAACTTTGCTTCAGGCAAACTGGTCAATTTTGGACAATTTATAATACAAATTTCCTCACATTTAGAGGGCATATTTTGAAGTATTGCACTTATCTCTTCTTTCTGCGAAGCGCCCTCTACAGTTAGCCACTTCAAACCGCGAAAGTATGTATAATCGTGTCCTTCTGGTTTATTTTCTAGATTGATACGCACCTGGTAATATCCCCAATAACGTCCAAGGCTCATTATAGCAGCATCCGATTGAATGAAAGGCCTAGCTGCAGCGGACCAACTCTTACATACTTTTGAGGCAGTGCATCGCTCTTCTGCATTTAAAAATGGCAGCATAGTATTGAGGAAAAAATCAGTTTGATTTACAGGAAGTACCATTATTTTGCAGGAGCTCGTTTTTTTAAGAAAAATAGCAGGATGAATAAGATTTTTCAACAGGATCCGCTTCGCTGGCAGGATCGCTCCATTCTGTCGCGGCAGGATAAGAGAAAAATACAAAAAAATTCTTCTTGAATTTACTATCCTGCCGCTGCATTAGCAGCGATCCTGTCAGCGAAGCGGATCCTGTTTTTTTCTTAACTTATTCTTCGACGGCGACGGCTTTTTCGAAGATGTCGCGGCGGCAGAGGAGGGGAACATTGTTAATGAGCGCAAGCGTAATGCAATCACTAGGACGCGCATCAATTTCTAAGATATGCCTTTCTTCTCCAATCTGCTGCTCTAAAAACAGGCGAGCAAAATAGATCGTATCTTCAATATCGTTAATGACCACCTGCAGCGGCTTAATGTTATACCCTTTGAAAATCGCATTCATCAGATCAAAGGTGTAAGGCCTCTGTTTGGGCTCTTGCGTGAGGTAATTTTGAAGAATTTTTCCGATGCTAGGTTCTGTATAAATTGCAAAGCGTTTTTTGTCAGTTCCCAATATGATCACCGTATAGGCGCGCGATTGCATCAGTTTTTTAAATGCAACTGGAACTAGTTCCATACTTTGACTTCACCATTTAAATAGCCCACGATGACACGTCCTGCTAAATCCAAGAAAAATCCTGTATCCACAACCCCTGGAACCTCTTTTATTTTCAGATGGTCTTTTTCTGGATGGCTGCGCCCTCTACTAAAATGAATATCAAGGATGTAATTATGATTATCCGTCACAAAGTGACCGCCGGAGGGGATTTTGCGCCATGTCCCTTTATAGCCCAATTTTGCCAAATGATGCTCTGTGGCATGGCATCCAAAAGGAATAATTTCAACCGGCAGTTTCACCTTTCCTAAATGTTCAACGAGCTTGGACTCATGCACAATCACGACCATCTCTTTAGACAGAGCTGCTAAAATCCTTTCCCTCACAAGCGCTCCGCCTCCTCCTTTAATCATCCTTTTTGAAGAGTCAATTTCATCCGCGCCATCAACTGTCATATCGATAGAGGTGACATTCAGGATATCAAGAAGGGGAATAGAGCCCATGCGTGCCATATGCTCTGCTTCAGAAGAGCTAGCAATCACTTTGATTTTTAACCCATTCTTTACTCTTCTGACCAGGTGCTCTGTAAAAAAAGTTGCCGTTGTCCCAGAACCGAGACCAACTGTCATTCCATCTTGGATGAGATTTGCGGCGGCAAGAGCTGCGGCTTTTTTTGCGATTTCAATGGTCATATACTGTAAATATATACTGAAAGTTGAATTAAAATCTCGTGATAGCCTACTCTAAGGGAGGGAAATAACAGTGGTTCTCTCTAGTGAATAAAAAAAAAGAAATTGCGGAAGAAAGCATTAAAACAAAAAAAGCCAGGCAAAAATTAAAAAAAAGGCTTGATGCTTTAGATCAAAAAATCACTCCGCAAGCTTTAAAAGAAAAATCACTCCAAATCCATCGTTGGATCGCAAAGCATGCGCAAAAACGGGTAGTCCTTAGAGAAAAATCGATTTCGCTTTTTGATGAAAATCAAAATGCAGCACAACTTTCCCAGCGCATTGCCAAAATTGCAGAACAAATTAAATGAAACACAACAACATTATTGATTATCTTCAAAGCCGCGGGCTTATTGAAGCAATAACAAATGAAGAGTTAAAAAAACGGCTCGAAAAGCCCAGCAGGGTCTATATCGGCTTTGATCCCACAGCCGACAGTTTACATCTCGGTAACTTTGTGGGAATCATGATGCTCGCCCACTTCCAACGCTTTGGACATACCCCTGTGATTATATTAGGAGGCGCAACAGGGCGAATTGGAGATCCTTCAGGAAAAAGCAAAGAAAGGCCCTTCTTAGATGATGCCGCTATTCGCGCTAATATCGCGTCCATTCGAAAGAATTTTGAAACTGTTCTTGATTTTGAACATAAAACAGCAAAGCCCATCATGCTCAACAATGATGATTGGCTGGCCTCTTTTCATTTTATCGATTTTTTAAGAGATATAGGAAAACATTTCCGCATCAATCAAATGCTTGCAAAAGAGATGGTGCGCTCAAGGTTAGAATCTGAAGAGGGAATGAGTTACACAGAATTTAGTTACCAGATTTTGCAGGCTTATGATTTTTATCATCTATTCACAGAAAAAAATGTCATCCTTGAAATGGGGGGAAGTGATCAATGGGGAAATATCACAGCAGGCATTGAACTCATACGAAAACTGTCTGGCGAGACTGCGTTTGGCCTCACTTTCCCACTTTTAACTCGAAGCGACGGGAAAAAATTTGGTAAAACAGAGGAAGGGGCTATTTGGCTTTCACCAGATAAATTATCTCCTTATGAATTTTACCAATATTTATTTCGTATGCCAGATGCTGATGTGATCAAGCTCATGCGCATGATCACATTTATGGATATTGGTGAAATCGCGCAGATTGAAGAGAGCATGAAAAGTAAAGACTATATTCCTAATAGCGCTCAAAAAAGACTTGCAGAAGAGGTCACACGGATTGTTCATGGAGAGAAGGGACTCGCACTCGCTCTTCGTGTCACCTTAGCTACGGCCCCTGGCTCAAAAGCCAAATTAGATTTAGATACCCTAAAGGCCATTTCGCATGAGATGCCTCATGTTTCTTTAGATAAAAATCAGCTTCTCGGTCAAAAATTTGTTGATATCGCTGTTAAATCCGGCATCTTAGCAAGCAAAGGCGAGGCAACAAGGCTCATTCAAAATGGGGGCGCCTATTTGAATGATGAAAAAGTAGAAGATGCCGGGCTGCGAATTGAAGAAGAAAATTTGATAGGCGGGCAATATCTTTTAATCGGGGCCGGAAAGAAGAAAAAAATTCTTATAAAAGTACTTGCTTGAAAATAAAGCGATTAGAACAATGAGCAACAGATGAAGGAAATAAAGATGGAGTCAAGATTTTTATGGCGACGCTTACAAAAAAGAAGTTGATCCAAGTGATTTCCCACGAGCGTAATTTACATCCCAATGACGTCAGAAATGTGATTCAGCTTTTTTTAGATAAAATGACTGATTCGCTTGCCATTGGCGATCGAATTGAATTTCGCGATTTTGGAGTTTTTGAAATTGTTGAAAGAAAACAAAAAATTGGCCGCAATCCTAAAAATGCTGCAGTGGCCATTATCATTCCAGCTCGAGCTGCGGTGAAATTCACACCCGGCAAAAGAATGCGCCAGGTCATTGAAAAAAAGAAGCATAAACCCCCTACGGGTCCTATGACGCATGGCCACGGCCACCACCATGGGCACCAAGGACATCAAGGGCATCAGGGCCACCAGGCTTCTTCCCACTAAAATAAAATCAAGAAAATTAAAGCAGGATGGCAGGATGGCCAGGATGAGTAATGAAGAATTTTTAGTACGAATCTAAATCTTCTATCCTGATCATCCTGCTACTTTCTCTTTTCTTTTCTTAATCCTATTCTTTTATCCTGATCATCCTGCCATCCTGCTATATTTCTTTTTTTAATTACACTGTTTCCCATCATAATTATATATAAATAATTTTACTTTGAGTTGAAAATAATGACTGCATTTCAAGATAATTGGCGCATCAGGTAAAATGCGTTTTTAGGGGGACCGATGTCATTTCCAAAAATCATTATTATTTCGGCCGTGTTCATATTTGGGCTTGTTGGAGCACTTGGCCTATGGAAAAAAATTTCCTCTTCTAAAAAAGTTGAGGTGGCCCAAGGAAATAAAACAGAGTCGAAGCCCCAGGTCACTCCAGCCCAAGAGGCAAAAGTTGAAAAAAGACCGCATGTGATTGTTTCCCCTGAGCAGGCCCAAAAAAATGAGCAGGAAAAGCAAGAGAAAAGACAGCTCGGGCCAAACGTTCCTATCATGATCAAAGATGATTTTCCCAATATTGACCGCATTTTCCAATTATTTACTAATGGGCCTATGAAATTGCCTATTGTAGAGACAGTGACCTACTCCACCAACGTCTCTTGGTTAAAAGGGCGGCCAGCATGGATCGCTGATTATGCCAACCATTACAATACTTCGCGCCATTTCATCGCGCGCAGTTTAAATGGCAAACCTGACTATTTTACCCAAAAAGTCTCTGCAGGAAGTAGGTTCAATGTATTCCGTAAAGACAAAAATATTAACTTTTATCTTCTTGTAGATATCTCGCGCTGTAAAATGGGTTTTTATTATGTTGATTTAGAGACTAATGAGCGCGTTCTTCTAAAAACATACTGCGTCGGCCTTGGCCGTATTGATGAACAGGCAACTTCTGGAATTGCCACTCCGCTTGGGAAATTTTCTCTTGGCAACAAAATTGGCATCTACAAGCCTGGTATCATGGGCTATTTCCAAGATCAAAAAATGGAAATGATCCAAATATTTGGAACAAGATGGCTCCCCTTTGATCAAGAGATGGAAGGAGCCACTGCACCCTCTAGAGGCTATGGAATCAATGGCGCCCCTTGGACTGAGCAGAAATCAGGAGAACTTGTTGAACGTAGGGATTTAGTCGGAAAATATGAAAGCGATGGTTGTATCCGTCTTTTCCAAGAAGATATTGAAGAGCTCTTTTCTATCGTGATCACAAAACCCACTTATGTCGTGATTGTAAAAGATTACAAAGAGGCAAAACTTCCAGGATTAGAGGTAGCTTCTCCAAGATAAATTATGCTAGCACACGAAAAACAGATTAAAGAGTATGAAAAGACCCTCGTAGAGGTCAAAGAGCAAAATAAAATGAATGCTCTTTGGTCTGATGAGGAGATTGCTAAATTAGAAAAAAAATTAGATGATCTAAAGAAAAAAGTTTATTCAGAACTAACACCTTGGCAGCGTGTTTTGATTTGCAGGCACACCTCACGTCCTCGCTCTATCGATTATATCGCAAACCTTTGTGAGGATTTCACTGAGCTGTTTGGGGATCGCCTTTACCGCGATGACCGTTCGATCATCACTGGACTATGTCGCATTGGAAATGTAAAATTTTTAGTGATTGGTCAGGAAAAAGGATGCGATACGGAAAGTCGACTTTACCGCAATTTTGGCTCGCCCTATCCAGAAGGGTATCGCAAAGCGCTCCGTTGTATGCGTCTTGCAGAAAAATTTAAACTTCCCATTCTTTCACTCATTGATACTCCCGGCGCTTTTGCAGGGCTTGCGGCGGAAGAAAGAGGACAGGGGTGGGCAATTGCCCAAAATTTATGGGAAATGGCCCGTCTTAAAACTCCTATCATTATCGTTTTGATTGGGGAAGGCTGTTCTGGTGGAGCGCTTGGTGTCGGAATCGGCGATCGCATCGGGATGCTTGAACACTCCTTTTATTCCGTGATTTCACCCGAAGGATGCGCTTCTATTTTATGGAAAGATTCCCAAAAAAAGGAGCTTGCTGCGGCAGCGTTAAAAATGTTTCCAGAAAATTTACTTTCTTTAGGGATCATTGATACCATCATCAATGAACCTCTTGGTGGCGCTCATTATGACCCAGAGTCTGTTTATCAAGATGTGAAAGAGTTCATTTTGGGGGAGTGGGAAGCGTTAAAAAACATTTCTCCACAAACTCTTATAGAGCAGCGTTATCAAAAATTTCGTCAAATGGGCAAGTTTACTCTAGAAGAGAAGCCTCCAGTGTAGTATAAAAGGGTATTTACTCTTAAGGCTCCATGGGATTACTTCTTAAAGCAGCACTACGCAATCGCAAACATCTTTCCTTGCTCATCGTCACTTTCCTGACTCTCTTTGCTTTGACTGTCGCCTCGTCAATGGAGATGTTTGCCTTAGGGATCATGTCCAGTTCCGGGTCTGATTTTTTCAAACTTTTTGCTGAAAAGCCCGATGCTCCAAAAAATTCTGTGACACTTAAAGATGTCAATGAAAGATGGAGCGGGATCGATGTTGAGGGAAAAGGAGAGATCACAAAACAGCAAGCTTCAGCCTACCTTGCTGAAAATGAAAAAATGAATCCTTTGGGGTGGATCTTAAATAAAGCAAAGCAGCATTTTCAATTTGCCAGCAATCTTACAAGTCTCATCATTGTCCTCTTTTCGGTCGCCGTATTTAAAGCCGTTTGGCTCTTTGCAAGTCGTTATACAACCCAGCTTCTTTCGATTCGTATCAGCCGGGACCTGCGGCAGCAATATTTTGAACATATCCAATCGCTCCCGATGAGCTTTTATCAGGCGCATAATATTGGAAGTTTATCATCTAGGGTCGTTGGAGATGCAGGACAAATTGCCTCCTCCATCAACTCCTGTTTGACAAACTATTTGCAGACCCCCTTTACACTCGTTTATTGCCTCTGGGCCTGTTTCTATCTTTCATGGAAACTCTCCTTAGTGATCTTTTTTGGAATGCCATTTATCATCATTCCCATTGTCTTTTTATCCAAACGGGTCAAGCGCGTTTCACGTCAGCTTTTATCAAATCAGGAGCGTTTTGCCTCTGTTTTAATTGATTTTCTTGCAGGGATCCAAACGGTTAAAATCTTTTCCATGGAGGCTTTTTCTCTTAGAAAATATAAAGAGCAAAATGACCGCATGGCCGTTTTAGAGAGTAAAACTGCCAAATATGGCCTTCTTACCCGTCCTATTTTGCATGCCATTACCACACTCTGTTTGGCCATAGTGGTCTTATTCGGTCTTTACACACTCGGAATGGCAGTCTCGCAACTGATTGTCTTTTGCGGGCTTCTCCATCTTGCCTATGAACCTGTCAAAAAATTTGCAGAAGAAAATGCCAATGTGCAAAGGGGAATTGTCGCTGCGGAAAGAATGTTTGAAGTGCTCCATTTAAAACCCAATATCGAAGACAAAGATGGCGCAATGTCTTTGGACACATTTAAAGAGCAAATTGAGTTTGATGGCGTCTGGTTCCGCTATCATGGCGAGTGGGTGCTTAAAAATATCAGCTTCACCATCAAAAAAGGCGAGACAGTTGCCATTGTCGGTCCTACCGGAGCTGGGAAATCCACCATTGTGCAGCTCCTTCCTCGACTTTATGATGTTGGAAAAGGCGAGATCCGTTTAGATGGCAAACCGCTCAATGCTTATACACAAAAATCCCTGCGCGAAAATATCGCCTTTGTATCCCAAAAACCTTTTCTATTTTTTGATACAGTTGCTGCAAATATTGCTTTTGGACGAGATTTCCCCAGAGAAGAAATTGAAAGTGCAGCTAGAAGGGCCTATGCCGATGAGTTTATTTGCAGGCTTACCCAAAAATATGACACTATGCTGGCTGAAGCAGGGCAGAACCTTTCCGGGGGCCAACAACAGCGACTTGCGATTGCCAGGGCCCTTGTCAAAAAAGCGCCTATTTTGATTTTAGATGAGGCCACATCAGCCTTAGATTCAGTTTCCGAAAGCCGTATTAAGCTGGCTATTTCGCAACTGCACGGTCAAGTGACCCAGATTGTGATTGCCCATAGACTTGCCACAATTGAGCATGCAGATAGAATCCTTTATTTGGAAAATGGCGAACTGGTTGGGTCTGGGACAAAAGATGAGCTTTTGAAAACGTGTGATGGATTTAAGCTTATGTGGGAAACACTCTACCGCACAAAGTCCTATAAAGAAGAGTCTACTTCTTTAACTTAAAGGATTATCGTCAGTGTAAGCAATTTCCCTGTTGCAGACGCTGTGCTCTTGCCGTCAATTACAAGTCTTGGTCAGGCTTTCTCATTAAAATTTCTGTACTAAGTTTACCGGGTGGAAGTCGACTTGACTCAGGATTTACAGGCCGCGTAGGCATTTGGCGAAGTTGACTTGAGTTAGGTTTTTCAGGCCGCTCAGGCATTTCAGAGTATTTTTCTTCGCCTTTAATTAATCTAAACAGTTTGTATGGTAAAGAAATAGGGGCAAAGATAAAAAGTAAGAAGTTTTCAAAAACAATTTCTTTTGCGACGTCTGTATCATCTTCTTTCTTTAAATAGATAAGTGTCGCAAGCACGAACAACAGGACTGCGCTGGCTACTATGATAATTCCAATGGGATTACTTGCTATTAGAAGCCCAATACCTGCTGTGAAAAACGCGGCTGCTGCAATTGACGCTAGCCCATAGTTTCTATCTAGAATTTTTGCGCGCCCTGCTATTGACTCTACGGGAGAGTTGGAATTTATTGAGAATCTTCTTTTAGCTAACTTCGAGGCAGGTGTCTCAGAAGGTGTAACAATTTGCTGTTGACCTTGTACATCCCCAACCGGCTTAATCAATTCAGTTTGATTCATATTATTCTCCAATTAATTTATTAAAGTTAGTATTAATTATAATAAATAATTTAATTAATGTAAATAAGTTAATTAAATAATTGCAAGTCATTTATAATTAGAGAGTAAAGAAAAAAGACCGACTTTTGGAGAGTCGATCTTTTAAACGTAAAGCCTTAATTAAGAAGCTCTTAATTAAATAGTGCTGCGGTTTGAGCTACACTTCTTTTAACCCTATTCTTTATTTCTATAGCGGTAAGAACTGATAAGCTAATGGGAGTAGAAGAAAAAATCAGTAGATTTTCTAAGGCCACCCGAGTAGCTACCTTTAAATCCCGGCGTTCTTTAATTAAATATGCGATTGTTATAAGTACGAAAAGTGCAAGAGCTGAGAGTAGGACTATATTAGCTGGTGTTAAGGTAATAGTGGCACCTGCAATTAATGTCAGGGCTAGATTGACCATTGGATAAGTGGCTATTGCGGCAAGTCCTATGGTTATCTTACGATATAAAGACTGCGTACGTGCATTCGATTTGCTCAATGTAGCCGAGGCAGCTCTGTCAACAGAGCCTGCTAGGGCTTGAGCTCCATCTTTTCCTCCAACTTCAAAGGGAAAGTCCCCTTTAGTTGCCAAGGGAGTTGGTTCAACATACGTTCCTGGAATGTCTTTGAGATGTGACATATAATTTTATTATCTCCTTAATTTTAAATTAACTAATTGTTAATAATTATACCAAAATTAGATATTAACTTTAATATAAAAATAAATTAAACTTAATTATTGATAATAACTGCTTTAAGAAAAAAGACCGACTTTTGGAGAGTCGATCTTTTAAAACGTAAAGCCTTAATTAACAAGGCTGAGTGAGCAACTCAGGCTGCTTTAGCCTGCGATATATCTTTTGTATAATAAGAACTGGTACGCTAATAGGAGCGCTAGCAAAAATCAGTAGATTTCGGAAGGCCTCTTCATTGGCTGCATTAAAATCCGGTTTGTCAATTAAATATGCGATGGTTAAAAGTACGAAAATAGCAAAAGCTGAAAGTAATGCGATGAGTAGCACTGTATTGAGTGGTGTTAAAGTAATGGCAGCGCCTGCAATTAATATCAGGGCTATTTTGACCATTGGAAAAGCGGCTATTGCACCAAGTATGAGAGTTACGTTACGATAAAAAGGACGGGATATAGGTCTACTTTCCCCATTAGCATGCGTACGGCCCAATGAAGTTAAGCCAATTCTTAAAGTAGAGGTAGTGAGATCATTTGGAGGTATCCCAGTAAGCCTAGTGTGATGTCCAACAGCATCTGCTTCTAAAGCGGTTTCGCTATTAACACTACTTATAGAGTCTCTTCGTTGCCTTGCTTGTGAGTCATCCCAAGATATATTGAAATTTAATGATTCTGTCATATAAATTATTATCTCCTTAATTAACAAAAATTATATTATAATTGTTAATTAATTTAAAGCAAAAAATTATTATATCAATTTAAATTTAAAATAATATTTTGACACAAAAAGATCGGCTTTGAGGCCGATCTTTACGAAACAGATTTTTTAGGTTTTTTCCTGAAATGTTGCATACCTAGACGTTGCTGGACCAGTGAATTTGTTTGATTGAGAAAGACTATCTTTTACTTCAAACTGTCTGGCGGCCATTCTTGCTCTTCTTTTTTCGCATACTGGTTTAATAATAAGTTGATAAGGTAGAGAGAGAGGAGCTGTTGCAAATATCCCTGTATTTTTGAAAGCTTCGAAACCTGCTCTGTCTAATCGCCTTTCATCTTCAAGAGTGTTACGATGAGTAATTAAATATGCAATTGTGATAAGCGCAAAGATTGCAAAAGCTACTAATAATACGATGTTAGCTGGGGTTAATGTAATAGCAGCGCCGGCAATTAAACCTAATACGAGCTTTGTGATTGGGTAGGCTGCTCCTGCGCTAAGTACTAATGTCACCTTTCGATAATTATCTGGAGTATTTAGCTTTGCAAGATTTGCGATTATAGCCGTGCATGCTCTTCTTACGCGGCTTTCACTCTCTGTTTCACCAGATTTGTTACCACCCTCAACAAAAGGTTCATACAAATCTGTGTTTGAGTCTACTGGACCAAGTGTATGATATGACATATTTATTGTCTCCTTATTTAAAATTAATTAAACTATAAAGGAATTATATTCTAACTGTTATTAACTTGTAAAGAAAATTGAATTTTAATTTTATGAAATGCAATAGATTAAAATTGAAAATTGTCAGTTTAACAAACCTAGTTTTTCAAAACTTTCTTTTAATTGATTGTTTTCTTGTTTGTCAAAAGCGCCACTGGACTTTAACCAACTGACATAGTTGCTAGGAACCTCAGAAAGGGGTCTACCTTGGTATTTCCCAAAGGGCATCCGCTCAGTGAGCGTGGATTTGCTAAGAAGGTTTAGAACAAGCTCTATGGGTAGGTCATCAATCATTGAAGAAAAAACTTGATAAAGTACCATCACATCATTGAGCGCTCTGTGTGCTTGGTTCGCGGCAATACCATAAACTTCTCTCAAATGTTGTAAGGAATGGCGGGGGAGATCGGTCCGGTATTTACGGGACCACTTTAAACTATCGATATAGTTCCATTTTGGAAGGGTGAGTCCGTGGCGCTCCATTTCAGTTTTTAAAAAGGGCAAATCAAAGCTGTCATTATTGTGAGCAATGAGGAAGGCATTTGGACCGCAGAAATCAATAAAAGCCTGGCCTACTTCTTTAAAGGAAAGGGCACTTTGGACCATCTCATCGGTAATATGATGGATTTGGGAGGCCTCTTTGGGGATTGAAATGCCTGGGTTAATCAGTTCATTGAAGGTGCGATTTGAAGTGGCGTCGTAGGCTGCAATTTCAATGATCCTGTCTTGATCGCTACGAGTGCCTGTTGTTTCTGTGTCGTAATAAATAGTGGCCATCGATAAAATCTTTGCTATGTTTAAAATTTTCTGTTTTGTGCTCATTATAAGTTACGGGACGATTTTTTGCTCTTCTAACTGTGAAGTTTATTTTTCTCCTGAGGATCATTTGGCAGAGAGGCTCATTCGGCTCATTGATCAAGAGAAAAAAAGTATCAAGGTGGCCATTTATTCGATGTCGCATACGCAAATTGCGCATGCTTTGGAAAGGGCCAAAGAGAGAGGAATCTTGGTCGAATTAATTGTGGACCCTATGTCTACTAAAGTGAAATCCCCGCTGCATCGGCTTTCTAAAAATAAGATTGCGCTCTATGTTTGGGACCCACCCGGTACTTTTATGACTAAAAGTGGGAAGGTGAAAAAGGGACTCATGCACGATAAGTTTTGCATTTTTGGCGACCATATTGTCTGGACAGGCTCTTTTAATTTTACCTATGATGCAGAGGCGCGCAACGAGGAAAATGTGATTATTTTGGACTCCCCTCAAATAGCCAAAAAATATCTGGAGCGTTTTGATGAAATCAAAATACGCCAATGCAGAGCCTTTCCGGAATATCTGGCTTTATATCCGAAGAAAAAATCGAGAAAAAATAGTCTCTTGTCATATACTGCAAGCAATTAACTAAGAGAAACACGATGCTAAAAAATTTAATTTTATTCTGTTTTTTTCTGTTTGGAATGATTATGTTTTCGAGCTGCTTTCAAGCCCATTCAGATGATATTCTGCGCATGGTGCCCACAACAAACAATCCCAATATTATTCAGGACTCAAGCAAAACAGCTAGCGCTCCTGGGTTAGGTTATTGATTTTTTAATGAAAAAACCAGCCCTACATCAGATTTTTCAACACGACACTGAGAAGGTTATTGTCACTCTTGGCAAGGAAAATCTCATCCGTTACTTAAAGCAGATGCTTTTGATCCGCAACTTTGAATTGCGTGCGGAAGGGGCCTATCTTCAAGGGAAAATTGGTGGTTTTTTCCATTCTTATATGGGCCAGGAAGCCGTTCAAACAGCAGCTGTCGGCGTGATGGGAGTGGATGAGTGGTGGGTGACATCCTACAGGTGTCATGCGCTTGCGCTTCTTTTAAATGCGACGCCAAACGAGCTGATGGCCGAACTTTTTGGAAAAGCCACTGGGAATGCAAAAGGCAGAGGCGGTTCGATGCATTTTTTTACTGAAACCTTGCTTGGAGGTTTTGGGATTGTAGGCGGACAGATCCCCATTGCGACAGGCGCAGCTTTTACGATCAATTATCTTAAAAATGTAACAGGTGTCGAAGGTGTAAAAAAGTTTGACGTTGCCATTTGTTTTTTAGGCGATGGCGCTGTTGCGCAAGGCTCTTTTCACGAATCTTTGAACTTAGCTGCTTTATGGAATCTTCCTTGTATTTATGTGATCGAAAATAATGAATGGGGAATGGGGACGCGCGTTGATAGAGCGATTTCTGTAGAGCCAATCGCAGAGATCAAAGCGCCTAGCTTTGGCATGAAAGGGTATACTTTTGATGGAATGGATTTTTTTAATTGCTTTGCTGGATTTCAACATGTGTTTGATGAAGTGACAAAAACGTCGCGTCCGGTTCTAGTTGAAGTCCTGACTGAAAGATTCCGCGGCCATTCGATTTCTGATCCGGCGCTCTATCGAAGTAAAGAGGATTTAAAAAAATGCATGGAAAGGGACCCTCTGATCATCATGCTAAAGATTTTGAGCTCTGCTGGAATCATTGACGAGGAAAAATATCACCAAATGGACAAAGAGCAAAAAGAGATTGTCATGGCATCTTTAAAATTTGCAGAAGAGAGCCCTTGGCCAGATCCAATGACACTTGAAGAAGATGTCTTTGCACCAGCTGAGAGGATGTAATGGGAACACAAATTGTTGAACTTCGTGAAGCTATTAGACAAGCGCTCGATGAAGAGATGACGCGCGATGCCCGAGTTTTTATTATGGGAGAAGAGGTGGCTGAATATAATGGCGCTTATAAAGTGACAAAAGGGATGCTCGATAAATGGGGACCTCACCGAGTGATTGATACTCCGATTTCTGAACTTGGATTCACGGGCCTGGGTGTTGGTGCAGCGATGTGCGGGCTACGTCCTGTGGTTGAATTCATGAGTTTTAATTTCTCTTTTGTCGGCTGCGATCAGATCATCTCTAACGCGATTAAAATGTATTACATGTCTGGAAATCGTTTTCCGGTTCCGATTGTTTTTCGCGGTCCAAATGGGGCTGCTGCCCAAGTTTCTTCTCAACATTCTCATTGCGTCGAGGCCATTTATGGAAATCTACCAGGGCTTCACATTGTCGCTCCGAGTAATCCTTATGATGCAAAGGGACTCCTAAAATCAGCGATCCGCAATAATAATCCTGTGCTTTATTTGGAAAATGAGCTTTCTTATGGCGATAAAATGGAGATTCCAACAGAGGAGTATCTGGTTCCTATTGGCAAAGCGCGCATTGTCAAAGAAGGAAAAGATATCACCTTAATTGCGCATGGCCGCATGGTGCTTTTGTGCCAGCAGGCTGTAAAAGAATTGGAAAAGAAGGGGATTGATGTAGAGCTGATCGATTTAAGAACGATAAAGCCTTTAGATATGACAACTGTTGCTGATTCGGTCAGAAAAACGCATGGGGCTGTGATTGTCGAAGAGGGCCATATTTTTACTGGCATTGCAGCTGAGGTTGGTTTTGAGATTATGGAACACTGTTTTGAATTTTTAGATGCACCGATAGTGCGCGTTTGCCAAAGGGAGACGCCAATGCCCTATTCGAAGTTTTTGGAAAAAGAAACGTTGCCCACAAAAGAAAGAATTATAGAAGCCATTTTACAAGTTTTGCAGTAGAGGAGAAGTTTTATGCCATTTACTCTTACAATGCCCAAATTATCGCCCACAATGGAAGAGGGGACGATTGTAAAATGGCGAATCAAAGAAAATGATCATGTTAAAGTAGGCGATACTCTTTTTGAAGTCGCCACAGATAAAGCAACGGTTGAGCATAATGCTCTTGATGAAGGCTATTTACGAAAGATCCTAGTTCCTGAAGGAGGAGCCGCAGTTGTTAATCAAGCTGTTGCAATTTTTACAGAAAAAGCAAATGAAAGCATTGAAGGGTATAAGCCTGAAGGAGTGGAAGTCGCAGCAAAAGTAGAAGCAGAACCTGCGCGTGAAACTGAGGCTACTGCCCCACCAGTACGCGAAGCTGCAAAAGTTGCTGGTCCTGGCATGCAGCAGCCTGCCTTTGTTCCAGAGCCGCCGCTGACAAACTATGAGTTTCAAGGGCAACCTTCAGCAATTAAAGGATTTGTTCCTGCGTCGCCGCTTGCGCGCAAACTTGCTGGGGAAAAGGGGATTGACATTAGTACGGTCAAAGGATCTGGCCCGCGCGGACGTGTCATGAGTCGCGATCTGGATTTAGGACAACCTGAGGCAGTAGTGACCTTTGGACGCAATGAAATTCCAAATCTTGTTCCTGGGACCTATACAGAAGAAGCCTTAACGCCAATACGAAAAGTGGTTGCACGCCGGTTGCAGGAGTCGAAAACCTTTATTCCTCATTTTTATGTGACGCAGGAGATCAATGCAGAACATCTCGTATCTACTCGTGAGCAGCTAAAAGCGATAGGAATCAAAGTCAGCATCAATGATTTAATTGTGCGCGGTGTTGCGCTTGCACTTAGGGTACATCCAAACGTTAATAGCGGATTTAACTCTGTGAACTCCACAATTATTCGCTTTAAAACCATTGATATTTCGATTGCCGTTAGCTTAGATGATGGACTTATTACTCCCATTGTCCGCCATGCGGACTACAAAGATGTAGGCCAGATTTCTGTCGAAGTACGCAGTTTGGCAGCAAGAGCGCGTGAAGGTAAACTCGCTAAAGAAGAGTATACCGGCGGCTCTTTTACGATTTCTAATTTGGGGATGTTTGGTATTTCTCATTTCTTGGCTGTGATCAATCCGCCGCAAGCTGCAATTTTAGCTGTTGGGGGAATTGAAGATCGACCGATTGTCAAAGCTGGAGTGGTCGTTCCTGGCAAAGTGATGACTTTAACGCTTTCTGTTGATCATCGGGTCATTGATGGAGCGGATGCAGCCAAGTTTATTAAAACTGTGCAGCAGTATCTTGAAAATTCCGCAATGTTGCTTGTATAAGTAAAGACAACCACAGAGACACAGAGAGCACAGAGTTCGGAGGAGAGTTCATTTTTTTGCGAGCGAAGCAAAAAAATCGACTTCTATTTTTTTCGGTTCGCTCCCGAAAAAAATAAAAGAAACTCTTCCGAACTCTGTGTCCTCTGTGTCTCTGTGGTTAATCTTAAATTACATCCATTATTACGAAGAAAGGGGACTGATGGTTTTCCCGCAGCTCTCTCTAAAAAGCGAAAACCTCAGTATTCACCGAGGTTTGCCGCCGACCAGGAATCCCCAATCCATTTTCGATCATTATAATGTTTGGAAAACAAAAATCAAGCCTAGCACTGAAACAATTGGAATGAGAGTAAGAAAAAGAGAAAAATAGCAGGATGGCAGGATGGGCAGGATAGAAGAATAGGATTAAGAAAAGAGAGAGTAGCAGGATGAACAGGATAGAAGATTAAAGAGAATTTCTTCTTATCCTGTCCATCCTGCCATCCTGCTTGCTTCTTTGAATTTATCTTTTTGGAATTACATCCATTTTTTGCGCTTGAAGATGTAAAAGCCAAGCACGGAAACGATCAGGATGGTGGCAAAGATGATTTCGAAAGCATAAGCATTCTCTACAAAGGGAAGATTCACATTCATGCCATAGATGCTGGCAATCATCGTAGGAATATTGAGGATGATGGTTAACGCGGTCAGCAATTTGATGGTCTTATGCAGATTATTTGCAAACATGCTTTGATAAGAATCACGCAGGGAACGGATACTTTTAAGGACGATACTGCAAAGCTCTTCCGACTGTTTGACTGAGTTGAGCAAATCCTCAAGAGACTCTAATTCTTGCTCGTCAAAAGCGATCGATTTCAAACTTCTAATTCCATCAATCACAGTGCGCATGGGAATGAGGCTCGAATAGTATTGATTTAGGATCTCTTCGTTTTTGATCAAAACAGTGATATCTTCACTGTCGACATGGACCATCTCTTTTTCTGCGCTTAAAATGTTATAGCGCAGGCGTCTGATCTGGCCTGTAAATTCTTGATTAATTTTGAAAAGGAGCTGAATAAGAAGTTTTTTAGGTTCTAAAGTCGAAGTGAAATTTTTTTGAGTGAGGAAATTCTTAATTAAAAGGCAGCGGTGAGGGGAAATTGTCACAAAATAGTGGCGGGTGACAATCATGGTCAAGGTTGAGGTATAAAGCCCAATTTCTTGATCAGTCGGGTAGCGTGTGTAAATCATTACATGGCTATCAACCCGTTCAATCCTCGGAATCTCATACTTATCAAGACAGTCCTGAAGATCGCTGTAGTCCATTCCAATGAATTTTCCCAGTTCGCCTAAATCGCTACTGGTAGCTTCATCTAAATGGACCCAGCATCCCTCGCAGGGTTTGTCAAGAACCTTGACCTCTTCATCTTTATCTTTCTTATAAAAGATCTTCATTAAACTAGGTTATGCTTTTTCTCCGCCCCATTTATAGAAATTAGATAATATTGCGTAGTTGCGCGTTCCGTTAGCTTCTTCTCCCCAGAACTTTTTAGAACGCGGATCTTCTGTAGAACCAATTGCTTTATCTTTTTTTGCAGCATCGATTGCTCTTTGTGGGCTTGCAATGGCATAAGCACTGTACAGAACACCTTTAGCTTGTGTTTTTAAAACGTCATAGCATAGGTCAAGAGTCCTTCCGGAAACACCCATGAATTTTTCCGTTTTATTTGCTGCTTCTTCAGAAGCTTTAGAGATGCCAAATATTACTAGATTGACTAATAGGGTAACAGCAAAAGCACTTGCTTCAGCACCTGTTTTTAATAAAGCAACAGGGAGATCTAAAAGGCCTGCAGTTAATCGCGATGTGACATGAATAAAACCTTTTACTTTCCCATCGTATTCATGGATAAAACATTCGGCAGGTACCTCTTGTCTCCAAATACGACGAACCGCTCTTTCAGTAGAAGAGACACCTCCACCTGACTGTGTATGGGTTGGACCACGACCCTGTTGATGTACTGGAGAATTCTCTCCCGGTTGTCTACCACCATGCACTGATGATGAAGTTGAAGATGAAGAAGTTGAACCTAATGCTGGTACTGTTGTCATAATAACACCTCTTTTTTTAAATGAATTTTTTAACTATACAATTATAACTAATCATCTATTTGTTTTGAATTAAAACTTTCGATGTTGTTAATTCTTTTTTCTAACTCATCAATTTTTTCGACATATTCGTGAATTTTTCTAAGATAAACTTGCTGGCGGTTGTATTCGCTAAGCGCCATCACAGGGCCGCCTGCATATTTTCCACTTGTTTTTAAAGTTTTACTTACACCTCCACGCGTTGCAATCATCACTCCATCTGCGATTTCCAAATGGCCGACAACGCCTGCTTGGCCTCCCATGAAGACATATTTCCCTGTCTTTGCTGAGCCGGCGATGCCTGTTTGGGCCGCAATTAAATTGTAAGGGCCGATCTCTACGTTATGCGCAATTTGTACGAGATTATCAATTTTTGAACCTTTGGAGATCTTAGTCGTTTTAAATCTTGCACGGTCAATGGTTGTGTTGGCTCCAATTTCTACATCATCTTCAATGATCACAGTGCCCAGTTGTTCTAATTTGACGTGGTTTCCTTTTTCATTTGTTACATAACCAAATCCGCAGGAACCGACCACAGCACCTGGTTGTAAAATCACTCGATTGCCTAAACTACAATGCTCGCGTACTATGCTGTGCGGGTGCAATAAGCACTCTTCTCCGACGGTTGTATCTTGTCCAATGAAGACAAAGGCGCCTACGTGAGTGTTACTGCCAATTTTTACTCCTTGATCTATCACTGCGTAAGGACCGATATGGACTCCTTTTTCAAGGATGGCGCTTTCGTGTACGACGGCAGTGGGATGGATCCCTTTGAATCCTGTGAGAGAGGTTTGCGGGAAAAACAGTTCCACGATCATCTGGAAGGTTTTTGATGGATTGTCAGAGATCAGGAAGTTTTTGCCACCTACGGTAGCCATCTCTTTTTGTGCGCACACAATCCCCGCTTTTGATGCGCGCATGGCGCTTATATAACGGGGATTGGCAAGAAATGAAAGATCTTCACTTTGAGCAGAGTCGAGATCATTCACACCTGTTATGATGTAATTAGGATCTCCTTTAATCTCCGCTTCTGTGAGCTCTGAGAGCTGCTTTAAAGTGAAGGTTTTATTTCTTTTTTGATTCATTTGTTTTCTCAACCGCAGGGGTGGATGCGTTGTTATTTTCAAGAGAAGCGCTTTGTTTTTTAGCTTCAACTTCAAAAGTTTTATCCATTTCCGCAACGACTAAACTTGTGACATCAAGAGCAGGAGTGTAGAAGAAGCAAGCCTCTTTGTTGATGACCATTGTGAGCTGTTTTTCTTTAGCTACTTTTTCAGAAGCTGCTTGGATGTTTGTGCTCATCGCTTGCAGGATTTTCATGTTTGCTTGTTGCAAAACTTGATAATACTGTTGTTGATAGCGGTTCATTTCTTCATTCAGCATGCGGGCTTTATTTTTGAGCTCTTCCTCTGCTTCGGGAGAAAGGCCGTCCATGTATTCTGGATCGTTGAATTTAGTTGAAATTTCATTGAGCTGCTTTTCTGTGTCTTCGAGTAAAGTACCCATCTGTTTTTTCAATGATTCAAAAGAAGCTTGTTCTTTTTTACCCACTTTGGATTCTGTCATACAGGAGGCGAAATTAACGATTCCTGCTTGCCCTTTTGCGTCTACTTGTGCTGCGGCATTTGCCGTTCCAAAGAATCCGACACAAAGCAGCAATGTGATTAATAATTGATACATTTAGTTCTCCTTGAATAAAAAGTTAAAAGTTTTAAGAAATTCTCTAAGGATGGGCTCAAAATTGTCCTCCCATTGAGAAGAAGAATTTGCGTACTTGATGTTTATTTTTCGGGTTCACTGGGAATCCAAGACCTAATATGAGTGGGAGTTTGTTCATCACATCGACGCGTGCACCAAACCCATAGCTCATGCGGTAAGTGCCAAGGTCAAAACGATTCAGCGAGACACTGCCGGCATCGATAAAAGCAAAAAGATCTAAGAATTTGAACACTTCCTGTAGATATTCTACAGAAATTAGAGAAGAGCTAATACCTCCAGTGGGGTCTCTGTTTGAAAAGTGAGGACCAAGGTCAAAGTCGCGATAACCGCGCACAGAGCCGACACCACCTAAGAAAAAGCGCTCACTGATCGGGATTTCTAAAGGTTTACTTGTGATCCCAAAAGGGAGAATGAAGCGCACATCAAAATGGTATTTCATGATGCCCTTTCTCCAGAGCTGGGTATACCAATTATTGATAAAGCCCATTCTGAAAAAGTCGGCATGGCCGCCAAGTCCAACAATTTCTGCGTCCAATATACTGCGCAGTCCATTATGCGGCTTCAGTGCACTATCGGTGGAATCATAACCAATTGAGGCGCTAAGTCCTGAAATGATACCGCTGCCGCGATCTTGTTGACGCTCTTCTTTTTCGGAGGGCAGGTCCACACTAATATCAGCGTTGCGGATGCGATATCTAGTGCCAAAAGTCCAATAAGGAGTGAGTGGGTAGGAAGCATAGACGCTGAGTCCATAAGTATCGATATCATAATCTTGGGATTGCAACTGGCTATGCGTCGCATTCACTTCAAACCCAAGCCTCCAAAGAGTTTCTAAAAAATAGGGTGTAAGCCAGGAGACCGAATAGCTTCTTTGTTTCACACCAAAACTGGCCCTTGCATGCAGATATTCACCGCCGCCGCGCACGGCGCCAAGGCCATTTCGAAATACGCGTGTAATCCCTTTGTAATTAAAGTTGCTCTCAGTGAGATCAAGTCCGCCAAAGATGTTGTCGGCAGAGCTAAATCCCATAAAAAGACTGATATTTCCCGTAGTTGTTTCTACAACTTCGATATAAACATCACGATAATTGTCTCCCAAACTCAAATCATCTTGCGTGCGGACTGCGTAGACATTGACACTTTTAAAATAGCCCATATTTTGCAGGCGCATCTGCGTCACTTTCAAGCGTATTGAGTCAAAAGTTTCGCCTGGAATAAGGAGAGACTCTCTAAGAATGACGCGTGTTTCAGTTTGTACATTGCCAATGACGCGAATCAGGCCGATTTTGTATTCTTGCCCTTCGTCAATCTGAAAACGCACATTATAAAGGGGTCTATCTTCAAGGAGTTGCACTTCATATTGAACGCTCGTATCGATAAAACCCTTGCGCCCATATAAATCTTTAATGGCTTCAACTGTTTTTCTCAGCTTGTCAGGTGAATAGACCTCATCGGGCCTTGCCTGAAACACTCTTTCAATTTCTTTATCTGTAAAAAGTGAATTTCCATCAAAAGTGACATTGCCAAAGTGATAAAGCTGTCCGCGCTGCGCGTCGATTTCAACAATGATTCTTCCTTCGGTGGGCGATTCAAGGATACGGATATCCACTTTTGCATCCGCATATCCACGGTCTTGCAAAAAGTTATAGATTGTGAGGCGGTCTTGCTCAATGGCTTCTTCATTATAATTTCCGAAGCCTGTAAGCCAGCTCAAAAGCAGATAATATTTTTTCGTGTAAATGGATTCAAGCAGTGCACTTTCTTCGTCTGCTGTGAATCCTTTAAAGACAATGTCGTCAACGTGGCCGGAGCGTCCTTCTTTAATCTGAATTTCAATATCCACTTTCTGCGTTTTCGGATCCTGGACCACATCATAGGAGAGTTGAGATTCAAAATAGCCTTTTTTTAAGTACATTTCTTTCAGCTTATTAAAAGCTTTGTTGAAGGCCAGGCGATTGAACACGGCATTAGGTTTAATGTCCAATTCTTTTTGGAGGTTTTTTGTACTAATATAACGATTGCCATGCCAGTGGATATTTTGGATGACCGGTCTTAAGTAAATTCTTAAGGTGATATAGACCTGTTGATTGTAGACTTCAATATGCGGTTCGATTCGATCATATTCCTCAGCAAGTGTTTTTAGATCGCTATCAAATGTCACTTGAGAGAAAGGGTCGCCTTCTCTGGATTTCAACTTGGAAAGAACCATTTTTGAGTCGAAGGTAGATCCTGGAGGCAAGTTTTCGACGATGACATCGATTTTAGCAATGGGCTGCTGTTCGTAAACTTCCGCCGAGGAGATCGCTGCACCGACCATACCTGCATTTGCTTCAGGTAAGCTTAAACCAGTAAATGCAATGAGAGAAAGAGAGATAAGAAGCTTGTTTTGCATGGAATCCTTTGATCAATCCCGGAATTATAAATAAGCCGCCAGAATATTGCAAATAGTGGATTATTTGAAAGGAATTACAGATGACAGAGTCCCTCTTGAATTTCCTATCCTGCCGCTGCATTAGCAGCGATCCTGCAGCGCGTAGCGCATCCTGTTATATTTTTTCTTAAATTGTTGTTTTCTATTAATTATGCAACTGATTCTTGAAATGACTTTGTTGCATCATTCAGAAAATAAGATTTTTTAACAGGATCCGCTTTGCTAACAGGATCGCTCCATTCTGTCGCAGCAGGATCCGAAGAGAAGCGAGGTCTGCAGCGAACGTAAAGCGGTTCCTGACTGTCTATTCAACTATTTTTAAAATTAAAAAGATTGCCGTCCTGAAAAGGAGCGGCCGAGTGTGGTGCTGTCAATGTAGTCTAGTGAGCTGCCGATAGGGAGGCCAAAGGCGAGGCGGGAAACTTTAATACCTTCTTTACTGAGCTGCTCCTTAAGATATAAGGCTGTGGCATCGCCCTCTAAAGTCGAGTCGAGGGCTAAAATAACTTCTTGGACTTTGATCTGTCGCAGACGATTTTTAAATTGTTCAAGTTGCAATGGATCAAGTCCTCTTCCTTCGATCGGAGAAAGAGTGCTTTTGATGACATGATAAAGTCCTTTATAGGTGCGTGTTTGCTCAATAGCATAGGCATCCTTAGGAGAAGAAATTACGCAGATGAATTGAGAGTCTCTTTTGGCGCTATCGCAAAAATCACAAGCAGCAGCTGACATAAAACAGCCGCACTGCGAGCAAAATTGAATTTGATTCTTTAATGTGCCAATCAGATGAGAAAAATTTTTTAAATCTTCCTGCGACCAAGTTAAAAGTTGAAATACAAACCTTTCGGCTGTTTTAGCGCCAATGCCTGGAAATTTTTTGAAATAATGGATTAAAATTGAAAGTTCATTGGGATATTTTGCCATATTGACCGAGCATACCAGCTGGATGCAGAGAAATTCCACTTTTATTTTTTAGGGAAACGGGTTAAAATTAGTGGAATATATTATTTTTTTGAGATGACCGTGAAAAAAGCTAAATTAATTGGTACTGGCTCTTACCTGCCGCGCAAAGTCTTGACAAACCAAGATCTGGAAAAGTTGGTTGATACTTCGGATGAATGGATCACCACGCGCACGGGAATGAAAGAGCGGCGTATTGCTAAAAAAAATGAATTTACTTCAGACATGGGATTTGAAGCTGCCAAGCGCGCTTTAAAAGTTGCCAAGCTAAAACCTGAAGATATCGATCTGATTTTAGTGGCGACAATCACACCGGACTATCTCTTTCCAAGTACAGCCTGTTTGATCCAATCTAAATTGAAAGCTCCTAAGGCAGCAGCATTTGATCTTCAAGCTGCATGCACAGGTTACATCTACGCGCTGAGCATGGCCAAGGCTTATGTTGAGTCTGGTCTTTATAAAAATGTTTTAATCGTGGCATCGGAAAAGCTCTCTTCGATCACTAATTACAAAGATCGTAATACGTGTGTTTTGTTTGGCGATGGTGCTTCCGCATGCGTTGTATCCTCTGCGGATAAGAAAGGGCTTTGGATACGCAATAGCTGTTTAGGCTGCGATGGCGATCAAACAGATATTCTGATGATGCCTGCAGGGGGTTCGCGTATGCCTGCTTCGCAAGAGTCTGTAGCGCAAGCGTTGCATACAATTAGAATGGATGGCAAGGAAACCTTCAAACATGCAGTCCGTCGTATGGAAGCTTCATCCAAAGAATGTTTGGAACAGGCCGGCATGAAAGAAGAAGAAATTAGCTGGATCGTGCCCCATCAAGCCAATATGCGCATCATTGAAGCGATTGCAAGACGGTTCAAAGTTCCTATGGAGAGGGTCTATATCACGATTCATAAATATGGAAATACATCAGGCTCCTCGGTTGGGATAGCGCTTGATGAGTTACTAAAAGAAAAAAAAGCATCTGTAGGCGATAATTTATTACTGACTGCCTTTGGTGCTGGTTTGACTTGGGGTTCAGCAATATTAAGCTATGAATAAAAAATTTGCATTACTATTTCCAGGTCAAGGCGCTCAATACCCAGGAATGGGAAAAGATTTTTATGATCTATTTCCTGCAGCGCGCGCAGTTTTTGAAGAAGCTGATGCGATTTTATCCACAAAATTTTCAGATTTGATTTTCAATGGAGCTGCTGAAGAGCTAAAAAAGACTAAAAATAGCCAGCTTTCCATTTTCATTATGAGCATTGCTCTTTTGCGCTGTTTTGAGGAGAAATTTTCCCCTTTGGCACCACAGGTGGTAGCAGGACTTAGTTTAGGAGAATTTAGCGCACTGGTCGCTGCAAAAAAACTCTCTTTCCGCGACGCACTCTTGCTTGTGAAAGCGCGCGCAGAATATATGAATGAAGCATGCCTCAAGCACAAAGGCGCGATGAGCGCTGTTTTAGGTTTGGAGGCAGCAGAGGTTGAAGCTGCTATTGCTCATTTAGAAAATGTGTGGGTCGCGAATCTCAACTGTCCTCTTCAAGTGGTCATTTCAGGTACTCCGGAAGGTGTTGAAATGGCAAGTCAACTATTAAAGCAAAAAGGGGCAAAACGGGCTCTTCCTCTTGAGGTTTCAGGAGCATTCCATAGCGGGCTGATGAAAGAAGCGCAAGAGCGTTTAAAATCACATGTCTTCGAAGCCGCTTTACTTGAAAGCGAAGTAGATCTTGTGATGAATGTGCCGGGCGGATATGTTTCTTCAATTGAAGAGATTCGTAGCAATATGATTCTTCAAGTGACCCATCCTGTGCGCTGGGAGCAAGGAATTAGAGCGATGGTGCAAAAGAAGATCGATCTTTTTATTGAAATTGGACCGGGAAAAACGTTAACTGGAATGAACAAAAAAATCGCTCCTTCAGTCCCAGTATTTAATTTGGAAAAAGTAGCCGATCTTAATATTCTTTTGGAGCAATTTGAGGTGATTTATGCATCTGCTTAAAAATAAAAAGGCGCTCATCACTGGCGGAACTGCTGGAATTGGCAAGGAAATTGCTCTTTCTTTTGCCAAACAAGGCGCTAGTGTTGCTATCTTTGGAACTTCACCTGAACGATCTCAAGAAGTCTTGGAGCAACTGAATCAAAATAAAATCTTCCCTGAGCAAGACTTTCGCGCCTATGTGGTGAATGTCTCTGATAAAGCTGCGATTGAAGAATCTATTGGACAGCTTCTTGCCGTTTGGGGAAATGTCGATATCTTGGTCAATAATGCTGGGATTACCCGTGATGGACTGCTCATGAAAATGAGTGAGGAAGATTGGGATCAGGTCATCGATGTCAACCTCAAATCTGTTTATAACACTTGCCAAACACTCATCCGATCAATGATCAAGGCAAAAACAGGAAAAATTGTTAATATCTCTTCTGTTGTAGGAATTACAGGGAATGCAGGTCAGGCCAATTATGCCGCTTCTAAGTCAGGCATCTTTGGCTTTACGAAAGCACTGGCACAAGAAGTGGCCACACGCGGCATTTGCGTGAATTGCATTGCCCCTGGTTTTATTGAGACCCGAATGACCGATGTGCTAACAGAAAACCAAAAAGAAGAAATTTTGAGAAAAATACCCATGAAACGCATGGGGCAGCCACAAGATATTGCCCATGCAGCGCTCTTTTTCGCAAGCGATCAGTCTGGATATATTACTGGACAGGTGCTTACGGTCGATGGCGGCATGGTCATGTAAATTTTTTTGTTTGTCGAATATAAACGAGAGGATAAAATGGACAAAACTAAGGAAACGGTTATGTCAATAGATAAAGAAGTCATTGACATCGTAGTTGAACAGCTCGGTGTGGATGCCGCAGATGTGACTCTAGAAAAGTCATTTGTGGAAGATTTAAACGCAGATTCATTGGACCTTACAGAGCTCATCATGACTTTTGAAGAGCGCTTTGGTTTTGAAATCTCTGAAGAAGATGCTGAAAAGCTCAAAACTATTGGCGACGTCGTTGCCTATATAGAAAAGAAAAAACTGGTAAAATAAGTTTTTAATATATCTTTTAAAGGTGCGTTTTTACGCACCTTTTTTCTTTTAATACTGTTATAATGCTTCCACAATTTAAAAATTAATTATTTTAAATATGGAAATAGCATTAGTTTCTACTCCGCAATCTATACTTACAGATTCGCAAAAAGCGCTGGTGATAAACACGCTTGCGACAGGGGTTTCAGTATGTTTCTGTATGGGGATGGGCATAGAAATTGCTGTGATTTGCATGGTGGCAAACGTCGCTCTTTCTTTATTGTCGCAGCACGAAGATGAGATCAAATCTTGGTTTAAATGGGATAATAAAGCTGTTCAAGATTTAAAGGATTATTGGGAAAATAGCCTTCCTTATTTTAAATTTCATTTTATTGCGCTGGTGTATCGTCGACTTTTTTCTCCCAAGTCGTCAGGCGGTGTCCAAACTGCTGTTAAAATAATCATTAATGCTTTGCAAAATCCTTACTACGCAGCTTGGGTTATTTTCAGGACAGCTATCGTTGCGCCAGTGATTGAAGAGGTTGTGTTTAGAGGTTTTTTGCAGGAAAAGATCCGCAATATTCAGCTCTTTATTTTTGGAAAAGGGGCGGCAGACCTCACTGTTCATAAAACAATGCGAATCGCATTGCAGGCATTACTATTTGGCCTGGCACATTACCGCGCTGATCAAGCTGGAATAAATGGTTTTATTGTTTTATTCACAGGAGTGAGTGGAACCTATAATGGATATTTAAAAGAAAAAACTTCTACCCTTTGGTGCCCGATTGCAGAGCATGCACATTGGAATTCATCCACAGTTGGCGCTATTGTAGGAGATCACCTTCTTCCCTACGGAGTTATGGCTTAATAACTCATGTTACGCAGCCGCTGAACGCGGCTGCGTAAGTCAGAAAATAAGATTTTAACAGGATCCGCTTCGCTAGCAGGATCGCTCCCATACGGTCGCGGCAGGATCAGAGAAAAAAATGCAAATAAATTTTCTCGAACTTCTTATCCTGCCATGAGCGTTAGCGAATGATCCTGCCAGCGCAGCGGATCCTGTTATATTTTTTCTTAAATTGTTCTTTTATTTAATTCATGTTACGTAGCCGCATTCAACGGCTGCATAACATGAGTCAGTAAGTTTTTAGCTCGATCCAGAGCTTATGCAGCTCTTCTTCTGGGATAATGGGATTGAAAAAGCGAAATTTACCAAATTCTTCTTTTGGCGTGAACATCAGATCTTTGGCCTCCTCATCGAGCTCCATAAGATGCGTTCCATTAAGCGTTGAAGGGAAAAACCCATAATTTTCGAAATGGAAAGCGGCAGATTCTGGACTGAAGATATAATTTAGAAAGGCATAGACGGATTTGTCTTTTTTGCTTTTAATCGGGATACAGAAATTTTCAATGGTGATATAGGTGCCTTCTTCAGGGATGACAAACTTAATAAAGGGAAAGAGCTTTTTTGATTTCCACATGTAAGAGCTAGTGGCAACGGCGACTGGGCAATTGCGCGTGGCCAAAAAGTAATCGCCTCTAAAATTCGCATAGGCCTCGACCCAGCTACGCTGATCTTTTAAAAGACGCCGAATCCCTTCAAATTCTTCAGGTGAAAAATCTGCCGATTTTCCGTAAAGATAAAAGCCAGTTACAGTGATCGCTTCTAAAGGTTCATTGATCATTGAAATTTTGTAATCAATGCTATTTTTATCAAAGATCAGTTTCCAACTCGGCTGGAAAGGGCGCTCTTTAAAATAGTCTTTGTCGACGCCAAGTCCATAAACTTCCCAGGAAAAGGGGATGGAATAACGATTTTCCGGGTCAAAAAAATGGCTTAAGAGCGAGGGATTTAAAGAATCGAAAAAATGGAGCTGTTTGCGATCGAGTTCTTTGACCAGCTTTTCTTTAATCATTGCCACGACACTATAATCAGATGGCATGATGAGATCGTATCCAGCACCTTCTGTTGCGCGCAATTTCACCAAAAGCTCTTCATTAGAGGAGTAATAGTTGAGATGGACTTTGATGCCGGTCTTCTTTTCGAAATCTGAAACAAGGTCCGGATCTAAAATATCTCCCCAGGCAAAAATCACGATGCTGTTTTCTTCTTCAGGCAGCATTTTTAAATTGGGAAAATAAAGAAATGCAAGGATGACCCCAGTCCAGAAAATCACGACAAAAAAACGGATGAAAAATTTACTCAGTTTCATAGCCTACAATTTTAACTCGTGATTTTAATGAGAAGAAGATGAGGACAAATAGGCTGCTCATCAAAAGTAGCACGGCAGAAAGTGCATTGACAACTGGTGAGACTCCTGTGCGCAACATAGACATCAGATAGAGGGGAAGAGTTTGTCCGGCGCTTCCCGCTGTGAAATAGGCAAGAATAAACTCATCGAATGACAAAATAAATACCAAGAGGGCAGTGAGGATCAAAGTAGGAGTTAAAAGAGGAAGTGTGATTTTTCGAAAAGTCTGTATCGGCGTGCCCCCTAAAACAAGCGAAGCTTCAGTCAGGCGGTAGTCCAATTCCAAAAATTTAGCGTAGACCATAGGAATCACATAGCCAAGCCCCAAAACAGAATGGGCGAGGATCAATGTGGTCATTCCAAGGGGAATGTAGATCGAAGTGAAAAAAGTTAAAAGGCTCACTGCCAAAATCGTCTCAGGGACCACTAAAGTACCATAAAAAAGAGTCAAAAATTTTCCAATTCGTCCCCCTTGAGCGGCATAAAAAATAAGTAAAATGCCGGCGCCTAAACTGATACCAGTGCTGGCGATGGCCACAATGAGTGAATTGGCAAACGCTTTCCATAAATAGAGAGACTGAAAAAGTTCAATATACCATTTGAATGTGAATCCTTTCCAAGGAGCTGGAAAGCGCTCCACATTAAAAGAAAAAAGCAAAAGGACGAGGATCGGCACATAAAGAAAGATATAGGTCATTGAGACAACGGCTAGGTGGCTTGTCTTTAAAAATCCTCCAAAGTTTTTTCTGTTGACCATTTTACCCATGTTTTTTCCTCGGAAGTAAAAGGCCATTGATCAAGAAGAAAAAGATAACAATGCTAATGAGAAGAAAAACAGCGCTGATCATAGTAAAAGCAGAGCCTAAAGCGCCGGTACCCATGCCCAAAATATATTCAGAGACCACATTGCCCACAAACATCTGCTTGTCACCGCCCATCAGTTCTGGAATCGCAAACTCGCCAAAAGAAGGGACATAAACAAGGAAAAAACCGGCTAAAATCCCACGGCGTGTCAAAGGGAGCATAATTCTTCGAAACGTTTGCGAAAAGTTTGATCCCAAATCATAAGAGGCCTCAATCAGAGAATAATTGAAATTTTCAAGTGAGGCATAAATAGGAAGCACCATGTACGGAAGATAGTAATAGACCATCATGACCATGATGGCAAAAGGGGTATTGAGGAGATGAAGAGGCTCGTTGATGATGCCGATAGCGATTAAAAAATTGTTCAGAAAGCCTTCTTTCTCCAAAACATAAAACCAGGCATAGACATGGAGTAAAAAGTTGGTCCAGAAGGGGACAATGAGGAAAAAAAGCAGCAAGTTTTTATATTTCTTCCCTCTAAAGGCAATGAAATAAGCCAAGGGATACGCGATTAAGAAACAGAGGATCACATTGCTAATTGCCAAAATGAGTGAGGAGAGGATCACTTTAAGATAGGTCGGTGTGAGGAATTGTCCAATATGCTCAAAGGTCAGTCCCTGGAAAACATCAGTGTCCGATACTTTAATGAAGCTGGAAACTAAAAGGAGCAGCAGGGGGACATAGAAAAAAAGCATTTGCCAGACGAGGGCTGGGATGCCTATCGCAAAAGGAAGTTCAGATCTAGGAGGTTTAGGGATAAATTTTAATTTCATCTTACTTTTCTAAAATCACAGAATTTTCTTTTTGCCAGTAGAGATTCACCTCATTGTCATAATCGATGACATCTTGAGAAAAATGCTCTTCATTTTGCTCAAAGACCTGCATGCGCATCTGATTTTTGAGGAGAATACTGTACTGCGTTGAACGCCCATGATACACAATGGCGGCCACAGTGCCTTTAAGATGGTTTGAAAATTTCTGCGATGCCTCTTTTTTAGAGATAAAGATTTTTTCTGGACGAATGCTCATGAGCACTTCAGCGCCTTCTTTCATCCATTCTTTTCTTTTTGGAAGATGGATTTTAAAATTTCCAAGACCGGCAATAGAAATCTCTGGCTCAGAATCTAAATTTTGCAAAGTTCCAGGCAAAATATTTGTGAGGCCGACAAATTTGGCGACGAAAGAAGAGTGCGGAAATTCATAAATTTCTTTTGGCGTTCCAATTTGCTCAATTTCTCCATGATGATTCATAATCGCCATCTGATCTGCCACAGTCAAAGCTTCAAATTGATCATGCGTGACATAAACAAAGGTCGTTTGGAGTTTATATTGGAGCTCAATCAGCTCGACCAGCATTTTTTCGCGTAATTTTAAATCTAAGGCAGCTAGTGGCTCATCTAAGAGCAGAACATCAGGCTCATTCATGATTGCGCGCGCTAAGGCAACACGCTGCTGCTGACCTCCAGAAAGCTGATTGGGGAGTTTGTACATCTGATCTTTGAGATGGAAAGCTTCAAGGATTTTTACTACTTTTTGCTCAATCTGATCTTTGGGCACCTTTTTAAGCTTTAGGCTATAAGCGACATTGTCAAAGACATCCATATGGGGAAAGAGGGCATAATTTTGAAAGACCATGTTAACGGGCCTTTCGTGGATGGGAAGATGGGTGATGTCATTTTCACCCAGATAGATCTTTCCAGAATCAGCAGTCTCTAAGCCCGCAATCAGCCGCAGGAGGGTGGTCTTTCCGCAGCCGCTAGGTCCCAGGAGCGCGAAAAATTTTCCAGAGGGAATACTCAGATTAATATTATGGATAATCGGTTGCCCTTTGATCGATTTGGAGAGTTTCTCCAGCTTCAGACTCCTCATCCTAGAACCCTATTTTAAAATTCGTAGCGTAATTTTAACTCGAGCGACATTTAATTCCATAATTTTTACGACAGTTTTTACGATTTTTTACTAGCTGAAATATCAAAATATGAGTTAAAACTTTTAATTCAAAGGAAAGAAAATGGAAAAAAGAAAATTAGTGATCATTGGGTCAGGCCCAGCAGCTTATACAGCTGCAATCTACGCAGCACGCGCAAAATTAGCTCCTCTTCTCTTTGCTGGGATGTATTCCGGCCCTCCGGGAGGGCAATTAATGACAACGACTGAAGTCGAGAACTTTCCCGGCTTTCCAGAGGGGATCGAAGGCCCTGATTTTATGGATAAATGCCAAAAACAGGCCGAGCGGTTTGGGACCGAGGTTATCATGGACGATGTTGAGGATGTCGATTTAAAAGCGCGTCCGTTTAAAGTCATAGGCAAACAGAGACAGGTTTTATGCGACTCTCTGATCATTGCAACGGGAGCAGCGGCCCGAAAACTTGATATTCCTGGAGCGCGGGATGGAGAATTTTGGCAAAAAGGGGTGACAGCCTGTGCCGTATGCGATGGTGCCGCTCCTATTTTTCGTGAGAAGCATCTTTTTGTTATTGGCGGCGGAGATAGCGCCTGTGAAGAAGCCGTATTTTTAACCAAATTTGGTAGCAAAGTCTTTATCGTCCATAGACGTGGTGAGTTTAGGGCCTCTAAAATCATGGCTGAAAGAGCTTTGAAACATCCTAAAATTGAGGTCCTATGGAACAATGTGATTACTCGGATTGAAGGAGACCAAGTTGTGCGCTCTGTCACGCTAAAAAATGTGGAAAATGGTCAGGAGAACAAAAGGGAAGCGGGTGGTGTCTTTTTTGCGATTGGTTTTGACCCTAATGTTAAATTTTTAAAAGGCCAACTCGAGCTCGCTGAGAATCTTTACATTAAAGTGAAACCTGGGACCACGCAAACAAGCGTCGAGGCTGTTTTTGCCTGTGGAGATGTTCAAGACCACGTCTATAGGCAGGCGATCACTGCAGCAGGGACAGGGTGTATGGCGGCTTTGGATGCAGAACGCTGGCTGTCTCATCATGGTCATATTGACTAAAAAAAGATGACATTTTTTTCGGCATGTCTCTGTAGCTATTTTTTATTATGGTCCTCAGGGCTATGGGCAGTGCGTGTCCTCGAACCGTGGCTCGGCGATCCCTATGCGTTTCAGGCGCAAGTGACTTATGGCTATAGCCACTATCCCAATGTACAAAATGCAAGTGTTCCACTGAAAAGTGCTTCAAATGATCACTTAGTGGCAGGTTCTATTGAATGGTGTCTACAAAACTGGGACTTTGAACTTGAAGCCGAATTGGTCGATACACCAAGACAATCTTTTGGCTACAGGGCCGCTGCAATGCAGCTGCGCTATCTTTGGCTTAATGATATCGCTTGCGACCCTTTTAGCTTAATCACAGGGCTCATTGTACAAAACACAAGTACGCGCAGTTTAAAGGATGTGAGCTGTCCCTACCATGCGAATATGAATTTTGAGCTCAATGCGACCTTTGGCAAAGAATGGTGCCGAGGTCCAGATTGGCTTTGGCGCGGTTATGGTTTTTTCGGAGCGGGCATTGGCAATAGAGGATCTCCCTGGCTGCGTGGTCAATTGGCCATCCAAGGAAATATGCAGGGGCGTCATCAAGGGCAGCTTTTTGCTCTCGGCTATTTTGGACTGGGAGATGAAACTCGAGTGAATACAAGACATTTTTTTGGATGGGCCAAATTCCGTCATCAATCTGTTGATTTAGGGGGAAGCTATAGATATGTGTTTGATTGTTTTGGAAATATTAGTCTTGATCTGACCTATCGCGTTTTTGCGCGCTCCTTCCCGAAAGAACTTTTTGCATTCTATTTGACCTATACGATCCCATTCTCGGCGTTTTAGAACCGGGCAAGGGCAAGTTAATTTGTCCAGAGGGCAACAGCGGTCACATACAATTTGCAGTGGCTGATGGAAAGAAGAATTTTTGGACTATTAAAGCTTTTATTCAGCTTTTCAGACAGCGTCACTATGGGGCGGCCGTGGCTATCTGCTAAAATTTCAATGTCAAGCCATGCAGCATGCTCCCCAAAGCCAACACCTAAGGCTTTTACAATCGCTTCTTTGGCAGCAAAGCGGCCTGCAAAGCGTGGAGCTGAATCTTGATGATTTAAACAATATTCTTGTTCTTTTGGGGTGAAAATGCGATCTAAAAAGCGCTGGCCGTGAGCAGTGATGCTTTCGCGGATCCGATCGATTTCGATAATATCGTTTCCAATGCCCAGCATTAGACCTCTTGCCTAACTTCATTCGCATGTAAAAATGCATCTTTTTTTCGCTTTTTTGTCCCCATTTCCTCGTCTATACCATTTGCATATGCCTCGTCAATGGGAACAAAAAATCGTAAAAAAATATGCAATTTTTCCACGCAAAGCAAGTTATGCAAGAGGTCTGCTGAATGATTAGCGGGGGGCATCAACTGGTTCTTCCTCGTAAACTTTAAAAGAATCGTCTTCTAGCGCATTACAGAAGATCATACGGCCCGAAGAGGTGTGTTTCACTGAAAGCACTTGCGTATCGATGGTATCACCAATATAGTCGCCTCCGCCGTTGACAACGACCATCGTTCCATCCTCTAAATAACCCACACCTTGGCGCGGTTCTTTTCCATAGCGCTGGATTTTGATCTTGATATATTCACCCGTTTGCATAAATGGTTTTAAAGCATGGGAAAGGGTATGGATATTGATGATGCGGATCCCTTCGATGGTAGCCATCTGGATCCGGCTCACATCTGCGGTGAGTAAATTTGCATCTAGAAGTCTTGAAAGTCGAATCAGTTTGCTGAAAGGCTCTTTCACATCTTGGAAATCTGTTTCATTAATACGCATTTCCAGATTGGGAATAGACTCTAATTTTTTGATTGTTTCAAGACAGCGCCGCGCCTTTGCTTTAGTGAGCTCATCGCCTGTTTCAGATTGAGCATAAAGCTCCTTAATAATGAAACGAGGAATAATCAGCTGATTATCTAAAAGACCAGTGGCTGCAACATCAATAATACGCGCATCGCTCAAGATCGAGGCGTCGAAAAGAAGATCTTTCTTTTTTTGTGCAACTGAGGTGAATTTTACAAAGGGGATGCTCACATAAATTTCATCCGCAGCCCGCAGTGTCATGATACTGCCCAGATAGGTGCCAAATAAAAGGATAGCAGTTTTAATCAGGTTCACAAAGTGCAAGGACATTGTGTCTCTAAGCTGGCATGTGTCCAAAATAGAATTAAAAATTAAAACTAGGGCCTGCCCCATTAAATAACCGATAAAGATGCCTAAAATCGCAACATTAAAGGCGCGCAAATTAAACTTTCTAAAACAAGCATCAAAACCAATCAGCATGGCGCCGAAGCAAAGGCCGGATCCAATACCCACCACCAATTTTAGCAGTACACTATCAAGTGGAAGCGATAGCATGAACGTTGCCATGAAAAGAATGCTTAAGAAGAGAAAAAACAATCTTAAAAATGCTAAAGAAATGTTCATAAAAACCCCATTTAACGAATCGCCGATTCTACTACATAGAAATTTTTTTGTCGACCAACAGAATTGAATATTTTAAAGAATGGCCCATTCTTTTACACTGATGATTTCTCAGGAGAAAAAAGAGTGCAAAAAAAAATTATATTTTGGGACCCATCGCCCGAAATTTTTTCATTTCCGATCCCTTTTTTAGACCGTCCAATCCTTTGGTATGGATTTTTCTTTGCGCTGGGATTTTTCGTGGCTTATTGGTTTTTTTCTTTTTTACTTAAAAAAACTTTATTGCCTTATCAAATTGACCGAAAAGAGATCGCCAATTTAACGGAAAAGGTTGCTTTTTATATTTTAGTGGGCGCCATTGTTGGCGCGCGTGTCGGTGATCTGCTCTTTTATCAAAATTGGGCGCAAAATTTAAAACATCCCCTTTCGATGATCAAATTTTGGGAAGGGGGGCTTGCAAGCCATGGCGGTGCAATTGGCATTGCGATCGCCCTTTGTATTTTTTTCAGAAAAATGGCTGGAAAATTTCCAATGCTATCTTGGAGAGCGCTGCTTGATCTTATTGTGATCCCAACCTGTTTTGCAGCTTCAATGATCCGCATAGGGAATTTCATGAACCAGGAGATTATCGGGACACCAACTAATGTGCCGTGGGCTGTTGTTTTTGGCCACCCGGCCGATCATTCATTGCCAGTGCCTCGGCATCCAGTGCAGATTTATGAATCCCTTTTTTATTTTATGCTATTTGTTGTGCTTTGGTTTGCCCGGCGCAAAATTAAAGAACCAGGACGCATCAGCGGTCTATTTTTTGCCGCTCTTTTCTCTTTTCGGTTTTTTATCGAATTTTTTAAATCTAAGCAGAGCGAATTATTGAGTGCTCATGCACTTCTCGATATGGGTCAGATCTTGAGCATTCCTTTCATTTTCTTTGGCATATATTTATTGGTAGAGAAGAAGAAAAATAGCAGGATGGCAGGATGGTCAGGATAAGAGGTAAAGAGTTTCAACGTGTCCGTTGCCGTTTGCGTTTTCCGATTCAAATATTCTAAGGATCGTCAAAAATAACTTTTTGAATTCCATACTCGCGGAAAAACCAGCTATGAAGAATTACCGATCTTATGTCTTCTAACGAAGTAAAACGATAGGTGCCATGAAGTGGGTCAAAGAAAAACATATGATCGTTGCTAATTTTTATAAAAAGAGTGCTATGATAGCGTGACATTAAAGAATAAATCCCTGCATCCACGTTTTGCAAAAGATCAAAAAACTCCTTTTCATTAAACACTGTTCGCTCATTAGGCAGAGGATCAACCAGACGAATATTGTAAGGATGTAGTGCAAGTCTATCTCCAATTTCATCGCGAAGTCGTTGAAAAATCACAGCATTAACTGGTGCGCCATTTGAAAACTGGGATGCAATAAGTCTTATGTCTTGCTCTGTTGGCAACTTACCTGGCTCAGTTAATTGGCTTAAGAGGCGAACAAATTCTAGGACCGCACCTCGGCAAATTCCGCAACCTTGTGGATGCAAAGAAATATCGCGTTTAAACCCCGTGGGCAAAGACTGGGCATACACCTCTAGTGCTTCTCCGTTTGCGATTCCACGATTCTTGCTTTTTGCTATTAAGAATTTATCCTTTCTTAAGTAATTTCTAACGCCATCTAATTGAGATATAGGAATGAGACTGATTAAGAAAAGCATTCCTTTGGTTAAAATGACCAAAGGGAACAAAATGCCGTATAAAATGTCAAATTTATAGATATCAACTAAAGCAAGTGTTTTTTAAGACTTGTTATGATTCGCCCTTGTTTTTTTAGCTGCAGTAGCTTTTCAAACCCAGGCGCATCAGAATAAATACGGGCACTTAGGATTTCTTCCATTTGTTTTGACGGCATTGAACAACGGGTAGGCACGACCGAATTTACATTATTTGAAGCAGCTGGTTCATTTATATTTATTGGTATTAATGGCATAATAGTAATTATTTTACACTAATTTGTAATTAAATGAAAGTATAATGTAATTCCTTAATTATCAACGAATTAATGCGTTTTAGGATTTCGAATAGGCAACGACGTAATTTGCTCATTATTAGTGTATTATGACTTAAATAAAAACTTTACAAATAGCTGTTTTTTTTGGTAAAATATAAAGTACTATGACAAGCTTTGTATCCACAAATACATCATCTTTCCGTCCTTTCCTTTTCGATGCAAAAGAAGAAAGCAAAGAAGGAGAGAGCTGGCTCTTAGATTTATCTACTCGTGCCAAGCTACCTAGCCTTGAGGAGACTTATGCAGAGCTAAAAAGAATAAATGTTCCCGATGCGACTTTTGAGAGTGTAATCGATGCTTTAGAATGGCACAATACCGACGCTCGGCAGAAACTGTTTATTCTTGCCAGAGAAGATAATAATCTAGGATTAGCTTTCAAACTCCTCCCACCAGCTTCTGATCCCATTTATGAAAGAAAGTTCTGGGTAAAAAAGCTCTTAAAATGGGCTTGCAAAAAGGGAAAGGTGGAAATTGTGGGAAAAATCTTTAAAAATGAAAGGATTGCTCTTACTTATGAAGATTATGAATCTTATTTTGCCTACTTAAAGCCCATTGATGAACGCATTAAAGAACTTTTTCGACTACATTTTCCTGAATATGTCAAAAAGATGGATAAATTCCTATTGGGACACCACAATAGTATTAATGGGGAATTGTATGCGGGATCAACTTCTTCCAGTCAGTTTAGTCATTTAAGAATGTTGCTGGGAACTTTGCCCAATTTTTTTTCCTCAAATTTGACGCCTGATGAAAAAAGAGAGCTAGAAAATGCATTTCAAAATGCAGCCGACACTCACAAAATGTGTCACAAAGATGTAGATTATGAAAAAGTGTTAGATTCAATTCGAAGTGGCGCTCTGACTATTCTTCCTGCGGGATTTTCCAACCACGCAATAGCACTTGTTTTTTGTAATGGTTATTTTACTATTGTAAATAGGGGTAAGGGTGCGCCTTTTTCCTTTAGAGGATATGAGACTGTTAAAGCATATCAGATCGATTCCAATGCAATAACGAAAGATATAGTAGAGAAAATAGTTCAGGCTAGTTCGGGGAACAAAGAAGAGGCCCTTAATCTTTATTATGAGACTTTGCCAAGCCATCTCTCCCCAAGGCTAGATAAAAACCCAAGTCAAGATGATGTATGTACACAACTTGAAGAGCTGAAAGCAAAAATACAAGGGAGCGAAAACTGCAGTTTTGCTCAGGCTAAATTATCGGCCCGCATTGCAAAAGCGATGCTTGCGATTAAGACTATAGGGGGTAAAAAAGTATTAGAAAAAAGCGCTGTCCAAAGCGCTTATGCCTTTTCTAAAGATTTCTCCTCACACATTCGCTTGAGTGCCATGGACCGTTACTTATCACACCATCCACTTGGCGCAAAGACAGCTGATGAAGGGTTATTAACAAGTGTCTATAAGAAATTAAAAAAGAGAATTAAAAATCTTCTTCCAGAAAACCTTAGACGCTATTCCAACTTCCAAAAATGGTTCTCCTATTTAGAAGCCCGTTCAAAGAGCTGGTTTTAGACAGAAAAATTAAACATTCCTTGGGCTTTGATTGAGTCGAAGGGGACAAGAGGAAGCATGCGCTTGCATAGCTCTTCGAGCTGGATTAAAATCTGCTCTTTGTCTGTGTTGCAAGAGAGAAGATAGGATCCATGCCATTTAAGGAATCGATCAAATGATGACTCTTCAGGCTGGCTAAAAAGAGTATACCAATTGTATTTAAAAAGGGTCCAAATGCGCGAGGTGACTTGAGGCGCATAAGAGGCCAGGCGCGGATATTTTTGCAAGTAAGCTTGGCAAACTTCACTGACAAATTGCTGGTAAGAAAGTGCCGCTTCATTTTTTAAATCCGCCCATTTTTGACTAATCAATTTCAAAAGTGGAATTTCATGGTTCAAATGGACCCAGCGCAAGAGCATATCGCTTTGCATGGTCCAAACATGGATTTTGTTATCGATTTCACTTACATTTTTGTGAAGAGAGAGCTCTTTGATTTTTTTGAAAAAAGAGAGCACCTCTTGAATCACATTTGAAAAACTTAAATGGGGATCATCAATGAGAATACCCGCAATCTCTTCTTCAATTTTTTGACCGATGCGATAGGGAAGACGGTCAAGAATGCCATCTGTTTCATTGATAATTTTCCAGATGACAATCTCTAAGAGCTGCCCATCTGCTTCTCTAAGAAGTTTGGCTTCTTGATAAGCTTCTAAAACCATTTTTTTGATGTAATCTGGGCTATGGCAGAGCGCATCATTTTTAATCAGCAATGTCTGCGCAGAAATAAATGCATATAAAGCTTGAGGAAGATCTGGTTTTTTCTCTTGGTGGATTGGATAAGAGGCATCAATGGCTTCATGGATCTTTTCATCTGAAAGATCTTTGGGAAGCCCACATGCCAGCGTATATAAAGCAATGATCCGCCTAATAATTTCATGATGCTGAATCTTTAGATGGGATGTTTTGCACAGATTAATCTGTCTTTTTAAAAACTGAATAATTGCCTCTTTTTCCTCACCTAAAAATTGGGTGTGAAAGGGAGACGAAGGATAGAGTTTTTCAGCCAAAAGGGCAGATAAATTGCATGTTAGCTTTTCAATCGATGGGAAATCTGGCAAGTCATGCAAATATTGCAGCGATTCTTTGACTTGATAGGCGAGCTCTTTTTGCGCAATTTGCGGATGTTTAGCGCTAATTTCCAAAATTGTTTTTACGATCAACTTATCTATTTTATCGTATTCATCATAGGGGCTTTTGAAATGCTGTGGATTTAAATTGGGAATCAAATGTCTTTGGATCGACCAGATCATTTGAGTGAGTTCATCTAATTTAGGGCGCACTCCATCCACTGTGGCGATGCATTCGCTCATTTTCAAAGCGAGCTGGTGGGCAAAATGATAGGGATGGATATGGCAGGTATTTTTTAATTGAGGCAGCGATTTTAGATTTTCTTTAATAAAGAAAGAAATATTGAGTTTTCCAGCTTGTGTCAAAGCTTCCTTTTGATGCTGGATCTGTTGTGAATAGAAAGAGACCTTTTCCCAAGTTTTTTTCAGCGCTGATACTCCCAAACGATATTGAGGGAATTTTTTTTGAAACTCAGGCGTGATTTTCTGAATGAGATCATCTTGGAGTTTCACTGACCATTTTTTACTGTTGCCGCAGTGACACATTTCTTGCTTGACTTTTTGAGAAAGAAAAAGGTTAAGCTCTGAAAATGGATCGTGGAAATCGGGCGCTTCATCAATTGAATTTAAAAGATCTTTAACAAAGAGCGATTTCTTTGAAGAGAACCGAATGTTGGTCTTCTCGTTCCAGAAATTTTCTTGGCTAGGCCTTGGATTTGTTTTTCTTGTCATATTTTTTATGCTAAAAATTTTTTAAAACCGTAAATTCCACGTCTATCGCATTAATTTTTTTTTGTCCATAAAGATTTTTTTTTAAAAGGAACATTTCCTTTATTTGCGAGAATTTTTTACAATTGTGAAAGCGTTACATATATATAGGGAGGACTAAAATGAATAATGCAACGATTGCAGGCCATTTAGGAGCAGATCCGGAAGTACGTTTTACTTCATCAGGACAGAAGGTCACAACATTAAGAGTAGCAGCGCGTGCCAGACGTTCAGGCAAAGATGAAACCATTTGGTGGAAGGTGACTGTTTGGGGAGAGCAATTTGATAAAATGATCCCTTATTTTAAAAAAGGAAGTCCTATCATTGTGTTTGGTGAACTCAATAAACCTGAAATTTTTACTAATAAAGAAGGTCAGCCTCAAGTTTCGATGAGCATGACTGCTGTGAATTTGCAATTTAGTCCATTTGGACGGCCAGATAGCGGCAACTCTTCTTCAGGGCAAGATCAAGGACAAGAGGTGGCTTACGCAGGCGGCGGCTCAAAAGAACATGGTCAAGGCAAAGATGAGCCAGGCGATGAGGAAATTCCCTTTTAAAAAGGTAGGAAATCTAAATGAAATTATCTTGCGCTAGTTTTAAGGATCGCACAAAAGCAGATGCGATTGTCATTCCTTTTTGGCATGGAAAAAAGCAGGCTGAACCAGCTTTTTCAGGAAAAGAATTTTCCGATTTGTTTGGGCCCGTATTAGAAACGGGAGATTTTTCTGGAAAAGAGGGTGAGGTCTACTACTTAGTGGTAGAAAATGAAATCGAAAAGCGTCTTGTTCTTCTTGGACTTGGAGAAGAAAAGAAACTAACAACTGAAAATTTAAGGCGCTGCTATGCGCATGCGGTCAAACTACTTCGAAAAGTCAAAGCAGAAAAAGTCAATGTTGTCATTCCTGCGACCAAACAGATGAAAAAAGAGCTCTGCAGGGGACTTTGTGAAGGGCTTTTTCTCACTAATTATTCGTTTGATCAAAATCGGCACGATACGAAAGGTGAGATGCCACCTCTTTTAAAAGAGTTTCGTTTCATTGGACTCACCAAAGAGATGTTTGCGCTTTGCCAAAAAAGTTTCACTATTGCTTCGTCTGTTTATTTTGCCCGCGATCTGTGCATTAATAATGCAGATGAGGTCACACCCACATTTTTAGCCCATAAAGCCAAAGAGCTTGCCAAAGATTTTTCTGGGATTAAGACCACAGTATTTAATCGCAAACAGATTGAACATGAAAAAATGGGGCTTCTTGCTGCTGTAAGCCGCGGGGCAACGACAGAACCTGCCTTTATTTTAATAGAATACCGGGGAAATCCACGCTCAAAAGAATTTACAGCACTTGTGGGAAAAGGGATCACTTTTGATACGGGCGGACTTAATTTAAAGCCTCCATCCAATATGGAAACGATGCGCGATGATATGGCTGGCGCCTCAGTTGTACTTGGGACCCTGCGCACGGCCGCGGAATTGAAATTAAAGACCAATATTTTAGGTGTGATCGCCTCTACTGAAAATGCGATTGGTCCTAGTAGCTATAAAATAGGGGATGTTTATAAGAGCCATAGCGGTATCACTGTCTATGTTTCTGACACGGATGCTGAAGGGAGGCTAGTCCTTGCTGATGCTCTTTCTTACGCTCAAGAGCATTATCCTCTTACACGTGCTATTGATATTGCCACTTTAACTGGAAGTGTTGTGGTAGCATTAGGAGAAGAGGTCTCCGGGCTTTTTTCAAATGATGATAAGTTGGCAAAAGCGCTCTTTGAAGCTGGTGAAGAAACGTATGAAAGACTCTGGCGCATGCCGCTTTATTCTGAATACAAAGAGCTGCTGAAATCCAAGTTTGCTGATATCAAAAGTGTTGGGGGAAGAGCTGGCGGTTCGATTACGGCTGCCTTATTCATCCAAAGATTTATAAAAAAAGATCTTCCTTGGGCCCATATCGATATTGCAGGAACTGCCTTTCCAACTGAGTTAAAACCCTATCAACCAGTGCAAGCCACAGGCTTCGGCGTTCGTCTGCTGGTCCAATTCTTAGAAAACTTGTAAAAATGAAAACGTTTCGTCTAGAGGTTAAACCCAAAGATCATGGAGCAGGACTTCTTTCTTTTTTGCGCGATAAGTGCAAAGGACAACAGATCTCTGTAAAAGCGCTCAAAAGGGCCATTGATGAAAAGAAATGCACTGTCAATGGCAGAGTGGAGTATTTTTCCACACATCACCTTTCTTCGGGTGATCGCATAGAACTCAAGTTTTCCGATGAAAAAAAGAGCTTGGGGGCCCTTTCAACACTATTTGAAGATGAGTCTCTACTAATATGTAATAAACCTGCTGGCCTGGTTTGCACAGCTAATATGAATGCTCATCATCTCATCCACCGTCTGGATAAAGAGACCTCTGGCGTACTGATCTTTGCAAAAACCGATAGCATGAAAGAAAAAATGGTCGAACTCTTTGTCAAAAGACGGATCCAGAAACACTATTTAGCGATCGTAGATGGGTGGATATCAGAAGAAGGGAAGATGGATGATTTTCTGGTGCCAAAAACCAGCTATGACGGGGGAGTCATTTATACCCTTTCAAAGAAAAAAGCGGGCAAAAGGGCCATTACTTTGTGGAAATGTTTAAAAAAGGGAAATCATGCATCCCTTGCTTTAATTGAACCGATTACAGGAAGAACCCATCAGATCCGTGTCCAGTTTCATGCCATTTCTCATCCCATTTTAGGCGATTGGCAATATGCAAAAGAATTTGTCTGTCTTTACCGGCCTATGCGCCATCTTTTGCACAGCTATCAAGTGAACTTTATCCATCCCATCACTCATGAAAAAGTTGAAGTGACAGCAGAATTGCCACAAGACTTTTTAGATGCCAAAAATGCATTGGATTTATGAGAGTGCTAATTGTAAAGACATCGGCAATTGGAGATGTGATCCAAACCTTTCCTGTTTTGGCCTATCTTAAACACAAAATTCCTGAAGTACAAATCGATTGGGTAGTAGAGAAAGGAATGGCAGAGCTTGCCTCTTCACATCCCTTAGTCAATAAGGTGATCCAGGTAGATACAAAAACCTGGAGAAGAAACTTGTTTCAAAAAGAAACCTGGGACTCCTTCAGAAAATTTAAAAAGGAGCTTCGTGAGACTGAATATGACCTTCTTTTTGATCTTCAAGGAAATAGTAAATCGGCCCTTTTCACTTTAATGGCAAGAAGCAAAGAAAAAGTGGGCTATAGTTTTAAAAGATTGCCCGAAAAACTGAATTATTTGGCTACAACTTGTCGCTTTGATGTCCCTCTTGGAACAAATATCCAGTTGCAATACCTTCACCTAATCCAAGGTTATTTTAAAGATTTGAGCCATTTTCCTTTGCAAACAGTCCGGCTCAAAAGTGAAGTACAGGAGGTGGGTTTAAGAGGTCCCATTTTAATGGTCTGCTTTGGATCAAGATGGTCCAATAAACAGTTACCGCAAGAAACCCTCCTGCAACTTTTAAAAATGATCCAAGAAAAATTTCCCTTTTCTTTTCTTTTCATCTTTGGAAATGAAGAAGAAAAGAAATGGGCGGAAAAGTTTGAGTCGGAGTTCCCTCATAGCAAGGCTTTGGGTGGCCTAACGCTTCCGCAGTTGCAAAATCTCATGCATGATGTGGGTGCAGTGATCTCTATGGATTCTGCGACCCTCCATCTTTGCGGAACAACCCCTACACCAAGTTTTAGTCTTTTTGGGCCATCCTCTGCACATGTTTATAAGCCTTTGGGAGAGCAGCATTTTGCTTTGCAAGGGAGTTGCCCTTATGGAAGGGAATTTGTTAAACGCTGCGCAATTTTGCGCACCTGCAAAACAGGGGCTTGTATAAAAGATTTAAGCGCTGAGACTATTTTTCAAAAATTTGAAGATTTTATAAATAGGTGCTCAATGGTTTCCTTTGTTTCTCCAAACAGCTCTTCTTCAGATAAGTGCTGATCCATCTCCTCTAAAGTCCACCAGCGCAGGAGATTTTTTTCCACTGGTTCTTTAAGAAGGCTGCCGCCAACCTGCTTTGCCACATAGATCAGATCGAGATGTTGATGTGCTCCCTGTATGCCATGCGGCGGAATGTTTTCAAGCAGACAAAGGTAGGGCCGCTCAAAGCTTCTGGCATTCCAGGCATTGATCCAGATGTTTTCTTGCTTAATATATTCGATCTCAAGGCCTGTTTCTTCCAAAACTTCCCGCTTTCCGCATTCTGGGGGAGTTTCGCCCGGTTCTACGTGACCGCCGGGAGGAAGCCATTTCTGATGTTTTGGATGATTAAGCAAGAGAGTCTTATTTCCATCTAAAATATAAACCGTCACTGTGAACTGTCTTTCTATCATAGGAGTATGTTAGGATAGGTCCTTTTAGAGGGTATTATGAACAAATTTGAAGATCTTTTACAAGTGGCAGATACGCTGCAAGGGCCTGAAGGCTGTCCTTGGGATAAAAAACAGACCTTTACGACACTCCAGCCCTATATTTTGGAAGAGGCGCATGAACTTCTTGAGGCTGTAGATGAAAATGATGATCAAAAGATTAGGGAAGAGCTTGGCGACCTTTTATATACGATTATCTTTTATGGAAAAATTGCAGAAAAACTCGGGCGATTTACGATTTGGGATGTGATTGTCCAGGTCAAAGAAAAATTGATCCGCCGCCATCCTCATGTCTTTGGAAATCTTAAAGTCGATAGCGTGCAAGATGTGGTTAAAACGTGGGAAAAGATCAAAAAAGAGGAAAACAAAGAAAAAGGGCGCAAACACTTCTTAGATGGAATTCCCAAAACACTCCCACTTCTTGCAAGAACGCAGAAAATCTTGCAGAAAATGAAACGGACAAAACTTCCCATGCCACAGGCACAAGAAAAAATCGGTGATCGACTTTTGGCACTCATTGCAGAAGCTGAAGAGGCTGGTTTGGATGCTGAGACAGAACTGCGGCGCTCGCTTTCTAAATTGGAAAATGCAATGGGCGATAAATCGGTAATCTAGTATTTTTTTAAGCACTATGCAAAGAAAGTGTCTCTTACTCTCCCTCTCATTTGCTTCGACAGTCTATGGAACCTATTGCTGTCCTCCAGGGATAAGCGATCACTTTCTGATTGAAACCAATTGGATGTATGTGCGCCGCTCGGATGTCCCAGAGCGCACTTTAGCAGTGAATACGAGTATCCTAGAAGCAAATGGAGATTTTGAACATGTGTTGAAAAGTGAGAACCTCACACATCAGTGGCAATGGCAAACAGGACTTTGTGGAAAATTGACCTATGTAAGTTGCGAGGAGGCTTCTCTTGAAGCGATCTATTTCTATGTCTTCCCTTGGACAGGCAGAAGTGTCACGGGCGGGAATGCCTCTTTAGCTTTTCCTTTTGATGATCCTGACTTTACTAACGATTACAATACTGCCAGCTTTGTTGCGGCCAAATACAACTCTAATTTACAAAATGGAGAATTTAATTATTGGGGCCATCTGACGCCTAGACGGATCAATTATTTTTCGGCCTCATGGATTTTAGGATTTCGATTCATGTATTTGAGGGAGAGATTGAATCTTGCTTATACCCAGTCTACGGACCTTTCAAATTACCGCATTAAGACAAAAAATTTGCTCTATGGCGCGCAAGGTGGATTTGTTTTTGAGATTAATCCTGGGCCAAGGTGGACCTGGACAGTCATTATGAAAGGCGCCACTTTTCTTAATGATGCACGCGACGATGTCTTTTTAGGCGATGAGAATAATACGCTCATCATTAGAGATTTTGAAAAGAAGCGCTGGGCTGCTGCCTGGTTGCTTGAGGGTGTTGGGTCACTGACTTATCAATGGTATGAACACATGAATATTCATATCGGCTATCAAGGAATACTGGCTACAGGATTTGCCTTGGCACCCAAACAGCTTGAAAAAGGATCAAGCACGCATAGACAAATTGAAGCAAGAAGCAACATGGTCTTAGACGGTTTTTTCGCTGGACTCACTTTTAGCTTTTGACAGAAATACAACCACAGAGACACGGAGTGATAGAGTTCGGAGGAGTTTCTTTTATTTTTTTGCTTCGCTCGCAAAAAAATGAATTCTCCTGCGACCCTCTGTTCTCTCTGTGCCTCTGTGGTTGTAAAAATCTTAGAATATGTTACAAAAAGCGAACCGGAGATGGTTCAAAACATAAGCTTTAGTTTTTAAGGCTGCTACCTTCCGGTCCTGACCTGGTTCAAACGGCTTATTCCTTGAAGTCCCCGGTTCAAAGGTCATTCTATCAAATTGAGTTGTTTATTGCCAAACGGGTGAAATTTTTTCTTCACCTGCATTCCCTTTACTATCCAGGGTATGCATAAAAATGAGCTGAACACCTGGAAAGAAAGTTTTCAAAATTTTTCTTGGGTTTTCTCTTCTTTTTACAAGGATTTCAGCGCTAGAAAGGCAAAGCCCTACCCCTACTCCTTGGCCATAGCCAGAAAAGACCACTTGGCTTTCGTCTGCCTTGAGCGTAAAATCATTGCTTTTTAGAAGATTGCTCCCTAAAGCTTTTTGCAAAGTGAAGAAATCAATGCTTTTTGTCTCCTCGTTATTGCTGCAGCGTAAGGCATAGACTTTTCCGCTTTTTTCTGCATTGAAAAGGTCGATTTTTGTAATGGAATCAATACCTACAATCTCTGCAAGTTTTTGTTTTTCGATCGTAAAGTTCCATGCATTTTTAGCACGATGGAACGCCGAAGGTAGCGCATCAACGCCTGGAGGTGTTGTGCCGCCCTTTCTAAAGACAGATGAGTAAGAAGCGCTTTTCCCAGCACAATCTTGTGACCAAACGGCAGGAAATGGTTCCTCATTAAAGGTCATGATGAGGTGCTTGGTCTTGTCAATCGCAGCTTCCACATATTTGCTTTTTTGTACGCCCTCCATGCCTGTATAATGCACTTTTTGTGCATCTAGGTGCCAGCTAGCATCTTTGTTTTTGCGTGCTAGATAATAAAGATTTGTGCGGGCAACAATAGCCACCATATCAAGTAACTCTTCAGGAACTTGGGCAGCTTCGAAAGCGAGCGTAGATTTCAAATAGTTTTCAATGTCGACTTCATTAATGACGCTTAATTGATTGCCGATGCTGTAGATCTCAAGCGCACCTTTGTATTGGAGGCCATTCACTAAGATGCTGCTCTCAGAATCGCCAGGAACAATGCGCATTTCAAACGTGCCGGGCAAAGTTTCACCCCATCTAAGACCATCTCTTGTCATAGCAACCTTTCCGCGCTTCCCATAGACTCCAGATTCAATTAACATCTCTGTTTTAGGGTGATAGATCAGAAATTTGCCTTTGACGTCTAGAAATAGGTCTTGCGTTAATTTTTCTAAAGCGATTTTAACTGTTGCTGGTTTTCCTTTCTTTGAGATGTCGCTGGGAATAGAATTCACATGGCTTGACGCAGCAGACAACAAAAGAGGGGAGAGACAAAGGGAGCAACAGGTCAATAAAAAAGGGATCAACATAAAATATCTCCGTTATTTAGCTTTAAATGTTCATAAGCAAATTTTGTGACCTCGCGCCCTCTTGGAGTGCGTTTTAAGAAACCTTGCATGATCAGATAAGGTTCATACACTTCCGAAAGAGTTAAAGGATCTTCCCCGAGAGCTACTGCCAAAGTAGTTAAGCCGACAGGTCCTCCCTGGTGGTGCTGGATAATCAATCTTAAAATCCTTTTATCCATCTCATCCAGACCTTTCTCATCGATATCTAGCATAAGCAAAGCTTTATTTGCAGCTGCTTTATCAATGCTCTTCAACCCTTGAGTCTCTACAAAATCGCGTACCCAGCGCAACAAGTGATTGGCAATGCGTGGTGTACCGCGAGCGCGCCTTGCAATCTCTAAAGCCCCTAGTTCATCAATGGGGACTTTAAGAATCTGACTGGAGCGCAACACAATTTGCTTCAGCACTTGCGGCTCATAATAGTCCAAACGATAGGTAAAAGAAAAGCGCGATCGCATAGGGCTGCTCAAAAGCCCAAAACGGGTCGTGGCGCCAACTAGTGTAAAAGGAGCAAGTTTAATCTGAACAGAGCGCGCGGCAGGTCCGCTATCAATCATCAGATCTAATGAGAAATTTTCCATGGCAGAATAGAGGTATTCCTCAATGTTGCGGGGAAGGCAGTGGATCTCATCGATAAAAAGGAAATCTCCTTCTTTTAAATTAGTCAAAATGCCAGCTAAATCGGCGGCTTTTTCAAGAGCAGGCCCAGAACTTGTGGTCAGCTGCGCTCCCATCTCTTTTGCAAGGATATTGGAAAGTGTTGTCTTGCCAAGCCCGGGTGGTCCATAAAAAAGACAATGGCCTAGCGCCTCTTTTCTCTTTTTTGCAGCGCCGATAAAAATTTCCAGACGCTCTTTAAGTCTTTCTTGCCCTAAAAACTCTGTGAGTTGGAATGGACGCAGGGTGACTTCAAACGTCTCATCCGGCTTTTTTGTCCATGAAGATTGGATAAAAGATTCCATAAAAAATTCCTATAAAATATACTGTAGCACTTATATCTTTCTTGTTCTATCTATACTCTAACATAATAGGGGACTAAAATATGAGCCTTCAGTCTGATCGTTGGATTCGAGAAATGGCAATGAAATATAAGATGATTGAACCTTTTTCTGACACTTTGATACGACAAGTGGATGGGAAAAAGGTGATCAGTTTCGGACTTTCGAGTTACGGGTATGATCTTCGCGTTTCAAATGAGTTCAAGATTTTTACAAATATGAACAATTCCCTTGTAGACCCGAAGAATTTTACCACAAGCGCATTTGTTGATGTTGTCGCAGATGCCTGTATCATTCCACCCAATTCTTTTGCCCTTGCTAAAAGTGTGGAATATTTCCGCATCCCTCGCAATGTCCTTACCTTATGCATTGGGAAATCGACCTATGCAAGGTGTGGCATCATTGTGAACGTGACCCCCTTTGAGCCGGAATGGGAAGGGTACGTCACATTGGAGATTTCTAATACAACCCCCTTGCCTGCCAAAATTTATGCCAATGAAGGGCTTGCGCAAGTGCTTTTCTATCAAGCTGCTGAAGAGTGCGAAGTCTCTTATGCAGACAGAAAAGGAAAGTATATGGGACAAAAAGAAATCACCCTGCCTCTTGCATGATAATGACTAATTTTCTATGAATTGAAGTAGGGGTCGCTTAAATTGAGTCAGATACTTTCTAAAAACCATTCTTTTTTCTCAAACCTTGTCCATCGCTGGTGGTGGATGCTACTCTTTGTTGCGCTTTGTTGGGCACTCTATGCTAAAAGCATGCAAAAGAAAAAGGAGATTTTTTTTCAGCTAGATAGCAAAATCAAACATTTGGAACTGCAACGCCTGGCGGCTATGCAAAAAAGGGAGGATTTAAATCTCCGGATTGATAGCCAAAGCGATCCAGCTTGGATTGAGATGCTGCTGATGAAAAAATTGGGTGTAGTTCCTAAGGGACAAGTGAAAGTTTATTTCGAAAGGGAGTAAGAACCTATCCCAATATTCTTAATACTCGCTTTTCGCGCCTTTTTTTTCAGATTTCGAGCCCGGTTCTTGGCCTACTTAATTAAAGTATGTCCTGCGAACCGGCCTCAAAATCTGACTAAAAAATGCATCAAAAATCAAATATTAAGAATATTGGGATAGGTTCAAGTGACCTACATTTTAGTTACGGTTCTCATTGTTTTCTTATTTGGAATTGCATTTTCTGCAGCTTCTGAAACAGCCCTTTTTTCACTTTCCCCAATCAAAATTAAGGCCTACAGTCACGATCCTGATCCGAAAAAACGACTGATTTCTCGTTTAGTCTCCAGGCCTCAAGACCTTCTGATCACCATGATCATCATCAATGTGACAATGAGCATTTTAATTCAGAACTTGATGTCGACCTTATTTGGTGATTTTTCAGGCTGGGCATTTACGGTGGGGCTCCCGCTTGCCCTCATTCTGATTTTTGGCGAGGCCATTCCGAAATCTGTCGGCTTTGCGAATAATACAGCGATTAGTTACAGAGTTGCTAAGCCCCTTTTCGTGATTCAGAAAATATTTCTTCCTTTTCGCAAAGTATTGCTCGCAATCACCAATAAAATTTTCCGCTGGATGTTTTTTTATTTAAAGAAAGAAGGGGAGATTTCCGTCGCTGAGTTAGAACATGCTTTAAAAACTTCAGAAGCGAGCGGGGTACTCGGCCCTGATGAAGCTGACCTAATGCAGGGCTATCTTAAACTTGAAGAATCAACAGTCAAAGAGTTCATGCGCCCAAGAGAAGAGGTTCTCTATTTTGATTTAAATGATCCTCTGACAGAGATCGTCCACCTTTTTGTTGACCAAGAATGCACACGCGTCCCAGTCTGTGAAGGGGGGTTAGACAAGATTAAAGGGATTATGACAAGCGGCCTTTTTTTTATTAACCGCGATCATATCAAAACTTCAGGGGACCTTGTCCGTTTTTTGAAAAAACCCTTTTTTATTCCAGAATCCTCTTCCGCTAAAGCCATACTTGATGAGATGTATGAAAAAAAAGAGTCTCTTGCCATTGCTGTGGATGAATATGGGTCATTTTCTGGCCTTATTTCTCTTGAAGATCTTGTGGAAGCTGTTGTGGGTGAAATCGCAGACCGCAGAGATGAAAAGAGCCGCTTCACTAGAGCTGGAGAAAATGTGATCATTGCAAGCGGCAAATTAGAACTCTTAGAATTAGAATCTATTTTTGATCTTTCCATTCCAAGTGAAAGCCATATGGTCACAGTAGGAGGATGGCTCACTGAACAACTTGGCGATATTCCAAAGACAGGGACCAAATATATTTGGAAAAATCTCCTTTTTCATGTGCTCTCAAGTGATCAAAAGCGAGTCAAACGCATCTATATCCGTAAATTAAAACCTCAAGAACTAACGACATGAATTCCTGGAAGTTTTATCTATTTTTAGCTCTTTTGTTCCTGATGATTCAAGGGGTTTTTGCCATGCTGGAAATGGCCTGTGTCTCATTTAATAAAGTGAGGCTTCAATATTATGTGAGCTTAAAAAAGCGCCGTGCGCTCTGGCTCAATTATCTGATCCAGCGCCCTGCTCTTCTCTTTGGGACAACGCTTATTGTCGTGAATAGCTGTATGCAGCTAGGATCTGAATGTTCGCGTCACTTTTATGAGGGCCTTGGGATTAGTCCTGACTTTGCTCCCATTAGTCAGATCATTCTTGTTCTGATTTTTGCAGAGCTTGCTCCACTGCTTGCAGGCAGACAATATGCGGAGCATGTTGTGATGCTGGGCATCCCTCTTATTTATTTTACATCCATTGTGTTGCGTCCTGTGATCTGGTTTTTTGATTTTATCTGTCAATTGATCAATCGTTTAATCGGAAGTAGTGTCAAAGAGGGGGTCTATCTGACCCGTGAAGAGCTTCAATACATGTTCGAACAGCGCGAAGAAGAAGCGCAGACAGAGCCCAAAGAGATCACTACAATAGCGGGCAATATTTTCGCTTTAAAAATAAAAAAAGCCAAAGATTTGATGATCCCGCTGCATCAAGTGCATATGATGCCCTCTTTTTTTACAGTTGGCGAGATGCGCTCTTTACTGCGGTCAAAATATGTTCCCTATATCCCGATTTATCAACGTACCCCGCAAAATATTGTCGGGATTGTTTATCCACGCGATCTTTTACGCATCCTAGAAGATCAGTTTGTTAAAGATCATGCTAGACCGGCATGGTTCATCACAGAAGAAAGTTCAATTTTGCAGATTTTAAAACAGTTTCGCAGGAATAACCAAAGTATTGCAATTGTTCTCAATGAAAGTGGCCTCGCAGTGGGTATCTTGACCTTAGATGAAATCATAGATGAGATCTTTGGAAGATCAGACCATTGGGAAGCTTTTGAAGATATGGTCCCCAGGATGCGCCATGTGATTCTTGATCTTTCACTCCCAGGAGATACGAAAATCGATGATTTTAATAAAAAATTTTCCGTCCATTTAGATTCGCAAGGTGCCCTGACCCTGGAGGAGCTGATGAGGGAAGGGCTTGGACATGATCCAGAGCTGAAAGAAAGCCTAAGGGTTGACCAAATTGAACTCACCGTCGAGGAGGCTCCGCTAATTGGGCCTAAAATAATTTCTATTCACACCATCTTTTAATTATCAAATTAATAATTTAACAATTTAATTATTTTATTATTTCATATATAATTAAAGTAATTAATAAAAATTTAAAATTTAGGTTATATATGTCTGTACCACCCACAGGGCGTAGTTCTTATGAACAGGCTAATGAAATGCTAGTTCATTCCTTGAGGGGCGAGTCAGTCGGGCCAATTGATCCAGAGGCTAGTTCTTATGAACTGGCTAATGAAATACTAGTTCGCTCCACAAGGGGCGAGTCAACCGAGCTATACTATAATGAACTGCAAAGAAGAAGCCTATTAACCGCATCAACTCCTCATGGAGTAGGAGATCAGCTCTCTTGTCTTGAGATCCCAAAGAATGATGCGGTCGAAATTGGCTTTTTCGAATTTTTTATCTCTCCCATTATTCTATTCTTCAGAAGCATCTATGAAACTGCTTGGGATTGGGCTACTAAAGTCGTTAACCTCTTTTGGGGAATGAAAATGGACATGGATATGACTGAAGTTGAGAAAAGGGCGCTGGATGAAAACCTTGTGATTCCTGTGCCAGTTGTTGTCGCAGGACAGGCTCCAGTAGTCATTCCAAATGTCATTTATGACGATAAGCAGTGGGATAAAATAGCAAAAGCGCTCTATCTTGCAAAAGAGGAAGCAGAATCTAGGCATCCTACAGAAAATAAATTGCTTTCTCTTAGATTGGACTTTTATAAAGCCCTTCATCCAAATACTCAAAATAAATTGACCCAGCTTATCCACAATAGAATTAACAACCCAGTTTTAAATTCATTAAAAGACTATCTTCTCAACCAAGACTTTTGGAATCTATTTAGCAATACTGTAGAGCATCTTTATTTGGAATTTTCACTTCAGCAATTGGGAAGTCTATACAGAGTTATCAATGAAAAACCTGTTCCATTTAAAAAACAAGAGTTTCAAGATGACTTTTTAAAACTTCCATCAATCGACTGTCATGCGATTGGCAAATTAATTATGAGTGAGCATCCTGGGTGGGCATTTAAAAGGTCATTTGATGCAGCTGACAAAAAACAAGCTTTAGCTCTTTTAGACCGGCGCATAGCGACCCAACAAATCACATTCGACCAGATCAGAGAGTTTGTTAATACTTAACTAATCTCTTAACAACTTGCCCTTGCCCCTGCCCTTGCCCTTGCCCGGTTCTTTGGTAGGAGGTAGGAAACTCACATGGGTTACAAAAGGACACCCACATAGGTAACACTTTTGGTCAGAACACTTTTTTAATTTCGGGCAAGGGCAGGGGCAGGGGCAAGGGCACGTTATTAAGAGAGGTTATGCCAACATATCGACGATGACTTTGACGGCTTGATCGATTTCTTCTTCGGTAGTGAAGCGGCTTAAAGAAAAACGAATAGCGCAAGAAGCGCGCTCTTTTGATAATCCCATGTTCCTTAAGACGCGCGAAGGTTCCAAGGCGCCAGAACTACAAGCAGAACCATGACTGGCTGCAATGCCGCTGAGATCAAGTTTCATTAGCAGCGCTTCCCCGTCTACACCAAGAAAAGAAAGATTGCTTGTATTGACAACTCTTGGCCCCTGGCCATTGATTTGAACATTAGGCAGCTGCTCCATGAGCTTCTTTTCAAAGCGATCGCGTAAGCTTCCCATCCGTACCGTAGCAGCGGGAAGTTCCTCTTTTAAAAGTTCAATGGCTTTTGCAAAGCCAATAATCCCAAAGAGATTTTCTGTGCCCGCCCTTTTAGAAAATTCCTGATCCCCACCTGTGATCAGCGGTTCAAATTTGAATCTAGGATGGATCCAAGCAAGGCCAACGCCTTTAGGGCCATGCAGTTTGTGGGCTGAAAAGATCATGGCGCTTATTCCATCGCTAATTTTAAATGGCTCCTTGCCTAGGAGACAGACAGCATCGACGATAAAAGGGATATTTGCTTCTTTAGCAATGAGTGCAATCTCATCGATGGGATTTTTCACACCGGTTTCACTATTCACAGCGCTTAAGACAATCAAGCGCGTGTCAGATTTAATGGCATTTTTCACATCGCTGGGGGAGACAAAACCTTCGAGCCCGGTAGAAAGATAAGTGGCAGAGCAACCCTTTTTTTCTAAAATTTGGACCGTCTTATAAATGGCAGAATGTTCAATATCGGAGGTAATCAGATGTCCCTGTTGGATGGTGCGCAAAATCGTGTTGAGTGATTCGGTCCCACTCGAGGAAAAGAAGAGCTCGCCAGGTTTTACCTGTAAATAGTCGCTGATAATGCGCCGGGCTAGATTGAGCCGGTTTTTTGCTTCCCGCCCAAAATAATGGATACTGGAAGGATTTGCAGGGCCTTTTTCAAGCTCCTGAATCATGGCCTCGGCCACCCTTTTATCAAGGCAGGTGCTAGCATTATTATCTAAATAAATCCTTATCATATGAACCTATCCCAATATTCTTAATACTCGCTTTTCGCGCCTTTTTTTTCAGATTTCGAGCCCGGTTCTTGGCCTACTTAATTTAAGTATGTCCTGCGAACCGGCCTCAAAATCTGACTAAAAAATGCATCAAAAATCAAATATTAATAATATTGTGATAGGTTCATGGATTAATTATAGTAATTATCGGATATTAATTAAATAATTTTAAACAGAACAACGGTAATGTTATCATTGCCGCCCGCCAGGTTGGCCTCATTGACTAGGGCCTCGGCGGCTTCATTAATAGGGGAAGAGGAGAGGATAATAGAGAGGATCTCTTGATCCGTGATCGCATCTGTTAGTCCATCTGTACAAAGGAGATAGATGTCGCCTGGCGCACTATCTATTACTTTAGTTTCTGGAAGGACATTAGGGTGGGTGCCAATGGCCCGCGTAATCACATTTTTATAAAGAAAGGTGAGGGATTCATCAAATTCGCCTTTAGCAATGAGCTCGTCTTTTAAAGAGTGGTCTTGAGTCAGCCTTTCAATTTTGCCATGTCGAATGCGGTAAATGCGGCTATCGCCAACATGTGCGCAGATCAATTTTTCATGATGGATGAGTGCTAAACATAAGGTGGTCCCCATTCCATGCCAGCGCTCATTTTTTATCGAAAGAGCATGGATATATTCATTTGTTTTTTTGATGAGTTGGTTGATTGTAGCGACCAGTTTATCAACGGAATCGGTTTTTGGGAGCGCTTGAATGGCTTTAGAAAGATAGGAGACTGTTTCACCTGCTGCCACCTCTCCTGCAAGATGGCCTCCCATCCCGTCAGCTAAAATAAAACAGCGCTCTTCGAGCAGAATTTCAAAGGCATCTTCATTGTTGGTGCGCACAAGACCGGTATCCGAAAGCCCATAACATTCAAAAATGATATCATTCATGTTGCCTCAGTGGAAAAAATGATACGCATAGCGCTGACTGTGTTAAATGTCATATGCAAACCTATCGATGCAAATAAAGAGCTCTGTTTTTCATAAAGAAAACCTAAAAAAAGTCCCAAAATAAACAGTGAGACTGCTAAAGAGAAGTTGCCAATTCCTTGCGACGGCGTCAAGTGAAATAGTGAAAAAGAGAGAGCGGAGATCTGTATCGCCGCTTTTGTACCAAAATGGACCTTTAGAAAATTTTGCAAGGAGCCGCGAAATAGAAATTCTTCAATAATAGGAGCAAAAATGATCACTGAGATCATACTCATAAAGAGAGAGCCGTTTTGCTGCATTGCAGTTTTGACAAAGTGCACTGCTGCCTGTTCATATTGTTGCTGCCCAAATAGAGAATTGATCAGATAATCGCAAAGCTGAGAGATGACGACAACAATTGGAAATGCTAAAAACCAGGCGATGATGCCTCGCGAAAAATCATAAAGGCTCGATCTAGAGGTTTTTAGTTTGTCCTTCCAAATTCTTCTCAGGATTGCAGGATTATGAATGTCCATAAAGAGCATCATGCCGAAAAGAATCGCCCCCATTGTGATGAGTTGAAAACTGCTGATTGTGGAAATAGAAAGAGAGGTGATGGAAGGGTCTTTGAAATTAAGATATTTGAGATAGAGTTTTGCAAAAATAGGGGCCAACATCAGCGAAAAGATGAGATAAATTGCAAAATTCGTGATGAGTTCGAAAAAGGAAATTGGAACAGAGGGTCTAGCGTTTAACTCAAAATGATAAAAATCTTTTCGATAGGCAATCCAATTGAGGAGGATTGCGAGTAAAGCAACAAAGAGAATTGAAATATCCATTACGAGTCTCTAAGGCATCTGCGCAAGGAGCACGTAATCTTCTATGCGCTGTGCAATTTCTCTTGCAAAAGTATCGTGGGCGATTCCCTGAGGAGTTGTTTGGAAGTTTTCTTGATCAGGGGTAATCGGAGTCCTGTTAAGGCGAGTAAATTCTTTGGGAATATTTTCAGAATGATTGATGAGCTCAGAAAGCACAAGTTTAGGGACAGATCCTCGCAAATCAAAAATTCTAATGCGAGCACTTAAATAGAGTTCAGCGGGACAGTCAGTGGCGGGCATCTCTTTATGGAAATCCAGAAGTGTTTCTTCATGTTTATATAGTTCGACAAAAGCGACAAATTCCTCTGACTTAAATTTCTTTTTTATCCACTGAAGATCAGCGACAAAAGGGTCGCTCGTGTTTTGCATCTCTTTAAACACTTGGGCTATTTTTTCCTGATCGATCATATAAAGCTGATCTTTTATTGAAAGATAGCGGAGCATACTCGTTGTGAGTTCACCTGCGACGTTCCAAGGTAGATGGTGTTTTGACTGATCGAAGATTGGCATGACTGCCAAAATGGGTTTTTGTCTTACAGGTCTTGCATGAAAAGTGGGCCCGCACAGGCGCATATCTTGCTGGCATCCCACAAGACTTAAAAAGACTAAACCAAAAAAAATAGAACGCATCATAATGCCCGTTATAACACAATATCCTTAATTTTTTCCAATAATAAACTTGCCCTTAACTTAACTGGGCAAGGGATTACTGCGCCTGTGCAATAAAGGCAGAATAGGGCGGCAATTCATAGGTAGAACCCAGCGAGGAAGAATTGAAGGAAGGGATAAGCGAGGTATCGACGATACGCTGCCAGGATTTACCTGTTGGGGGCGGGGGAAGGGTAAAAGTGGTTTTTTCAAAATGTGCATTGAATACGATATAGATGGAATGGCCGGCAGTGGGATCTTTTAGAGTATAAGCTACAAAACGGTTTTTAGAATCCCAGTTTGGTTTAAAAGGCTCATGTCCATGCCAATCAATCTCTTCGTTTGTGAGAAATTCAGTGCGTCTCAAGATTGCATTTTTCTTGCGAAATGCAATGCTGCTTTGAAAAAAATGGAAAAGTTCTTGTGATCTTTCTAATTCATCCCATAAGAACCAATTTTTTTCATCATCATGGCAGTAGGTGTTATTATTTCCATCTTTGGTATGTCCATATTCATCGCCCATCAAGATCATGGGCACTCCAATAGAAACCATTAGCGCTAAAACAAAATTACGCATTTGTCTTTCCCGCAATGCGATAGTTTTGGGATCACTTGTCGGCCCCTCTACCCCGCAGTTCCAGCTATCATTGGAATTAGACCCATCTCGATTATGTTCACCATTTTCAAGATTATGCTTATGCCCATAACTCACAAGATCTCTCAGCGTAAAGCCATCATGCGCTGTGATAAAATTGATACTGCAAATGGGTTTTTTTCCATGTCCATACAAATCTTGTGAACCACAAAGGGCTGTTGCAAAAAAACCCGATTTTCCATCAGTGCCTTTAATGAACCTGCGTGCAACATCGCGATATCTTCCATTCCATTCAGCCCACCTTTGACCGCCTGGAAAATGGCCGACTTGATAAAGCCCCGCTGCATCCCAAGCTTCGGCAATTAACTTTGTTTTCGATAGCACAGGATCTTCAGATAGCGCTTTTATAATAGGCGGGTCCAGCATAACGGATCCCACGTTGTTGCGGCAAAAAATCGAAGCAAGATCAAATCTAAAACCATCGACATGCATCTCTTGGACCCAATATCTTAAAGAATCCAAGATCATTTGCATCACATGAAGATCATTGCAATTCACTGTATTGCCGCATCCGGTGAAGTCTAAAAAAGTGCCATTTGGATTCAAAAGGTAATAAACTGTATTGTCTATGCCTCGAAAAGAAATAAAAGGCCCGCTACATCCAGCTTCAGCAGTATGGTTAAAGACGACGTCAAGAATGACTTCAATCTGATTTTTATGCAGCTCTTTGACCATCGTTTTAAATTCGTTTATCGCTGCGCCCCACTCTGATGAAGCTGCATAACGGGCCATAGGCGCGAAAAAATTGACTGTTGAATAGCCCCAAAAATTAAAGAGTTTTTTTTGCGTTTTCGGATTGTGATGCACATTTTCTGTCTCATTAAATTCATGAATGGGCATTAATTCGATGGCATTGATTCCTAAACTTTTTAAATAGGGAATTTTTTCGATAATGCCTAAAAAAGTTCCAGGCGACTTAGTTGCGCTTGAACCATGCTCCGTAAAACCACGGACATGCATTTCATAAATAATGAGATCTTGCATCGGGATCTTTGGGTGGACGCTATTTTCCCAATTAAATTCCTCGTCTAAGACAGCCCTCCCTTTAAGAGCGTACCAGCTTTTTGAATCTCCCCACGTTTCGCTAGTATTTAATGATTTGGCATAAGGATCAGTGACAAGATGGCTAGAATTAAAATAGTAGCCTTTTTTGGGCAGATAGCGACCATTAACATGATAGCCATATTCTACCTGCTCTGGAAGGCCTTCAACAGAGATATGCCAGATATCTCCCGTATGGTGCTCTTTAGCCGAAAGCGGAATGTCTGCAAGGAGTTTTCCGTTATGAAAAAGAGATAAAGTGACTCCAGTAGCATGTTTAGAGAAAAGTGCAAAGTTCAACCCTGCTTCCCTTTTTGAAACACCTAAAGGCGATGGACTCCCTTTTTTTATCAAATAGGGATGTGGTTGCTTAGTCATATCTTCTTTTATATAAGCCTGAATAGTTAACTGTGTAAATAACTATTTTTAAAATGTTGTAAAATATCATTATTTGGTATAAATTATATACCAAATTAATAAAAACAAGGTGAAATAATGTCAAAATCAGTACCAGTAACAGGCGCCCCTGCTTATGTCTCAAATTCATCAAGCCTTAGCTTGTCTACGTCTTCAGCAACAACTTCAAGATCATCATCAATATCCACAGGATCTTCTTTAATAGGCCATACGCCTTCATCTAGTTCTGCCAGTTCGAGTTTGCCGCGCCGGCATGTCTCTAGCGATCAATCTATCGTTATAGAATCATCGGCAAGTTCAACAACTGCTTTAACGGCGCCGGCCAAAGACTCTAAACTGCTTGGGTGGATGAAAAAAGCAATAAATAAATTTATTTCTATCTTTAAGCCTGCCACTCTGCTTCGGTGGATGAAAAAAGCAACAAATAAATTTATTTCTATCTTTAAGCCTGCCACACCATCAACAAATGGATTACCTTATCCCTTAAATACACTTGTTCTATCTAAAAAGCGGATGGAAAAAAACGCCAACTGGACATCATTAAAAGACGCCCATCTTTTTTCTATTTCGATTTTTTTATCCCCGGAGGAGGCAGCCCATGCCTCGGAGGTCTGCAAATTATGGAAGCAATCATTTGATAAGCCGGATGTTTGGAAAAAACAACGCGAGACTCAAGGGTATGCGCCTATCCACCCTAAAATTGAAGGGTGTCTACAAGGCAGCGAGGATAGCAGATTTTTCCCTAGTATTCTTACTATTATTGCCGAATATGAAGGCGAACCAAGGGCATTTGATTACAAAGCAGTATTTGCAGAGCCTATACCAAATGCAATCACTCCCAAATCGTATGAAACCCATTTCCATAATACGAAAGTGCTGAATCCTATACCAAGACCAGGCAACATGCGCAGAGAAAATAATAAACCCGATCCTGACCATCCTAAAAATACAATCGGGCAAACGCATATCTGGAGATACAGACCAAGTAGTCCGAAATTGCAAATCAATGGCAAAGTGACAGAACTTACTATGAATATTTTAGAAAAACTCGTTCAAAATCCCCTCAAGGGTCACCCAACCAAATTTGAATGGGTGACATGCGAAATCAGCCAAGAACAAAGAAATGCCTCCATGGGAGAAGAAGGATGGGATCTAGTGCCTAAGACAGTCTGTAAAGGAACCAGGAATATCCCTTTTGATAGACAAGTAGAAATAGTCAGAGCAAAAGGATATGAGATCCCTTACGGACCGGATGTTATTTTAACCACTCTTGTATGGCATGTATTGACAGGTGAATACCCTTTCGGTCGAGAGCCATTTACTTATACACGTACAACTAGTCTAACTGCAAATGGAACTTGGCGCTGGGTTGTTGGGGGCTTCGGCCCGTCTGGTCTCCGCGTCATCGGCAACGGCGGCTTCGACTTCGACCACGACTTCTACGGGCTTGCTGGCCTGCGGAAGTTCTCTTAGGTCCTTTGCCATGCCACAAGTCTGTATAGGGAAATTGTCGACTATATGTTCTCGCACATTCTTTCAAAACAAATGTCTTCATTATTTCCAACCATAACCATTTAGGGAATTGATGGATGCTTCTCTAAAATAACGCGATTATTTCATACTCATTCATGGTTCCCCCTTCGTGGGGTTTACCCCAAGTTGTTTATGCTTAAGGGGAACTTTTTTTATTTAAAATTTTATTTTTACTCCAGTAAAAAAATCTCTACTTTTAATTAGCAACTTAGGTTAATATGGTAATATTAATTAGGTTTTTTGTTGATATTTTTAAGATTCCCTGGAAGACTCTTACGAAATAAGAAAAAGGAGAATATTTCATGTCGCTAGAAAATGCTAAACAGAATCTAAAGGAATTCGGAAAGGAGCTTAACCTTGAGGGGTTGGCTTTTGACGAAAACCACACCTGTATATTGGGGATCGATAATACCTTTTCGCTCCACTTAACTTACGAACCAAATTCTGACCGTCTTTACCTCTATTCTCCAATATTAGATGGTCTTCCTAAAGAAGATAAAATCCGACTTAGACTTTACGAAGCTCTATTAGAAGGTTCTATGCTTGGCGGCCAGATGGCTGGCGGCGGCATAGGTGTTGCTGTTCCAGAAGAACTGATCTTAATGCACGCTGTGCTTGAGATGGGTGTAGGATCAGATCCTCATTCTTTAAGACGTTTTGCCCCTATTTTTGTAGATGCTGTTGAAAAATGGCGTGAAAAAGCAAAAGCCATTTGCGAGGGCCGTGAACTCCCTAGCGCGCCTGCTCCAACGCCTACCAAACCAGGCGAGCGTTTCATCAAAATTTAAGAAAGATCTAGTTGCTCTTCTAATTCTTGAAAAGCAAGTGAGGCCTCGCTATTGGGGTCATTTTTCTTTTTTTGAATCTGTTTGATGCTGGAGATTACAGTAGAATGGTCTCTAGAAAAGAAATGGCCAATTCTTAAATAGGCCATTTTTAATTTTGAGCGGCATAGCTCCATCGCAATTTGCCTAGGCAAAGCGCACTCTTGGGTTTGAGATTTTCCTAAAATATCTGCCGGTCGCATTCCAAAATGATCAGCGACCATTTGCACAATTTTCTCAGGCGTAAGCGCGTCTGTCATTTCTTTTTGAATCAGATCTTTTAAACAGTACGAGATTTTTTCTTTATCAAAAGGGCCCGGCTTTTTTTTGTGTTCAAAGGCAAGCTGATCTATGGCTTCAATCACTGCTTTAACCTTCTTGGGAAATAAAAGAAGAATAAAATCAATCAAATCATCTTCTAGGGAAATGCCATGAGCTTTGAGCCTGGTTTGCACTAAGAGTTTCAGTTCGGCCGGTTCTAATTTTTCTAAATGGAAAATAATGCCCCATTCAAAACGGCTAATTAAGCGCGGTTCAATTTCGTTTAGACGTGCTGGGGGAAGGGCGCTGCTTAAAATGATCTGCCTTCCTTGAGTATGAAAAGTATTAAAGGTGTGAAAAAGTTCTTCTTGCGTGGCTGCTTTTCTTGCTAAAAGGTGGACATCATCAATGATTAAAACTTGTTGATGCCGGTAAATTTTTCTAAATTCTTGCATTTGGGAATTGCGGATCGCTTTAACAACATGCTCGGTAAAGGTGTCAGCGTGTACATAGAATGCTGAGATTCCTTTAGAAAGCAGGGCTTTTGCAGCGGCCATTAAAAGATGGGTTTTTCCAACGCCTTCACTTCCAAAAATAAAAATCGGGTTAAAATTGCCAAGTTTTAGATCTAATAAAAATTGATGGAGGGGCTGATTTTTTTTGCCAGGGACAAAAAGATCAAATGAAGCGCTTTCTAAAAGTGGATCAGCATCAATTTTTAAAAAGGGGGTTTGCTCTTCAGCAGCACCCCTTTTTTTGTGTTTGCTATTTTTTTTTGTTCCCTGGAGCGCTAAATGCACTTTGATCGGGTGATGATTGTTGTTAAAAAGCTGCTCTTGAACTAGGGGGCGCAAATGCTCATTAAACCATGCGATTTGGAATTCATCTTCAGCCTGTAAATAGAGATTACAGGCATCAAATTGAACGATTTTGAGACAGCGAAGCCATTTGGCTACGATCTCTTTTCCTAAGGATTTTTCTTGCCTCTGGAGAAAAGCTTCCCACTCTTCCATTGATTCTGCCTTTTGCATTATGGGTTAATATTATCAGTGTAACAAGGAGGAAGGTTTGAATTCCATTTTTTACCAGGAATAACCACAGAGACACATAAGATCAACCACAGAGACACAGAGGAAAGGAGTTCGGAAGAGATGTTTTTATTTTTTTCGGTAGCGAACCGAAAAAAACAGAATTCCATTTTTTTGCTTCGCACGCAAAAAAAAGAACTCTGTGCTCTCTGTGCCTCTGTGGTTAATCTTAGTTTTTTACTTGACTGTGATCGTGTTGCGATCTACTGGTGCTTGGCTTCTAATTTTTCGTGTTGTCCACCATTGCTGGAGGATGCCAAGAAGCATTGAAAAGAGCCAGTAAATATTAAGCCCTGAAGGGAAATGATAGAATAAAACAGTGAATACGATGGTCATGATATTTCCCATCATTTTTTGCTGTTTTTGCTGGTCTGTAAGAGTCGCTTGTGAAGACTTATTCGCGGTCATTTTTTGCTGGAAATACATGGTAAAACCCAAAATGACGGGCAAAAGGTGGAACTCAGTGCCAAAGAAAATAATCGGGTAGTTCCAACTGAAAAGAACATCCGGTGCTGTTAAATTATCAATCCAACCCGGAATGAATGAGACGCCCCTTAATTCAAAAGTGCTTTTTAAAAGATCGAACATTCCAATCAAGAAAGGCATCTGAATTAAAAGAGGGAAGCAGCCGCTAAAAGGATTAACTCCTTTTTCGCGATAAAGTGTAACTACTTCAATTTGTGCTCGTTTAGGGTCCTTTTTATATTTCTCTTGAATCGCGGCAATTTTTGGCCCGATCTCTTGCATTTTAAGCGTCGATTTGATCGACCAGTTATTGAGTGGATAGAGCATGATGCGCAGAGCGATGGTCAATAAAATAATGGAGAATCCCCAAGAGAAGGTCAGAGAATGGAAAAATTTCATCAAAAAGAAGAGGAACTTTGCAAATGGCTCTGAAATAAAAGAAAACCAGCCTTGGAAACTAATACTCGCGCGATAATCGGGATTTTTTCCAGTAGTTGGGTCAGTATAGAAGGTATCTACTTTATTCAGGATATTGCGTTCTAAAGGGCCAGCAAAAATGCGGAATTTTGAGACGCCGCCTGTCGCTGTTGGGCTTAAAGGAATTTGAAGGGTGTAGCCTGGATATTTATCAGCTGGATAACGTTTATATTGTGCATCAACAAGGGCGATTCTTGATGGCACTACATCGCCTGGAATATTTGCAGCCGTAAAGCCGGGCCCGGCACCGATCAATGGATCAACAATCATGCCAAAAAAGCCATTTCCATCGCTTATCCAATTAGGATAGATGTAAGAAAAAGAGGTGCTTGTTTTAGGAAGGTCGATCTGTTCAATTTGGGCTTTATTTTGCTTGGTAAGTTTATATTTGAGAGTAGGGGAGAAATTATCAGAAATGAGCTCTACTTCCGGCACTCCTGGAGTAAGCACAAGACCACGCGTATCGCCATCGACTTTTACAGTCAAATCAATGGAATAGGGAGCATCATCTGCTTTTTCAGGTAATGTAAAGGTCTTTGTAATGCGCCTTTGCGGCTCATCAAGCTGAAATTCAATGAGATTTTTCTCAAATCGAGTCAGTTTATAGAAATGACTCTCCGGCCCTTCTTGCTCAGAAAAGACATTCAGAGCATAAAAATTGGGAGAGACTTTGGATGCAATATTCCCACCTGAACCCAATTGTGAACGTCGAATTAGGGGATAATAGCCACCAACCGTACCTTCTTTTTCCACCATTTTTCCTGTTTCATCAAGGGTCTTGTAAGGAAAAAGTGGAAAGAGATCATTTTGCGGATCGCTTTTGCGCATTTGCCGATCGATATCAATCTCTTTCACTACGCTTTTGGGATTTTGGGGCGATTGAAAAGGGAGATTGATTTCTTCAAGTGAGCCACCCAGATTAGAAAAGACAAGCTGCTGATAGTCGTTTTCTATGACGTAAAATTCTTGCTTTTCAGCAGGTTTTTGACTTTCACCCTTAACTGCATTAGGGGCTGAATAAGGGCGTACAGGAGCTTGGGCTTCCTGCTGCGGCTTTGCGGTTTGTGTAGTTGCTGGGACCGCAGGTGGAGGCGCAAAGTACCAATTAGTCAAATAGAAACAAAGGCCAAGGGCTATGGCAAAAATGAGTGTGCGTTTATTCATAATGTTTATTTATATATTTTATAGTGATGTGTAAAAAAAGTCAGTAAAAATTACGGCTGGCTTTCGTAAACCACAGTAAAAATGTTTTTAATTGGCAAAGTGTCCACTTTTCTGATCACTGTATCATTGCAACAGATCCACTCACTGCCCAGTTTGCGGTAAACGACTGTATGGTTCCCACTACTATTTTTTTGATAGGCATGGATTAGTTTTAAAGAAAATTGTTGCTCTTGGATTCTAAAATTTTCTTCTAGTTTTAGTTGTGCGTGGTCTTGAGGGACTACTCTCCAAAGAAAACGGTCAATTTTATTTTTTATCTCAGGCCTTGCTTGAAAATAATGGGAAAAGGGGAGTCTTGCATCTTCTTTTGCAGAAAATACAATGTGATGTGCTGCGCCTACTTTCTGATCATCAAAAGTTTCTGCAAGGAGGCTAAAAGCTTTTTCGTAAAGTTCAAGCGGACTATGTAGGATGGATGAGAAAATCGAAGGGGCCAGACGATGCAACCACTGCCGCCAAAGAGGAGCAAGAAAACCTTTCCATCCTAAAGCTTGCAGAAGAGATGCCAGAGTTTCAATTTCAGATTTTTTAACGGTGAATCCAGCGCGGATTTCCGAAACAGAATAGGCAAGAGTCTGCTGCAGCTGCTCTCGCAATTCAAAGTGGCCTTGATCTTCATTTTCGCCCTGTCTAATAGGGCGGAAGAGAAAACTATCGTACACTTCGGGAAGTGCTGCAAAATCTTGAAGCAAAGAGGAAAAAATGCAGCTATTTCCGCTATTTTCGACGCCGCCCAAAAAGAGCTTGCGTGTAGAAAGAGAGCGTGGCTCAAAAAAGCAGGGTAGGCCCTTTTTAAAAACTGAAAGCAATGAAGAGAGTGTGGTTTTAAAGCTTGTCTGTAAAGAACCCCATCTGGCTTCTAAGGTAATCGCAGCACAGGCCATAAACTATTTTATCTGTAACGCAAAATAGCCGAATACTGTCCCAATTGCAGCTACAGTGGCAACTGTCATGCTTACAGCTGCATACGATGCTGTGTACGCAAAGACAGCTACTCCAGCAGTAACAGCGGCAACAAGAACAACACTCGCGATCAATATAACTTTTAAAGCTCGAAAAACGGAATCATATTGCCCCCCAGCTTGCAGATCTGCCTTTTTGAGATAAGATGGGTCAATCAGAGTAAATTTTGTTTGTTTTTGATCCGAACGAACAAAAATATCAGTTGTTTCTCTATGGGAAGAAATGGCTAATGCTGACATAATAAACTCCCTTGTTAACACGGAGAGTTTATGAGATGGCTGCGTTAATCGCAAGGAAAGACCTTGCTTATGGTTAGGATGGGCCCACAGTGACACTTCCCATGTTTAACGTATCCCCATTAGCATCGAATGCTACTAAAAAGTAAACATAGGTGACATGTTTCCTGCGGTTATGATCTTCAAATTCTAGTGTTGATGCCGGAACCTGTGCTGCCAGATTTGTTAGCGCTGCATCCCGATAAATCCTATATCCTACTGGAACAATTAGCCCAACTGGCGCATTCCAGGTAATGATATTAACTAGGTCTGTCTGAGTGAGGAATCGATTAGCCACTTGTGTGCCAGAGGGTGGAGAAAAACTTGCAGGAATAAGACCAAAGGCAATAGATGATGGTGAGGTGCCTACTGGGACAGTTGCTATGACTGATTGTGTGGTTGTATTGATAATGCTGACATTGTTGCTGCCTGCATTAGTGACATAGACAAAATTTCCGTCAAATGTTCCCGCATTCCCGCCTGTATTAGAACCAGTTGTAATAGTGGCAATTACTGTATTAAGAAAAGGATTAATGACACTAACACTATTGCCTGTTCCATTCGTAACATAAACTAAGTCACCACCCGGTGTTAGCACATTTGCAGGCTGAATCGGATTACTGCCCACCGCAATCGTAGCAACAATTGTATTAGTCGCTGAATTGATAACATTTACATTTCCAGCAGCACTATTTGCTACATAAACTAATTCATTTGATCCAATCAACGCTGTAGCGACACCGATGGGGCTAGAGCCCCCATTAAGTGTCACTGTTGCAATAACTGTTTGAGTAGATGTGTCAATCACACTCACTGTGCTTGTTCCGGTATTGGTCACATAGGCAAGATCTCCACTGGTCGTAAACGCAACGCCTCGAGGGAAAGTAAAACCTGAGATGGTTTTTACAACGGTATTGCTTGCGGTACTAATAATGCTGACACTGTTTGCTATAAAATTGGTAACATAAACAAATTGTCCATCAGGACTGATTGCAACAGCCACAGGACCTGTCCCAACACCAATTTGTTTAACCACTTGGCGAGTTAGTAAATCAATCACAGTCACAGAGCTGCTTCCCCCATCAGTGACATAGGCAAATGCTCCATTTGCTGTTACCGCAATTGCATTGGGACCTGAAGCTCCTACAGGAATGGTTGCGACTACAGTCCGGGTGCCGGTATCAATCACGCTTATATTGTTACTGCCTACGTTAGTCACATAGGCAAAATCTGCTGATAAAGCCGAGGAAATTAAGAGGAAAAGAAGGGTTAATATACCCAAAGAACTTCGAAAATTGGTTTTTGACTGCGTCGGCTTTACCTCGAAATTCTGATCTTCGCTCGCGCCTTGCTCTCGAGCAATGGTCACTCGCTCCAGATCAGAATTTCGAGGTGCCTTCTTGTCAAAATTCCAATTTTCGAAATTCTTTGGGTATAGTCTCATAAGTTAATTAGCTCGATTTTTCCAAGTGCGCCAGGAAGTCGCGGAAGTCCACTGTTGCACGCAGCCCATCTAACCACTCATCTTGAAGAATTTCTTCCATAGGAGGAAGAGATTTAAAAGCGTCTGCTTTCTGAATGAAATACATCGCCTTATCATACTGTTTTAAGATGGAATAGAGACAGCCTAAATGATAATAGGTTTGCACATTGCCGAGTTTGGCAGCTTGCATCAATTTATGCTCTGCTTCTTTATAAATCAGCTCTGCATCATGCACATGGTACGCATGCTGGCCGATATGGATGAGCGCAAGGGCCCAGTCCAGGATAATCTGATCATTTTCTTCATCATGTTTAAGCGCGAGCCGCAAGTGATGGATTGCACGATAAAAATGGTCGCTATCTCCGATGAGGTCGCCTAGATGGCAAAAAGTTTGGGCAAGACGATGGTGAACATTTGGGTAATCAGGATCGATCATCACAACATGGCAAAAAATTTCAATTGCTCGATTGTAATAGACATCTTCTTCATGAAAATCCCCTAAAAGATCAAGCGTGGAGGCATATTGAAAGAGCCAATCTGGGTGGAGATAGATGGCATTTTTTTGCAGGTTTAGAGCTTGTTCAAAGCCAGAGAGCGCATTTTCTAAATAGTCTTTGTTATGAACAGCTTCTCCAAATTTCGATAAGGCGACGGCATAATCAATCAAATAGAAGCTTGAAGGATAGAGAGCAGAGGCTTTTTGGAAGAATTTCACTACTTTTTCTATTTCTTTGGCATCGATTAAAAAGTGTGCTAAGAATGCATAGGATAGAGCAAGGGCATGCCATAAACGATGGCAAGTGCGATCGATAGAAAGTCCAATTTGGAATTTTTCAATCGCTTGGTAATGGTATTCGTAATCATTGAAATAGGTGGCCAAAGATTTGACGCACATGCCGGCGCTATACCAGATTTCAGGATCATCCTCAGTCACGTTTAAGGCTTCCGAGATTTTGTTTTGTGCTTCAAAAATAAGGTCAGCTCGTTCTGTTAGTTCTCCTAAAAGAGCAAGCGCTTCTGCCCAAATCGCAAGCAGGCGCGGGTGATTGGAGTTATAAGCATAACCGCGGTGACATTTTTCAATGCACGTGCGCACGCGTTTGACCTCTTTGCTACGTTTGCCGCAGTCGCATAAAAAGCGGGTGTATTCGACCCAAAGATCAGCATCTTGTGATTTAAGCTGCAACGCCGCTTCAAAAAAATCAATCGCTTGGGTGAAATGATCTTCTTCGTGGGTAAATTCATATAGAGTCTTAAGTGACTTGGCTAAGTAGCTCCACCCCTCAAAACAAGGGCTATCTTTTGAGACTGCATTTTTAAAACAGCTGATGGCTTTAATCGCTCTGCGGACATCATGGGCCTGTTTTGCAAATTGCAATTCTGCTTTGCCAAAGTCAATCCAAAATTCTGCAGATACCACTTCTGTATCGCAGCTTGCTTTTTGATAGGCAATAAGGGCCTTTTGTAAATCGCAAATCTCTTCAGAATGATGATAAAGTGTAGACCAGAGGTTCCCATAATCCCAATGCAAATCAGCTATGGCATCATAGGGACTCATTTCTGCTAAAGAGAGCGCTCGTTCGTAGTTTTTGAGCGCCTCTAAAAGATCTTTTTCGTTTTTGTGCTGGTCGCCAAAGCGGTAGAGTGCATTTCCGAGAACATGGAACGCTTCAATCAGATTTGGATTCAGCCCTGTAGCTTTCTTAAGTTTTTTAATGGCAAGTGAAAGAGCCTTTTCAGCGCCTTCTTCACTGGCATATTCAAAAAGCGAAAGTCCCTGACGATAAAAAAGCATCGGATTAAAAGGATCTAATTCTGAAGCTTGTTCTAGCAGATCAATCCCTTCCCGACCTTCTCTTTTAAGAAGAAAGAGTTCGCCACGAAGTAAGTAGTATTCTGCATCTTTAATTTGGGTCTTATTGTCCATGAACTGTCCAAAATATGTGATTCGGTAAATCACGGGAGTATATGTAAATGGGTTTTTTTTCCACAATCCATAGCTGATTCTTTAAGCTGATAATTAGTAATTAAGTAATTTACAATGAAAGATTTAAAAAAAATTAAAAAAGATTTTGGTTAATTAAGAGAGTGAATTAATGTCTTGCTAAAATTCTCCCATGAAAAGCGCTTAGCGGAATCACTTTGAAGGTATTCTTTGATATGACGGATATAATTTTCATACTCTTCTTCTTTCATATTTTTTAAAAAAAGATAGAGCTCATCTAATGAAGAAAATTTTGTTTTATCAATGAAGCATTCACTAGGAACATACTCTGTGATATTGGATGCGCCCCAGTAAACTGGCACGACGCCGGCTGCAAAACAATCAAAAATTTTTTCAGTCACATAACCTTTAACATCACGCATATTCTCATAGCAGATGCAAAACCGGAAATTTTTCAGCACTTCAAGCTTATAGTCGACTTTGCCGCCGCAATGTTTAAATTCAGAGGGGTTCCAAAGAGTGCCATAAAAAGTAAAATCATTCCCGTCTTGCTTTTCAAAAAAATCGATGACTTTTCTTCTTTCACTATAAAGTTCTTTTGGGTGCTTGCTCCTTTTTTTTGAAGCAATCAGAGTGCATAATTTTTTTTCTGAAAAGGAGGGGCGGTTTTCTAGCATGGGCTGGAGGACGGGATAATAGAGTTTAAAAAACTTCTGATTATCGACAAGGTCATCATCCCAAGTATAAATTTTTGAAAATAATTTCTGCGTCGAGCTTTTGTACATATTGGCCATGACAGTTGGCGGTTCCCAAATAAAGAGAACACAGGCATCCTTAGCAAATTCTGAAAAATCAAGATATTTCCAGTAACACCGATTGACATTCCAAAAGAGAATTTTGGACACAGCATCTTGATAAAGAGGCTTTTTGAATAGTCGGACAAAGAAGTTTTCTTTTCTTTTTTTCCAAGCTTGTGTGTATTGCTTTAAATCAGAAAGTTCTAGGTGGAAGTTTTCTTTTTCCAATATGCTGTTCAACATGGCTGGATCGACAGAATAATTCACGACCAGTTCGACCTTTTTTTGCGCAGCTGCAAAAATTTGAGAGCAAAAAATAATCAGGATAAGTGAAAATCTCATAGAAAAAGAGGTTAACATGTTCAAATATAAAAGGACAATTCGTTTATCTGAAACCGATGCAACAGGTGTGATCTATTTTTCTGAGCTATTGAAACTTGGGCTGGAAACTTTTGAAGCTTTTTTGGCAGATGAGGGATTCACCCTTTCTACGATGATCGAAAAAACCGATTTTCTTATGCCTATCGTGCATGCAGAGGCGGATTTTTCCGGACCACTTAAAGTAGGCGATCAAGTGGACATTGAATTAAAACTGGCACGTCTGGGCACATCTTCGTTCACTTTGTCATCGATTTTATTTCTTGAAGGGAAAGAAATGGGCAAGACCTCCATTGTTCACGTGACTGTTTCAAAAATCACACGAAAATCAATTCCTATTCCTGATCTCATTAAAGATCTAATTAACTCGTGTTATGCAGCCTCTGAACGCGGTTGCGTAACGTGAGTTAATTTATTGTTTCTAAACAAGATCGACAAGATTAAAAAAACTAGGGAATGTACAGATATGCAGTAGTTTGTAAAGAAAAGCAGCAGGATAGCAGGATGGACAAGATGAAGAGTTAATGATACTCTTTAAATCTTCTATCCTATTCATCCTGTTATCCTGATACTTTTCTTTTTTTAGCCTTACTCCAATCTTCATGCATTGCCTAGTTCCTTCGTAAATTTTCCTCCCTATCTTGTTGTCAATCTTCCATATCTTGTTTTTCGATTGTGTAAACTCATATTACGACGCCGCGTTCAGCGGCTGCGTACCATGAGTAATTAAAAAAGACTTGATTAGCATGAGCGCATAAAAGTAAGATCGAAAGATAATTTTTTTGGAGTGATTATGGAAAAGAGATCTAAAGCTTTGTTTCAATGTGCCAGTTTACTATTGGGAAGCGCTACTCTATTTGCAGATGTGAATTTCTGCCCACCAAACCCATGCCGCGTTGCTGCTTGCTGCCCAGAAATAGAAGATTGCTGTGAGTGTAATGTTTGTCCGCCAACATCAGAAATTACGCCTAATGCAGGCCCCTGCGTGAAAGATGGAACCAATATTTATGTGACAGCTGATTTCATTTATTGGACAGCACGCGAAGATAATCTAGAATTTGCCATGACAGAATCCACTGCTGCTACAAGTGGTGGAACGGCCCATCCGTCAAAAGGACGCGTCTTTAGGCCAGAGACGAGATGGCGCCCTGGTTTTAAGATCGGTGCAGGCCATGATTTTTGCTATGATGGTTGGGACATTTATGCAGAATATACCTGGTACCGCGTCTCAAATACTCGTAACTCTATCACAGCCTCTTCAAATCAAGTGATTTTGGATGCATTCTGGTTTGTCAATACTCCTAATAATCCAGCTGTTAACCTCTTTTTGGAAGCAGACGGAAGATGGCGTTTGGATTTCAATGTGGTTGATTTCGAAGTGGGCCGCAATTTTTATGTCAGCCCGAGGCTCATGCTAAGACCTTTTTGTGGATTGAAAGGAACCTGGCAAAAGCAAAAGTTAAAAGTGGACTTTGAAAACTTTTTCAGCTCATTTGCAACGAATGTTTTTTCCATGAATAACCGCATGAAAATATGGGGGGTAGGCATCCTTTTTGGACTGGATACTTCCTGGCATTTAAGCCGAAGCATTAGTTTATTTGCGAATTTAGCGGCATCCGCCCTTTGGGAGCAGTTCAAGGTCAATCGGTTTGACAATGAATTTATACCGACTACGAATGTCAATTCTAGTCTTGTGAATGTAATGGACCGTTTTCACAATGTCCGGCCCGTGCTTGAATGGATGTTAGGTGCACGTTGGGAGACATGGTTTAGCTGCGATCAGTACCACTTTGCTGCAGAAGCCGGTTGGGAAGAGCAAGTTTGGTTTTCGCAAAACAATTTTATTCGATTACCCGGCACCGGCTCTTGCCATAATGGCGATTTGACTTTCCAAGGTTTGACTACAAAGGTTAGATTAGATTTTTAATCTCTTCTTTCGTGTAAATATGCGATAGGTAGAAGAGCTTTTGAGGAATTTTATAACCAGGTAAAATTCTCTTAAGCTCTTTTTGAAGTGAAAGTAAACTCACCCTTTGATCAGGATCATAGAGATAGGCTGCAGGGCGCATGCCAAATTCCTCGTCTTGATAGGGTATAATAAGGGCCTGTTTGAGTTTAAAAATAGAAAGTATCGCTTCTTCAATTTCTTCAGGTTGAATGTTTTCACCCCCGGATATAAAAAGACGATCTTTGCGCCCTAAAAATTGTAGTTCTCCATTCGTATTTAGAGACCCCCTATCTTTGGTGTGGAACCAGCCATCTATCAAAGGCGACTCAATCATCCCTTCAGAATTTAAATAACCTTCAAAGAGCGATTTTCCACGGATGAGGATCTCTTCATCTTTGCCAAGTTTTAATTCAAGATGATCAAGAACTTTTCCATTCACAATGATCATCGAAGAGGTCTCTGTCATTCCATAGGTTGTATAGAGATTAAGATTTGCTGATTCTTCGATAAGCCGAGAAGGAATTGGGGCGCCGCCAAGCAATAGACATTTGGGATGAAAATGCTCCGGTTTTTCTTGCAGGAGCCGATAAAGCTGAGTCGGTACAAGCGAAAGATGCGTAATACGCGGATCGAAATAATTTTGCGAGAGAAAGAGGGTAGCTCCGCATAAAAATGTGCGTAGCAGAAGTGAGATGCCGCCGACATGAAAATATGGCAGACTTGCTAGATAATAATCATGAGATTCAAGATTCAGAGGAACAAGTGCATTTTGAGCACTTGTCAAAAGATGACGCAAACGGTGGCAAGCGATTTTAGGTTGTCCTGTCGAACCCGAGGTGAGCAGCATGGTGGCCAAAAGATCTTCATCTATTTCCTCTGCTTTTTCTAGCTGGCCCATTTGTGGCACCAAAAGTGAACTATTTAATCTTTTTAAAGTCTGCGAAACGGCCTCACTTGGAAGGCGGAAACTCAGCGGACATGCAATCATTTGCATGCGCCATGCTGCAAAGAAAAAACAAAGGGTCTCGACGCTGTTTTCAGCGATAAAAACGAGTCTGCTTTGTTTAGGCAGATTTAAAGACTTGATGTAGCCGCATTGCAACTGGATCAGATGATTCAATTGCCTGTAAGAGATCATTTCATTAGGTGTTGAAACGGCTGGTTTACCAGGCGCCTGCTCGCTCCACTTAAAAATGGGACAAAGACGCATACAGTTTTTTATCAAGATGGATTATTTTAGGAATCTGCAGAAGACCATCACGGATCACAAGGGGATGATCTAACACATCTTGCTTTAAAAAAAGGTAGGGGCCAAATCCCTGAGGAAGAGCTAGGCTTAACTTTTTTGCAAGTGCGGCAAGATGAAAAATATTGAGACCGGTATCAAAACAGCTGCTAAGCACAATAGGTTTTTTGATCTCAGGAAACTGTTTTAGAATGGTGGGTTTTACTACTAAACTTTTCATTTGTAAGGAAAGCTCTGAATCCGGCCTTGCATCAACTGCAAAGGGAAGCGGAAAAGAGACCAATTCTTTAGGATCTTTTAAAGGATCTTCAATGTAATCAAAATCTTGTTCAGAATAGGAAGAAAAAAAATGAAAGACCTGAGCTGTTTCCCATTTTTGGTTGAGATCGATTCTTAAATGAAATTTGCTTTTTAATGCATCGACAGCTTCTTTGGCATCATCGATTGAAAGAGAGCCAATTTTAATTTTAGCCGATTTAATTCCTAAACTAAGGGCTTTTTCTGCTTGAATGTAGATTTCACTCATAGATCCGCAAAGCAAAGCTGAGAAAGGACAAGAAAAGTGTGGTAAAGGATCGATCAGTTGCCAAAGGGCGCTTTTGATCCCAAATGCCACTGAAGGAAAGAGATCTAACGTTTTAATTTTTGAAAGGTCAGTTTTTAAAAGGGGGATGACACTCTTTAGCTGCTTAAAAGCTTCATCAGATGACTCTTGGTTTAAAGAGGGGTAAGGGGAGATTTCACCAAAAGCTTCATTGCCATTTTCATTTTTGAGGGAAAAGATAATTCTTTTTCGCCCAATATCAGCTGTAGCCCATTTGCACTCGACAATGCGCATTGGTTATACCATCCAGCTAAAACAGAAAATGAGAGTATAGACTAAGAGAAGCTTTGATGTTTTTCCTAAAATGGGGTTGAAAAGAGGCGGATCTTGATTGCGCATCACCTCTTTAATTAAAAATAAGCTGGGAAAGAGGGTTAAACTTGCAAGGAGTACGAAAGGATGGCGCGCGCTGAAAGCTAAAGGAAGAAAAGCGGGAAGAATAATAAAAAATGCAAAAAGTCGTTTACCAAACCTGCTTCCAAATCGAACAGCCAATGTTTTTTTATTTGCTTTTCGGTCTTCTTCAATATCGCGAATGTTATTGACCATCAAAATGACTGAAGAGATCAGGCCGCAGGAGAGTCCTGCAAGTGAAGATTGAAAAGAAAACTCATGCGCTTGGAGATAATAGACACCACCAACTGCAACGGGACCAAAAAAAATCAGTACAAATAGCTCGCCAAGTCCCAAATAAGCGATCGAATAAGGACCTGCGGTATAGAAAATAGCAAAAAGAATGGCAAATGCAATCAGTAACGAAAAAACAAGGCCGCCTTTCCAAATTAAAAAGCTCCCTGTAAGCGCAACAAGTACAAAATTGATAACAATCAATTTTTTCATTGCCGCTCCGCTTATCAGCCCCGCTTGAGTGACACGAACAGGACCGATACGAGCAGAAGTATCTGCCCCTTTTTTAAAGTCGAAATAATCATTTGCAAGATTAGTGCCAATTTGAATGCCAAGGGCAGTAAGAAGAGTGAATAAAAAAGTCAGAAGATCAAAATAGCCAGCTTTCAAGGCCATTGCAGTTCCCATTAAGACAGGACAGATGCTTGCAGTCAAAGTTTTTGGACGGATAGCAAGGAGTAAGACTTTAAAGAAATTCATGGTCTTCTAGGGAATTTTGAAAAGTCAGGAGGCGATTTTCTTAAAAAAGCATTGCGGCCTTCTTGCGCTTCTTCGGTCATGTAATAAAGTAGAGTTGCATTTCCGGCTAGTTCCTGCAATCCTGCCTGTCCATCACAGTCCGCATTAAAAGCAGACTTCAAACATCTTAAGGCCATCGGTGAATGTTGCAGCATCTGCTCGCACCAGCCCATTGTTGTTTCTTCGAGCTCTTCGTACGGAACAACGCAATTCACAAGGCCCATGTCTAATGCCTCTAGCGCAGTGTATCGTCCGCACATGAACCAGATTTCGCGCGCTTTTTTCTGTCCAACAATCCGTGCTAAATAGGAGGCTCCAAATCCGCCATCAAACGAACCGACCTTTGGGCCAACTTGCCCAAAAATGGCATTTTCTGCGCAGATCGTTAAATCACAGACCACATGAAGAACATGGCCGCCTCCAATAGCATAACCTGCCACCATCGCGACAACCGGTTTTGGACAGCTGCGGATCTGTTTTTGAAAATCAAGAATATTTAAGCGGTCAGTTCCATGATGATCAGTATAGCCGGCAGAGCCTCGCACTTTTTGATCTCCGCCCGAACAAAAAGCCTCTTTTCCCTCACCGGTAAGGATAACTACCCCAATTTTTTCATCGAAACGGGCCTCATTAAGAGCATTTGACATCTCATCTACAGTGAGGGGACGGAATGCATTACGCACGTGAGGGCGATTAATTGTGATTTTGGCAACTCCGCCGCACTTTTCATATTTAATATCTTGATAAGCTTTGACTTTTTCCCACTTAAATGAAACAGGCGGGGCCTTTTGATTGAGATCGTTCATGAATATATCCTCTTATTAGGGCAGAACAGGCTTTTGGATTTTCAAGATGTAGAGCATGTCCAGCGTTTTCAATTTTCTTTACTTTTAGAAATGAGGGCAGTTTAAGGTAAAGTTTTTGAAATTTCAAGTCCTTCTCGCCATATACGAATAAGGGTCCAGGAAAAAGTGAGGGAATGTCATGGGCAAGACTATAAGTAGCTAAAGTTTTAGCTAAAAGTGCGGGATCTTGACTTTTTCTGCGCTTCATCATTTCTTCAAAGAGAGCTTTATTTTCTTTCAATGGTGCGAAAAGATCTTGTGCATACCAAGCCTCGAAAAATTCAGAAAGGGGCCTTGTATTTAGGATTTCAATCCATTTAGAGTCGCTTTTCCAGCGCGCTTCTCTTTCTTGCGCTGATTCTAGTCCAGGATGTGCGGCAAGGATGACGCTTTGGGCCTTTTTTAATTTTAAAAGAATCCTGCCACCCAAAGAATAGCCAATAAAAAATTTGGGGGCAGGTTCTAGAGTTTGAAAAATATGCTCAATCTCTTCAAGAGATTGGCCCGCAAAATCGATGGCATGACAGAAAAACTCATCTTGCAGCTGATGAATGATAGGATCCCAATCTTCTTTTGCGCCTAGAAAGCCGTGCAAGAAACAGAGAGCAGACATTCCTGCACCTTTTGGTAAATCTCTTGGTGTAAATGAAAGTTTTCTTTTCTGTCAGTTTCAATTTCAATGAGGCATGAAGTTTGCAGAGGAGTTTGGAAAAAAGAGGAGAGATCATCTGCTTGTTGAAATCTGTAATAGGGCAGGTCAAATAGTTTAGCAGCAGATTCAAAGGAGAATTCGTGCGATGCAGCGAAAAATTCTTCAAATAGATACTGCTTTTTTGATATGGGGAGAAAAGAGAAAATTCCCCCGCCTTTGTTGTTGATGATGATCAAGGTGACAGGGTAGTCTGCTTTTTTCATTTGGGCCAAAGAATTTAGATCATGTAATCCAGCCTGGTCCCCGATGACTGAAACTAAGGGGGACTTCAGCCCTTGAGCCAAACCAACTGAAGTGGCAATGTTTCCATCAATGCCTGCAACCCCGCGGTTTCCAAAAAATTTTCCAAGGGTTTTTTGGGATAGAAAAAAGCCCGCATCTCTTACTGGCATGCTATTGGCTAAAAAAAGAGGAGTCTCTGGAGATAAACAATTTTGCAAGACAAAAAATAAAGAGGCCTCCGAAAGCTCTCTCTGCTCAGAGAAATAGGTGCGCAGCGTCTCTTCTACTTTTTGATCAAGGATTTTCCACTGCTGTGTCCAAGTTGAATCTTTTTCGGGGATCAGCGGCAAAAGCGCCTCGCAAAAAACATCAGGCGCACATAAAACACGATCCGTGATCATATGGGCAGGATCAGCGCGCAGTGGGTGTCCTATCACTTGAAAACATCTCTTTGGCTTCACTCTTTGCAGCCACTCCAATACAGTTTTGGAGACATAACGGTCGCCCAAATGCAAAAGGGCATGGGCTGGCATCTCTGGCAAACTTTTAAGGATCAAATCATAGTAAGCAATGGTACTTTGATCCGTGCGAAAACCGGAAAAAATATCGGGAAAAATGGGCCATTTAAGCTTTTTTGCAAAGTCAATAATGGCCGATTTATTGATTTGTTCTGGTAGGACGCCTAAAAGAATGATCCCTTTTTCATACTGAGACAAATTCGTTGCCCATTTTGTGAGCAGTTCATCTGAAGGATAGGGCGCGCACGAATCATAATTTAAAGCAGGAGAAGAGGACAGTGTCATCGGTTTTTCTGAAAAAAGAGGTTCTCTAAACATGCAATTCAGATGCACAGGTCCGATTGGAGCTTGAAGCGAGATAAAAACAGATTGAGCAATGGTCGTGGCAAGATAGGAATGGGACAGTGCAGGACTCGGTGTGGGGAGATCGACTGCAAAACGAACATAATTTCCAAAAAGTTTGACCTGATCTGCAGTTTGCTTGTCGGCTACGTTACGCAATTCTGGAGGACGGTCTGCCGTGAGCACGATAAGTGGAGTATAGCTTAAAGAGGCCTCCATGATCGCTGGAAAAAGATTTCCAGCAGCTGTTCCTGAGGTTGACACAATAGCAGCAGGCCTACCCGTTGCTTTTGCATATCCAAGAGCATGGAAAGCGCTACCACGTTCATCAAAATGGATGAAAGCTTTAGCCTCGGGGTGATTTGCAATGGCAATTGCAAGTGGCGTTAAGCGCAAGCCTGGAGAAAGACAAAAATAGTCCACCTTTTGTTGAATGAGAAAATCAACAATTAAGGCTGCCCAACGATCATTTAATTCTCCGGTTTCTTCTTTCATGGCGTTTAGGCTAAACAAAGAGAACTTTCTTGAAAAGGGCGATTTTATGTTCGCGCTCTTCCCATTCATCCTTAGCAGATGAGCCATTGACAAGGCCCCCGCCCGCATAAAGATGGATATTGCTTCCTTCGACAAGCGCGCCACGGATTCCCACTGAAAATTCTGCTTCTTGCTGACTTATCGTGCCAAGTGCAGACGCATACCACCCTCTATGAAAAGGTTCAACACGATTCAAATAATCAAAGGCCGCCTCCTTTGGCGTCCCATTCACTGCAGGGGTAGGATGTAATGCATCTAAAAGCATTGCATCTGTTGTTGTCTCTTTCAAATCCCCTTGAAAAGGGCAGTAAAGATGTTGGACACCCGCTGTTGCCAGCAATTGATTTTTCCCTTCGGCAAGTTCACGGCAAAGAGGGCTTAAAGCTGTTTGAATATAGTCCTTTACAAATTGGAATTCTCGCTTATCTTTTTCGCTTTTTAATAACTCTTCTCCACTTACTGTAATAGGACGTGTGCCGGCAATGGCCTCGCTAAAAATTTTCCTATCTTTCCTATGATACAATTTTTCTGGCGTCGCTCCAATAAAGGCTGCCGTTGGAGCAAACTGAAATCCATACAAAGTCGCATTTTTTTGCTCAAGCTTGGACAAAAGATGAAAAGGGGCAGGAGGATTTGATAATTGAAAACTCGTCTGCCTTGCAAGCACGATCTTTTCGAGGCCAAGCGTAGTCTTACTTTGCAAAAAATCACTCACAAGCTTTTCCCACTGCTCAAAAGAGGGCAAATCCTTTCTTGCCATTGCAGAAAAAAGGTTCATCTTTTCTTCAGATAAGAGCGAGCATTCTTGTTGCGAAGGGCTATCTAGTGAATGAATCAAAAGGGTGGTCTGATTTTTTTCCTGAATAATTTCAAAGGCAGGAAGAAAAAAAATGCAATGTGGAAAATGGTGCCAAAGCCCTTCAGTTTTAGAAAAAGCCTTTCCGCCGTAAAAACGGGCAGTGGATTCATTGGCTGGGTCGAAAATGGGAGGATGATCAAATTCAATGATTTTCCCAACCGCGGCAATTTCAATATCCTGACCTTTTGCTTTCCAATAAACCTTCGGAAAAATAGGCAAGGAATCTAACCAATGGAAGAGATTCAGAGGAGCAATTTTTTTTGCAGTCTGATAGTGTTGGGTTTGATAATTTTTTAAGATTAAACGCACCTTTTATCCCCTTGATAAAGCGAAGCAACGCCAAAAGTGAGCGGTGTGTACCTAGTTCCCACAAATCCAGCCTCTTTTAGCAAAGTGCAAAAGGCCTCGCCATAGGGAAAACTCACAATGGTTTGATTGAGATAAGAATAGGCCGGTTTATTTTTAGAAATCCACCCAGCCAATTTGGGAAGAAGAGATTTTAAATAAAAGAGAGAACCATTCCTAATGAGACGATTTTCAGGTAATGAAAATTCCAATATCAATAACCTGCCCTCTTTTTTTAGTACGCGATAAATCTCTTTTAGGCAGACCTGCATCTGCTCCATATTGCGGATACCAAAAGAGATGGTCACGCAATCAAAGGTCTCATCTCCAAAGGGAAGGTGGGCCGCGCTACCTATTTGCAGCTCCACTTGATCTGCATAGCTCTTTTTTTGTAATTTTTCCCTGCCTAATTTGATCATTTCCTCGGCAATATCAATGCCCACTGCATGGATTTCAGCGGAAGAATGCTCCATTATGGCCAGAAGTTGATCGCATGTCCCAGTGGCTATATCTAAAACCTTCAGTTTCTTAAGCTGTGGAAGTTTGGAGACAAGCTGCTTTCTCCAACGCCTATCAATTCCAAATGAAAGAATACGATTTAAAAGATCATAGGTAGGAGAAATTTGATTGAACATTTTGGAAATAACGAGTTCATTTTTCTCAATCATTCCGAAATTCTACGGGGAGCAGAGTTTAAATGAAATCCCTTTTGTCATATTAACATATATAAGTAATTGAAAATTAATAACTTAGAAGTTTAAAAAATCACCTTTATTTAGATAGATATTAATTGTTGAAAATGATAAACTTTATTTTAATTTAATACAGGAGCCTAATTTATGATAGAAGCGTTAAATCAACCCTTATTACGTAATCCAGCTGATGGTTTTATTCTGGATAATGTCCGACAAGAGGGAGAAGAGAATAGAAATTGTACTCTTTGCCAAAATAGAGATGGAGCGCGAGTTGAAGGAGCTGCTAAACGTATCTTTAGCCATGGTGAACATCATTATCATGAGGGCTGCATACGGGACAGTCTGGCACGGGATTCAAGATGTCCTTATCCTGGGTGTGAGCATGAAATTACTTATATCCAAGACGGTGAACAAATTGATGCTGTCCAGCCCATAAGGCAAGCGGTCCGCATACAGATTGAGGGAAATGAACTTCCGCGTCCCGCAGAAGCAATAGAGCAGCAAGATTGCGGCCCCGTGAGATGGGTACGAGAAGCTCGTCATTTATTAGCTGCAGACTTAAGAGAGGGTAATTATTGTGCACGTGCAAGTAAATGGCTTATGATGCCCTGCGTAGTAGCGGCAATTGGTGCAACAATCTTAGTAGCCACACCAATTTATTATCTTTACAAAGCAGTAAATAGATAAAGTCCTTCTTATTATTCTAAATTTTAAGTTATTGACTACCAGTACCTTAATAAAAAGACAATTTACTATATCCATAAACTACTGAATATCAGCATGTTGCAGTTAAAATTAAGAGTTGATATTTAATGCATAAATATAGTAAACTTATTTAAACAAATAGCAAAAAGGAGATTAAATTTATGGTACCAGTTTCAAATCAAACCAACTTAAGAGTTGAAATAGCAAATGGTAATGAGGGATTAGTTGAAGAACTCAATGAACAGCAAACATGCTTAGATGCAACTATCGAAAAAGTTAAGCAAATCTATGCAGCAATAGGTGTAAAAAATATTGCTTTGAAAGTGGCTCTATCGCCTTTCGTAATAGCATTCGGATTAGTAGCAGCTATAATTTATGGCTTATATCTAATTGGCAAAGCCAAAAATGAAGCAGCTGATTTGCATCGCTAAATTAGGCTCTTTTTTATGGACGGTTTAGCCTTAGAACTCTTATTTCGTGACTCAGACGATGGTTTCATTCTGGATAATGACCGAAAAGAGGGAGAAAGGGATACAAATTGTAATAATTTGATAAAATTTATTTAAAATTAATAAGAGGGAAAGAATTTATGGCATCAGCAGTTAACGGAGGAACCGGTACTAGAGAGACCTTCATTGAAACTGAGTATAATAGAAGTAATCAGAAAAAATGTGGTATTTGCAAGGAGGTGAATCCTCCTAATATGCGAGGAATTACTACCTCTTATTTCCATAATGATCACTTTGTCCACAGCCAATGCGAAGAGCAGCGGCTTGTAATTGGTTTAACTTGCTCGTGCGGGTGCAAAATCACTCATATACAAGATCTACAGGAAGACATTACAGAGGTCTACCAAGGTGTTGATCTAATCAAACTAACCAGTAGAATTGAAAATAAAATATCTGCACTACTCCGTTCGCATCCTTTATTATACATTCCAGCGATAATTTTAGGCCCTCCAGCAGTTATATTAGCTATGATAGCACTATGTCTATTTGTACTAATTTACGGAATAATAGGTACAGGCCTCGTTATATATGATAGTTTCGTTGATTGTGCAAAAAAGGATAAATCGGAAGCGACCTAAACATTTATCCTCAAAATACATTAAATGTTAAAATCGCTAATATTGCATCAATTATTAAACTTAATTTATGGATGGTTTAGCTTTACAACTCTTATTTCGCAGCCCAGACGATGGTTTAATTGAAGGCGATTATCTAGAAGAAGAAGGAGTATGTAGCATTTGCCAACATGGGGACGATGCCGCAGTTGCTATTATTGCTTCAGGTTTCTTTCATCGTAATGGGCATCAATATCATGGAGAGTGCATCAGGCAATGGCTTCAGCAGGACTCAAGTGATCCTTTCGATAGGCATTTAATTACTTACATACAAGCAAGAAATGGCGTAGTTGAACCTATCGAAGAAAGAAGACAAAGAGCTGTTGTGATTGAAGTGAATGAAGTGCAGGACGTAGAGACAAGGATCGAAAGAGCTCTACGTATAGGATTAAGTAATCCTTATACGGCTGTTTTACTATCTATACCGCTTTTGATTTCAATGCCAATTTACCTTATCTACGATATTTTTCGTACACCAAGAGCTCCAGAAAGAAGATAATTAATAACTTATAAGTTATAATTGACTATATTTTCTAGTTATGGACGGGTTAGCTTTACAACTCTTATTTCGTCTTCCAGAAGATGGTTTCATTCAGAGTGAGTACCGAGAAGGAGATGGACGATGTGGTATTTGTCTAAGTACATTTGCAGCAGTGGAAGGAATTACTATGCGACTCTTTCGCCATGGGAATTATAATCATCTATTCCATGAACGCTGCATAAGGGAATGGCTTAGGCGACGACCAATTTGTCCTATAGATAGACATGTAATTACTTATATGCAGACAGAAAATGGCCAAATTCAAGTCGTCCCACAAAGAAGGCAGCGCATAGTTGGATTCGAGGAAATGCACGAAACTCACCTAGGATTTGTACGTAGTTTAATACTTATATCGAGTTTATTCTACGCATCTGTTTTCTTTTAGCGCGGTAAGTAACAGCTCGCGTATCAACAAAGCAAGTTCTTAACATCCTGAAAATTAATATGTTGCATTAAAATATTAATTTGACATTAAGGCAAAAATAAGGTAAGATATTCATAAGGAGCTAACTTATGAATGATTTAGACTTAGATCGTGGTTTAGATTTACAACTCTTATTTCGTGACCCAAACGATGGTTTCATTGAGGGTGATTATGTAGAAGAAGAAGGACTATGTAGTATTTGCCAATATGGGGCTGACGCAGTAGCTGCTATTGTTGCTTCTGGTTACTTTCACCGCAATAGACATCAATGTCATGGACAATGCTTAAGGCAATGGCTTGCCACCCGATCAACAGATCCTATAGATAATGCTCGAATTTTTTTTATTCAAACACGAGATGGCGTAGTTGAACCTGTCCTACAAAGAAGGTTGGTTGTAAATGATGAAGAAATTCAAGGGGAGGAGGAAAATGAGGAAGAAGAGGGGATCATAGCTACGATTGCCCGAAGAGTTTGGGATCCCCTAATTGCAAACCTACGTGCCACTCCTTTTCCTTTAAACATCCTTAAAGCGCTTTTATTATTCGTAGTGGGTGTAATTGCAGCTATGTTAGCTATTATAGCAATTATGTTCATAGGACCAGGAATTATGTTGTCTACTTATAGACCCATAGAATAGCACTCAATCGCTTATCCAATCACGTAAAATACTGAATATTAATAATTTACATTTACAATATTTAAATTGATAATAACCCATTTTTATAGTAAACTTTACTTTATCTTGATACTCGGGAAATATAAAATACATGTATGACGGTTTAGCTTTACAACTCTTGTTTCGTAGTCCTGACGATGGTTTTATTGAAGGGGATTATCTAGAAGAAGAAGGAGTATGTAGCATTTGCCAACGTGGGGACGATGCTGCAGTTGCTATTATTGCTTCAGGTTTCTTTCATCGTAATGGACATCAATATCATGGACAGTGCATCAGGCAATGGCTTGAGCAGGATTCAAGTGATCCTGCAGATAGGCATTCAATTGCTTACATACAAGCAAGAAATGGCGAAGTTGAACCCATCGAAGAAAGAAGGCAAGGACACATTGTGATTGAGGTGAATGAAGAAGTCCCTCAGCAGCAAGACATCCCCGCACGGATCGAAGGATTTTTACGTAGAAGAAACCCTGTAGTGACCCTCTTACTATCCATACCAGCTATGGTACTGGCACCATTTTATGCTATCTATCTCTGTTGCTTTGCAAGTGTTCACGAAGGAAATAATCAACAACCAATCGGGTGATTAAGCTCTTTTACGCTCGTTTTCCGTCAGAAAACGTTTGCGCAAACGGATAAATCGGGGAGTGACCTCAACTAGCTCATCATCTTGGATATAATCGATCGCTTGCTCCAAAGTATAGATATGGGGAGGCGTCAAAAGGATATTTTCATCTTTTCCTGCAGCGCGGACGTTTGTGAGCTGCTTTTCGCGCGTTGCATTGACGACGATATCATTATCGCGGCTATGTTCGCCTACGATCATCCCTTCATAAGTATCATCGCCAGGCTTTACAAAAAGAGAGCCTCGCGGCTGAAGATTAAAGCAAGCATAAGGAGTGACTTTCCCAAGGGCATTTGAAATCATCACGCCAAGAGGTCTACCAGGAATTTCGCCTTTCCAAGGGCCATAAGAGTCGAATACGGAAGTTAGAATACCAAGACCGCGCGTCACTGTTAGAAATTGGTTGCGGTAGCCCATTAATCCTCTTGTAGGGATCATGAAATCCATAGAAGTGATTTTTTGCTCATTGGTATTCAAGAAACGCATTTCACCTTTTCTGCGTGAAAGCTCTTCAATCACTGTTCCGGAAAATTCTTCTGGTACTTCAACATGGGCAATTTCGTAGGGTTCGAGTTTCTCTCCATGTTCTATCTTTAGGATGACCTGTGGTTTTGAAATTGTAAACTCATAACCTTCGCGTCTCATCGCCTCAATCAAGACGGCTAAATGGAGCTCGCCTCGTCCAGAAATCCGCATCGCATCTTCGCGGTCTGGGACCGATTCAATTTTCAAAGAAATATTGGCCTTCTTTTCCTGCTCTAAACGATCTTTGATCTTATTCATGGTGACATGTTTGCCATCTTTGCCGACAAATGGTCCATTGTTCACCATCATATCAATAGAAACTGTTGGTTCGGAGATATCGATAGGAGGCAGCTGCATAATTTTCTGCGGGTCGCAGAGTGTATCGCCAATATTGATATCTGCAATGCCTGCAATATTAATAATATCTCCCACGCCCGCTTCTTGCATTTCAACCTTTTTTAATCCGTGGTAACCTTCAATGCGTGTCACTTTATGTTGTGTGGGATGGCCATTCACGTCGACTTTGGTGATCATTTGGCCTTTTTCAATTTTTCCTTCCAAAATTCTACCGCAAGCAAGGCGCCCTACGTAATCATCATAATAGAGAGTTGTGGACTGCATGAGGAAAGGCAATGTTTCATCGCCAGGCGGTGGCGGAACGGTCGCAATGATCATTTCAAAAAGAGGACGCATATCTTTGCTTTCGTCGTTTAACTCTTTTTTTGCAAAACCTAAGAGGGCAGAAGCATAACAGATCGCAAAATCGAGCTGTTCGTTTGTGGCTCCCAGTTCAACAAATAAATCGAATGTCATGTTCAGGGCATGGTCCGGATTTGCATTGGGACGATCGATCTTATTCACAATCACAATGGGGCGCAGTCCCTTTTTAAGCGCTTGTGAAAGGACAAATCGCGTTTGGGGCATAGGACCATCAAGGGCATCAATCAGGAGCAAGACAGAATTAACAAGACCAAGTACACGCTCTACCTCTGCCGAGAAGTCAGCATGCCCAGGGGTGTCAATAATGTTAATTTTAAAATCTTCGTAATAAATACTTGTATGTTTAGCAAAAATCGTGATGCCTCGCTCCTTTTCTTGGTCATAGGAGTCCATCATGCGTTCAGGGACCTTCTCGTTGTCACGGAAAATATTGGATTGTTTGAGCAAGGCGTCTAACAGGGTCGTTTTGCCATGGTCAATGTGAGCGATGATCGCGATATTTCGAATTTTTTTTGATTTAAACATAAATTTTAAGTTGCATGATTGCTGAGAGTATACATGAAGAGGCAGAAAATACCAAGTTATACCGAAAATGGACTGAAAAATAGGACACTTTGTTTGCTTGCGATTTTCACACTTATTAAATATAGTAGTTAATGAGGGTGCTTAAAAATTATGAACCTATCCCATCATTCGCAAAATATGCTTTTAGTGTCTTTTTCCACATCTTTCAAACCCGCTTCTTGTCCTACTTATTTAAGTATGTACTGCGAAGCGGGTTTAAAACCTGTGAAAAAATCCTACAAAAATCAAAATTTTGGAATGATGGGATAGGTTCATGGCTTTTCTTTTTAAAAAAGCGACAGAGAAAGCGACTAAAGAATTGAGCGAAATGCTGCCGTCATTAATGAAAAAAATGCAAAAGTTGCAAAGTGACACTCCCCAGCAAATTTTAACATCTTGGCCTCTTATAGTGGGGGAAAAATGGGCATCGATGACTAAAGCAGCCTCTTTTTCAGATGGCATTTTAATTGTGAAGGTCAAAAATTCCAGTTTGTTGAGCGTGCTTTCTCAGCATGAAAAACAGAGATTATTAAAGTCTTTAAGGGAAAAATTTCCTTCCTGCACCATACAAGAAATTCGATTCTGCATGGGTTAAATAGGAGCAAATTTAAGGTATGACAACAATGACGCAAGATCAAGGTTATGATGCGAGTGCGATTACCGTTCTAGAAGGCCTGCAAGCTGTGCGAGAAAGGCCTGGAATGTATGTAGGCGATACGCATTCGACTGGCCTGCACCAGCTTGTTTATGAGGTGGTCGATAATAGTATCGATGAAGCGATGGCAGGATTTTGCACAGAAATTTCTGTGACCTTGCATAAAGATGGCTCTTGCAGCGTGATGGACAATGGGCGCGGTATTCCAGTTGGAAAACATGAAAAAGAATCGCAAAAGCAGGGGCGTGATGTTTCTGCGGTTGAAGTGGTCATGACCATTTTGCATGCCGGTGGAAAATTTGATAAGAGGACTTACAAGGTATCGGGTGGTCTTCATGGTGTGGGCGTTTCTTGCGTGAATGCGCTCTCTAAAAAACTGCATGTTGAAGTGCAGCAAACTGGCAAACTTTATGAAATGGATTTTGCTAAAGGAAAAGTGGTTGCTCCTTTAAAAGCCATCGGCGACGCAAGCAAAACGGGTACAAAGGTCACTTTTTTTCCTGACGATTCGATTTTTTCTGTGACCACATTTGATTATGATATTTTACTTAAGCGGCTGCGCGAACTTGCCTTTTTGAATCGTGGTGTCACCATTCATTTTATAGACGAGCGCGATGATCTTCATCCACCGGTGACTTTTTTATATGAAGGCGGCCTGGTCTCATTTGTGACCTATTTAAATGAGAATAAATTGCCTCTCTTTCCAAAACCAATCTATATTAATGGCGTAAGAGAAGGTGATGATGGACCAATTGAGGTCGAAGTGGCGATGCAATGGAATGATTCTTATACGGAAAATCTTCTTGCCTATGTCAATAATATTGCAACGCGCCAGGGTGGCACGCATGTGAGCGGTTTTTCAACCGCATTGACTAGAGCTTTTAACCACTATGTCAAGACGCACCAGGTCAGCAAAGTGGAAAAGATGGCTGTTTCGGGCGAAGATTTGCGGGAAGGTCTAACGGTAGTCATCTCTTGTAAAGTCTCCAATCCGCAATTTGAAGGGCAGACGAAACAAAAATTAGGCAATAGTGATGTTGGGTCCATTGTGCAGCAGATTGTAGGGGAAGAATTCACCACGTTTTTAGAAGAGCACCCGCAAATTGCTAAATTGATTATTGAAAAGGCGATTGTCGCTGCAGAGGCACGCGAAGCAGCACGGAAAGCACGCGAACTGACCTTAAGGAAGACGGCATTAGATAGTGCAAGACTCCCTGGAAAATTAACAGATTGCCAAGAAAAAGATCCTGCCCTTTGTGAGATTTACATTGTTGAGGGAGATTCTGCGGGAGGATCTGCCAAAGGGGGAAGAAATAGGCGCTTTCAAGCAATTTTGCCTATTCGCGGAAAGATTTTGAACGTGGAAAAAGCGCGCCTGCAAAAAATCTTACAAAACACCGAAGTAGGCGCAATGGTCTCCGCATTTGGATGCGGCATTGGGGATAATTTCAATATTGAAAAACTGCGCTATCATAAAGTCATCATCATGACTGACGCCGATGTCGATGGTTCGCATATTCGTACGCTTCTTCTTACTTTCTTCTACCGGCACATGCCTCTTCTTATGGAAGGCGGTTTTATTTATATTGCGCGGCCTCCTCTTTATCGCGTGACAAGGAAAAAAGTGAAGCGTTATATCCATAGTGAAAAGGAGATGGATGACTATTTAATCAAGTTAGGAACAAGCGATATCTTCATTCGTCTTGTCGGACATAATGAAGTTTTATCTGCTGACCAAGTTGATCTATTGCTGCAAAGTATCCGCGATGTGGAGCTCTTTATCAATTCATTAGAAAGAAAGGGAGTGGCCTTTAAGCAATTTTTATCCGCAAAAGATGAAACAGGACGCCTGCCGCAATTCTTAGTGAGAATGGGCGAGGAAGAGAAATTTGTTTATTCTGAAGAAGAATTTGCCCAAATTAAAAAGGATCATGAGGAAATACAGCGAAAAACGCATGAGATCACTCTGGCATCTATCCCTGAGGCAGAGCGCACACCCGATATGCTCCAATTTACGCCAAAAGCACTTTCCTTCCTTGAGCTTTTTAAACAAGAAGACCTTTTCAATTTAAAAAATCGGCTCTCTCAATTTGAATTTTCTTTAGATAATTATCTCACGGCTGATGGCAAGCTTTTTGATATCCGTGACGAAGAAAACAAAGAGACGCCGATCTATACTCTTAAAGAAGGAATTGAGTTCTTGCGCGTCAATGGCCGCAAGGGAATAGAAATCCAACGTTATAAAGGTCTGGGTGAAATGAATGCCGACCAGCTTTGGGAGACAACAATGGACCCTTCAAAGCGTACGCTCATTAAAGTGACCATCCCAGATGGAATCGCTGCGGACCATATGTTTACTATGCTCATGGGTGAGGAAGTGCCACCTAGAAGAGCATTTATTGAGCAGCATGCACTTTCTGTGAAAAATTTAGATATCTAAGGAGTGTTGATGGAACATGAGATGCTTCTCCCGCGCAACGTAGAAGAAGAAGTCAAAGAAAGCTATTTGCGCTATTCCATGTCAGTGATTATTTCGCGCGCGCTTCCTGATGTCCGTGATGGACTCAAGCCTTCGCAAAGACGAATTTTGTTTGCAATGCGGCAGTTAAATTTGAGCCCGGGCGGCAAACACCGTAAGTGCGCTAAGATTTCCGGAGATACATCAGGGGATTTCCACCCACATGGCGAATCGGTGATCTATCCCACGCTAGTGCGTATGGCCCAAGATTGGGCGATGCGCTATACGCTTGTTGATGGGCAAGGAAATTTTGGCTCTATTGATGGTGACCCTCCAGCTGCCATGCGTTATACAGAGGCTAGATTGACCCATGCTTCGATGGCCCTGATGGAGGACTTGGAAAAAGAAACAGTGGACCTTGTTCCGAACTACGATGAAACGAAAATGGAACCGGTGGTTTTCCCTGCAAAATTTCCGGCGCTACTTGCAAATGGCTCTTCGGGAATCGCAGTGGGAATGGCCACCAATATCCCGTCCCATAATATGGGAGAGCTTGTTTCAGCCACTCAGCTTTTAATTGATGATCCTAAAATGACCATTGATCAGATCATGGAGGTCATGCCAGGCCCTGATTTTCCCACAGGCGGCCAGATTTGCGGTTACCGCGGAGTGCGCGAGGCTTATCATACAGGAAGAGGAAAGGTCACGCTGCGTGGCGTCATTCATGTTGAAGATCTAGATGCTCGCAAAGCGCTTGTGATCGATGAGATTCCTTATAATGTGAATAAATCGACACTCATTCAAAAAATTGCTCAGCTTGTCAACGATAAAGCTATCCCAGGCATCAGCGATATCCGCGATGAATCAGATAAAGATGGAATGCGCCTTGTGATTGAATTAAAAAAGGGCGAAATTCCCGATGTGATCATCAACCAGCTCTACAAATTTACAGAAATGCAAGTGACCTTTGGCTGCAATATGCTTGCACTTGATCATGGTCTGCCGCGGACAATGAATATCAAGCAGATCATCACTGCTTGGATCGATCACCGTATTGAAGTAGTGAGAAGACGGACCCGTTTTGAGCTCATTCGAGCAGAAGCTAGGGCCCATATTTTAGAAGGTTATCTCAAAGCCTTAGACCATTTAGATGCAGTGGTCAAGTTGATCCGCGCTAGTACGAATCGAGAAGAGGCAAAAGCGCTCTTAATGGAGAACTATTCCTTAACGGAAAGGCAAGCCCATGCAGTATTGGACCTGCGCCTCTATCAGTTAACAGGATTAGAAAGAGAAAAAATCGATGCTGAATATCAAGAGCTCCTCAAAAAGATCAGCTACTATCGAGATGTGCTTGCATCTGAAAATTTAGTGCGCGGCATTATCAAAGAAGAGCTTGAAGAAGTAAAAAAACGACATCTCTCTGATCGTAAGACCAAAATTCTGCCTGCAGAAGGCGAATTTAATATTGAAGATTTAATTAAAGAAGAACAAGTGATCATCACGCTCTCTGAAGATGATTATATCAAGAGAATGCCTGTCGATACTTTCCGTGAACAAAGACGCGGCGGCCAGGGTGTGGTTGGCATGGATATGAAGCGCGAATCAGATGGGATTAAAAACATCTATGTGGCCTCTACTCATGATACCTTACTGATCTTTACCAATTTTGGACGTTGCTATTGGCTCAAAGCCTGGCAAATTCCGGAAGCCGGTAGACGCACAAAAGGAAAGCCTTTGATCAATCTTCTTGAAGATTTGAACACCGGCGAGAGGGTAGCTGCCCTCTTGTGTGTGAAAAACTTTGAGGAAGCTGCCACAATTTTACTTGCGACGAAAAAGGGAGTGGTGAAAAAGACAGAACTAGCTGCATTCAGTTCTCCGCGGCGAAAAGGAGTTTATGCGATCAATATTGATGAAAATGATGAGGTGATCGCAGCGCGCCTTTGCCATGAGGGCGAGCAGATTATGCTCTTTACGCGAAATGGAATGGCTGTGCGTTTTGACCAAGCCCAAATCCGTCCTATCGGGCGTGTTGCGCGTGGGGTCAGAGGCATTATGCTACGTGGTGAAGAGAATGCTGTGGTCTCCTGTGAAGTGGTCACAAATGATGATACCATCTTAATTGTCTCAGAAAAAGGCTATGGAAAACGCTCTAAAGTCGAAGATTTCCGCCAAACAAGGCGGGGTGGCGTTGGCGTACGTTCCATCATTGCAAGTGAGCGCAATGGGATGGTTGTGAGTGCCATTACTGCTAAAGATACAGATAGTGTTGTCCTCATCTCTCTTGCAGGCCAAACTGTGCGTATTCCGATGACAGATGTGCGTGTGATGGGCCGCTCTACACAAGGCGTAAGGCTTGTTCATTTGAAAGAAGATGATAAACTTGTCGCAGTCCAAAAAATTGGAACCATAGAAAACGAAGAGACGCCTGTAGAGAGTTAGTAGTGTGAAAGGCAAATTCATTACTTTTGAGGGGGGAGATGGCGCTGGAAAGACCACTCTTATTGAGTCAGTGCATGCAGCGCTCCTTTCAAAAGGACAAAAAGTTTTAAAAACTCGTGAACCTGGCGGCAGTCCTGTCGGCGCTGGTATCCGCGAGCTTCTTCTTCATAGTAAAAATCCTCTTACCAAAAGATGCGAACTTTTTCTTTTTTTGGCCGATCGTGCCGAGCATGTGGACAAAGTGATCGTGCCTGCCCTTGAAAAAGGCGAAATTGTCCTTTGCGACCGCTTTAATGATTCTACCATAGCCTATCAAGCAGGAGCACGGGGGATCGATGAGCAGCAGGTGCGCGCCCTGTGCACCATTGCATGTAATGGGGTTGAACCCCATTTGACCCTTTATCTTGATCTTGACCCGCGAGTTGCTTTTGAACGTGTACAGAAAATGGGCAAGGCAAAAGATCAGATCGAAGCCGAAGATCTTACTTTTCATGATAAAATTCGCGCTGCATTCCATCAAATAGCTAAAAGAGAGCCGCGCCGATTTTTTATTATTGATGCGAGCCAAAAGCCTGAATCGGTTTTAATGCAGGCCCTAAAACTCATTGAGGGTAGTACAAAATGAGCGCACAATACCCAAAGAATTTAGAAACTTGGAAATTTGACGAGAAGAGACCTCAAAATTCTGATCTGGAGCGAGTGACCATTGCTCGAGAGCAAGGCGCGAGCGAAGATCAGAATTTTGAGGTGAAATCGACGCAGTCAAAAACCAATTTTCGAAGTTCTTTGGGTATGCTTGATCAGATGATACAAAAAGACCAGGTTCCCAATGTCATTTTGCTTACAGGTCCCAAAAATGTGGCCAATGTAGCCTTTGCAAAGGAATTTGCAAAGAAACTCATGGGATCAGAACATGCCTCTAAAATTGATTCCGGCCACCACCCCGATTTGCATATTTACGAAATCGAAGGAAAAAGCGGTACTCACACTGTCTTGTCAATACACCACTTCATTAAAGAGGTTTTTTTGCCACCTTTTGAGGCCAAAGTTAAGGTCTTTATCATCGATGATGCGCATCGGATGCTTCCTGCAAGTGGTAATAGCCTTCTTAAAACGTTGGAAGAGCCTACTTTGGACAGCATCATTCTACTCATTAGCGATAGGCCGGAGCTGCTTTTGCCGACCATTGTTTCTCGCTGTCGCAAAGTTCCCTTATCCTCTTCTTTGGGAATATCAGATGAGTTTAATCTAGCAGCCGTTTTAGAAGCAGTGAAGGAGAAAGATTATGTCCAATTGTTTAAGGAACTGGCCCAAATAGAAGAGATCATCTTAAAAGAAGAGGTGGGGACGGCACTCTATTTTCAAAAAATCGAGGAGCTTTTTCAGTCCATCCTGCGCTGCACTGGAAGTTTAAAAGCGCTCAAATTGATTGAAACATGCCGGCTTGCAATTGAGCGCAATCTAAAACTGCGCACAGTACTCTTAAATTTCTTTCTTTCTATAAACCCATCTTAATATACTTGATCAAAAAAGGTGGTTTTATGCTTCATAGAATCCGAGAATATTTTTTTAGTCATTCGCTAACTTCTCAAGCTTCAACTGACCTGCCGCCTGTGCAGCGATCCACGGACACTCATTTTACTAATACGACCTTGACTACTCCGCCCGAAGCAAAGGAGTCTACGGCTAGCGAGTTCTTATCTGGCGTTTTATGTATCGTTTTTGGATTAGTTCACAAATTTATTGATTTATTGAAAGGTTTATTTGGAAATTCTCCAAGTGAGTCCAATGCCAGGAATACGTTAGATTCCATTGAAAGGCAACTTGACCAAGCATCTTTAAGGCAACACCCTATGGTAAGGATATTTTCACATGGTACTATGGCTCATGAGCAAAGTTTAAATTATTTAAAGGTCAGAGAAAAAGCCGGCTCTCTTGCACATGTGATCTCTGTCAAGTTTCAAGATCAAAAACATCAACAAGCCGGTTTTACTGCGCTCATTAAAGAAAGAATAGAGAAAATGGAACCTGGACAAACGACGTTAGATATTAGTTTTGCTCCAGGGATTGCTTGGGCAGGTACAATTAGTCAGATAAAGAACCAATTTCCAAACTATAGATTTGCGCAAATGGCCGGAAACCGCGAAGTTCTCCACATTGAAAAAATCAGGTAAAATTATGGAAACCGTCAGTAGAGTTGAACGACCCACTCAAACCCATTCACCAGTCCATACAGAAGCTTCAGTAAACTGTCGCAAAACTGCCCCTACAGTTCTTGAAATTAAAGGCAGTGAGGCGCCATTTACTCGGCTTTTTAACAGCATTGTGGGCCTATACCATCGCTTGATTGCCTTCTTAAAAGAAAAATGGGACTCTCTATTTTCAAAAAAAAGTGAACCGGTTCTACAGCAGAAAACTGACCCTCACTTGGCGGCTTTAGAAAAAGCTTTTGAACAGGCGGCTCGAGCGCAATCTCGCTCCTCTAGGGGCGAGTCAGCCGAGCTATATTATAATGGAGCGCGAAGCAGCGACCCATTAACCGAGAAGAATCTCCTCCGGACTAACGGAGGAGTTCTTCCAATGAGAAAACCCCCAGCCACAGCTGCTTCATTGG
>DATIJP010000029.1:0-23236 GCA_035478495.1 Rhabdochlamydiaceae bacterium
TGTTGGAGGTGCTATTTACGGAGCTGCATACGCGATTACTTCTATCATTGCTGGCAAAGCACTTGATCGTCCCTCTGTAGAAAGAGTCATCGATAATACCTCTGAAGGCAAGACATTAAAATGGGCGATCGCGGCCTTTGCCGGGCTCGCAGTCGCTTGGGCTGCTATGGCAGCTGCTGGCTTTCCTATTACCTTTGTTGCAACATTGGGGCTTAACTTAGCTGCCATTCCTGCAACCTTTATTATTGGATGTATTGTATGTTGTTTTCATCTATCAGATGCCATAAGAACTCCGCAACAACAACAAGTTGGACACAGACAACAAATGGACAACATAAGACAGAATTTTCAAGCGGCATTTGAAGGACAAGGCCACGTACTGGGATCAACTTAATCTTTCACGGCCTGGGATGGAATGCTTCAAACGAGGCCGTCAAATGCTTTTGCGAGATTTGGGTATAGCGATCTGTAGTTCCAATATTGCTATGGCCCAATAATTCTTGAATAATCCTTAAATCGGCCCCATTTTCTAAAAGATGCGTAGCAAAACTATGCCTGAAAGTATGGGGAGAAACCCGCTTTTGAAGCCCAGCTTTCTTGGCATAAAATTTCACCCTTCCCCAAACTGTGATCCGATCAATACGTCTTCCTCTTTTTGTCACAAAAAGAGCCTGATCTTTTTCCCCCTCCCCTTTTCGAAAGTTTAAAAGATAGTGATCAATGGCGGCAATCGCTTTGCGGGCAATAGGAACAATCCGTGCTTTTCCTCCTTTTCCTTTCACATGGACAAAATCATCATCGACATCTTGAATGGAAAGACTACAAAGCTCTGAAACGCGCAAACCAGAGGCATAAAGAACCTCTAACATAGCTTTATCGCGCGCCCCGACAAAATCGTCTATATGTGGAATGGAAAGCAGCAGCTCCATTTCAGCGATGGATAAAATTTCAGGAACAAGCTGCCAAAGTTTAGGAGTATCCCAATAAAAAGCAGTCTCCTGAGGGATCAATTTCTCTTTTTTTAAAAAGCGAAAAAAGACTTTAAGCGCCATGAGGCTTCGGTAGATAGAACTTGAGGCATACTCTCTTTCTTTAAGTTCTGAGAGAAAAAAAAGAAGATCTTGCTCTTTCACATGAGCAATATCGCAGGTTCCATTTTTTTGGACGATTTTCCAAAAAAGCCGGATATCCCGCCCATAGGCCAGTAGCGTGCTCTGTGAAAGCCCTTTTTCCGATCCCAAATAGGAAATAAAATCATCAAGAGCGCTCTGCATCTCCAAAGAGATAACAGAAAATTAGGGCCAATGCAACAACAGAGCGAAAGAGAAATAAAGCTTAAATTGTTTTCAAAAAGCAACAGGATCGACAAGATTAAAGACATACTAGCAGGATGCAGGAGAGAAGAGAAGAAGTAGCAGGATGGCAGGATGGACAAGATGAAGAGTTATGATCCTCTTTAAATCTTCAATCTTATTCATCCTGCTATTCTACTATTTTTCTTTTCTTAATCCTATTCTTCTATCCTGACCATCCTGCCATCCTGCTATTTTTCTTTCCCATCTTTTATATTACCTAGTTCCTTCGTAAATTTTCCTGCCGATCTTGTTGCCATCTTCTATATCTTGTTTTTCTTTGGAAAATATGGATTTTTTTCTGCTTACACTGAACCGCGACGAAGTGAAGAAATATGAGGAGGTTGCGGCTCTGGCTCTGCAAAATAGCTCAAGTGGACCGCAAGAAGCAACAGGCCCATTGTGATTGAAATGGCAAGCGGCACAGGGCCATTAGAAAGTGATGCAGATGTGATTAAAATCGCTGAGCAAAATAAGAATGTAAACGTTACCCAGTCTTCATCGCATGCGCCAGGCTTATCTGTCTTAATGCTATCGATAAATGCAACGGAGTCTGTCACAAGCCAGATCAATCCTAAAGCAGTTTCCATCACTGAAATACCAAAAAGCATCGAAGGACCTGTAAGAAGAAAAGAGGCTGCAGTTAAGCCGGCAGAACTTAAATTCAAGGTAAAATACAAAACTGAAATTAGGATCTGACGTGTATTTTCCTGATAAACAATTTTCATCACCTCATTAGCACTCTCCAAAGAGGCGTTTTGCACCAGTTCAACCCCTTCTTTACCGAGTGCATATAAGAGTTCATTTGAGGACTCTCCTTGAAGCATCTCTAATCTTTCTTGATCTGTACTGAATGCAGCCAATTTTTGACGAAATGAAAGACCATTTGCAATAAAAAATAGGGCTGAAAAAGAGGAAAGAAGAGAAGCGCCCCCTAAAAAGCCGCCTCCTGCACTTCGCAAAATATCTGCCACGGCGGATGCCGTTTTTGATGCTGTGAAAAAAAGAGCCACATTAATTCCAGAGGCAGGAATCAAACAGAGACTGGAAACAGCTGTCCGAATGACCCCGCGTAAAAATTGCAGACCACCCAACGCTTGTCCTTTGAGATCGCTCACCTTTCCACAAAGCTGAACTTTTTGCCACCCTTCAGAGGTTGATAACATAGCTGGGACCAGTGATAGGCAAGATGTCCAGCTAAGGACTTGAAGAGCTGAAGAGCCGAAATGGTACTTTAGGGTACTAGTAAGGGAAAAACCACCATACACCTCTCCTGTAAGGTCCATAGCGATCGTTGTGATCCCTCTAACCTTGCACCCCAAAATAGGGACAGGAACGATTGTTTCATGCCTACTATTTCTGGCATCTAAAAGAAGCATCTATGCTAAAGCCTCCTTAATTGATTGCTGATAATTCTCCTCTCAATCGGATAGTCTCCATCACTTTCAAGTCAGCGATTTCTTCCATTGTTTTCACGGCAGCAAGTCTAGCTGCATTTCTCTCGTCTGGATCTTTAAAATCAAAAAATCCTTTAAAAGTTATTTTTGCTTCCATTGGAAGTTTCTGCAAAAGCTTTAGCACTTCTTCATTGCTGACACCATCTTCTATCGCCTCTTTAATCATTTCCATTGTAGAATGCTCTCTCTCATTGATAGAGTTCAATGTTTTCATGTTGTAGATCAGCCAGATCAGCGAAAGGATCGCCGACACGACGATAACATAAGGAGAAGCGACAATGAGTCCTGCAATGACAAGACCAATCACAGTTGCAAGCGAAGCGATGCAAAGTGCTATTGAAATCTTCACAAGAGTTTTATCAAGCTTTTTAGGAGCTTCGGTCGCCAAACTATTTTTTAAAGAGTCGCTATCTAATTTAATCATCGCAGCGCACACAAGCACCATTGCAACAGCAATGATCACAGCTCCGATTCCACTAGTGATAAAGAGTCCTGCTGCCATGAAAATAGCGCCAGCCATGCAAGCTGCAATGACCTGTTTATAAGTGCTATGATTGTCATCCAATGCTTTTTTCACTTTACTCACAATATTTTGAGCATTTTCAAGAGAAAGTGACTTTCTGGCTGAAGTTTTTACTAGCTCCAGACATTCTTTGTTTGTGAGGCGCGCAAACTTCGCTTCTTTTTTCATTTCCAGCTTTCTTTGCTTAACAAGCAGTCCAACTACAGGCAATTGGTTTCCCATCTCAGCACTTAAGAATGCACGGCGCTGCTGATCAGTTTTTTGCTCAGCACCTACGCGCACTAAAAGTTTTTTTAGCTCATTAGATCCGTAAGACAATGCTTCTTCAGCCAATTCTTGGTTAACCAATTGGTTAACCAATTCTTTGTCAATAAGCTCGTTATTACCACCATGTTTAACATGGAGTTTTTCCAATATTTCCTGCGGATCAACTCTCAATCGATTTTGTAAAAACTCTAATTGTTGATGTGAAACAAGCTGATTTTTTGCAGCGCTATCTTTAAGGTTTTTCACAAAGCCAGCATTCGCAGCTTTCTCTAACTTCTGTCTGAATTTTTCACCATGGTAAAGTTTAACACCCATGACAGCAGAAAGAATCAGGTAGCAGAGAGTGAAGAAAATAATCCCTATAAACACAAAGGCATAAGTGACCCTTCCCAAAATTGTGGGCGCATTGAAACCTGAAGGTGCAACCCCCTTTACTGCGCTCGCAATAGCCGTTGTACGGTACCCTGCAAATGCAAGACCTCCAGCTGCAAGCGTGGCATCTTGTACCATTGCCATTTTCGCCAAAAGCATGCCTTTAGTGTCCCCGATGCTGCGAGAATGGTTAATATTGTGATAATCCTCGATCATCTGTAGGACTGCGGTCCAACTATAAGTTACTGAAGGCATACCGAAAGCTTGGTAAACTACAACGCCGCCCGCCGTGAATTCAACATTTACCGCTCCTAGCAAATCGCATAAGGTACGTTGAAACCATGTCCAATCGGCCACTGTATACCCATGGTTAATCGAATTCCCGGAAATCGCAGGATCGCGCGGCGAAAGAACAATGGATTGATAGATACGATCCATCAATGCCTGCTCTCTTGTGAGCGGTCTTGGATTAACCAAGGGCTTTCTAAGAATATCAAGTCTAACTGCTTCTATCATAAGCCTTTATATAAAAATTATTTAAAATTAGCTTTCTCACCTTAATATAAATTAAAGGCGATGTTTTTAATTATACTAAATATGTAATTAATATGTAATAAAAATTATTTTTAATTTAAATAATTGAATTATTTTAACGCACTGATTGTTAATGACTTACAATATTCTTAATTAATTTTCTTTAAAAAGGAATTGGTTTAAATGTCAAAATATTATAATATTTATATAAACATTAACAAAAAAATAATAAAGCTAATCAATAAAAAATATAAATTAATAAGGAGTTTAAAATTATATGACTAATTCAACAAATTTAAGAGAAGTACTTCCTAGGCAGGCCGATTGTGCTCCCAAAGATAAAGATAATGCTAAAACTTCGGGTTCGCAGTCACGTGCTCATATTACTAGAAGTAACTCTAGTGGTTCTCTGACAAGAGAAACAGCTCGTGATGGTAAACCGGAACAATTAGAATTAGACCATACAGTCGCCGAAGTTGCACAAAGAACGAGAAGAGATAGTACGGATAGTACGGATAGTACAAGTAGTAGAGGTATGTTAGGCAAGGGTAGAGAATTTGTAAACGCAAAGGATTCTGATAGCATACTTGATTATTTAACTAATCTAATGGTGAACGGTTGCAAAAAATGCACTCAAGTTTATAAACGAATTATAAACAGTGAAAACAAGCCAGGTGAAGTTTATATCAGAGAAGGTAGAAATACACGTTTAGTTGTTACAACAAAAATAAATATTCTTGGAAAAGAAATTAATCTTGTTGAAACAGCAGCTGGAAAAAAAATTGGTGAAGTTCTTGCTAACATTGGCGGCATCTTATTTGACAAGGCTGGCTCGCTAGCTCCTTTTCCGGGCATTATTTTAAAGGCGGTCAGTGTAATTATTGCATTTCTTATCCGTGCTTCATTATTCGTAGCTGAAAAAGCAATTATAGCTGCTATTCTTTTAGCAGCAAGAGTACTTGTTCCTCTAATTGGTGCAGTAGTCGCTGGAGTAACAGTAGCAGGAATTGGAGGAGTAGTAGGTCTTGGAGTAGTTCTTCCAATTCTGATTGCAATTCTTATTGGAGCTTTTGCACTCACTATACCGCTCAAGCCAACTATTGTTGATTACCTCAATAGAGAAATAAGGAAAGCAGCTGAAGGTAAGAAAACAGTAAAACAAAGTGAATTATATCGCTCTCCGCTTGAATATGTTTTAGACAAACTTCGTGGGGAACCAGGAAAGCCATCTCGAATACCTAGCCTTGGAACAATAATTCTAGCACCAATTGCTGCAGGAGAAAAAGTTGGTAAATTTTTGTACAATGGTAGCGATAAACTATTTTATCAACAAGGAAATGGAGCGCAGTTAGGTAAGTTACGTACCGGTGTAAGAAATTTAGATTTAGGCACTGCCCCTGCTGCAGGTTCTTCTACTGATGTTCTTGCTGGTAATCGATTGGGTCATCCGGACGACGAGCTTGACCAACGACTAGCCGCAGCAACAGACCCTATTCCTACAAGAAGTAACCTTGCATTAAATGGTGGAGGCGGAGGTGGCGGAGGTGCTCCTTCTGATCGACCTGTAGGGCGAATGACAGATAACAATCCTGAGGGTGATCATGCTGAAATTAACACCCCCGACCGCGAAGAAATAGGCAGTGGTTCTGGAAACTTTAGAAAGCGAAGAAATACGCCTGCTACCTCTTTTTCTCCCTCAAGAACTGAAACTAGAACGACTTCTAGTTCGAGCTCTCCTTCTGACATGGAGGCGTTCTTAAGATCGAAAAAGCAAAAGCAAGAGAGCCTAATACATGATCAAGCTGTTAATAGTGCGAACAATGCTACTAGCAGAAGAACTTTTTCTAGTTCGAGCTCTTCTTCTAACCCAAGAACAAATAGTACAACTTCTAGCTCAAGTTCAAATTCTACAGGTAGCTAAGAGTTCGAATAAGCATGAGGGGAATAAACCCCTCATGCTTTTTTTATTATCCTAATGAAATTTTAAGTTACACAGTATTAAAGAGTTAAATAGTATTAATAATTTCTTTATAATATATTGATAATTAATTTAAAATTGATTAAAATAAAGAAACAACTAATTCCTAATATTGGAGTTTTATGGACAATAAAATCGAACTAACTAAAAAAGTAGCTAGCCTAGAAAGCAAAGTCGACCATCTAGAAGCTGAACTTTCTTATTTAAATAAGATTTTAATTGATTGTGGCTTTCCACAAGGGATCCATTCTTTAAAAAATACTGTTGAAGAAATCCTTTCTGAAGGACTCGATCAGTTCAATCCAGAAGCCTTCTAAAAAAGTCCCCTTTATCTTTTTTTACCTATCTTTTATCCTATAGTCTTTAACTAAAAGATTACTGTGGCAAAACTTATCTATAAAAACACTGGCGAAGAGAAGGAACTCCCTGACGGGTCCCCTATTGCCGAATCTTGCGAAGAAGCAGGTGTCCCTTTTGCTTGTACAGAAGGCATTTGCGGGACTTGTGTGATCGAGGTGGTCGAAGGGATGGACAATCTCTCTGACTTCACACAAGAAGAAAAGGATTTTCTTGGAGAGCAAAATCATGAACGACTTGCTTGCCAATGTAAAATCAAAAGCGGTATTGTAAAAATCAACTTTTAACGAGGCGTGCTATGAATAAAACGAATGAAAAAGCTATTTCACGTTCCATGACCATTGAGGAGATTTTTACATTTTTCCCACAAAAGGCCCAAAAATTAGCCCAAGAGATCACAAATGCTGGACTCCATTGCGTTGGCTGCCAGGCAGCTACCTGGGAAACATTAGAGGCCGGCATGCTTGGCCACGGCTATTCTGAAGAAGAAATTGATCGTCTTGTAGCTAGTCTCAATGAGATTCTAGCTCAAGAAACTGACCTAAACTCCATCCATTTGACCAAACGCGCCGCGGATAAATTCCGCCATATTCTCAAAGAAGAAGGCAAAGAAGATTGGCATTTGCGCTTTGGGGACAAAGCCGCAGGATGCAGCGGTTTTGAATATACCCTTGATTTTTCTAAAGAACCAAAAAATGACGATAAAATCTTCACTTCTCAGGGCATCCAAATCCATGTCACTGAAAAAATGGTCAGTCGTCTTTTAGGATCCGAAATCGACTTTGTCGAAGGTCTCAATAACTCAGGCTTTAAGATTACCAATCCCAATGTGAAAGGCTCCTGCGGATGCGGTAAATCCCAAAACTATTAAGATAAAACTCAACCACAGAGGCACAGAGAGCACAGAGTTCGGAGGAGAATTTATTTTTTTTGCGAGCGAAGCAAAAAAAATGAACTTCTATTTTTTTCGGTTCGCTACCGAAAAAAATAAAAGCACTCTACTCTGTGTTCTCTGTGCCTCTGTGGTAATTTCTTTCTAAAGATCGATCGCTTTTTGCAGAGCTTCTATGATACCATGTTTGAGAGATTTATTTTTTCGGGGGCGAACCGAAAAAAATAGAAACCTGCGCTCGCCCAGCGCAGTATTCATAATGAAATTCGTTTAATGCCATTTTTCAAAAGCGGCACATTAAAATTTAAAAGAAGTCCTGTTTGGAGCTGCAGCAATCGCAGATATGTCAATACTTGAGCAATGTGTAATTGAGAAAATTCTTCACATGATTTTAATTCTATCACAACCATTCCCTCGACTAAAAAATCCACTCTAAACGCAAATTCTAATTGCTTATTCCTATAGACAATTGGAATTTGCTTTTGACGTTCGTATTTAATTCCAATGGCATCAAATTCTATAGAAAGACAAGATTCATATGCGGATTCCAATAACCCTGGACCAAGATGTTTATGCACTGCAATCGCCGATGCAATTATTTTTTCTGTGATTTCCTTATTCATGAGGAACAAGTATTACAAAAAATTGATTTTTGCATCACTAAAGTGATGCAGAGATCTATTTTTTTTGCTTCGCGCGCAAAAAAAATGAATTCTCCTCCGAACTCTGTGCACTCTATGCCTCTGTGGTTCTCTTTACTTTTACTTATTGATGGGTCTTTTGAGGACAGCAAGTGCGGCTTCTTTAATCGCCTCAGAAAGGGTAGGATGAGCATGAGGAGTATTAGCAAGCTCTAATGCTGTGACTTTTTTCTCAAGTGCCAAAACAGCCTCGCTAATCAGCTCTGACGCATGAGCGCCAATAATATGAATGCCCAAAAGCCGTCCGGTTTCCGCTTCAGCGATCATTTTCACAAATCCCTCTTTTTCGCCTGTGCATTTTGCTCTGGAATTGATCGAAAATGGAATGGTTCCGGTGAGGAGTTTTAAGCCATAAGCTGCCGCCTCTTTCTCAGTAAGTCCAACCGCTGCCACTTCCGGTGAGGTATAAACGACGGTTGGGATGGCGATATAGTCAATTAAAGGCGACCCTCCAGCAATGATTTCAGCAACGGCTACTCCTTCTTCAGAAGCTTTATGAGCAAGCATTGGACCATCGACGACATCGCCAATGGCAAAAATATTAGGCACGGAGCTGCGGAAATAACCATCGATGGGAATAAGACCCTTATCGCTGATTTTAACGCCTGCTTTTTCAAGGTTTAAGCCTTTCGTGTAAGCCTTACGTCCAATAGAAACTAAGACGACATCTCCCTCCATTTTAACTGTTTTTCCTTGGGATTCCACTGAAAGGCTAATTTTATTTGAAGAAAGATCTGCTGCTGTCACTTTTGAAGAAAGATTGAAAACTAACCCTTGCTTTTCCAAAATCCTCTGAAACTGTGTAGAAACGGCCTCATCTAATGTGGGGCAAATACGCTCTAAAAATTCAATGAAAACCACCTCGCTTCCTAATCTTCGGTAAACAGAACCAAGTTCGACTCCAATCACCCCCGCTCCGACTACAAGGAGCTTTTTTGGTACCTGCTGCAGTGCAAGCGCGCCTGTAGAGGAAACGACCCGTTTTTCATCAAAAGGTAGAAAGGGCAACGAAATAGGCTCTGAACCTGTAGCCAAAATCATGTATTGGGTCTTAATGCTCTTGCCACCAACTGATAGTGTTGTGGGAGATTCTAGAGATGCAAGTCCTGAAATCCATGCGATTTTGTTCTTTTTAAAGAGATAATCGATCCCCTCATTGAACTCCCCTACAATCTTCCGTTTGCGCTCCATCATTTGATTAAAATCATAAGAGGCATGATCGACTTTAATGCCATCATTTTGAAAATGTGCAATAGAAGCAAAGAGTTCTGTGGAATGAAGAAGCGCTTTGGATGGAATGCACCCGATATTCAAACAGGTGCCGCCAAGAACTGGATCCTTTTCTACACAAGCCGTTTTAAGGCCAAGTTGCGCGCAGCGTATTGCTGCGACATATCCCCCAGGGCCGCTTCCAATGACAACAACATCAAAATCCATAGTCAAAGCTCTAAAAGAAGTCTTGAAGGATCTTCTAAACTCTCTTTAATATGTACTAAGAAAAGAACTGCCTCTTTTCCATCAATTACGCGGTGGTCATAACTCAGCGCTAAATACATCATAGGACGAATTACTATCTGATCACTGACCACAACAGGCCGCTTTTGAATGGCATGCATGCCCAAAATGGCACTTTGTGGAGGATTTAAGATTGGGGTAGATAGAAGTGAGCCAAAAACACCGCCATTAGTAATCGTAAAACTGCCCCCTTTTAAATCTTCAATAGAAATAGTTCCTTCGCGTGCTTTTTTCGAAAAGGCAGCAATTGCCCCTTCAATCTCACCAAAGGACATCTGATCGCACCCTCGTACAACAGGTACCATGAGACCTCTTTCAGTGGAAACTGCAATGCTAATATCATAAGTTTGGAAGGTGATGATATCGTCTCCATCGATAGCCGCATTGACCTCTGGGTAGGCTTTCAAAGCAGCCACTGCAGCTTTTACAAAAAAGGACATAAAGCCCAGTTTGATGCCATATTTTTTAACGAAATTCTCCTGTTCCTTCGCTCGCATGGCCATCATATTTGTGAGGTCCGCTTCATTAAAAGTGGTGAGCATTGCGGTCTCATTCTTCACTGAAACAAGGCGGTCAGCAATGGTTTTGCGGAGCCGGCTCATCTTCTTGCGCTCCCCTTTTGCTCCTTCTTCTCTTTTAACTTGAGGAGCTGCAGCTTTTGGCTTTTGAATTTCTGCGACATATTCTGCGGCCATTTTGCGCGCGGATGGACCTTCTGGTTTTTTGGGTATAGGAGCAGAAGGGGGTGCTGCTGCGGGTTTTTCTTTAGGCTTTTCTTGAGGCTTTTCTTTGGGGGGCTGCTCAGTTGGAGCTTTTGCATCTGTTTCTACAGTTCCAATGACTTGTCCTACTTTAACGGTCTGCTCCGTTTTTACATTCCAAGTCAGTTGCCCCGCTGCAGGCGCATAAACCACTTGGTTCACTTTTTCTGTTTCTAGCTCCAAAATCTCTTCATCTACTTTGACATAGCTTCCATTTTCTTTGAGGAGTTTACTGACTGTGGCCTCAGTCACTGATTCGCCGGCGGAGGGCACTTTGATTTCCACTTTCATCTAAATATCTCCTGAATGATCGCTTCATGCTGCTTTTTATGCAGGGCAAAAGAGCCTGCTGCAACGGCCGCACTTCTGTCTCTTCCTACATATCTCAAAGGCGCTTTTCCTTTTAAAAGTTTTTCAAGGACAGGACGCATAAATTCCCAAGCTCCCATATTAGAATGCTCCTCTTGCGCCCAGATGCACTCTTTAAACCCACTATATTTCTCGATAAAACTTTTTAACTTTTCCTCATTTAAAGGATAGAGTTGTTCGATACGCAAAATCACAAGATCGCCTTTATTGCGCTTTTCTCTTTCTTGAATTAGATCATAGTAAATTTTTCCACTGCAAAAAAGTAGAGTGGCGGGCTGAGCTCTGCCGACAGAATCATCTAAAATCTCTTGGAATGTTCCAGTTGTAAAATCTTTTTGTGGGCTTATACATAAGGGATGGCGCAGGAGTACTTTTGGACTGAAAACAACAAGTGGTCTTTTGATTTCGCTAATCCCCTGCCTTCGAAGCAAATGAAAAAATTGTGCGGGTGTTGTGCAGTTTACAAGGAACATATTATCGTTGCCTGCCATTTGCAAAAACCTCTCCATGCGGCCCGAGGAATGTTCGGGGCCTTCCCCCTGATATCCATGCGGCAAAAGAAGGGTGAGATTGGTGCGGTGTCCCCATTTTTGTTCTGAAGAGGTGATATATTGGTCAATGATAACTTGGGCGCCATTTGCAAAATCCCCGTATTGGGCTTCCCAAAGGACCAAAGAGTTTGGGTAAAGTAAACTGTATCCAAATTCAAAACCTAAGACTGCATATTCGGATAGCGGCGAATTAAAAATATCGCAAGGCGCCTGAGTCGGACTCAAGTGGGAAAGAGGAAAATATTTTTGCGCATTTTTCTGATCGACCCAAATCGCATGCCGATGGGAAAAGGTGCCTCTTCTGACATCCTGTCCCGATAGGCGCACATGGACCTTTTGAGTACAAAGAGTCGCATAGGCCAGCAATTCTCCCATGGCCCAATCCATGGATTTTTGGACCATTTGGAGTTTTTCACTGAGCAAGCGCTGAATCTTTGGACTAATAGTAAATCCTTGCGGCACTGTGCAGAATTTCTCTGTCAATTGGATCAAAGTTTGGGCATCGACCGCTGTACCCACAGGGCGAAAAAGATCCATTTTTGGTACTGTGGCTTGAGCTGTTTGCACTTCGGTTTTGACTGTTTCGATGGCGGTCTTAAGGCTATTTTTAAATTCTTCTTCAAGATTTGAAGCCACCTTTTCATCAATGATCTGATTCTGAATTAATTGCTGGCGATAGATCTCTCGAATGGTCTTTTTCGATCGGATGAGCGCATATTCAACCGGCTGTGTAAACGCAGGCTCATCTCCTTCATTATGGCCATATTTGCGGTACCCATTTAAATCGATAAAAACATCGCAACCAAATTTCTGACGCATTTCTACAGCGAGTTTTGTGGCTGCAACACATCCTTCGGGGTCTTCAGCATTAACATGAAAAACTGGCGAGCTAAAGGTTTTTGCGATATCGGTGCAATAGTGGGTCGAGCGCCCATCTCTTGGGAGCGTGGTAAAGCCGATCTGATTATTGATCACAATATGAATGGTGCCCTGTGTTGCATAGCCATGCAGGCGGGAAAGCTGCATGGTCTCATAAATCACACCTTGACCCGCAATGGAGGCATCGCCATGAATCAAAATAGGCACAATCTCATTTTGTTTTTCTCTGGGTTTTACTTCCTGCCTTGCACGCACGCCTCCTTCTACGACAGGATCAACCGATTCCAAATGGCTTGGGTTGGCCATGAGGGTCATTGGGATCTCTTTTTTAGACAGGGTGGTGTATTTTCCAATAAATCCCTTATGATATTTCACATCTCCTGTCCCTTCGCCAAGATCAGGAGTGTAATGATCTTCAAATTCGCGGAAAATATAGGCGTAGGATTTTCCAAAAATATTGGCCAAGACATTCAGCCGTCCTCTATGGGCCATCCCAATAATTGCCTCAGTGATGCCTTTACCTACTCCATCTTCTAAAAGTGCGGCCAGCATAGGAATTAAAGTTTCTGCCCCTTCTAATGAAAAGCGTTTTTGTCCGACGTATTTGGTATGAATAAAGGTTTCAAAAGTTTCAGCGCGGTTAAGCTCACTTAAAATGTGCACTTTTTCTTCGTTTGATAGATGAAGTTCAAAATTAGGTTCAATCCTCTCTTGCAACCATTTTTCCATCTCAGGAATGCCAAGCCCCATATATTCGATTCCAATCGTGCGGCAATAAGTGCGTTTTAGCGCCTCTAAAATCTCTTTTAAAGGAGCCGTCTCTTCTTTTAAAAAGCCGCAAGTGGGGAAGGCAATTTCTAAATCTTTATCACTGAGGCCAAAATTTTCCAGATTAAGTTCCGGAGCCGGCGGCGGGTCCGAAGCGGCAATCGGGTTTACCTGCGCCATTAAATGGCCATAAGTACGATAGGCGGTAATCAAATAAAAGATTCTAAGATCAGGGCTTGCTTGCTCTTTGAAGCTGATTTTTGGCATATGGTCAGCAAATTGCATCCCTTCAAAAAAATGGTTCCACGTGGAATCGACGCTGTTTGGATTTTTCAGCCAACTTTGATAAAGATCTTCAATTAGCTCAAGATTTGAAAAATTGGCATATGACGAGGCATCATCCTTCATATTTTTTTTATATCATATTACTGATTTTTCTTTTGGTTTTAATAGGAGGCTAAAGTATATTCCTTCAGCTACTACTTGCATTAAAAACTTTAGTTGCATAAATAGAGGAAAAACAGAGAGTGTGTCTTCAAATTCTGGTCATCAAGGTGATGGAAGATTTTCGAGCAGCTTTTCTAACGACTGCCGAAGACAATATCGGGACGCTGATATGGCTGAGGCAGTCGTTAGGAAAGATGCCGAAAAGATCCTTCAGATTGATGATCAAAATTTGAAGACACACTCTATAAGGATGCTAATTTCATGAACTTAAAAAGCGAAAGACTGAAGAAAATGGAAAACGAACTCCAAGACTTAGAACAATGGCTCAAGCTTGGACTTGTCCCTAAAAAAGATTTGGACAAACATCGCGAGGAAATGCGCGCCCTTGAGAAAAAAATTCAGGAAGAACGGGAGCGCCTCAGATTTCTCAAAGAAAGTGGCGAAATGGAAGAGTACAGTCCGCCGAAACGGCCCACTCGAGCTGCTTTCCAAGAACCCAGCATGCCTGATATGGAAGTGGCGGAAGAAAATATGTCTGATACCGGCATTGAAATAGAGACTGAAGCCTACGAGGCAGAAACGGCAACAGGCGAAGAGACCGAAGCTGGTGGAGAAGAAGAGTCGGTAAAAGAAGACGAAATTGATGATGAGGACCCCTTTAGCGACCGCAACCGTTGGAAACGTGGAATCATGGAAGATCCAGATTCCAATTCTTGGTAATCTCTCGAATGCGAAGGAAATAGAACCCAAAAAGCAACCACAGAGACACAGAGAAAAAGAGTGAAGAGGAGTTTTTTTATTTTTTTTCGGGTACGAACCGAAAAAAATAGAAGTCCATTTTTTTGCTTCGCTCGCAAAAAAATGAATTCTCCTCCAAACTCTGTGCTCTCTATGTCTCTGTGGTTATTTTAAATAAGTCAAGAGGCTATCCTGCTGGCGCAGCCGATCCTGTTAAAACCTTATTTTTTGCATTATGATCAGCCTTTATTTTCATATCCCTTTTTGCACAAAAAAGTGTCCCTATTGCCATTTCTATGTCATTCCACATCAGTCTAAGGCGCAAAATCTGCTGCTCAACGCGCTCGCTAAAGAGTGGCAATTATTGCTTCCAAAGATCAAAAACAAAACAATCGTTTCTATTTATTTTGGCGGCGGCACTCCAACGTTGATTGGAGCTGAAGCGATTCAAACGATTTTATCTTGGATCGAAAGAGAAGAGTGCGAAGTGACCATTGAGGCCAATCCTGAGGAAGTGACCTTGCAGCTCATGCAGCAGCTAAAACAAGCAGGTGTCAATCGTGTGAGCATTGGGGTGCAATCATTAGATGATCATCTACTTGCTACACTTGGAAGGACACACAATAGTCAAAAAGCGATTCAAGCTGTAAAAAAAACCTATGAGGCAGGGATCACCAATATTTCCATTGATTTGATGTATGAGCTGCCAGGCCAAACTTTTGAAAGTTGGCATTCAACTTTGAAACAAGTCGCAAAGTTGCCGATTTCGCATCTTTCTCTCTATAACCTGACAATCGAGCCGCATACCCCTTTTTTTAAGAAAAAAGAGCAGTTAATTCCCCTGCTTCCTTCGCAAGAAACAAATCTCGACATGTTAAAAATGGCAGTGGAAGAACTTGAAAATAGCGGACTAAAACGTTACGAAATTTCAGCATTTGCCAAAGAGGGATTTTATTCGCGCCACAATGTTGGTTATTGGACAGCCAGGCCATTTTTAGGTCTAGGGCCTTCAGCCTTTAGTTACTTTGACAAAAAGCGGATGCGCAATAGTGCGAATCTGTCGCGCTATAGCAGCCTTCTCAATGAGGGAAAATCACCCATTGATTTTGAAGAAGAGCTTTTTTATCCGGACAATTTGCATGAGCTTTTAGCAGTTGAATTGCGTCTTCTAAGAGGAGTTGATCTGCTTGATTTCGAAAAGCGGCATGGAAAGCTTCCAGAGATGACGCATGAAAAATTAAAACGATTAGAGCAAAAAGGTTGGATAGACATTCAGAACAAAGTGGCAAGCTTGTCCCCTGAAGGACTGCTCTTCTACGATTCCGTTGCCGAAGAAATCATTTAGTGCCTTCAAGATGGTAAAGAAAAAAAATAGCAGGATGGCAGGATGAACAGGATGGAAGAATAGGATGAAGAAAAAGAAAATAGCAGGATGGCAGGATAATCAGGATAAAAAATTTAGACGTCTGTTGAGAGTAAGAAAGGGAGCTTTTCCTCATTACTAACAAAATGATCCGGATGGTGAAGTCGCTTATATTCTAACTTTTGATTCCCGAAGTTAACAAGTAGACCAATTTCTATATCTGCTGCTTTCAAATAATTGATCAGTTGAGCTTGGTGTTCCGGTATGAGCATTGGACAACATTTCAGTTCTACAATTACTAGGCCCTCAACTACAAGATCCGCGTTATATCTTCCAATTTTGTGGCCTCTAAAATCGATTTCAAATGTTTTCTCTGTTAATACGTTCAATCCTTTTTCCACCATAACAATATAGAGAGCATTTTTGTAGACATTTTCTAAAAATCCTGAGCCAAGCTCACGTATTACCTCGATACAGCATCCTATGATTTTTCCTGTGAGTTCCGCATGCAAAAATTCTTCATTGCTCATTCTGCAATCCTGCTATTTTCTTTTTCTTCATCCTGTTCTTCTATCCTGTTCATCCTGCCATCCTGCTATTTCTCTTTTTATTTGAAAGGACTGCCTACGGCAAATAAGAAGACGGTGGGTTTTTTATTGATTTGGGGTTTGGCGATTTGTTTCCATTTCTCCACTGTGTGAGTTCCGACAAATTGATTTTGTCCTGTAAGATCTGAAGCAATGCAAAGTTTGGTTTTATCATTTAAAGTCAGCAGCAAAAGATCCAACATTTTTTGGCTTCTATAGGGAGCTTCAATAAAAAGATGGGTGATCTTTTCTTTCTCTAATTTTTTGATCTCTGTTCTAAGCTCTTGCTCTTCTCTTGAAAGATAACCATGAAAGGCAAACTTCTGGGCGCAAAGCCCGGAAAGCATGAGCGCTAATAGAATGGAACTTGGGCCTGCAAAAGCCTCCACTTGAATCCCTAATTCGTATGCTTTTGCGACAAGCTGATGGCCGGGATCTGCAATGCAAGGCACCCCTGCATCCGAGATGAGTCCCCAAGTCTGCTGATTTAAGAGCGGCTTTAAAAGCAGCTCAATCTCATGTTGTTTTGTATGCTCATTCAAGAGCTGGATCGGGATCTCTCTAAAGTGCGGAATAAACTGCTTTAAATAGCGGCGCGCCTCTTTTTCACTCTCAGCAATAATCCCCTTTAACTGTCCCATGCATTCACCCAAAATGGGCGGCAAATAAAGCGCATGCAAATTCTCTTCGGAAAGTAAATTAGGAAGTAGTAGCAGCGTCATCCAGCCCCGATCAGTTTAGTTGAAAAAATATCAAAAAGAAGGCGAGTAGATGTGCTGCCGCTTTTAGCTGCAAGTTCCAATTCAAAAAGCAACATTACTCCCTTTTTGAAAAAGAGGGTTTTTTTCGGTTTTGCAGCAAATTTTTGTAGAACTGAATTAGAAATTTCAGGATATCCATCAGCAATCTCCTGAAGAGATTTGCCCTTTTCTACAAGCGTTGCAATCATCAATCCCTTTTCAAGATAAAAACGGATCTGGCCAATGAGTACAAATAAAGAAGTAGCATCCAATTCATCTTTTGGATCGACTATTTTGCTTCCCCAAACAAGCTCATCTGCTATCTGCCAGCCCTCTTTTGTCTTGCTCCTGCAAGAGATCGCCTGCAAATCTTCGAGTTTAATCTCTTTGCGCTCCCCTACGTAGCAGATCAGTTTACTGAGTTCTTGCTCGATAATTCCCAGTTCGAGCGGCAGCTCGCCAAAAAGCAGATCAATTAGCGCTGGAGTGATTGTTTTCCCTTCTTTGAAGACTTTGGCGGCAAGAGACTTTTTCATTCTTTTTTCACGCTGCCAGGGCTTTTCACCTGAAAAATCAAAAATAATGATCTCTTTTTTTGCCTTATCATAGAGATCTGCAAGCGGTTTAAAATTTGAAGCCCCTAAAATGAGATAGGAAAAAGGGGCGGGTTGAACAGCATATTCGATTAAAGCTTCATCGCAAAGCTCATCGACCTCATCTAAACATGCAATCGGAGTGCCTCCTAAAAGGGACGGAATGCGCAGATGAAGCAGAGCATCTTGTACTTTGGCGGCATATTTGAGGTCGCACGGACCTTTTTTTTGGAGGGCTAAAAAAATATCTTCCATCCATTTTTTACGCTCAAAATCCTGCCCGCTAACAATCAAATAAATATTTGCAGGATGGGCAGGCAGAACCTCTTTTAGATGCTTTTCAAAAGCTTCAATGGTTTGAAATTTCAATTTAACCTCAATGATGCTATCCTTCACTAGTATAAACAAAAAGAGCAATCCTATGGCAAAAAAGATTTTAAAGAAAATGTTATCAAACGCAAAAAAGGGTTTTAAGGCCAAAAAAGTGGCTCCTAAGGCGGTCATGAAAGAAGAAGTAATGCCTGCCTTTAAGAAAAAAAAAGGGTCTGAAAAAATTCTTACGGCTGAGGGCTGGAAGAGATTAGTTGAAAAAGAGCGCAAACCCGCCCTAAAAAAATGATGACCTGATATACTATAACCTCACTTAAACTTTAGAGGCTGTCATGCTAAATATTGATTTGACTGGAAAAAGAGCTTTAGTTGTAGGCATTGGAGATGATCAAGGCTATGGTTGGGCGATTGCAAAAGCTTTGGCTGAAGCTGGCGCTGAGATCATTATCGGCACCTGGACTCCAATTGTAAAAATTTTTACAACTTCATGGAACCAAGGGAAGTTTGATGTATCCCGCAAACTGCGCAATGGAAAACTACTGGAGTACACAAAACTCTATTCCCTGGATGCTTCTTTTGATCGTCCTGAGGATGTCCCTCAAGAAATCCGAGAAAATAAGCGCTATATTGAAAATGCAGGTTATACGATTTCTGAAGTTGCAGCAGCCGTTGCTAAAGATTTCGGGACCATCGATATTTTAGTCCACAGCTTAGCCAATGGCCCTGAAGTGAAAAAACCTCTATTAGAAACCTCTCGTGCAGGCTATTTAGCTGCACTCAGCTCCTCTTCTTATTCGTTTGTGAGTTTAATGGCCCATTTTGGTCCTATTATGAGAGAAGGCGGCTCTGTTCTTTCACTAACCTATATTGCATCAGAGCGCACTGTACCCGGCTATGGAGGCGGCATGAGTTCTGCTAAAGCAGCCCTTGAAAGCGATACACGCACACTTGCTTGGGAAGCAGGACGCAAATGGGATATTCGTGTTAATACTATCTCTGCTGGAGCATTACGAAGTAGAGCTGCAAGGGCCATTGGATTCATTGATCGAATGATTGATTATGCCAATGCAAATGCACCGCTTGTGAAAGAATTGGAAGCAGAAGAAGTGGGCAATAGTGCGGCATTTTTACTCTCTCCGCTTGCCTCTGCAATCACTGGTGTGACGCTCTATGTAGACAACGGGATGCATGCGATGGGAATAGCCGTTGACAGCCCGGCATTTGCCGAGCAGCAACAGCCCACTTGCTGCGGCTAAAGATTAAAAATAACCACAGAGACACAGAGAGCACAGAGTAGAGAGCTTTTATTTTTTTCGGTAGCGAACCGAAAAAAATAGAAGTTCATTTTTTTTGCTTCGCTCGCAAAAAAAATAAATCCTCCTCCGACTCTGTGTCCTCTGTGTCTCTGTGGTAATCCTAAATTAAAGATTGATTGCTTTTTCTAGCGCTTCTATGATGCCATGCTTGGCCGCAGAAGGCGCAATAATATCTGCCACAGCTAAGATCTCTTTTGGCGCTGTCTCCATGACAATGCGCAAGTCTGCTTCTGCAAACATCGAAAGATCATTGCGGTCATCTCCTGCTGCGATAATTCTCTTATCTGTTTTACCCACAATTGAGCGCAATGCACAGCCTTTTGTAGATTGGCGATGAGTCACGATATTAAAATGATGTTTTTTACTCACTGGATCTCGAATTGTAGCCGCAGAGAGATTAGGATGGCGATTCACCTCGATTTCGATTTTTCTTATCGTGTCTACGTGGCCAAAACATTTAACGAGTGGAAAACAAAAATCCTCAGAAAAATCAAAGGATTCCATCTGCTTCCAAGGCTTGGGGCTGTCCTTTTCAATACGATCTAAATGTTCCAAAAGCATCTCTGAAAACTTATGCGGACGAAAGTAACAGAAATCGCCATGCTCGTAGCCAGAATAGATAATCATATCTTCATCGCTAAGATGAAGCTTTTCTAGTTCCCTAAGATCTGCGGTTGTAAGATATTGTCTATTCAAGAGCTTTTTTTCAGGCATTTTCAAAATATCTGCACCATTTTGAATCGCCAGATAATAAGGAAAGGTAAGGCTCCTCATGATAGAGTTAAAATAGGAAAGCGCTCTACCTGTCAGAATGAGAATGTTCCAGCCTTGATGAACTAAGCCCTCTAGATATTTTATCACTGGCAAAGGGATCGAATCGATCTCTGCAGTCAGCGTCCCATCAATGTCTAATGCAATCCAACCTTTGTGGTCCATAAAAAAACATATTGCTAATTCTGGGAATAAATTCTAGAGTATAGTTATTACTTTTGATAGTTTTTTTATGATTATACCCAAAGAACTTCGAAAATTGGTTTTTGACCATGTCGGCTTTATCTCGAAATTCAGATCTTCGCTCGCGCCTTGCTCTCGAGCAATGGTCACTCGCTCCAGATCAGAATTTCGAGATGCCTCCTTGTCAAAATTTCAATTTTCGAAATTCTTTGGGTATAGATTATTTTTTATCCTCATTTTGGCGCTCTCGAGCTCGATAGCATTTGGCGCGGACGAGCAAAAAACCCCAACCGAGCTTCCCTCTCCATTTGATCAGGAGACCACACCGGTAGAACCTGTCTCCTATCAAGGGGCCTTTGTGAAGATGATGCTGACCCTCTTTGCTTTAATTGTATTTATTATTCTTTCGGTCTGGATGATGCGTCGTCTTTCCCACGGAAGAATGAAACAAATGAACTATGGACGGGCAATTAAAATCTTAGAAAGACGCCCTTTAAGCGCCAAATCGATCCTTTACGTCATTGAAGTGAATGGAAAAAAGATTTTGATTAGTGAATCGCAATTTGAAGTGCGCACCATCTCTAAGCTAGAAGAAGAAATAAACCCCTAGCCAAAAGAAATTTTAACCACAGAGTCACAGAAGGCACAGAGTTCGGAAGAGGAATCATTTTTTTGCGAGTTAAGCAAAAAATGGACTTCTATTTTTTTCGGTTCGCTCCCGAAAAAAATAAAAATCCTCCTCCAAACTCTGTGCTCTCCGTGTCTCTGTGGTTGGGATCACAAAGCAAGAAATAACACCTTAATCCATCTTTAGCTTGAGGAATTTTGAGTCGTTGCGGTTGCCGCATTTTAAGCAGCAGTAGGTCATGAAGAGAATTTTTCCTTCTCGATAACTTTGCCATAAAGACTTGATGTTGAACTCTCCATTCCAATGATGGCGAATATCAAATTCATAGCCCTTTCTGTCATGCCAATGAAATTCAATTTTGGTGTACCAGATGCGCGCTCCCAGAGGATCAAAAAGTCCATAAACAGCAGCGGCCATCATGGCAAGTGTGAAAAAAGGAGCCCTTACAATCCCCCAAAGATCATGCAAAACAGCTGTTGGTATCTCAACAACGACCCGCGAGCCAAAATGGCGAGCCGCCTCGATTTTCGGCTTCTCTTTCCACTCTCTACGAAGGCCTTCAAATGCCTCTATAGAGATACCAATAATATCTAAGGCGATACAAAAAGCATTGCAGGCCATTGTAAGAATACCCCAGAGATGGCCATACAAAAAAATGCCCCCTGCGATTCCAACTAGATTTGCAGTAGGAGTAACACGATAGAAATCACCCGTAGCCACCTCTTCCATATACTCACGGAGAGTTGGTTCTTGTTCATTTCTTGTCAGTGTGATTTTCCATTCAGGGTGGGGGTTTTTTGCACCACTTTCTAAATGGCGCGGGACATCAGAATAATGAGAATAAAACGCAGATAAAATAGACATAATCAAGAATATTATACTATATGTAATAGTAAAATAACAGGATTATTTCTGTTTAAATACTTCTTGAAGAATAAATAGATTTTTTAATTTTTGGCTTTTAAAGAGCTTCTTTATTCTTGAGAGTCCCCTAAGCTGTTTCACTTTTTCTATATCCTCATCTGAATGATCATTTTCGGGGCTAGATTTTTCAATTTGATGTTTAAAAGAATATTTTAACTCTTCCATCGAACCTTTATCCCTCTTTTGACAAGCTTTCTCGCATGATTGTGTCAGCTTGTAGATTTTTTAACTCGTAGTATTTTGTAACACCTAAGTTGCCTTTTTGAAAAGCTTCTGCAATCGCCATTGGGATTTGAGCTTCAGCTTCTACTAACTTTGCACGCATTGAGGTTACTTTTGCAATATTTTCTTGTTCCATCGCAACCGCCATCGCTCTTCGCTCTTCGGCTTTGGCTTGAGCAATCCGTTTATCGGACTCGGCGCGATCTGCTCTCAGTTTAGCGCCTATATTCTCACCAATACTAATATCTGCAATATCAATCGAGAGAATTTCAAAAGCTGTCTGCGCATCGAGCCCTTTTTCCAGAACCAGTTTAGAGATACTTTGAGGCGCTTCGAGTACGTGGGAATGGGTATCTGCTGAACCAATGGCATTGATGATCCCTTCTCCAACTCTTGCAATCACAGTTTCTTCTGTTGCCCCGCCGACCAATTGCCGGATATTGGTGCGCACGGTGACTCTCGCATGGCATTTTAATTGTACGCCATCTTTGGCTACAGCTGTAATATAATCGCCGTAAGATTTGTGCGGGCAATCAATGACTTTAGGATTGACCGAGGTTCTAACGGCATCCAAAATATCTCTTCCAGCAAGGTCGATCGCAGTGGCTTGGCGCCACGTTAAAGGGATATTGGCCTTTTCGGCTGCGATCATGGCCTGTACAACATTAGCGACATGGCCACCTGCCAAATAATGCGTCTCTAGGTCATTGACTGTGATATTTTGAAGGCCAGCTTTAAATGTATTGATGCGTGCATTGACAATGGCCCGCGGAGGAATCTTTCGCAGGCTCATTCCGATAATATTAAAAAGAGAGATAGGAGTTCCTGATACAAAGGCCTGAAACCAGAGACCAATTAATCTGCCGAGCATCATAAAAATGCTGATGCCAATGACGGCAAAGATGATGATGATTAAATAAAACCCTGTGGACCATTCAGCCATAAATTCCCTCTATAAAATGAATAAAGGTTATCCTCTAGGGGGATTTTATGAAAGCCATAAAAGAAAATACAACTACAGAAAGCAACCACAGAGACACAGAGAGCACAGAGTTCGTAGGAGAGGTTCATTTTTTTGCGAGCGAAGTAAAAAAATGGACTTCTATTTTTTTCGGTTC
>DATIJP010000030.1:0-11911 GCA_035478495.1 Rhabdochlamydiaceae bacterium
TGATATCTCTCTTTATATTCACGAAGAGTGCGGTAAATGACATCTGCATCATTTGCTGTACCTCCAGGCGTGTTCATATAGAGGAGGATGCCTTTAACACGATTATCTTTAAGGATTCCTTCGCGTGAGGTTAAAAGGATATTGAGGATTTTTTTTTCGGTAAAGTCTGATTCGCCGATCGTACCGGTGATATCAATGCGTAATAGCACAGGCACTGTATCTGAAAGAATTTTACGCGACCCGTTTGCATCCGCGTTCACAGTCAATTTTCCACTATCAGGGGTTGTGAGATCATCAGAGAGAAGAGAAATGACGATACAAACAAGTGAAAGTGCAGCTGAAAAGCCGATGATCACAGCAAAAGATTTGCAAAATGCACGGAATGTAGTAGATAAAATCGAATGATTTGGCGCGGTCATTTGTTTTTGAACCTATCCAGTATTCCAAAAACTTTGATTTTTGAATTTTTTTTTCACAGGTTTTAGTCTCGCTTCGCAGCACATACTTAGATTAAGTAGAGCAAGAAGCGAGACTAAAAGATGTGGGAAAAAAAGCGAAAAGCATGATTTTGTAATACTGGATAGGTTCATAGATAAAGCTTAAATCAGCCTTTGATTTTATATCTATTATTTTCATATAATGTGAAAGAGGGCTTATGATTAAAGAAGGTTTTATCTATACTCTTTTTTTTGGCAAATGGGCTTATGCAGTAAAAATTGTTTTAGCAGCTGCAGGGCTTATTGGCTTGAATTTTTTGACAAAAAAAATAATGAGTGAAATCCGAAAAAGATCTTTATCTAAATACAAAGACTGGCGCGAAAAAATTCATCAAATAGTCCATCTTCCTTTTTTTATTGGACTTTGGATTGTTGGCTTAAGTTTCGGATTTAATATTCTAAAGGAGCATTTTGGTTTTATCCACTTGTCCTACATTAATACCATCCGCAATTGCTTACTGATCGCTTGCGGAAGTTGGATGCTCTTGCGATGGGTCAAAGTCATGCGGCAAGTACTCATTGAAAAATCAAAAAGCGTCGATATCTCTTTAGGATCGGTCCAAGTTTTAAGTCGCGTTTGCAGTTTCACAATCATGACTTTATCGGCACTTCTGATCTTGCAAATTTTAGGAATTAATATCTTGCCTCTTCTTGCTTTTGGTGGAATTAGTGCTGCAGCGGTTGGTTTTGCGGCCAAAGAGGTGATTGCGAATTTTTTTGGCGGGATCATGCTCCATATGACAAGGCCTTTTGTGGTTGGAGATACCATTGTGATTCCAAGTAAAAATGATCTCATAGGAGTTGTGGAAGAGATTGGATTGTACATGACGCAAATTCGGGATGTAGAAAAGCGGCCTGTTTATCTGCCTAATGCGCTTTTTTCCTCCATGTTGATCGTGAATATGTCGCAAATGACCCACCGGAGGATCTATGAAGTCATCAAGCTTAGCTTTGAAGAGATCGAGAAGCTGCCTGCAATTTTAGAAAGTATAAAAGCTGTGATTGCAGCCCATAGCCGCGTTGACAACCATCTTCCATTTCATGTCGTATTGAAAGAATTGGGAACTTATTCAGTAGACATTTTAATCGAGGGTTATACACTCGCGACACGGCAGGAAGAATATTTTAAGGTCAAACAAGAAATTCTTTTGTCTATTAATGAAGCACTAAAAGCCCATGGTGCTGATTTCTCTCTGCAAACCAGAGGCCGCGGAGCGGATATTTTAAAAGAGATATTAACCAGCTCCTAGCCGTTCTTTTAATGCTGGAAGAAAACGGAAAATTTTTGTGTCTTCAACTTGATTGCACGAGCGATGCCAGTCTTCTAAGAATTCCGTAGACCATTTCCTTCCTTCTTGATAAGCTTTTCTTTCAATTTTATTTTCATAAAAGTATTTCTCTGATCTGTGCACATAGTGATTAATTTGGATTTTACTAACATCAACAAGACCAAAATGGTGCACTTGAAGATTCGGCGCCACTCCATAATAAGGATCATGATAAATCCATGCATGGGGAATTGTTTTTGTGATCTGAAGTGCTACTCTTTCGGGCCTGACAATGGATTTTACTTGATGGTTCCACTCGCTAGTTTCAGGGGCCTTTAATAGAAGAGTTTCCGTTTGGAGCATGTTTTGCCTTAAGTCTGGAAGCCAAGAGGTGCCAAAACATTGCCAGTTGATCACTACACCTCCATAATCTTCATATTCGTTTAAAAAGGAGGGGATATTGGAATGCTGAAGTGGAACAATAAATTCATCAGTATCGATAATCGCGAGCCATTTAGCAACACCAGTATAATGAACAAGCGCGTCTCGAATTGCCGGCCACTGCGTAGCAAAGACAAAGGAATAATTTCTCACTTTATGATTAGAAGGCCAATTGACGATCGTCACATCGCCATTTCGAATATAGGGGTCTAAAACTTCAAGGGAGTTATCGGTACTACCGTTGTTGTAGAGACGAAAATGCTCTACACCTAACATCTTGTGATATTCGATCCATTCTTTAAAGAAAGGGGCCTCATTTTTAAAAATAGCGCAGAGAACTAAGGAATAACGATAATCAGCATTGAGGAGTGAAAAAAAAGGGGATAGTAGTAAGAAAAAGAAAATAAATCTTATTTTATTCATTTGAAATGACCGTCCATTCATCTGGAATCACATCTTTAAAATTGAATCCTGATGTTAAGCTGAACCAGGGGTAAGGAGCGATAACCTTTTTTTCTGGATTGGGATTTAGGTAAGCCGCCCACCAAGAAAAACTGGAATTGCAGATGATATTATGTTTACATAGACTCATTAGATAAAAATCATGGTAATAGCTTTCTCCTTCGATATAATAGAAATTGCGCTCAATACCGGCCAGCTCTTTTTTACACCGGTCCATTTGATTGGAAAAAACTAGAAATAGGGTACCTTCAGGAAAAAGGGCGATGGATTTTTCAAAATAAGTGCGATTAATTTTTGTAAATAACTCACCTTCTGGTCCATTGTCCGCATAAAAACGCATATGCACAGAAACGGTCAGGGGATGTTTTAATAACTCTCCATATTTTCCATACAGATAATCCAGAATTTTTTGGGGTGGTTTAAAAAGTTCTAAAATCTCTTTTTTGTGATGGCGAAAATATTTTTCTGATTGGAAGTAGCCCACAAGACAGATATTGGGACGATAAGGTATGGGAGTATAAGAGTAGTGAGGTTCGGCATAGTAATAAGCGATGCGTCCTTTTGAAGGAAAGGAGGGATCGAGATGGGAAAAAAGGGTTTGATAATTTTGAAAAAGATTGTTCTCATCTCTTCGGACAAAATCAGGAAAAATAGGATGTGCGCCATGGTCTAAGGCAAGACTTGTAGTGGCTGCAATGATAAAGAGCTGATTACCAAGTTGTCCTGTCAAAGAGCCCATGACAAAGGGTTTTGCATTATTTGCAAATAAAGAGTATGAACATAAAAGGCAGAAAAGTAGCCGAAGAATAACGGTCATGCGTCAAAGATAGTTTTTTATTTGGGAAGTTCGTGGCCGATTTTACTGGGGATTTGGAATAGTTCAACTAGAGCTAGAAAACCAAAAAGCACAAAAATAACATAGATCAATGGCGGGAAAGTAAAGTTAAGGCTCAAAACTCCAAGGACGAGAAATTGGAGCGCTGTGGTGATTTTCCCCCATCGGATAGATTTAAATCGTTGCTGATGCCAATTTCCACTAAATGTCAGGTAAATTCCAAAAAGACATAGAGCAAAATCTCTTGAAAGCATGGCACCGGCTTCCCAGAGAGTTAGTTGTCCTTCTTGGAATAACACGCTCAAAGCAATAAAGACAAAAAGCTTATCCATTGCAGGATCTAAAACAGCGCCAAATTGTGTGGTGGACCTTCTTTTCCTTGCCAAAAAGCCATCGATAAAGTCAGTGAACATCGCTAAAACTAAAGCGATAATACGGATCGGAGCGCTTTTATAAAGGAAAAGCAGCGCTAGCGGAGCTCGTAGTAAGGATAAACCATTAGATAAACTAAACATTTGGTGTCGAAGACTTTTTCTTTCTACGATACCAAAAAAGGATAATTCCAGTCACACTTAAAGCTGATAAAATGATTGCACTTACAATTTTAAAGTGATGATAAAGGACTTCAAAATTCTTTCCTAAGATGTAAACAAGGGAAAAACTGGTTACAGCCCAAATCCCGGAAGCTAGCGCATCCCTCAGAGCAAATTTAGGGAATGAGGTTTTGCTTATACCGGTAGACATGAAAATGCAATTGCGGACTCCAAAAGGAATAAATCTTCCCACTATAAGAGTGTAAAGGCCATATTTTTCATAAAAATTTTTTAATCGTTCAATTCTTTCAGGTTTTAAAATCCGTGCGAAAAAGCTAAAACGGAGGAGCTTTGGGCCTATTAGTCTTCCAATCCAATAGGAGAGCCAGGCAGAAATGATGCATCCAAGATAGATGGCAAAAAAGAGGAGCCAAACATTTTCAGGAATAATGGTTGCCGCAAGTGTTGCTCCAATAATCATCAAAAGATCGATACTAATGGGAAAATGGAAAGCAGCTAGTAAGATCCCGCCAAAAATAAACCAGTGGGCCAAATGCGCATTCTGGTGGATAAATTGAATGATTGAGTCAATCATAGCTTACCTCAAACCTTGCTGGGTGCTTCTGCAGAAGCAGGTTTAAGAGGTCCAGTAGGGTCTTCATCAGGAAGACTGATCGTTTCGTGTCTAGTCGTAAGCAAGGTGAATTGTCTTCCTAAAGAGCGGACAGCAAGGATCCAGCCGCCAACGACAAAAACAAAGATAACGGCCACTATTGGGGCGCTGAGCGCAATGGTGCCAAAAACCATGATTAAACTTTGATGGATGAGAGAAGCGCCGGATTTGCCGAGGCGTGAACCAAAACCGTCGATTGCAGCTTTTCCTTTTAATTTGCTCTCTTTACTTAAAGGAATAAAGGAGAGCTCTTTTGTTGCATCAAATAATGTATATTTAGAGGCCCGCGCAAGACAATTTTGCAAAGATCCGCAGAAAACACCTAATGCAAGCGGCGTACTTCCAACAAAAGCCGCTAGAAAGCCAGCAGTTGAACCTTTGAATAAAAGAAAAGTAAAGAATCCAAGGCCTGTCACAAAAAAGATAGCAGGTGGAATCAGCGCTGCAGTGGTCCAACTGAATTTTCGCATGATTGTGCTGGAGATCACTGCTAGCACTGTAGCAATAATCCCGATCCCAGTCATCACCTCTCCCATATAAGCATTGAAGTCATTCGGGTTAGGATAGAGCTGTTTGACCTGATCTTTCCAAACGACCTCTACAAGCGTCATTGCGATATTAAACATGAGGACAACGACCGCGATGCAAATTAAATATTTGGATTTTGCTAGATAAGCGAAATTTTTTCTGATCCCCATTTGAATTTTTTGGGGTTCCGCTGAAGTGGAAGAAGAAGTTGATGATTGATCGGATGCCACGATCTTTTTAATGTGCATCCACCTGTAAAACCCCATCGTTATAAAGCCGGCAACAATGACAATAGAATTCAATATAAGGAGCGATTGTTCCCACGAATCAGTCCCTACCATCACATCAGGACTAAAGGAATGTTGTGAAATAAACATAGAGACTTGGCCAGCGCAGATTGTTGCGATATTGGCCCCTATACCCAATAGAGCGTAATAGCGCCTCGCCTCCGCGACAGTGGTGATTTCATTGGCAAAGCCCCAAAAGAGGACCGTCATGATCATTGTGCTCCACATTTCAGACATGATGTAAAAAGCAGTGAATGTCCAATTGCGGAAGATGGCAATGAGCCCATTAAATCCCACAGGAAGGATATTTTGAAGCTTATCGGAGAGCTCGTTAGGGTGCAAATGATCCCTAAATGGATAGAGAATAAAGGCGAAAACAAAAAAGAAGGCTAAAAAGATACTCATCATCACATAAAATACCCGTTCGCGTGATAAACGATTTGAAAGACGGGTAAAAATAAATGTGAAAATGAGGGCCATAGGTAGTACGACCCAGACCTTCAAAAATGGAAGTGCTTCGGCCCCTGAAGAAGGAGCAGTGCAGACTAAGGCATCCTTAGCCGATCTCAAAGTACTATAGTTAAAACAAATGAGGAAAAAGATGAAGAACATGGGCATGAACTTTCTTAACTCTCTAGCATGAATCGGCCAGAGAAATGCCCTTAATTTACTAAATCCCTCATGAGAAGACATATCTATCTATGAATAAGAATGTTTTACATTCTAGCAGAAAGAGAACATAAGATAAAGGGGGAACTGGTTCCTTCTGCTAACGGTAAATTAAATATTTAAGTTTAGATATTAGTAAGTGCATCTATACCAGGCAGATGGCCAAATTCAATATATTCTAATGTCGCTCCGCCACCGGTGGAAATATGGGTAAAGCGATCAAGAAGATTTAAATGGCTCACAGCAGCAAGTGAATCGCCTCCGCCTACTATAGTAATTGCTTTAAGCGAAGCAAGCGCTTTTGCCATCTCATTTGTGCCACCCGCAAAATGGGAAAATTCAAAGACGCCAAGCGGTCCATTCCAAAAAATCATTTTTGCTTGCTCGATTTTAGAGGTCCATTCCTTCAAGGTTTGGGGGCCAATATCCATTCCTTGCCATCCTTTGGGGATCCCTTCATTAATAGAAATAATTTTAGATTCGGCCTGATTATCAAATCGATTAGCGATCACGAGATCAGTAGGAAGGTAAACAGCGACCTTTTTTTCAGCAGCTTTTTTTAAAAAAGCGGATGCTTTTTTGAGGAGATCATCTTCATGGATAGAATCTCCAATGGAAATTTCCTCTGCTTTAAAGAAGGTATAGGCCATCCCTCCGCCAATGAAGAGTGCATCGACTTTGGAAAGCAAGGATTCAAGCACTCCCATTTTTGTGGAAATTTTGGCACCCCCAATAATGGCATAGAAAGGATGTTTGGGATGAGAAAAAGCAGCGCCTAAAAACTCGATCTCTTTTTCTAATAAAAAGCCAGCGGCTGATGTTTTTGGGAAATAGTTGGTGATGGTCACTGTCGAGGAGTGGGCGCGGTGCGCTGTTCCAAATGCATCATCGACATAGACATCTCCTAATTTTGCTAAATTTTTTGCAAATGAAGGGTCCTTTTCTGGTTTCTCTTCTGCAGCATGAAAACGGAGGTTTTCAAGCAAAAGAACTTCGCCAGGTTTTAGCTCTTTTGCAATTTTTTCTACTTTATGGCCCACGCAATCAGGAGCAAAATGGACCTCTTTTTTTAGGAGTTCGGAGAGCCGCTTTGCGCAGGGGGCCAAAGAATACTTCGGCTCTTTTTCCCCTTCAGGGCGTCCCAAATGGCTCATCAAAATCGCGCTGCCGCCTTCCTTTAAGATATATTGAATGGTGGGGAGGGAAGCTTTAATACGCGTATCATCAGAAATAGTGCCGTCTTTATTTAGAGGGACATTGAAATCAACACGGACGAGAACTTTTTTTCCTTTTACCGGAAGGGCATTTAAAGTGAGTTTTTTCATAAAACGTTGAAGGGATTAGCAGATTGTTTGAACTGATTTCCTGATTTTCTTTTTTTTAATTCATGTCTAATAGAGTAGAGAAGGTCCTGATCAAAGTCTTTATTGGCTGCCCATTGTAGATATTCAGAAGGAATTTCAGAAAGCGGTCTTCCTTTATGTTTCCCAAGAGGCATGACTTTCAATTGTATGGGTCTTTCAAGTCTTTGCAAGAGTTGCTGAGTCATTTTAAAATTGGTCGCAAGATATTTAAACACTTCAATATTGACGATCACATCGCTCATGGCGCGGTGCGCCCCTTCTTCGGCAATGTTAAAATGCTGGCGCAATTTTTCCAGAGAGTTCACAGGACTTTCCCCATAGAGACGCGCCATCCGCAACGTGTCTATATAAACAGCGGAAGAAAGAGGACAAGGGACCTGATTTCTTTTTGCTTCATTACAGAGAAAAGCAATATCTAAATTGATCCCATGGCCAACGATAATATGCTGATTGATAAGTTTGAAAATAGTGGGGAGTACTTCTGCGATTTTAGGTTTCCCTTGCACCATTTGGTCCGAAATATGGTGAATTTCAATCGAATCCGGCGGAATAGGGCCTTGAGGGTCAATGAGTGATTCAAAAGTCTCAAGAATGGCACTGAATGTGAATTTTGCAACTGCAATCTCGATGATGCGATCATGCTCTGCTTCTAATCCGGTTGTTTCACAATCTAAACAGACAAAAACCTCTTCCTCAATCAAGCCCATCTAAGCGCCCTTTTTGTCTTGTCTTGGTGAATTAAATGGATCCAGATAGTTTTTTTAGGCAATATTTTCTGAATTCTTTCGGGCCATTCGATGCAGCAAATTCCACCTGCATCCAAGAATTCAACAAATCCTAATGTGAAGAAATCTTTTTCATCTTTTAATCGATAAAGATCAAAATGATAGAAAGTAGGCTCACCTGGGTAGATATTTAAATAGGTGAAGGTGGGACTGTTTATGACTGCGGGGTTAATTTCCAAAGCTCCTGAAACAATGCCTTTGATCAATGTTGTCTTTCCTGCGCCCAAATCACCACGTAGTGCGAGGATGTCACCACGAGAAAGTTGTTGCGCAAGCTTTTTACCGAGTTGATCTGTCTCTTCTTCTGAAGAAGATAAGAGTTCAAGTGGCATCATCGCTGACAATTTCTTTGTCTTCTTCAAGCCAGCCTTCAATGAATTGGGAAAATTCTTTAAATTCAGAAAGAGCTTCAACAAACTCAGAAATCTTTTTCTCGTCTAAATGTTCTTGAATGAACTGCAGAAAACGCTCTTCGATTTGGAACCGATTTTGGCTTGGGACCTCGATTAGAGTTAAAGATTTGGTCTGATTCTTTATAAAATCATCGATGACACTGGCCTTACTATTGAAAAGCTTGCCTGTGATGACAGAAGAGTAAACAATTTTAGTGATGGGCTCTTTGCGCTTTACAATGTAATTTTTAATCACTTCAGGGTCTTCAGAGACAAAAAATCTTTTTACTTTTAGGCCGCCCATTCTCTCGGTATTTTCCGGGCATTTGGCCACCCAATCATAGATTGCATCTTGAGGATTGGGATGCGTATTGTCGCCGAAAACTTTTCCAGTAAATGGGCAAATATAGATTTTTTTGGTCTGCGCATTAACGCTTTCTTGTCCAAATTGGATTTTAATTTCAGTTTCGCGCCAAAGCTTTCCTTGATCTTCTAATTTTTTGATGACTTCATCTAAGCTTTGGTAAATCATTTTTTCTCGAGCAAAAAGCACAGGTTTAATCTGATGCTTTTTTTCAAGAAAATATAGGTAAGCTGTGACTAAATCAGTTTTGCGGTTTTTATGAAGAAATTTTTCTAATTCCTTGCGCAATTGCTCGCTGATTACGATTTTGGCCATTAAATCCCTCAAAAATGATCCTGAATTGTGATTTAGTGAATTAGAGTAGCTGAAATAACAAATATTATTCAAGAGAAGAGAGTGTACATTTTAATGTTTAAAAAGACTAACTTGATCTTCGCTCTTCAAATTGCTATGCTTTTCGGTACTTTTAAGGAGGTCTTATGACAGTGGCTGCCCATGATACTCTGCTGCTTGAAGAGATACCAATTCGAACTCATGAAAAAGTGGTCAAAGTGACTGACAAGGCCTCAGGTCTTGTTGCCATTATCGCAATTCATGACACCCAGCTCGGTCCATCCTTGGGGGGAACGCGCATTTATCCATACGCTACCTTTCAAGATGCATTAAATGATGTGCTTAGATTGTCTAGGGGCATGACGCACAAATCAGCAATTGCCGAAACTGCTTGGGGGGGAGGCAAAAGTGTCATTATCTCTTCTCCTAACAAAAAAGTGAGTGAAGAACAGCTTTTGGCATTCGGGGCCGCTCTCAACACTTTAAAAGGCGCTTATATTGCTGCAGAAGATGTGGGATGCACTTTGGAAGATTTGCGTATCATCAGTACAGTTTCTCCTTACCTGGTCGGTATCCCAAATGAGAAAAGCAGCGGCGATCCTTGCCCTTATACTGCCTGGGGGACCTTCCGTGGTATTCAAGCAGTTTTAAAAAAAATTTATCAATCTGAATCGCTTGTTGGTCATACAATTGCCCTTCAAGGAGTAGGGAGTGTGGGCGAAAAACTGACTCAGCTTCTTTTTTGGCATGGCGCTAAACTGATTTTAAGCGATGTGAATAAAGAAAAAGTTGAACGACTTGCCAAATTCTGTCATGCGCAAATTGTGCCCACTGAGAAAATCCACGCCGTAGAATGCACACTATTTGCCCCATGTGCTCTTGGAGGAATTCTCAATCCAGACACCATTCCAGAGCTCAAATGCCGAGGAGTGGCAGGCTGTGCAAATAACCAGCTTTTGAGCGATGAAGATGGAGAAGAACTGATGCGCAGAAACATTCTTTATGCGCCTGATTTTGTGATTAATGCTGGGGGTCTTATTAATGTGACACAAGAAACACTTGAAGAAGGTTACAACCCTTTTGTAGCTAGAAATAGAGTAGATAAAATTTACGATCAGCTCATGCTTATTTTTGACATCGCGCGTAAAAATAATTGCTCCACACAAAAAGCAGCTGCTAGCCTTGTTGATTACCGTTTAAAATATGGGATTGGAAAACGGACGGAGCCTGTCTACTTACATCATGCAAACATGAGTTACTAATTAGACCTCTTGCGTAATTTCATTCATCTGTTAAAATCGCCCTTTTCTCCAATTTCCCTTTCTCCGCCGCCCGCCTACGTATTCAAGTATGTCTTGGCGGCGGAAAAAGAAAAATTGAAAAAAATCATCAATTTTTACAGATAAAGCAAATTACGCAAGAGGTCTATTGTGCAAACGATTTTAAAGCGCATAGAAGAAAAAGTTGGAATCGCGCTTCAAGAAGCTTTCGGAAAAGAGCTTTCCGATCAAAATGATCTTTTAAGACCAGAAGTTGCTGCTAGCAAACAGGAACAATTTGGCAATTACCAATGTAATAACTCCTTAAAACTTGCAGGGCCTTTAAATAAAAGCCCTCGGGACATTGCTAAGGAGATTATCTCTTTTTTAAGCGATGGCATGTTCCAAAAAATCGAGGTTGCCGGTCCCGGTTTTATTAATTTCGCCTTGTCGCCCTCTTTTCTTGCAAAAGAGATTGAAGGAGTGCTGCACGATGCACATTTTGGAGTTCCTTATCCCAAAGTAAAGCAAAGAATCGTCATTGATTTTTCTCAACCCAATATCGCCAAAGAACTCCATGTAGGCCATTTGCGTTCTACAATTATTGGCGATGCCATCGCCAGTCTCTTTGAATTTTTAGGCCACACTGTTTTGCGACTCAATCATATTGGCGATTGGGGCACTCAATTTGGCATGCTTATTGCTTATTTAAAAGAAAATGAACCAGAGGTGCTTACCGGAAAAAAGAAAGTTGGCCTTACTGAGCTCATGGATTGGTATCGGAAATCGAAAAAAAAGTTTGATGAAGACTCTGATTTTAAAAAAAGAGCGCAAGCCCAAGTTGTTCTATTGCAAGGCGGAGATGAAGCTTCTTTAGAGGCGTGGCAGATGATTTGTGATATTTCCCGCAGAGGATTTGAAGAGATTTATCGCCTTCTAGATGTCAAACTCATTGAACGGGGAGAGTCTTTTTATAATCCATTTTTACCGGAAGTGGTTGCTGATTTAGAAAAAAGAGGCGTTGCTGTCCTTTCACAAGGTGCCAAATGTGTCTTTTTAGATGGCTATGTCACACGCGAGGGTGATCCTCTTCCTCTCATTATCCAAAAGTCAGATGGCGGATATAACTATGCAACGACCGATTTGGCTGCAATGCGCCACCGTATTGAAATAGAAAAAGCCGATCGGATTATTATTGTGACAGATGCTGGGCAAAAATTG
>DATIJP010000031.1:0-6304 GCA_035478495.1 Rhabdochlamydiaceae bacterium
TCAGGGATTACAAGTGCTATTGCTCTTCTTTCTTTAAGATTTGCTCACTATGAAGAACCCAGTGACCGGACCCTTTTTTATAATTTTATTATTTCCGGGGTGATTGCTCTGATTATTTCACTTTTTTTATTCGAAAGTACTTGGATGTCGTTAACAACAAACAGCGTCTTATGGCTATTATTGATTGGGGGGCTTGGGCTTCTAGCACAAATTTTTCTTACTTTTGCAGCAAAATACGCTCCAATGCGATTCTTGAGCCCATTTATGTACATTACAGTAATCTTTGGTATGTTTTTAGACTGGATTGTTTGGAAAAATCCGCCCACCTTAGAAACTTATATCGGCTGTTTGCTCATTGTAATAGGAAATGTCCTAATGCTCATCTTATATCCCAAAGATGATCTACAAATCCGCAAGCCTTGATTAACGTGCCCTTGCCCTTGCCCGAAATTAAAAAAGTTCTCCGACCAAAAGTGTAACCCATGTGAGTTTCCTAGTTTTTAACTGGACAAGGGCAAGGGAATATTAATAGACGTCTAAGAGATAGCGTTTGTCTTGGCGCAGCTTTTTGACATAGGCTTTGGCATGATCGCCATTCATATTCCCTTCGCTTTCTACAATGGTGTGTAGCATGGCATCGACCTGTTTAGCCATGCTATCAGCATCGCCGCAAACATAGAGATAGGCGCCTTCTTCAAGCCATCGCCAAAGAGTGCTTTTATTTTCATGCATCTTATGTTGAACGTAGAATTTTTCGTCTTGGTCGCGTGAAAACGCAAGATCAAGTTGCAATCTATTTTTAGCCACTAGATCTGACCAATAATTTTCGTAAAAGAAATCAAACTGGCGATTGCGCTCACCAAAAAAGAGCCAATGTTTTCCATTGGATCCTAGATGGATTCTTTCTTGAAGGAAAGCGCGGAAGGGGGCAACGCCAGTTCCCGGCCCAATCATAATGATAGGAGCATGTAAATCTTCGGGGAGGCCAAAACGGTGTGCTGGCTGCACATAAATAGGAATGGGGGTTTTTCGTTCCTCTGCCAAATGGCAAAGAAAATGGCTAGCCACACCAAAACGTTTTTCGCCTGCTTGCGTAAAGGAAAGAAGCGCCACGAGTAAATCAACACTATCTTTTTGGGTTTTTAATGAAGAAGCAACAGAATAAAAACGGGGTAATAAAGGAGCAAATTGGGCGCACCAGTCTTGAACAGAAATTTTTGAGAGATCAAATTTTTTGAAAAAACTTAAAGGGTCCTGGGCAGCAAGAAAGTCCAGAAGAAGCTTCTGATTTTCTTTTTGAAGTAAAAAATTTAAATGGGTCTCATAGGGGGCAAGCAGTTTTAAGAAATTAGAAGTGAGGCGGAAAAGATTGGCCTTGTGGGTTAAAAAATCACGTGCACTCAGTACTAATCCTTGATGCCCAATCTCCTCATTTCCAGTGACCTTCATTGCACTTAAGAGTTGCTGCACTAAAGACGGATCATTTTGAGCATAAACGCCAAGCGAGTCGCCTGGTTTAAAATGGATATCACTATTTTCCAAATCTAATGTGACATGAAAGGTGGTTTTTGTCGAACCGGATCTCGTCAAAGGATACCGCTCGAGAATAGTCACTTTAGCAGGGTTATTGCGATCAATAATAGACATACGCTATAAAGAAAAAAAAGATGAAATTTTTTTGTTTTTTATTACTTACTGCATTATTTGCCAGCTGCGCCGATTCAGGCTACCATCCGCAATACATCATCTCTAAAGATGAAATAGATGCTGCGGAAGATGTGAGATAATCAGCTATTTGTCATACTTGTACTAATTCGCTGCAATTACCTCTCATCCAGCATTTCTTTAAAAGATCTATTTTTTTATTTGAAATGCCCCCTAAAAATTCAATGGCTTGCAAGAGGCGTGCGCGCGTACGGTCTTTTCCAAGAAGATCAACAGATTCAAATAATGGAGGTCCATGGTGTTTCCCAGTAATGGCACCATAGAGGATCGGCATCACCATTTTTTTATGGTGCGTCCCAAACACTTCAGCCACTTTATGAGAGGCATTTTCAATTCCAGTTTTGCCCCAATTCTCTTGCTCGTCCATACTCCAAATGATGGTTTGAAGGAGATAAGCCGCCTTTTCTGCAGAAATTTTATTTGGGCAGAGCAACTCTTGGGAATGATGAATATGATTAATAAAAAGAAAATCACAAAGTTCAATGAACTCCCCAAACGTTTTAATACGCGTATGGCAAAGAGGCATTAGTCTCTGCATAAATTCATCGGAAAATCCCCACTGCCGTATTCGTTCCCAGAGCTCCATTTCGGGGATTTGATGGATGATATATTGCTGGTTCATCCAATCTAATTTCGTAATATCAAAAAAGGCACCGGAAACGCCAATGCGCTTAGGATCGAAATCTCGAATAATTTCATCTAATTTATAAATTTCCTTGTCCCCCGGCATGCTATAGCCCATATGGGTCAGGAAGTTCAAAAATGCCTCGGCCAAATAACCAGAGTCACGATAGTAAAAGATCGAAGTCGGATTTTTTCTCTTAGAAAGTTTTTTCCCATCACGCCCAAGTAACAGAGGCATATGCATAAAAGTAGGAGGAGTCCATCCAAATACTTGATAAAGAAGAATGTGCTTAGGAGTAGAGCTCATCCATTCATCTCCACGGATCACGTGAGTGATTTGCATCAGATGATCATCAACGACAACGGCTAAATGATAAGTGGGAAAGCCATCGGATTTTAATAGGATCTGATCATCGACATCAGCCCAAGGGACTGTAATTCTTCCTTTGATTGCATCTTCATAGACACATTCCCCTGTTAAGGGCACTTTAAGCCGGATCGTAAAAGGCTGGCCTGCTTTTTCTCTTTCGGCCACTTCAGCAGCGCTTAAATTGCGGTATCTGCGGTCATAGCCAATCTTTTTTCCCATTTTCGCTGCGACCTCGCGCATTTCTGCGAGCTCTTCAGGTGTCGCAAAACATTTGTATGCTTTACCCTGCTCAACGAGTTGAGTGCAATATTTCTGATAGATTTCAGATCTTTCGGATTGGCGGTAAGGGCCAAATGGTCCGCCAATATCTGGTCCCTCATCCCAAGGGATGCCCGCCCATTTTAATGCTTCAAAAATATTTTTTTCATATTCAGGTCTGGAACGCTCACGGTCTGTATCCTCGATACGGAGAATAAATTGACCTTTATGGTGACGTGCAAAAATAAAATTGAAAAGCGCCATATAGGCAGTGCCTACATGCGGATCGCCTGTAGGGGAAGGAGCTATGCGAGTTCTTACGGTCATAAGGCCCGCTATTGTCCTCAATTTTCCGTTAACTTGCAACTCTAGAGATTAATGAGTAAAAATTAATAGAAAACAGGGTCTATCCATCTGTTCCAGTGGCTTCAACAGGCTCCGCTTCCTGTTTGGCCTCATGCGAGAAAAAGATGAGGTCTTTCATCACATTGATGGTTTCAGTGAGTTGAAGATCAGTCTGTCCAAAGGACTCTTTTGGTTCAGAATTCTGATCTTTTTTAGTGATCTCTTTAATTAAGTTTTGATAGTTTTTGTTTTGTTTAATGCGCTCTTCAGAATTCTTTTTTAATTTCTCTAGGTAGGGTTGATAGAGGGTTAAAATAGGCTGAAGATTAAACTTATAGAGCCTTAAAATCTCTTTCCGATGCATAGAGGGCACATCGGACAAATCGTCATCAAAGTTAGCAGTGATCTGATCATTTTCGAGGGGATATTTAGAAAATTTCTCTCCAATTTCTAATTCAGAATAAATCCCTGGGACCACAATGTCTGCTTTAACGCCGACAAGCTGAGGACTCTTTCCTGATACGGTATAGTATCTGCCGCGTGTAACTTTATATTCGCCCTTGGGATTCACCTTCCCATAATTGCTTGCCTCTAAAGTAAAGGTCTGAAAAGTGCCTTTTCCGTAAGTGGTCTCATCACCAACCACAAGTGCTCGTCCATAATCTTGTAGAGTCTGGGCAACAATTTCAGCAGCCGAGGCGCTTGTCTTATTGGTCGCTATAAGAAGGGGCCCATCCCATGCAACTCGCCCATCTGTATTTCGCAGGTGCAAGACCTTTCCGGTGTTATCTTTGACAGAGACGACAATTCCCTTTTTAATGAAAAGGCTGCTAACAGAGACGGCCTGCGGCAAAAGGCCGCCAGCATTGTTGCGAAGATCAAGAATCATCCCTTTTAGATTATGCTCATTTTTGAGTTTCAAAATAGCATTGTGAAGATCATCAGTAGAGCTGCTATTCGAATCCTGATAAAAAGAAAAAAGGTGCAAAATACCAATGACACCATCGCCAAAAGGCTCGTAAAAAGTTTCTAAACGGGATTCTTTTAAAATCACCTCTCCACGCACGATGTCAATATCCAATTTCTCTTCCTTTTTTTGCCCATTTTCTTCCATTTCGCGCAAAATGGTTAAAATGACATTAGACCCTTGTGGGCCTCTTATAAGCTCCACAGCCTCAGTAATTTCCATTCCAACTACAGGCTCGTTATTAACAGCAATAATACGATCTCCAGCCTTCAATTTATTGCCTCGGCTTGCAGGAGAATCCTCAAGCAAGCGGACAATGGTAAAACCATTTAAATCATCACGCAGTTGCGCACCAATCCCAAAGAGTTTCTGTTGCACTTGAATCATAAATTGATTGGCTTCAGAAGGGGTAAAATAGGCTGTTTGGGAATCAAGTGCTGAACTGAGGGCTTTTAAGACATAAGATAGAACCAGCTGCTCGCGTTCTTTGCTCGATTTTCCCATCAGCTCTTCTTCTCGAAGGAGGCGTCTTTTTTCTAGTTTTTTTACAAATTGACCTTTCGTTTCTTCATTGAATTTCTCGGCTACTTCGAATTGAAGCCCCTTAATCCATTTAATTCGCTGCACTAATTCTTCCCCATTTTTAACCCATTTGAGATCCTTCAAATCTTTAAATTCCCTTGGGGATGGGTTTTTAATAGGAGGGGTATTTTCGAGCGTTTTCTCTATGGCAACGCGTCTTTCAATAGCAGGAACAATGGCTTGATGAAGTTCTAAAAAGGTCGAAAAATTCTCTTTTTTTAACTCATTTAAAGCCTTTTTTAGAAGTTCTTCACTAGGACTTGTCCACTTAAGCACCTCATCTTCAATGAAATAGGTTTTAATAGGATCTAGCTCATCTAGATAGTTGTCGAAAATGCGTTTCATGAGATCTGGGGTCAATTGTTGATAGGAAACGTGCGCTTTCAAGATTTCTTCAATTTTCACCCGAGTGTCGCGCGAATTGAGTTCAGGGGGTTTTGCTTCAATATATGAGAGCAAAACCAAGAAAAAGAGAAAAAAGGCTCTATACATAAATAAAATCTATTTTTAGGGCTTGTTTTTCTTTAATATAGCCCAGAGACTTCTTTCCAGGTATTAAAATAATAACTTTTCTTTAAAATATCCTATTTATATATGTAACCCCTTTAGACTGAGTTGTTTATAAATGAGATAGATTTTTTTTGCAGCCCTGAGGTATAATAGATGCCGATATTAACTCAATTGGTTTAAATTAAGCGGTTGATTTGATTTCAATTTTATGAGATAATTAGTGTTTCTAAAGTTGAAGAATAATAATAATCTGAGAAAGCGCGGTTTAGTTTGTCGCTTTCGGAGTGAAGCAAATTAAAAAGCTTTCTCTTAAAAAAGTTAGTGGAGGAATATAAAATGTTGGACGAAGAAAACAGACAGTCTCTAGGAGGCGACCATTTTGCATCTTATGCAAAGCCAACCAAAAGACTTGTGTCCATTACAGAAGCTGCTAAAATCAATAACGTCACTAGGCAAGCCATTTATGTTGCGATTAAGCAAAATAAATTAAAAGCTTCTAAAGACACAACGCGTTGGACAATAGATCTTGATGATCTAGAAAACTATCGTCGTCAAAAGTATTCACGGACTAAGTCCATGTATAACGGAGAACTCCTTTTTGATAACAAGAAAGGGTACCACTCTGTTAATCAAGTAGCAAAATTACTCGGAGTGCCAGCACAAAAGATCTATTATGCGACACGCATTGGTCTTTTAAAGGCAATTCGAAAAGGCGCTGCATGGGTTGTTCATAACGACGACATCAAACAATATCAAGAAAATTATCTCTCTAGAAAAGTTCAAAATTCCCAAGTAATGTAAGGGAATTTTTTTTTTGAGATTTTCTTTTCTTAGTATATAATCACCTGGAATTATCCTCCTCAGGTGATTTTTTTTTGGAGTTACTGCATGTGGAATTTGTCTACGATTTACACTTCAAATGA
>DATIJP010000032.1:0-1654 GCA_035478495.1 Rhabdochlamydiaceae bacterium
CTTTTTTGGCTCTTCATTGTTTTGAAGTATTTCAAAGAAAAAGCTATAAGTACATCTAGTGTATGAAAAAAGTCCCTATCTCTTTGCCTCCTTACGCGATCCTTGATAAACCCTTGTTTAATAAGGGGACAGCATTTACCAATGAAGAACGCGATGAGTTAGGCCTTCACGGACTTTTGCCCTGTCATGTTTCCACCATCGAAGAGCAGGTGAGCCGTCGCTATGCCAATTTTAAACAGCAGCCTGATGATCTCTCAAAGTTTGTTTTCTTAAGCGCCCTTCAAAATCGCAATGAAATTCTTTTCTATCGACTTGTTTTTGAACATCTCCAAGAAATGGTACCGCTGATCTATACGCCAACTGTGGGAGTTGTTTCTACAGATTACAGCATTCTTTATCGCGAACACAGGGGACTCTATTTGTCTTATCCACTCAAGGACAAAATGGAATCTATCATTAATAATTTTTCTTGCTCAGATATTGATGTAATTGTTGTCACCGATGGAGAAAGAATTTTAGGCTTAGGAGATTTAGGCGTCGGCGGAATGGCCATCCCGGTGGGGAAATTGGCCCTTTATACTTTGTTTGGCGGCATCCATCCTTCTAGGTCGCTGCCGATCATTTTAGATGTAGGGACGAACAATAAACAGATGCTTGAAGATCCATTTTACATTGGCTGGCAGCAAAATCGCATCACTGGAAGCGAATATGATGAATTCATCGACCGTTTTGTCAAAGCCATCAAAAAAAAATATCCTCATGTTCTTTTGCAATGGGAAGATTTTGCAAAGCCTCATTCTTATACTCTATTAAATCGCTACCGTCATCAACTCTGCTCATTTAATGATGATATTCAAGGCACTGCAGCAACCGCCCTTGCTGCTGTTTTAAGTGCAGTCAATCTTTCTCGCGGGCGCCTACAAGATCAGCGTATTGCTCTTTTAGGAGGGGGATCAGCGGGTATAGGCATCTGCGAAAATATTGTTAGGGCCATCATGAGTGAAGAGGGTATTACCGAAAAAGAAGCCAGAGCCCTTTTTTATGTCGTGGATAAATATGGTCTTATTCATACCCAAATGAAAGAAGCTGATGAAAAGCAAAAGCCCTTTGCACAAGATTTTGCAAAAATAAAATCGTGGAAGGTAAAAGACCCCTCTAAAATTTCTCTATTGGATGTGGTTGAAAATGCCCATCCTACAATTCTCATTGGAGTGTCTACAGTTGGTGGAGCTTTTACAGAAGAGATTGTGACCAAGATGGCAAAACATGTGAAGCGGCCGGTTATTTTTCCACTTTCCAATCCTACTGCATTATCAGAGGCCCATCCAGCCGATCTCATCAAATGGACAAAGGGTGAGGTGATAATGGCAACAGGCAGCCCCTTTGATCCTGTGGCCTATAATAATAAAGTCTATCACGTTGCGCAGTGTAATAATGTCTATATTTTTCCGGGTGTAGGACTAGGACTCATTGCTTCAAAAGCTTCTTTTGCAAGCGATCAGGTCTTTTTAAAAGCAGCAAAGGTACTAAGCAAACATTCACCCATGCTAAAAGATCCTTATGGGCCTTTATTTCCCACCCTCGATAATTTACGCTCTTGCTCGCGCGAGATTGCAATCGAGATTGCTAAAATAGTAATCAAAGAGGGGGTTTC
>DATIJP010000033.1:0-4165 GCA_035478495.1 Rhabdochlamydiaceae bacterium
AGCAGCAAAGGTACTAAGCAAACATTCACCCATGCTAAAAGATCCTTATGGGCCTTTATTTCCCACCCTCGATAATTTACGCTCTTGCTCGCGCGAGATTGCAATCGAGATTGCTAAAATAGTAATCAAAGAGGGGGTTTCTCGCATTTCGCTAAAAGAAGAGCAGGTCGAAAAGGTCATTGATGAGACAATTTGGTACCCAGATTATCCCATTTATACGAAGAGGGCTTAAGAAAAGAAGAGAGCAGCAGGATAGCAGGATGAATAGGATAGAAGAGACGAGAGAAAGTAGCAGGATGGCCAGGATGAACAGGATAGAAGAACAGGATTAAGAAAATAGTAAGCAGGATAGACAAGATGAGGTTCCATTCCCAACTGATGAAATTCTCTAAATCTTCTATCCTATTCATCCTGGCCATCCTGCCATCCTGCTATTTTTTCTTTCCTGCTTATCCATTTATCCTGTTTGCCCGAAAAAACTCAGGTTGTTGCAGCTTTTAGTGCGGCCTCGTAATCAGGCTCCTGTGCAATTTCAGGAACAAGCTGCTCATAGATAACATGGTCATTTTCATCTAAAACAACCACCGCACGCGCACATATTCCTGCCAGAGGGCCATCGACAATCAGGACACCATAGTCCTTAGCAAAATCTTTCGAGCGCATCATTGAAAGCGTCACAATATTTTTTAAGCCTTCTGCTCCACATACACGCTTTTGCGCAAAAGGGGAGTCCGCCGAGATCACAAGGACAACGATATCAGGGTGGTTTTTCATCGCTTCATTGAATTTTTTTGCTGAGAGCGAACAGACAGGGGTGTCCAAGCTCGGGACAAGCGAGAGTATTTTTCTTTTCCCTTTGAAATCTTTCAAAGAGCGATTATTTAGATCCTGATCAACAAGTTGAAAGTCGGGCGCTTTTGTTTGAAGAGCAGGCAGCTGCCCATTTGTGTGAATCGCATTTCCTTTTAAGGTGATTTGAGCCATTGAATCCTCCTATGAATTATTGAGCCACAGTTTAACAGATTTGTTGATATTTTATCTAACCCTTTAAATCTCATGAACTTGGACATCACTCAATGGAACTCAAAAATTGTAAAAATTCTTGAGATTAAATAAAAAAAAAGGTAACATTTTCCTTTCAAAAAGGAAAATATGAAAAAAGATAAAAATATTTCTAATGCTTACGGCGCCGCCCTTTCGCGTGTAAAACATCTCTTTTCTAAAGAGCCAAAAGAGCAGCAAGCGACGATGAGACATGCCCCCAATCCTTCTAGACGTGCTTACGACTATTTAAAGCTCCCTAGACTACTTGCTGCCAAACAAGGACTTATTTTAAGCGCAAGAAAGGGGATAAGGCAGGATTGGTGGTCTAAAAAACATATTTCTTGTCTTGGAGTATCACACTGCTCTTTAAGTCCCAAATATCTCATGCATCTTCTCTTAGAACTTAAATCACTTGAAAAGACTCGAAATGTAAAAAAGCTCCATCTTAAGGAGCATTTGCTAGCGACACGTAATTTTCAAAATATGGGCAAAGAAATGAATGAATGGATGACTTCTTATCTTGCCAATAAAATCAAAATTATCCCTGAGGAAAAACCAAAAGAGGCGAATGACATCCCTTGGGAAGAATACGTGCGGCAAAAAGAAGAGAGGCAATTCTTGGTCACGCGTGTGATCAAATACCTATTAGACTAAACTTTTTGAGCATAACCCGAATAGCTGGTCTTTAGCGACGGGGTAAAAATAAATCGAAATTGGGTGTCCACCTTTCTGGTAAAGACCATTTTCCAAAAACTAACCGAGTTGAAATCAGGACGCAAACCTAAGAATTTCTCTACATTCATCTGATGCTCATTGCACATGGCTTCTAGTTCTTTCGGTTTTAAAAAAAGAGGATAGATATGCATATTGCGCGGTGTATTTGAAAAACACCATTCCACCCCTTTGATCACAATGAAGTAGCTGGTCCAATTCCGATTGAAAGTATGAAAGAAAAAAAGCCCCCCTTTTTTTAAAACCCGAGAGGCCTCTTTGATCACAAGTTCTGGTTTTTCTACATGCTCAAGTAGGTCCATAGCAGAGACAACATCAAAGCTCTCTTCTGGAAAGGGAAGCTCGTAGGCGCTTGCAAGAAAATACTCAGCACTTTGGGTCGTATCGCTTTTTTTAGCGATACTTAAGCTCTTTTCAGAAAGATCAACGCCAGAGACCCGATGGCCTTTTTTAGCAAGGTAGTTGGTCAAAAATCCGCCGCCACATCCGATGTCTAAAATAGAGCAGCTTCTTCCAAATTTTTCGTTGACGACTTTTTCGATCCAAGGATTGCGCAGAGCATTTTCTGCACGCAGCAGTGCAATCGGATGGTCATGAGAATCATTCCACATCTCATCGAGATCATCGTAAAAGGCGTTGTTTATGGGGAGGTGCTTTTTTCTTTCCATATAAAGTTCCAATAAACGATTTGATAAATGAGGAAAAGCAGTACTGCGCCTGCTTGTAAGACTAAAAATTGATAGAGGACATGAGGGTGGTCGAGCCAGCGTGTGAGCCAGTAGGTAGAACCATTTTCAGAGGATGCATACCAGATTAGTCCAAGCGCAGAAAGAACAACAGGGTGATTAAGAAAAAGTAAGGCGTGGAGCCAGTTTTCTGATGCCGGACAATGGTGTTTATGGACAAATTCATCTTTTGTCACAAGCAAACAGGAAAAAATTGAGAGGCCGATATACCATTTAAAAGCGGCAGGGGAGAAGGGAACAAATAGGACAAATAGAAAACAGAGCAAAACACTTAAAGTGTCCAGAGGATGACCAATTCTTTCCCATCTTGGAAGGCCTCTTTTAAGATGAAAATAGCCCTCGTCAATGCCAATGACAAGCAGCTGGATAATAAAGGGAATTGTAATCAATAAATACATATTATTCCTTTAGAAATAAGGCCCCTGAAATGGTCAGTCCTGGACCAAAAGCAAGGCTCACGATCAATTCTTGAGATTGTACACTTTTGTCATTTAAAATTTTTTCCCAAATGTGAGGGAGCGTCGCTGAGGACATATTGCCATAATTGAGGAGAATATTTTTGCTGTGACTGATCTGCTCAGGGCTCAAGTTTAGTGCATTTGCAACAAGTTCAATGATTTTTGGACCACCGGGATGAATTGCAAAATGGGCCTTTTTTAATTTCTCGATTGGCATTTTAGCTTTTTTTGCCAAAATGGCTAAGTAATTTTCAATGCCTCTTGCAATAAGCACAGGGACCTCTTTAGCAATGGAAAGATGAAAACCAGACTCTTTTGTGTTCCATGTCATGCTCGAAGTAGATTCAGGGATAATCGACTCATGCAAAGCTAAAATTTTCAGGAAAGGGGAGTGAGCAGGCTTTCCTTTGATTGTATATTTAATATACCCATCGGCAAATAGCCCCTGAACGATCAGTTGTTCTGTCGTATGGACAAAATTATTTAGATGGAGTGTGCACATTTCAGTATGGACAATGTCGCTCGCATCCCCATTTGCATGTAAATAACCTTGTGCAATGCGAATCGCAGGGATTGCAGCATAGCAGCCCATATGATAAGCATTAGTAACGCTCACCTCATCTCCAAGTTTTCTTTTAGAAATCAGCTGTTGAGCAGGGCTTGGCGCTACATAGCCTGTGCAACTGACCTGAATCAAGTGGGGAGAAATCGATTGACTCTCTGGAAAGAACCTGTCAAGAACTTTGGAAACTTCTTGATCAAAGAGCTTCATCTTTTCACTGAGGCCGCTATCTTTCCTATGAGCAAGATCACTTAAGGGAAAATAGCCTCTTTTTTGAATCTTATCTATTCCCAGTCCCAAATTAAAAACTCTTTGCCTAATCGAATCCAAAAAGGGCTGAAAGTCTGCAGCTGGATTCATTAAAGTTTCTGCTTTTGCATGGCCTTGAACAATCAGTTCCAAGAGATAGTCCTGACTCTGTTCATGCTCGGGTCTAATAATCTGAAAATCGGTTAAACAAGCAGCCATTTTTTTTCCTTTTTAAAAAACCATGAGCAGTCCAGAAACGATCAAAAAAATCCCGAAAAATTTCCTGAGCTTTTTTTCAGGCAAGGTATGCGCTAATTTAGCACCAAAAGGAGCCGCAATCATACTTGCAATACTCACGCAAATAAAAGCAGGAA
>DATIJP010000034.1:0-10076 GCA_035478495.1 Rhabdochlamydiaceae bacterium
GGTGATCCTCTTCCTCTCATTATCCAAAAGTCAGATGGCGGATATAACTATGCAACGACCGATTTGGCTGCAATGCGCCACCGTATTGAAATAGAAAAAGCCGATCGGATTATTATTGTGACAGATGCTGGGCAAAAATTGCATTTTGAAATGGTGTCCAAAGCTGCAGAAAAAGCGGGTTATCTTGATCCTAAAAAAGTGCGTTTTGATCATGTGCCTTTTGGCGTTGTTCTGACTCCCGATGGGAAGAAATTCAAAACACGTTCTGGTGAAACAGAAAAACTCATTGATCTGATCCAAGAGGCCATCGACAAAGCAAAAGAGGTATTTAAAGCTAGGCTTCCCGATGCATCTGAAGAGGAAATTGAAGAGCTTGCAAAAATTTTAGGAGTCGATGCACTCAAATATGCAGATCTTTCGACGAGTCGCATTAAAGATTATGTGTTTAGTTATGAAAGAATGCTCCGTTTTGAGGGCAATACAGCTCCTTTCCTGCTTTACGCTTATGTCCGTATTCAAGGAATTAAGCGCAAAGTGGGCAAAGATGTTAATGCGCTCATTAAAACAGCTAAGGTGGTCTTGGAACATCAAACAGAGATTAGCCTTGCTTTGCATGTCAGACGTTTTGGCGAAGTGTTAGAAAAAGTAGCTGATGATCTTTTGCCGCATCAACTCTGTGAATATCTTTATGAACTTGCTGAAAAGTTCCACGCCTTTTTCCGCGATTGCCGCGTTGAAGGCTCCGAACATGAGGAGAGCAGACTATTGCTTTGCGAGGTCACCGGCCGCATTCTAAAAAAAGGGCTCGAGATCTTAGGCCTCAAAACTCTAGAACGCATGTAAATTATTTAATATCCACCATTAATTAATTTTAGTATTTGTCGTTGAGAATTAAGTAAAATCAATTTAAAATAGTCGCTTTAATAAAATAATTATAAATAAAAATAGACAATATGATTGATTGGTTATTGCTGAAGGCAGAAGAAGGTGCATCTCGAGCAGCAGCTGCTAGCTACGTAAAAGGTAATCCAGAGCCATTAGTCGATGATGAAAATTTACCGCATGAGCCGCAAAGTGCCAGAAGTGTAAGTGTAGTGAATAACGAGACTCCAGCTCCGGTAGGAGTGGTTGGAAGAGTTCTTAATGCAGTTTGGGGTAGAGCAAAAGATTTAACAGCCAGAGGAGCCAACCTTGCTAGAGGACAGGCCAAAGTTGCAGGGAAAGCTTTGGTGGCATCAGTGATGGATGGACTCACGGCGCAGTCAAATCCACTGCTTGATGAGCTCACAAAAGCGCTTAGTTCATTAAAAAATTCAAGAGAAAATCCTTTTACGGAAGAGCAGCGGAGGGAGTTAACCCAAAAATTAACCTCTTTTTCAAGAGAATCCGAGGAGATTTTAAGCAATACATTTGAAACCGATGAATCAGAAGCAGTCCTTACTGAAGATCAAAAAGGGACCGTTGCTTCTCTTGTGGATGCCCTTGCAAACCGAGATCAGGAGGTTCCAGGCGAGTTATTAGACAAAGTTTACACTATCGTGACCCATTTTCGAGATTTGCAAATGGGCTGGGTACAAATGGGAACAGAGGCTTTAAAAGTCCAGGGAGTCGCTCAGTTCAAAAGAGTTTTAGCTTTATCTGAAACCGAAACTGCTTCTAGAAGAACAATTGAAGAATCGCGTAGGGCAAGACGCGCGCTCCAAATGAGAATGGTCCGTCCTGAAGCGCCAAGGCAAATGCCGCATGATAGAATGGACGCTATCAAAGAGAAATGTTCTGAATTAATTAACCTTTCAAAAAAAATAGCTCTGATTAAAATCCTCTTCCCAAAAGATGCAATCCTCGTCATTTTTCCTGAATTATTAACAGTTGCACATCGATTAAAAGATCGCGATGCAGGGATTTCATTAGATCAAGCTTTTCGCAGAGCAATCGAGCTAAAATTCAATGAACATGGCACATCATTTTTTAAGAAAGCGACTTTCTTTTTCCATTTGCATTTTACGGCGCCCATTTTGGAATTTTATATTGGCCGAAGTTTAGCCCAACTTCAATCTGATCTTTTGAATTTTCTTTCAAAAAAACCCGATGCGCGCTTGGAAGATATCTTTGCGCTTGTGGTCAAGCCCTTACAGTCCCATTTATCTATTTTTCAATCAAAACTGATTAAACTAGACGACGGCGAGGCTGTTTTGCAAGGGTCCATTGAAGAGCAAATCACCGAGTTCTTTCAAAATATGGCCTTCGATGGAAAAAATAATGCAACGCGCGCGAATGACTTAGCCCGCACTCTCATTGAAAAATACACTCCAAATTGGTCCATTACAGGCAAATTTAGAGAAATTTTAAACGGCCTTTTTCCAGTCACTAAATACAGAGTGCTCAACGTTATTTTAGGCTTTTTTAAAAGCAGCATCATGGGAGTTGTTTATATTGTGTTTGGTCCTATTCAGTGGATCATCAATCAACTGATCAAGAGGGTCATTCGAATTGTTGCAACAAGAAGACTTCTTCCAACATTTTTCCAAACAACACAAGAGGCTTTAGGCGTCGGAGCTTCTTATCAGCACACGCTCAACATCTTTATTAAACAAAAATTGGAAGGCTTTAATCGTAATGTTGTGGATGACAACTTGCAGATGGCGATGCCCCTTAGATCCTCTTTAACTCAACAAAATCAAATGAAGGCTCTTGTACTTCAAATTTTCAAAACACTCGAACTTCAAAAAGCGATGCAAAATCCGATCTCTCTGCACCAATATTTTGCGCCTAATATGTCTCCGGAAATGGCCAAACAGTGGGTCAATGAGCTGATTGCAAAAGGAATCACTCCAACGGCTACAATAGAAATATTGAAATTCATAGAATATTTTCTTCAAGAAGAGTTTCTCTCTGAAGTTGTTTGGCATGCACTGGACAATCTTACCTCTCTCCTAAAAACACCGTTTGAGGAAGTTTCTCAAGAAACTAAAGCATCGACAGAAGCTTCTATGCTAGAAGAGTTCGAAGAAGCGATTGTTCACGTCGTTGAGCGAGTTGTCCAAAAGACTTTAAATCCAACTCAGCAAATCAATGTTGAGACAGAAGCTGATGTTCAAGAGCTCAAGAGAGTTGCCAATCGATTTATTGTATCTTGCCAAACAGTTGATCAGGCGAGCTTTATTGTGGTCGAGGAATCTTGGAGAAAGTTAGTGCGCGATTTGACAACTTTGATGAACAAACTGACCAAAACCAAAATAGAGCCGCTCGTTAAGTTAAGCACTACATTGGGAAAAGATTTTAATACAGCAACTGTTAAATTCAATGAAATTATCAACGAGGTCCGGAATCTGATCGAAGACAAAAAGAAGATAGAAGGGCAAACTCGACTAATTGAAGAGAAATTTAATCAACTTAAAGCAGAATTAGGGAAATTAACTGAGTGGAAAGCATCACTTCAACCTGTACAAATTCCGCTAAAAGATGTCACTATTTTTAAAATCTTACAAGCTGCAGGACCTAATTTGGAATCCTATCTTGTTGATAAATCTATGCAGCATGTGACTGCTCTTTTGTCTACAACGACAAAACCTTATCACTGGACCGGAATTATGTGGAAAATGGCCGACGCTTATATTAAAAGACCATCCAATCCAGAGATTACTCCAAAGGTCAATGCCCATCCTGTGGTTCAAGTCCCTGAAGAAAATAGGAGATTCGACCCGCCAGAGCGCAAACGTGAAATAGACGAGGTTAAAGAAGAATAACCTCTGTTTTTTGCCTTTCGTGAGCGATCTCTTTCACATATTTGGGCACTGCATATCCAGGCAGCTGTTTTTTTAACTCGGCGATGAGCTCTAATCCTTTGGCCTCATCGACTTCAAAGTGTTTTCCGCCTTGGACTTGATCGAGCTGATTTAAATAGTAGGGCATAATTCCCTGTTCAATCAGTTTTTCAAAAAGCGCTTTTAATACGGGGACAGTGTCATTCACACCCTTTAAAAGGACACTTGATGTGAGTAGCGGGATACCAAGTTGCTTAATTGGTTTTAGGGCCAAAAGAACCTCTTCATCGAGTTCTAGGGGATGGTTCACATGAACGACAAAAAAGATTTGGAGCCTGCAACTTGCCAAAATCGCTAAAAATTCAGGGTCGATTCGCTCAGGGATGCCAATGGGGAAACGCGTATGGAATCGCAGAATTTTAAGATGTGGAATTGAAGATAGATCTAAGATGAGCTCTGCAAGCTCTTTATTGCTAAGTGATAGGGGATCGCCACCACTTAAGATGATTTCAATTAAGGAGGGATCACCCGCAATTGCTTGCAGCTCTTTTTCAAATCCTTTTTGCTGCGTTTCATAAGGAAAATTTTGCCTAAAACAAAACCGGCAGTGCATCGCGCAGGCGCTGGTGGAGAGCAAAAGAGCGCGTCCTTGATATTTATGTAAAAGTTTTTTTTCTTTGCGAAATTCCTGATCACACACTGGATCCGAGCGGAAATCAGGAGAAACAATGCGTTCTTCTTTTAAAGGAACAAATTGCCGCAAGATGGGATCTTCGATTGTATTTTTCCTGATCTTTTCAGCAAGCCTGCGCGGCAAATTAAGTGGGAAGTTGGGTTTCAAATGGAACTCTTTTTCATCTTTAATTTCTAAAAATGAAAAGAGCTCCTTCCAATTAGTAAAATTTTGTCTTTGTATTTGCTTCCAAATAGGGGTTTTCACGAGAGAAAGGATAAAGATTCACCCTTTTCCTATCAAGCTTTGACGGTGGGGCGCAAAGAGAAGAGAGCTGCTTTGGCTTTTTCATCATTTTCTGCTAAAGCGACCCTTTGAATGTCGGCGCCGAGTGAAGAAAGTTTGTCCACAATATATTCATAGCCTCGGTCCAGGTACGGAACGCCTTTAATGATGCTTTCATCTTGGGCGATGAGTGCTGCCATGACATAAGCAAAGCCGGCCCTTAGATCTGGAATCATGATCTCTTTCCCTTTTAAAGGGGTGGGGCCTTTGATCACAATGCTATGATCAAAATCTTGTGATGCAAAACGGCATGCTTTATTCCCAAGACAATGGGTATACATTTCGATATCAGCCCCCATATCTTTGAGTGTTTTAGTATAACCAAAGCGATTCTCATAGACCGTTTCATGGATCACTGAAGTCCCTTGAGCTTGCGTCATAAGCACCACAAAAGGCTGCTGCCAATCAGTCATAAAACCAGGATGGACATCTGTTTCAATATGAATGCCGCCTCTAAGCGGTCCATTATAAAAGAACTCAATGCCACTGTCTTTGATTTCAAATCCGCCGCCAAGCTCTCTTAGTTTATTTAGGAAGGTAATCATATGATGGTGAGTGGCCCCTTCAACAAACACGCGTCCCTGCGTGCTAATGGCAGCCATTCCTAAAGAAGCGGCCTCAATACGATCTGTCATCACTGTATGTTCTACTTCATGGAATTGATGTGTTTCTTTGATGCGGATGGTTCGATCTACGTCCACAGAGATCACAACGCCAAGTTTCTGTAAAAAGAGGATCAGATCGATGATCTCAGGCTCAATGGCAGCATTTTTTATCACAGTGGTTCCTTTCGCTTTGGTGGCAGCCAAAATGGTATTTTCTGTGGCGCCGACTGAGGGGAAAGGCAAATGGATAATGGCGCCATTTAATCCACCATGGGCTTGTGCAAAATAGGCGCCCTCCTTTTTCATTTCTCGATATTCAATCACTGCGCCCATTTTTTCCAAAGCTTGAATATGAAAATCGACGGGTCTTTTCCCAATGCGATCGCCGCCAACAGTGGGAACAATAATCGACTCATCAGTGCGTCCTAAAAGTGCGCCGATCATCAGAATCGGAATGCGATTTGCTCCGCAGAAACGGTGAGGGATATAACTTGTCTTCAGATGTTTTGTGATAATTTCAATGGTCTTTGCAGCTTTGTCCCAACTCACTTCACTGCCAATTTCTTTGCAAAGATCAAGAGTGATCTCAACTTCTAAAATATTAGGGACATTATTGAAAATACAGCGCTTATTGGTGAGAAGCGAAGCCACAAGAAGTTTGGAGATCACATTTTTCGCCCCTGCCGCTTTCAATTGTCCCTTGAGTGGGACGCCGCCCTTAATTTTTAAGATCTCTTCATTCATGTTATCTCCAACTCTAGATACCTTGAAAATTTCACTTTTGACCCATTTTGACGTAGTGCAAAAGAGGGAAGTATTCCTGCCCCTTCTTTTTTTGTAAAAGCAAGTTGCAAATCTTTTCCAGGAAAATGTTTTTGCTGAATCGCAAGTGCAGCCCAGCCCATTGTTTTGCGCGCATTGATCTCTACAATCGGATGCAATTGCAAAGATCCATTTTCCGTTTTGTAAATCATTGCATCAATGCCCACATTTCCAAAATACCCGAGCTCTGCGATTTTTGATAGAATCTTTTGTACAAACTGCTGCTGCTCCTTGACCATTTCTAAATGGGGTCCAAATAATTTTGCAGAATCCCCCACTCTATTTCTGCGATATCTTCCTTTGAAATCATTTTCACAAAGTGTCATACCTAACCCTTTGATCTCTTTTGTCTTCGAAATTTCCCACTGCGTACTAAAGTCAAGGATGCGATTAACCCAAGGTTCCCCTATGATAGCTCTTTTTTCTTTCCACTCTTTTTCTGCAAAGGCCCTGATTTTATTGAAGTCAAACTCTTTAAAGAGTAAATGGCCCGCCCCTGCTGCGCCGAAACAGGTTTTGAGAACTCCTTCTCCTTTGATTGTTTTTAACCATTGCTGTAATTCCTCTTCATTATGGATGAGTTTTCCGCCAGGAAGCGGACAAGCTTGAAAAGAAAATTCCTTTGAATTCACTGTTTGAACAATAGACCACGGCGGCATTTGATAAGAAAGTTGTTTTTTTTTGGCCCATTTCAAAATCGTGGGAGAGTGGCCCCAAACATCAAGCGATTGATAAAGAGGAAATTTGCCGTCTTCGATAAGATGCAAATGAGGAGCTGAAATATTAAAAGCTTTTAGCCGCTGCCAAAACGAATCCTCGGGAATGAAACTGACCGCCACACCATCTTCTTTAGATGCAAAGAGAAAAGGAAGGAATTGTAACTGAAGAAAAACTTCATGCTGATCAAATGCATTTTTAAGAGAAGGAAATGAAAGGTGAGAAAGTTCATAGTCGAAAAAAGTGTTGCAAATGTGTAAAATAGACATTAGGCACCTTAACCACTATAAAACTATGCATAAAAAAATTCGAGTTGGAGTTCTTTTTGGAGGCAAATCCTTTGAGCATGAGGTCTCTTTGCTCTCTGCAAAAAATGTGATCGATGCCATCGATCCTGATAAATATGAAGTTGTTTTAATTGGCATTGATAAAAATGGAGAGTGGCATTTGCGGGAAAATCAGCATTATTTAGCTGATGCACACCACCCCAAGCTTGTCCAATTTACTGGCAGCAAAGAGCCCATTGCAGTTGTTCCAAAAGAAGAAGGGAAACAGTTTGTAAGTTTATCAAAAAAGGGTCCGTTAGGATCATTGGATGTGATTTTTCCTGTTCTGCATGGGCCCAACGGAGAAGATGGAACCGTTCAAGGATTGTTAAAATTGGCAGATATTCCCTTTGTTGGCGCTGGCGTTTTAGGATCGGCTGTCGGCATGGACAAAGATGTGATGAAGCGGCTTTTGCGAGATGCGGGCATTCCCACTGCCAAATTCGTTTCAATTTTAAGTCATCAAGCCCATCTTTTTCCTTTTGAAAAGCTTGAAAAAGAACTAGGGCTTCCATTTTTTGTAAAACCATCAAACGCGGGCTCTTCAATTGGCATTTCCAAAGTCAAAAAGAAAGAAGACTATAAAGCGGCTATTGAAAGTGCTTTTGAATATGACAGGAAAATCCTTGTCGAAGAGTTTGTTGAAGGGAGAGAAATTGAATGCTCTGTATTAGGTAACGAGCATCCGATTGTCTCACTGCCAGGAGAAGTGATTACTGAGACGACTGAATTTTATTCGTATGAGGCCAAGTATGTTGAAGGCAGCGGGGCCATCTTTAAACTTCCTGTCGAACTTCCCCCTGATCTACTTTCAAAAGTACAAACCATTTCTAGAGAAGCTTATCAAGTCCTTTGTTGTGAAGGCATGGCGCGCGTCGATCTTTTTCTAAAGAAAAATGGGGATGTGGTTGTCAATGAGCTCAATACGATCCCTGGTTTTACCAAATTGAGTCCCTTTCCCCAACTTTGGGAGGCAAGTGGTATTCCTTTTCCAGAGCTCGTTGATCGATTGATAGAGCTTGCTTTAGACCGCCACAAAAAAGAAAAACAAGTTAAAACAAGCTTTGCAAATCTGGAATCTATCCAAACAAAATGAAATTTCCCAAAGTTAGAGTAGGTATTGGGCAAGATAGCCACCGGTTTTTACCTGAAGGGACATCAAAAAAATGCATCATTGGAGGCATCATTTTTGAAGATGTTCCTGGACTTGATGCAGATTCGGATGGCGACATTGTTTACCATTCTATATGCAATGCCATTACATCACTTTCACACGTGCCTATTTTGGGTGACCTTGCCATTAAACTTTGCCGGGAGCATAAAATCACGGATAGCCAGGTCTATCTTGAAGAGGCGCGCAAGACACTGGGCAAACAACAGATTGAGCATATTGCATTGACTATAGAAGGAAAACGGCCGCGCATGCAAAAAAAAGTTGATGTAGTGAGACAAAAGGTAGCGGATGTGTTAAAACTAAAAATAGAGCAAGTGGGTCTGACTCTGACATCAGGTGATGGGTTAAGTGATTTTGGCAGGGGCGACGGGATCCAATGCTTTTGTGTTTTAACAACTTTTGAAATTGTTGAATGAAATTTGATTTTTCAAAACGTCCAGAAAAGAAGCATGGCCTTGCGATTTTTTTTATTTTGCTATTTGCGCTCTCCACTGCAAGCAACAGTGCAGCAATTAAATACACAACTTCTGAAATTTCTATTTTATCAATTATAGTATGGACCTACATTGTAGGAGCAGCAGCAATGTTGCTATGGATGTTTGTTCTTTTCCCAAAACAGAAAGGGTTTGAATATCTCAAGACAGGGCAAATAAAAAATCAGACCATACGCAGTATTAGCAGGCTGGTCACTCTATTTCTTTTTTTCTACGCATTAAAGACGCTTTCAATTGCTGATGCGACGCTTTTTCTTTTTACAAGCAGCATTTTTATTCCGATTATTGCCTATTTTTGGCATCGAATCGGTCTTCACACACGCATGTGGTGGGGAATGATTGTTGCCTTCATTGGAATTGGGGTTGTTTTAAATCCAGGAAAAGAGATCTTTCAATTATCGTCCCTCATTGCACTTTTATCAGGGATTACAAGTGCTATTGCTCTTCTTTCTTTAAGATTTGCTCACTATGAAGAACCCAGTGACCGGACCCTTTTTTATAATTTTATTATTTCCGGGGTGATTGCTCTGATTATTTCACTTTTTTCATTTGAAACCACTTGGATGTCGCTAACAACAACTCGCGTCTTATGGCTATTATTGATTGGAGGGCTTGGGCTTCTAGCACAAATTTTCCTTACTTTTGCAGCAAAATATGCCCCAATGCGTTTCTTGAGTCCATTTATGTACATTACGGTGATTTTTGGCATGTTTTTAGATTGGATTATTTGGAAAAATCCGCCCACTTTAGAAACTTATATCGGCTGTCTGCTCATTGTGATTGGAAATGTCCTAATGCTCATCTTATACCCAAAAGATGATCTCCAAATCCGCAAGCCTTGAATATTTTTCATTTAATAGACATCTAAGAGGTAGCGTTTGTCTTGGCGCATCTTTTTGACGTAGGCCTTTGCCTTATCGCTATCCATATTGCCTTCGCTCCCTATAATGGTGTGTAGCATGGCATCTACCTGTTTGGCCATGCTATCAGCATCGCCGCAAACATAGAGATAGGCACCTTCTTCAAGCCACCTCCAAAGAGTGCTTTTATTTTCATGCATCTTATGTTGAACGTAGAATTTTTCGTCTTGGTCGCGTGAAAACGCAAGATCAAGTTGCAATCTATTTTTAGCCACTAGATCTGACCAATAATTTTC
>DATIJP010000035.1:0-3540 GCA_035478495.1 Rhabdochlamydiaceae bacterium
ACAACTTTCTTTTGTAAAGTGATAAATGATAGAAGTGGGGAGATATACCCAAAATGATTCAAGAATCGGCGTTTGAGCGGGTTCAAAGCTGCCGAAAATCGATTCTTGAACAGGGGGTTGTATTCTTCAATACTAGCCCCCTGTTCAAGAATCGATTTTCGGCGCTTTGAACCCGCTCAAACGCCGATTCTTGAATCATTTTGGGTATATCTCCCCACTTCTATCATTTATCACTTTACAAAAGAAAGTTGTTTCGATTAAGATATACGTCCTTACGTATTATTGGAGGTGTTATGAAGGAAATTGGTATGTTTATTTGTCTTGCATGCTCTTTATTTGCAGGCTCAAAGCAATTTAACGAGGGGCTCCATTCTAACTGGAGGCAGTCATTTTCCATCTCTAAGGAGCTGTATAGAGACAAAACAGAACATCAGGATTTAGTGATTTTTGAAAACAAACGATTTGGCAAAGTATTAGCTTTAGATGGGATCATTCAGCTCACTGAGGCTGACGAACCCATCTATCATGAAATGATCGTTCATGTTCCACTTTTGACGCACGGCGCTCCCACGTCCATTTTGATTTTAGGAGGAGGTGATGGAGGGGCGTTGCGCGAAGTGCTTAAATACCCTTCTGTCAAGCGGGCGGTTCTTGTCGACATCGATTCTTCAGTCATTGAACTGTCAACAAAATATTTTCCAAAAGTGTCCAATGGCGCTTTTGAAGATCCAAGGGTTCAAATCATCGTTGATGATGCATCAAAATTTGTAACAACTTCTGATCAAACATTTGATGTGATCATTTGCGATTCGACAGACCCGATTGGACCTGGCGCTTGTTTATTTACTTCTGAATTTTATGGAGAGTGCAAAAAACGGCTGAAACCAGGTGGAATTTTTGTCAATCAAGGCGGAGTTCCTTTCCTTCAACAAGATGAGTTTTCTTCAATCTGGAAAAATCTCTCTTCGCAATTTCACCATGCTGGATTTTACGTTGCGCCAGTTCCTACATATGTAGGCGGCTTTATGGCTTTCGGATGGGCATCTGATACCGATTACCAAGTATCGGAAGAGACGCTGCGAGAAAGAGCTGCTCATTTGGGGGATTCTTTATTTTATTATACACCAAAGATTCACAAAGCATCCTTTGCTTTGCCTCATTTCATGGTCAAACAAATGCAATAAAAAGAACTGCTTAAAGACTGTTGTCGAATTCGACAACAGTTTTTAGGACTCATTTCTTTAGAATAAGAGCTTTTTACCTAGCTTATTCAATAGTTCCCCAGATATAAATCGAATTGTGAGACAAATTTTATTAGTTGATGGAGTAAGAAGGGTATTATGTTAGAAATTATATTGGTGATTTTTTTGGTCTTGGTTGTCATTGGTATGCTGCCAAAATGGCCTTACAGTATGAATTGGGGATATACTCCAATGGGAACAATATTGACTATATTGCTCATTCTCTTGCTTTTAAGACTACTAGGAGTTATTTAATCATGGTAAGATATAGAAATCAAGAAGTGACATCAAGACTTGCTCATGAGGAAACTTGGATTGTGAAAGCTTGCGTTGCGTAAAAAAGGAATTAGCAGGGGGAAATAAGGGACTGGGAAGAGCATCCACGGAAAACCATTGCCACTCTTCACATTTATGGGGTTCCAGTAGTTGAGGCTCCCCTTCAAAATTCTCGACCATGGCAAAGAGGGTGATGTAATGCTTGTTTCCATCAATCACGTTATTGCTCCACCCACCGTCTCTGAAAGAAAGAGCTTTCAGCCCTGTTTCTTCAGCAAGTTCACGGCTGGCGCAATCTTCGAGTGACTCTCCGAATTCCAAGTGACCGCCCGGACAAGCCCACTCACCAGCGCCATGAGCACCTTTTCTTTTCCCAAGCAGTACTTTGCCATCTTTAAAGACATACACACCAACGCCAACTCGAGGTCTTATCTTTTCGCCTTGATTTTCCATGCAAATTCCCTCTGACATAAATGGAAACTACACTACCCAAGCCTTGCTATCCACAGAGAAACCCAGGCCTTTCCGTGCAAAAGGATTTTGCTGTATTTTGCCACAAAGAAGAAAACCAAGCTTTGGTATCGACCTGTTTGCCAGATTGAGCAGTTGCACTAAGAGCCGTAGCGAAAAAATCAGCAAACCCTATAACTTTTTTACCAGGCAGACAAGAAGATACCCTTTCCGCAAGAGGATTTTTACCTTTTCCCGAATTACAAGCCATGAGGCCAACTGTCGCATTAGTGGCTAAATGAGGCTCAAGGCAGCTAATATCGCTAGGAGTTCCCCATCCCATATGATACCGATCATCGTGATCCAGTCCATACATCCTATCACTATTTCCGTGCCCAAATAAGTAAAGTATGTCGATTTTTCCCTTAGTTTCGGCAGCTTTTTTGATCGCTGCGCAAGGGTTAATAATGATGTCATTGATTCGAAAGGCCTGCACATTGCAATGTCGATATAATTCTTCAACAAAGCTGGGAGTTAGAGTAGTCTTTCTGGAACCATGAGCAATGGAGCTATCAACAATGACTGCTTGACAAGGCTTAACCTGATTGAGATGCGAAATAGTACCATACCTTAGTACAAAGTATTTCTGTTCATCGTCTAAGGTTCGATAGGTCGATAAGCCATCGAACATCTTCATTCCTGAATTCAGACAGGAATATAGACCCAATGAAGCAACTGCCGTGAGAAAAGAGCCTCCGACGACTCTCATTCCAACTTTCCAGGCAAACTGGTCTTGGGCAGAGGCAACGACTAAATTGGTTCCGTAGCGAAAAATCTCTGCGCTTGCTAAACCAGCAGAAAGAAGATTGAAACTATCGAGCGCAAGTCGTACGCCAAGGCCTCCCCGCAAGAATAATTGCCACTGGTCGGCGATAGCTGCTTCTGCTAATAGTCCGCGAATCACAAAATTAACTCGATCGGCTGTTTTAATATCATCACGGAACTGTGGCCTTAGCTGTTTGCTAACAGCCGCGAGTACCAGCTGGGTTATGCCGCAATATTGAGACAGGATTATCTTGGCAAATGGAGAAGTCGATGCTATCTGAGAAGATGCCCAATTTATCAAAGCAGCTGTTGCGCTAATTTTCAAAGCCATTTTATCCTCCTGACAAATAAAGTTTTTACATTAACTAGAACCAAAAATAACAGATCAAACATAAATAAAAATACATTATACAACACATTTTCGTTTCTTTACATAAAAATAAAATCACCCGAATAAAAGGCATTTATAACGCAGGCCAGTGTAAGGAATTTATGGGAAAGAGCACTAGCTCACCGAATCTACAGTTTGGCTCTTTGGATCTTCCAGCTGTAACAAGGCTCAGTAATTTTCTCTTTGATTCGCCAGCCTTATACCCAAAATGACTCAAGAATCGGCTTTTGGGCGGGTTCAAAGCGCCGAAAATCGATTCTTGAACAGGGGGCTTGTAACAGTATTTCTTAAACTTATTCATCCTTGATTATATCATAAAGTCCATATGTTAGAATCGATGGAAAAAATATGATCAGG
>DATIJP010000036.1:0-30327 GCA_035478495.1 Rhabdochlamydiaceae bacterium
CCCCTGGCGGGACAACCGGCACACCATAGGTTCGTTCACTTCGGTCCTCTCGTACTAGAAGCAACTCCTCTCAAAATTCCTACGCCCGCAACAGATAGGGACCAAACTGTCTCACGACGTTTTGAACCCAACTCGCGTACCACTTTAATTGGCGAACAGCCAAACCCTTGGGACCTTCTCCAGCCCCAGGATGTGATGAGTCGACATCGAGGTGCCAAACCGCCACGTCGATATGAACTCTTGGTGGCGATAAGCCTGTTATCCCCGGAGTACCTTTTATCCGTTAAGCGACGGCGATTCCACTTTCAACCGCCGGATCACTAAGCCCTACTTTCGTATCTGTTCGACTTGTTGGTCTCACAGTTAACTTACCTTATACCTTTACGCTCAACTCGCGATTGCCAACCGCGATGAAGTAAGCTTTGGACCCCTCCGTTACTTTTTAGGAGGATACCGCCCCAGTCAAACTGCCCGTCTGGCAATGTCCGATCCCCAGATTCATGGGGCATCGTTAGACTCCCGGCCTTTCAAGACCAGTATTTCACCGTCGACTCCAGCAACCCTGACGAGCTGCCTTCTCAGTCTCCTGGCTATCCTACACATAAAAAACCGAAAGTCAATACCAGAGTACAGTAAAGGTTCACGGGGTCTTTCCGTCTAATTGCGGGTAAACAGCATCTTCACTGCTACTACAACTTCACCGAGTCTCTTGTTGAGACAGTGCCCAGATCGTTAGGCCATTCGTGCAGGTCGGAACTTACCCGACAAGGAATTTCGCTACCTTAGGACCGTTATAGTTACGGCCGCCATTCACTGGGGCTTCTATTCAATGCTTTGCCACCGAAGTGGCTGACATCTCCTTTTGACCTTCCAGCATTGGGCAGGCTTCACACCATATACATCGTCTTAGACGACTTAGCATAGTGCTGTGTTTTTGATAAACAGTCGCCTGGGCCATTTCTCTTCGACCGCCTTTCGCTCTAATTGAAAAATAATCACGAAAGATGGTCCCCCTTCTCCCGAAGTTACGGGGGTAATTTGCAGAGTTCCTTAACAAGAGTTCTCTCGCGCGCCTGAGAATATTCATCCCACCCACCTGTGTCGGTTTTGGTACGGTCGCCATCAACGACTAGAAGTTATTTCTTGGAAGCATCGCGCTACGCCATCGGTTCCCCCGAGGGTTCCCCTTGGCCATTACCTAGCTTTGCGTCAGCGGATTTACCTACTGACCAGCCTCATAACGGCACGAGCATTTCCAATCGCTCGCGCGCTTAACTTACTTCGTCACTCCGTTGTCATAGTTTTAGGCGGCGCAGGAATATTTAACCTGCTTTCCATCGCTTACGCATTTCTGCCTCAGCTTAGGGACCGGCTAACCCAGGGAAGACGAGCTTTACCCTGGAAACCTTAGGTTTACGGCGAGGAAGATTTTCACTTCCTTTATCGTGTACTCATGCCATGCATCTTCACTAGTATGCGCTCCAGCGCTCCTTACGGTACGCCTTCGACGCACATACTACGCTCTCCTACCGCGCCTATCCAAGATAGGCACCCGTGATTTCGGCTCTATGCTTTAGTCCCGAATATTTTCGGCGCAGAGTTTCTCGATTGGTGAGCTGTTACGCACTCTTTAAATGATGGCTGCCTCTAAGCCAACATCCCAACTGTCTTTGAAACTTCACATCCTTACTCACTTAGCATAGAATTAGGGGCCTTAATCGACGATCTGGGCTGTTCCCCTTTCGACTATGAAGCTTATCCCCCACAGTCTTTCTCCCGGCTGTCTTTCTAGTATTCGGAGTTTGGTTCCGTTCAGAGAGGCGGTGGCCTCCCCTAGAGGATCCAGTGCTCTACCCCTAAAAAGATAATACCGAGGCTAACCCTAAAGTTATTTCGAAGAGAACAAGATATTACCAAGTTTGATTAGCCTTTCACCCCTATCCACAATTCATCCAAGACTTTTTCAACAGTCACTAGTTCGGACCTCCACAGAGTGTTACCTCTGCTTCATCCTGATCATGGATAGATCACTTGGTTTCGTGTCTAAATCAAATGACTAAATCGCGCTATTCGCACTCGCTTTCGCTACGGCTCCGGAACGTAAGTCCCTTAACCTTGCCATTTAACTTAACTCGCTGGCTCATCATGCAAAAGGCACGCCATCAGCCTTTTTCCTAAAAGGAATATAGGCCTCTGACCGTTTGTAAGCTGCTGGTTTCAGGTTCTATTTCACTCCCCTAACAGGGGTTCTTTTCGCCTTTCCCTCGCGGTACTGGTTCACTATCGGTCATCGATGAGTATTTAGCCTTGGAAGGTGGTCCTCCCAGATTCAGACCGGGTTTCTCGTGTCCGGCCCTACTCAGGTACCAATCTCGCGCATACTCCTCTTTTCGCGTACGGGGCTATCACCCTATATTGCTCATCTTTCCAGATGATTCTGCTAAGATTCATATGCACTTTATGACTGGCCCTACAACCCCAGAAGTAAAACCTCTGGTTTAGGCTCTTCCCACTTCGCTCGCCGCTACTATGGGAATCTCTCCTGATTTTTTTTCCTCTGCCTACTGAGATGTGTCACTTCGGCAGGTCTCGCTTCCTTATCCTATGAATTCAGATAAAGATGATGGGTTTTTACTCCCACCGGGTTTCCCCATTCGGACTTCTCCGGGTCAATGCGTCTTTCCCGCTCTCCGGAGCTTATCGCAGGTTAGCACGTCCTTCTTCGCCTATCGATACCAAGGCATCCACCAGCAGCCCTTAAAAACTTAACCACAAAAAATTGTTTTTTGTAGCCGCTACTTATTTGCCATACCTAATTAATTGGTGTTTGAATATCTCCTCAAGCGCTCTTTGATGTCAGTGATTTAATACGTTTACGTTCACTAAACTAAAAGATTTCATTTGAGGATTTCTTTACTTATACTTAAAAAAAAATTTTTTCGAATGTTCAAGATAACTGACAAATCTTACGATCTGTCCTTCTGCTTTTGACAGTAGAAAAGAAGCGATGTGGTTGCAAAAAACTCGTTTGTGCTCAACCTAAAACAATATGTAGAAAACTAGTTTCTACTTTTTCGTCTTTAAAGGAGGTGATCCAGCCCCACCTTCCGATAGGGCTACCTTGTTACGACTTAGTCTCAGTCATCGGCCTTACCTTAGACGCCTCCCCCCTTGCGGTTAGGTCAGCGGCTTCGGGTAAAACCAACTCCCAGGACTTGACGGGCGGTGTGTACAAGGCCCGGGAACGTATTCACGACGCTGTAGCTGACGCGTCATTACTAGCAATTCCAACTTCATGTAGTCGAGTTGCAGACTACAATCCGAACTGAGAACGGTTTTACGGATTTGCTCTACCTTGCGGCTTTGCTGCCTTCTGTACCGTCCATTGTAGCACGTGTGTTGCCCCAGACATAAAGGCCATGCGGACTTGACGTCATCCTCGCCTTCCTCCTAGTTAACCTAGGCAGTCTCATTAGAGTCCCCACCTTAAGTGTTGGCAACTAATGACAAGGGTTGCGCTCGTTGCGGGACTTAACCCAACACCTCACGGCACGAGCTGACGACAGCCATGCAGCACCTATATAACAGTTCTTACGAAAAGTACCATTTCTGGTATTGTCCATTACATTTCGAGCCTGGGTAAGGTTCTTCGCGTTGCATCGAATTAAACCACATGCTCCACTGCTTGTGCGGGCCCCCGTCAATTCTTTTGAGTTTCACCCTTGCGAGCGTACTCCCCAGGCGGTATACTTATCGCGTTAGCTACGACACAGTCAGGGTTGAGCCCAACTACATCAAGTATACATCGTTTACGGCAAGGACTACCAGGGTATCTAATCCTGTTTGCTCCCCTTGCTCTCGCGCCTCAGCGTCAGGAGAAAGCTAGAAAACCGCTTTCGCCACCGGTGTTCCTCCACATATCCACGCATTTCACCGCTACATGTGGAATTCCGTTTTCTCCGCCATTCCTCTGAGATTTGCAGTATCAAATGCAGCTCCAAAGGTGAGCTTTGGAATTTCACATCTGACTTACAAATCCGCCTACGCGCCCTTTACGCCCAATAATTCCGATTAATGCTTGCACCCTACGTATTACCGCAGCTGCTGGCACGTAGTTAGCCGGTGCTTCTTTACCTGGTACCCTCAAATCGGAAAGTTATTCACTCTCCTCTCTTGTTCCCAGGCGAAAGAGCTTTACAACCCGAAGGCCTTCTTCGCTCACACGGCGTCGCTCCGTCAGGCTTTCGCCCATTGCGAAAGATTCTCGACTGCAGCCTCCCGTAGGAGTCTGGGCAGTATCTCAGTCCCAATGTTGGCGGTCAATCTCTCAATCCGCCTAGACGTCTTAGCCTTGGTGTGCTTTTACCACTCCAACTAGCTGATATCCCATGAACCTCTCTCTAACCGCAAGGCCAGGTCTCCCTAGTCCCCCACTTTGATGTTGGAAGATCCCTTCCAAAACCTCATTCGGTATTAGCGACCGTTTCCAGTCGTTATCCCCAGGTTAGAGGCAAGTTATTCAAGTATTACTAACCCTTCCGCCACTAGATTATAAGTTGCCCTATAATCTCGTACGACTTGCATGCCTCATCCACGCCGTCAGCATTCAATCTGAACCAAGATCAAATTCTCAGTAAATGAAAATTTGATTCTAAATATTCTTAAAATTTAACGAGCAAAGCTTTTAAAAAAAGCTTACTCGCACAAACGTATTTTTTTGGTCACATCGCTTCATTTCTAACTGTCAAAAGAGCGTCTGCAACTTCACTAGTTGCGTTTCCCATTAATGCATAAATTAAAAGGAAGTTAAAACATACAAATTCCTAAGATTTACTGCAAATCTTTTCACAAAAAAAAGTGGTTTTCCATAGAGGAAATGATTTTTTTGCCGAAAAAAACCACGCCTCTTTTTTTCGTGCTTTTTGGAAATCGGTGCTATTTTTCACCTTGTCCTAATTCTTGAAAAAACAAACATAGGGGGCGTGAAAAATCTGCACAGTCTAAATCTTTGTTATATCTTCCTGTTTTTACCGTAAGTATTTGAAAGAAAATAGGTTAGATTTAAATAAAAAAATATATATAATTCTTTTACTCCCAGAATAAGTTATGTAATAGTTATTTTATTTCTATGCAGCAATCACAATACTAATGTATACTAATTTTAATAATGAACCCAGTAGATAATAATTCTTTTGTTTTCATCGCAAGTGAACATAGAGATGAAAAATCATCTAAGGCTAATAAAAAAAGAAAGGCTGAAGCTCGCCTATCAAATAGATCAAGCAAGAGTTCTTCTAGGACGGTTGCCTCTAATTTACCCACCTTTCGATTAAATTGCCCTAAGCATATTGCAAGGTCAGCAACCGTTAGCAAAACCGTTACTAAACCCTATAATCCTGCTGATGTTTTGGGAAAACCCGACATTTTTGCGCACATTAGCTCATTTCTCACTTCTCATTACACTTCAAGACTGCAGCGAGTTTCAAAGATAGTGAAACAAAGTAATGAAGACATCGCAATTATTTACGAAAACCAACTTAGAAATATAAAAACTGTTGACGGCCAATCAAAGTATATTCTAGATGTCATAAGATCCATCGGAAAGTCTAGAGAAGGTGTTTGTATCCCAGTTTTTGATTGTATCACCCAATTTTCTTCTCGTGAAATTTCAAATGAAGATTTGCCTCTTTTACGACAAATCTGCCCTAAAATCGTAGATCTGAATCTTTCATCCAATGGTAATATCAGCGATGTTGGACTTGCACATCTTGCAGGGTGGCCACTGCAGAGGCTTGATCTTTCATACATTCAAGTCCCAGATGCCGCGCTTGCACATTTTGCAGGAATGCCCCTTCAAGAGCTTAATCTGTCCTACACTCACGTCACAGATGCTGGACTTGTACATCTTGTAGGAATGCCTCTGAAGAATCTTAATCTTTCGCACTCTCCAATCACTGATGCCGGGCTTATATATCTCATAGGAATGCCTCTTACAAAGCTTAATCTTTCATTCACTCAAGTCACAGAGCTTGTACATTTTTCAGGGATGGCCCTTCAAGAGCTTAATCTTGCCTACACTCAAACCACAGATGCCGCGCTTGCACATCTTTCAAGAATGCCCCTTCAGAAGCTTAATCTTTGGTACACTAAAGTCACAGATGCCGGACTTGCACATCTTGCTGGGATGCCTCTTCAGGAGCTTTATCTTACACACACTCAAGTCACAGATGCTGGACTTGCACATCTTACAGGGATGCCTCTTCAGAAGCTTGATCTTTCACTTACTCCAATCACTGATGCCGGACTTGTACATCTTGTAGGAATGCTCCTTCAGGAGCTTAATCTTTCGGCTACTAAAGTCATTAACATCGGTCTTGCTCTTGAAGGAATGCCCCTTCAGAAGCTTGATCTTTCATTTAGTGAAGTCACTGATGCCGGTCTTGCACATCTTGCTGGAGTGCCTCTTCAAGAGCTTTATCTTTCGTTTACTGAAGTCACTGATGCCGGTCTTGCACATCTTGCTGGAGTGCCCAAGATCTTTAGAAATGGCAGAATAATTGAGAATTACGCCTAGATAGTCATGTAATAAGTTATTTTTATTCCTATACAACAATTGTAATTCTTATATATAGTATTTTCAATCGTTATTACCGCACAACAAATGATGAACCCAGTAAATAGTAATCATTTTCTTTTAAATGAAGATAAAAAATTATCAAACGCTAGTAAAAAAAGAAAAGCTGAAACTCCTGCATCAAGTGAAAGCTCTTCTAGTAGCGCTTTAAGTTCATCCCCATCTTTCAAGTCAGCAATATCTAGCGAACCAGTTTCTAAGCCCTACGACTCTTCTACTGTTTTGGGAAAAGCCGATATTTTTGCGCACATTAACTCATTTCTCACTTCTCATCACACTTCAAGGATGCAGCGAGTTTCCAAGACAGTGAACCAAAGTAAAGAAAATATCGCAGCTGTTTACAAATGCCAGCTTGAGGGCCCACTTGCAAATATAAAAACTGTTGATGGCCAATCGGCGTACATTCTAGACATCATAAGGTCTATTAGGAAGTCTGGAGGAGTGAATGTTTCTCCCCCAGTTTTTGATTGTATCACCCAATTTTCTTCTCGTGAAATTTCAAATGAAGATTTGCCTTTTTTGCGGCGAATCTGCCCCAATATCGTGGATCTGGATCTTTCATCCAATGGTAATATCAGCGATGTTGGACTTGCACATCTTGCAAGGCGGCCTCTTCAGAAGCTTAATCTTTCGCACACTCGAATCACTAATGACGGGCTTGCGCATCTTTCAGGGACGCCCCTTCTGGAGCTCGATCTTTCAGCCACTCAAATCACTAATGCCGGGCTTACACATCTTGCAGGGATGCCTCTTCAGGAGCTTTTTTTTGCATTCACTCGGGTTACTAATACCGGGCTTGCACATCTTTCAGGAATGCCCCTTCGAAAACTTGATCTTTCATTCACTCCAGTCACTTATTTCGGCCTAACAGATCTTGCAGCGATGCCCTTTCCGGAGGAGTTTCAGCTTTCGCCTGTACATTCAAGAGACAGATGCCAGGCTTGCATAGCGCATAGGAATGCTCTTGAGATGCGTTGTTTAACATGAGCCTATCCGCAAAGTACTATGTGAAAAGCCCGAGGCTACGATCGAATAATTTTTGAATAAAAAATCGAGGGCAATATCGAGACGGTGATATGGACTCGATTTTTTATTCGAAAAGAATCGATCGGAGTCCGGGATTTTCCATAGGAGTTTGCGGATAGGCTCATAGACTCAAGGCAAGTAATAATAATTTTGATCAACTAAGAGAAGAGAAACAATTTATGTCAAAATCAGTAGATGAAAAAACTTCAGTTTTTATCTATTCATCCAACTCGATTGAACCTGGGAAAAAAGAATTATCAAAGCAGGATAAAAAAACGACAGCTGTAATGACATCTACCTCTCTATTAGGTGGTCATACGCATGTTTCTAATTCAACAATATCTTGCAGAACAGTTCCTAAACCCTACAATGATGATGTTTCAAAATTGCAAGGAGTTTTAAAGCCTGTAAAACAAAGTGACGAAGATAGCGCAACGATTTACAAAAACCAACTTGCAAATATAAAAACTGTCGAAGGCCAATCAAAGTATATTCTAGATGTCATCAGGTCCATCAGAAAGTCTGGAGTGAGTGTTTCTTTCAGTTTTGATAGTATCACTCAATTTTCTTCTCGTGAAATTTTAGATGAGGATTTGCCTTTTTTGCGGCGAATCTGCCCTAATATCATGGATCTGGATCTTTCATTCAATGCCAATATCAGCGATGTTGAACTTGCAGATCTTACAGGGTGGCCTCTTCAAAAGCTTAATCTTGCATTCACTCAAGTTACTGATATGGGGCTTGCACATTTTGCAGGAATGCCCCTTCAAGAGCTTAATCTTGCACACACTCCTGTCAAAGATGCCGGTCTTGCACATCTTGCAAGGCTAGCCCTTCGCAAGCTTTGTCTTAAAAAGACTCTAATCACTGATGCCGGGCTTCCATATCTTGTAAAGATGCCTCTTCAGGAGCTTGATCTTTCGGCTACTCGAGTCACTGATGCCGGCCTTGCACACCTTGCCGAAATGCCCCTTAAGCGTCTTTATCTCGCGATGAATCAAATCACTGATGCCGGGCTTCCATATCTTGTAAAGATGCCCCTTCAGGAGCTTGATCTTTCGTGCACTGAAGTCACTGATGCCGGTCTTGCACATCTTGCCGAAATGCCCCTTAAGCGTCTTTATCTCGCTATGAATCAAATCACTGATGCTGGGCTTGTACACCTTACAGGATTGTCGCTTCAGGAGCTTGATGTTTCATGTATTCAAGTCACAGATGCCGGAGTGGCACAGCTTGCAAAGGTGGCCAAGCTAAAATATTGAGAACCTAGAAAGAGAATTCGTAATATTTACATCTAGATGCCGGCCTGGATGATGTCGTGCATACGGACAATCCCCACGATGCTCTCCTCTTCCCCAATGACAGGGGCGACCATGACCCAACGGCGCGGGTCTTGCATGATTTTAACCAGGACAACGTAACTTCCTTACGCCTAGTTAGTTATGTAATTTTATTTACTTTACAAAAATTACTATAAAGTGTATAATAATATTTTTAATAACCATTGGTATAATACAATGTCAAAACCAGTAAATAAAGATGCTTCAGTTTTCATTAATCCATCCAATTCAAATGAAGATGAAGAAAAAGATGTATCAAAGACTGATAAAAAAATGAAAGCTGCAACCACTCGATTAAATGCATCAAGTAAGAGTTCTTCTAGTGGCGATTCAAGTTCATCCACCTCTCTATTAGGCGGCCACACGCATGTATCAAGTTCAGCTACATCTAGCAAAACAGTTCCTAAAACCTACAATTCTGCTACTGTTTTGGGAAAAGCCGATATTTTTGCTCACATTAACTCATTTCTCACTTCTAACGACACGTCAAAATTGCAGCGAGTTTCAAGCGAGGTAAAACAAAGTGACGAAGATATCACAACTATTTACAAAAGCCAGCTTGCAAATATAAAAACTGTTGAGGACCGATCAGCGTATATTCTAAAGGTCATAAGATCCATCAGGCGCTCAGGATTGGGCGCTACTATCCCAGACCAAGTTTTTGATTGTATCACTCAATTTTCTTCTCATGAAATTTCAAATGAAGATTTACCTCTTTTACGTCGAATCTGCCCTAATATCGTGGATCTGGATCTTTCGAACACTAACGTCACAGATGCCGGGCTTGCACATCTTGCAGGAATGCCCCTTCAGAAGCTTAATCTTTCGTTTACAAACACTCAAGTCATAGATGCCGGGCTTGCACATCTTGTAGGAATGCCCCTTCAGGAGCTTTATCTTTCGAACACCTACGTCACAGATGCCGGGCTTGCACATCTTGCAGGAATGCCCCTTCAGAAGCTTAATCTTTGGAGCACTGCAGTCACAGATGCCGGGCTTGCACATCTTGCACGAATGCCCCTTCAGGAGCTTAATCTTTCGTGCACTGCAGTCACAGATGTCGGGCTTGCACATCTTGCAGGAATGCCCCTTCAGAAGCTTAATCTTGCGTTCGCTCAAGTCACAGATGCCGGGCTTGTACATCTTGTAGGAATGCCCCTTCAGGAGCTTTTTCTTTCGAGGACTCGAGTCACAGCTGCCGGGCTTGCACATCTTGTAGGAATGCCCCTTCAGGAGCTTACTCTTCGGGGATTACAAATTGCAGCAGATATAATTGGGAATCTTAGACAGAGAATTCAAAATGTATCCATCTAGATGCCGGCTTGGATGATATCGTGCATGCGGATAATCCCCACGATTCTCCCCTCTTCCCCAATGACAGGGGCAACCATGACCCAACGGCGCGGGTCTTGCATGATTTTAGCAGCATCCCAGGCTAGAACGTTTGGAGTGACGGTAATCGGCGTTTTGGTCATCAAATCTTCCATTTTTTTCTCTAAGAAAAGCGCGCCTTCGCATTGCAATCCACGTCTTAAATCTCCATCAGTAAAAATTCCTAAAAGCTTATTTTGAGAATCTGTCACTAGGAGGCAACCGCATTTTTTATTTGAAAGATCGACAAGCACCTCGACTAATTTCTGCTCTGGAGAACAAAGGGGGATATCTTCTCCGCTAAGCATGAGATCTTTCACTTTTAAGGTCATTTTTTTTCCTATAGAACCTGAAGGATGATTATGAATGTACTCATCTAAACTAAAACCCTTGGTCTGCATTAGCGCCGCTACTAAAAGATCTCCAAAAAGAAGTTGTACAGCTGCCGAAGTGGTCGGAGCAAGATCAAAAGGACAAAGCTCTTTTTCTACAGGGAGAAACATAGTGACATCAGCCATTTTGGCAAGCCTGCTGGACGGGTTAGAAACGAGGGTCAATATTTGAGCCCCTCTTCTCTTAAAAAAAGGGAAGATATTTAAAAGCTCTTCCGCTTCGCCACTTTTGCTTAACATAACGACGGTATCCTCTGAGGAGACCATGGCAATATCCCCATGAAGAAAATTGGTCGGCGATAGAAAATGGGCTCTAGTCCCCGTTGAAACAAGTGTCAGCGCGATCTTTTCAGCAATGATGCCGCTTTTCCCCACCCCTGTAAAAATGAGACTTCCAGGGCATTTAAGACAGGCTTGAAAAAAGAGATGTGCTGCTTTAAGATCTAGGTTGTCAAAGAAATGATTGACATATTGCTTTTGATTTGAAAAAAGCCCTTCAATGATTTCCATTGTATTTCCTAAATTTTCTTGCACTCTAGTCGTTGATGTCATAGAAGAAGAATAATGAGTGAGGCGCATCTGTGGCAAGAGGAAAAATTCCTATAGCCATTGCTTATGGCGATGGCATCGGCCCCGAAATCATGAAAGTTGCCCTTTTTATTTTAGAGGAAGCGGGCGCTAATCTTGAATATCATCCCGTTGAAATTGGTGAAAAGGTATACCTGCGCGGTCATACGACAGGCATTGAATCATCCACTTGGGAAACCATCCGCAATACTAAAGCCTTTCTAAAGGCCCCTATCACCACCCCTCAAGGCGGCGGCTTCAAAAGCCTTAATGTCACTATTCGCACTTCGCTTGGTCTTTTTGCCAATATCCGCCCCTGCACCTCCTATGCCCCATTTGTTCAGACAAAACACCCCAAAATGGACCTTGTCATTGTCCGAGAAAATGAAGAAGACCTCTATATCGGGCTGGAATACAAATTGACCCCTGATGTCGCAGAAACGATAAAAATCATCTCTCGGCCCGGGAGTGAAAAAATTATTCGCTATGCCTTCGAATATGCCCGCCATTACGGCAGAAAAAAAGTCACTTGCTTCACGAAAGACAATATCATGAAGTTTACTGATGGCCTTTTTCACAAAGTCTTTGATGAAATCGCCAAAGAATACTCAGAGATTGCCAATGAGCACTGGATAGTGGACATTGGCTCAGCTAAATTGGCTGATACACCAGAAATATTCGATGTGCTTGTGCTTCCGAACCTTTACGGGGATATCCTGTCTGATGTTGCGGCTCAAATTTCCGGATCGGTAGGGCTTGCAGGATCAGCCAATATTGGCGATCGCGGTGCAATGTTTGAAGCAATTCATGGTTCAGCACCTAAACGAGCAGGACAAAATAGCGCCAATCCTTCAGGGCTTATCCTAGCCTCCATTTACATGCTAGCTTACTTAGGAGAAGGGCAGCTAGCAACACGCATTCACAACGCGTGGCTATGCACAATTGAAGCAGGAATTCACACAAACGATATCTACAAAGAAGGCACGAGCAAAAAAATGGTCGGAACTAAAGAATTTGGAGAGGCTGTGGTCAAATTTTTAGGCGAAAAGCCGAAAATATTGAAACCGGTGAAATATGCTGCTCATAAGAAACTAACAGCGCTCGCTTCAACTGTCTCTCACATGCCAAAAAGAGACCTTGTGGGAGTGGATATTTTTCTTTTTTCAAAACTTCCGCTTGATGATCTGCAAAAAAAATTAAGCGCTTTGGAAACTTCTCTAGCCTTAAAAATGATCAGCAATCGAGGTGCGCGCGTTTGGCCTGAAGGCCAGCCGGAAACATTTTGTATTGATGAATGGCGCTGCCGATATATGGAAAAAAAGGACGCGCACATTACTTACGATCTTGTAGTCGCGACTTTAAAGCAGCTCTCAGATAAGGGCTTTGACATTATCAAAACAGAAAATCTATATCTCTTTGATGGAGCCAGTGGATTTTCTTCTGCTCAAGGCTAAAAACCAAATTCAAAGCCTATAGTGATTCCTGTCATATTCAAATTCCCGCCATCGGTGTAAAAATTAGGAACGAAGACAGAGGATTGATAATTCATGAACTGACTTTGTTCAAAAAAGATGTGTTGTTCGTAACCTGCCCAAGCACCAAGGTAGAAACGATCGCAACTAATGTTTCTACGCCAATCTAGTCCTATGGCCAAATCGGCAACAAATGTCGCAAAATTTTGATGGTTTTTATCCTCAAATATATTTCTTGCACTCCCCACTCCACCAGCATTGAAGAATTGGCCGCTATAATCAAATGTGGTTTTAAAATGGCCATCAAGAATCGAAAATGCAACATTTCCATAAATGGAAAATCCACATCCTAAGATCCAATTAGTATCGAGCCCAGCAATGATCCCAATGCCCCAAAAGTTATTTTTCATGTCGACCGAAAAAGCCCGCTCAGTACTTGTTGTTACTGGGGATGAAAATGCACTATATTCCAGATCTAATTTCTGATTGATCCAGGCCGTTCTGAACCCCAAATGCGGCCTAAAAGTGAGCCAATCAGTAACAAAAAATTCTCGAGCTAGCTCTAAATCAATCACATCAAGATGAACTTTCCAGCGTGCCTCAGCTGAGTTGACAGCCTCGGGAAGAGTCGTAAAAGCTCCAGCATTTGGGAGCCAAAAAGGAAAGAGGGTGGGCAGACTAACCGCTACAGGACTTCTGAAAGGTCCCAGATCTGTTTTGTCACGATTTGCAAAATGAAAACGGGTCCAGTTGGCATAGATGTCCCAAAGATCGTGACACATCTTGTATCCAGCGCCGACTCTGAATCCCCAATGCCAATCAAAAGAAGGATGTTTAGTGCGCCCACCTTCGAGCTGTTGACTAGGCGTCGCAGATTCATTTGCCACCTTTGTCACGTAGGCTAATCCTGTCTCTGATGTTTTCCAATAAAGCGCTTCGCCAGATACATAAAATGTTGTTTTAATATCCGTATCGCAAGTGCATGCACTACATTGTGTTTGTGTACAACATGTCTTTCTTTCTTCTAAACATTGAACGCGCTGTTTTAGCTCTTGAATATCTGATTTATTAGATGCATGGGATATCACTGGGAATGCTGTAAATAGTGCAAAAAGTGTAAATGCAGATTGATTTTTCATGTAATCCCCATTGGAATGTTATATTGTTTTCCATATTAAATTTAACATGAAATTTTATGCATTAAAAATCCTTTAGACAAAACCTCCTTTCTTTCATAATTTCAAAAAAACATGGCGCATTATTGCATTACAACGGATTTTATTTATTTTCAGGCGCGTGAAAACGGGCTTGCATTTGCCGTTATCAACAAAGAAAATCCGACTTCTCTTTCCAATGCGAAATCAAAAAATCCCGATTTTTCTTGGGACCCTGGTTTTAAATTCTCGTTTGGTTATTTCTTCAATCACGATGAGTGGAGCATTTATCTTAATTTTCTTCATTACCATGCGCGCATCACGGACATCTACCCGCGGCGCGAGGGTACATTCCCCTTTCCTACTTGGCAGCATTTAGCAGCAGGCCCAGGCTTTGTGGAGGATATCCGAAATCGCTGGCGGCTCCATTTAGGCATTTTGGATTTAATTGTACAGCGCTCTTTAAACGTGAGTGACGCGCTCCAGCTTTGTCCTTTTGCAGGTTTAAGATATGCCGAAATACGTCAGAAGACGCGGATCGATTATTTTGGAGGAACACTTTTTCCAGATGGACAAGATGATATTGACATGAAGAATAAATTTTGGGGACTAGGGCCCATGGCGGGCTTAAATGGATTCTGGAAACTTTTCTGTGACTTCGGTCTTTATTTTAATACAGCCACTTCATTTCCTTATGGTTTTTTCTATGTGCATCAAGATGAAAGAAGTAGTCTTGTAGACGAAAAAATACGATTTTTCCGAACGTTTCATATGCTGCGCATCATCACAGAGATGGCTGCAGGTCTCCGCTATAACTGCTATTTGAATGATCTTAACATTGACTGCCATGCAGGCTACGAGCTCTTTTTTCTTTGGGGACAAAATCAACTCGTGCGCTTTTTGAATCAATCTGCGACGGGGAATTTTGAAAGCAATGCAGGTGACTTGACCCTGCATGGCTGGAGCCTCGGTATTAGCATCGGATTTTAGCCGCTTTATTAACTTGCCCTTGCCCGATGACCGAATCACTAATCTATTTTGATATCAGTCTCTAAGTGCTTTTTCAGAGCTGCTAGAAAACCGCAGCCATACATGCCATCCAAAACGCGATGGTCAAAGGTGAGCGAGACATGCATCATTGAACGGATGGCAAAACTATCATCTTCGAGCACGACCACTTTTTTATGAATTGCGCCAATACCCACAATGGCCACTTCCGGAAAGCGGATAATGGGAACACCAATGAGCGCCCCCGACATCCCAAAATTGGTCATTGTAATTGTTCCATTTTGCACATCTTCCGGCTTAAGTTCCCCTGCCCTTGTTTTTTGCGAGAGTTCTTGGACCTCTTTAGCAATGCAAGAGAGCATCATTTTTTGGCATTGTTTGATCACAGGCACCATCACTCCTTGGTCTACACTGACAGCCATGCCAATATTCACAAAGCGCTTTAGGACAATGGTATCTTCTTCCAATGAGGAGTTGATCAGAGGATATTCCTGGATAGCCCTGCTAATGGCGCGCGCGACAAAACTGGTAATTGTCAATTTAGCCTTGTTCTTTTCAAAAAACTCCTCTTTTTCATCTTTGATTAGTTGCATTACTTTGGTCACATCCACTTCGCTGATCAAGGTCGCATGAGGAGCTTCATAAAAAGAGCGGACCATATTGTCGGCAATCGCTTTGCGCATTTTTGACATTTTCATCCGTTCAATATCGCTGGCATCACTGGCCACAATAATTTTAGGTGAAGGACACCCAGTTTCTTTTGCACTTTTTTCTAAATAGCATTCTAAATCTTTTTTGGTGACTCGTCCGCCCTCTCCAGTTCCACTTACTTTTTCAAGTTGACTGAGTGCAATGCCTTTTTCTCTGGCAAGGCGCAAAAGCGCTGGTGAGAAGAATTCTTTGTTTTCTGTATTGGTACTTGGATTGACAATCTTCTCTTTTTCGTGGACCACAGGAGGAGCTTTTAAATCTACGCCTTTGCCATTTAAAGAAATCACAACAAGAAGGTCTCCCACATTCATTTCTTGATCCGGTCCTGCCAAAATTTCCTTTACAATGCCAGAAACAGGGGAAGGAATTTCGCTATTTACTTTATCTGTTGCCACCTCTAAAAGGGCCTCATCTTTGGCAATAGGATCGCCCTCTTTTTTAAACCATTGCACAATGGTGGCGTTCAAAATGCTCTCGCCCAATTTTGGAAGAAGAACTCTAAACTCGTCGCTCATGATAATGACTCCAAAGTAGTTTAACTTTCTGAAGAAGGTCTATGAAATAAGCTTCTCCAGAAAAAATTTTTAATTCGGTTTTTAAGGCAACAACAGGCAAAGAAAGATCAAGATGGTCTGCCAATTTCACTGCATCTTTTTCTGTGCAAACAAGAAGCTCGGCTCCTGCCGCCTTACATTTTCCGCTAAATAGACAGAGATCCTGATAAGGAAAAGATAAATGGTCCAATGTGATCATTGTCTCGACGATATCTGCTCCTGCCTCTTTAAGGGTTTTCATAAACTTAAGCGGCTTTGCAATACCGCAAAAAGCCCCTACTCTCTTTCCTTTGATTTCGTGATGATTCATTGGTTGAAGCTCGACTCCAATCAGAGGGGCGCTACTATATTTTTTGATTTCCGCTTTTATAATATTCCATTGCTCTTCATTTTTTACTGAATTCACGACAATAAAATCTGCTTCACGCAATCTCTTGGGAGAATCTCTTAAGAACCCACGCGGCAAATAAAAGCCCTTTCCAAACAGATCTTGGCCGTCCATCACAGCAATTTCGATGTCGCGCTCTAATTTTCTATGTTGCATTCCATCATCTAAAACGATGATTTCAGCACCCTGGGCAGCCGCCTCTTTCACAGCTTGCACACGTTTTTTTCCAGAAAAGACCATTGCCTCCTTAAGCTTCCTAGCAAGGAAAACAGGCTCATCACCAACAGCCTCAGCTGAGGACTGCTCATCTAAACGCGCCACCTTTCCTGATTTTTCTATTGCAGAGCGGTATCCGCGCGAAAGAATCGCTACCTTTCCAATTTTTAATAGTTCCCCTGCAAGTAGTCGGACAAAAGGGGTTTTTCCAGTTCCGCCTGCGACAATATTCCCAACACTAATGACAGGTAAAGCCACTTTAGTTGCAACAAAGAGCTCCTGATCATAGGCAAAATTTCTTAAGGCAACCCCAGCTCGATAACATTGGCTCATGCCTTGAAGCAGCACTTTAATCAGCGGCGCTTTTCGATCCTCTTCAATTATTTGCAAAATTTTAGAGGTCATAGAACAGATCTTTCTCTACCATTTCAATGATGATATGAATCGCTGCCATATGCGCCTCTTGAATGCGGTCCGAAAAAGTAAAGCCATCTACTTTCCACTCTAAATCTGACATTCCTTTGAGTTTGCCGCCTGTTTTTCCTAAAAAGGAGATCGTTTTCATCTTCTTTTGTTTGGCACAGAGCACCGCATTGATGAGATTCATTGAATTCCCACTGGTTGTAAGTGAAATTAAAATATCATTTTCTTTTCCAAAGGCTTCAACTGCCCTAGAAAAGACATCTTGATATCCCAAATCATTTGCAGTGCAGGACAAATGGCCAGGATCAGAAAGAGCAAGCGCAGGGAGCGCCGCCCGCTTTCCTCTAAAAATGCCTGTAAACTCCTCAGCAAAATGCATCGCATCGCAAAGAGAACCGCCATTGCCAGCAATCAGAAGCTTTCTGCCTTTACGGAAACAGCCCGCAATAGCTCTAGCAGCATTTTCGATAAACTGAAGGCTTTCAGGTTCTTTTAAAAAACCAGCTGCACGAATCGCATCCTCAACAGACCCTAAAATATGTTTTTTCATGCCAATGATGATAGCAGAGAGAGAATTTATTGACATGGGGTCAAAATAATCCTTACCATAAGCCTATGCAGAAGATCAGTTACCGCATAGAAGAGCTGCATTGCGCAGAAGAAATGAGCGTTTTAAAAAAAGCTTTATCTTCTCATGCAGGAATTAAAAATTTAGATTTTAATCTTCTCCATCACCGATTAAATGTCACCTATGACCCTTCAAAAATTGATTCTCAAAAAATTCTTACCTTAATTGCTTCGACGGGCATGAAAGCCTCTCCTTGGCAAGAAAGTCATCAAGCATCCTCTTTTTGGGGAAAACATGGACATCTGCTAATGACTGCATTGAGCGGTCTTTTTCTGCTTTTGGCCCTTATTTTTCAAAGCCCTCCCCTCTATATTCTTTCCATGCTTTGTGGCGCCTATTATGTCCTGCCAAGAGCCTTTGCAAGTCTCAAGAGATTAAGTCCTGATATGAATCTGCTTTTGCTGATTGCAGCCATTGGCGCAGTTGCAATCAATCAGTGGTTTGAAGGGGCAACTGTGATTTTTCTTTTTTCCATTGCCACTCTTCTAGAATATTGGAGCACAGAAAGGGCACGCAGAGCGATTTCCGCTTTGTTACAACTTTCACCTCCTTTTGCAAGAGTGATCACGCAGCAGGGCTCATTGGTTGAAAAAAAGGTCGAAGAGATTGCTGTAGGAGAAAGAATTTTAGTGCGTCCAGGGGAGAAAATCCCCTTAGATGCGGTTGTAGAAAGTGGCATTTCCTCTGTGAATCAATCACCTATTACCGGGGAATCGCTTCCCTCTCTTAAAAATCCCGGGGATTTAGTGTTTGCAGGCACACTCAATGAAGATGGGGCCTTGGAATGCAGAGTCACAAAAAAAGCAGATGATACCACCTTGGCGCACATCATCCATATGATCGAAGAAGCACGCTCAAAACGCGCTGGCTCCGAGCAATGGGTAGAAAAATTTGCGCGGATTTATACGCCGATCATGCTCATTTTGGCCCTTCTTTTTACCCTCATTCCCCCGTTGTTTTTTCATCAAGAATGGGTGAGTTGGATCTACAGAGGACTGGTCTTACTTGTGATCGCCTGCCCTTGTGCTCTTGTGATTTCGACCCCTGTCAGCATTATCTCTGGCCTCACTTCAGCTGCAAGAGAAGGCATTTTGATCAAAGGAGGCATCTATCTAGAAACTGCTGGCAAATTAAACGCTTTGGCATTGGATAAAACAGGAACTGTGACTTATGGACGCCCCATTGTCCAAAAAATCATCCCTCTCAATGGCCATACAGAAAAAGAGCTCTTAAAAATTGCCATGGCGCTAGAAAAGCCCAGCCAGCACCCCATTGCCCGTGCCATTTTGCAAAAAGCAGAGGAAATGGGACTTCATGCGGCACATGCGACAGATTTTAAAATACGGCAAGGGCTTGGCGCAGAAGCTGTCATTGAAGGAAGACCATTTTGGATTGGAAGCCACCGTTTTCTCCATGAAAAAGGCCAAGAAACAGAAGAGGTCCATCAACTGGCTTTAAACATGGAAGATGCTGGCCACTCCGTGATTGCAATCGGAGATTATACGCATGTATGCGGACTAATTAGTGTTGCGGATGAGCCACGAAAATTCGTTAAAGAAACCATCCTCGCAATTAGAGAGCTTGGAGTGAAAAAAATCGTGCTACTAACCGGCGATAATGAGCCCACAGCGCGCGCGCTTGCAAAGGTTTGCGGTGTCGATGCTTTTTATGCAGAACTATTGCCGCAGGACAAAGTAAAATTGGTAGAAAAATTGACTGAAGGATATGACACAGTTGCGATGGTCGGCGATGGTGTCAATGATGCTCCTGCAATGGCCGCTGCGACTTTTGGGATCGCCATGGGTGCAATGGGGACAGATGCGGCCTTTGAAACAGCTGATGTTATTTTAATGACAGATGATTTGTCTAAAATTCCCAGCTTGATCCGTCATTCAAGGCGCACCTTACAAATTATTAAGCAGAACATTGGATTTTCTTTAGGATTAAAAGTGCTCTTTTTAATTCTTGCTTTTTTTGGAGTTGCAACGCTTTGGATGGCCATTGCTGCAGATACAGGAGCTTCACTCCTCGTAGTTTTTAATGGATTAAGATTGCTCAGATTGAGGTGAATCAGCAAGAGGTTTCACAATGACATCTACTGGTTTTTTATTTCTCTCCAGGAAAGCCTTGCGAGCTTCAAATGCTTTTTCAGGGTCCCATGTTTCTAGTTTTTTATCTTCCCTGTTCAATTTTTCCATATTGGAATCTCTGGCATAGTCCCACTGTGGCATACTTGCTGAAAGGTACGATGTAGGTCTTAGATAACGATAATGTTTGTCTAAACTTTGCTCATTCGCAACCCCAGTTTCTTCTCGAAGTGGCTGTGCAGTACTTGACAAAGGCGCCTGAGGTTGGGCAGAGGGAGCTTCTGGGCCACCTTCAGCTACTACTGGCGCTTTAGGAGACGCAGAATTTCCCTTATTTGCTTCTGCTGCTCGCATCGCTGCTTCTACTGCTAATTTTTGTGCTTCTAGTGCTTCTTTTGCAGCTTCTGTTGCTTGTGCTGATTTTTCGTTTAGTGGTGCTAGTAGTTTTGCTAATTCTTCTGCTACTTCTCTTTTTGCTCGTGCTTCTAGTGCTTCTCTTGCTTTTCTCGCTGCTGCTTCTGCGTCTGCCGCTGCTTGTGCTTCTTCCTCTTTTGCTGCTTCTGATTTTACCGGTTGGCTACTGGCTAATTGTAGCTGCGGTTGTTGTGGTTGTTGTTGTGATGCATGTGGAATCTCAGAGCTTGTAGCAAGCTTCATAAGCTCATTAACAACCTCTTGGCGATTTAATCCGGTTGTGGATTCTAGTGGCTTCGACAGACTCTCTTGATTCTCTTCAAGTGATTGCATTTCAATAATCAAATGTTTGTTTTCTGTGTCATTTTTGTTCGCCAATAAACTTAATAAGTAAACATCCAAAATAAGAGGAGAAATTAAAAGAAAAATCGTCAAATGAATAGTAAATAAAACTGCAGCAGGTATTGCGGAGACAACGCTAGCAGTAATTCTTCCAGCTAAATCTGATTTAATATTATTTTTTATCGGATCGAAAATTTGGTCTTTTATAAAGCTATATTGCGCTTTAATAACAGCAGTAGTAGGTGCCCAGATCCCTGAAGCTTGTTGTTCTTTGCTTATATTAGGTGTTGTCATATTTTTTACTCTTAATTAGTAATATTTAGTAGTGAGTTTCTTCAGGAACACCTGTTGGCATGCTGTGATCGCCTACATTCTTAACATTCTCAACTGCTTCATCTATGCCTTCATCATCACTCTCACTCTCATATCCACTCTGCACAGAACAGTCGCAGCCACATAAATGTCGGATGAAATCTAATAGAAGAGCGATAACTCCAAAACCAATCGTTGCGACGGCAAGGACCAGTGCTAGAACAGTTGCTGGAATTGCAGCTATTAGTGCTCTAACATATGGAACTGGAATAGCATTTCGTACTCGGTTAAAAACGTCTTGTACTAAAGCCTTTTCAACTTTTAGAGCTTTGACTGCATTCTTATGTGTTTCTGAAGCAGCGCTCATAATTCTCATTGTTGCATTATTTACTGCTAATGACATATTAAACCTCTTATTTTGTTAAATATAACTTTAATTATAACAAATTATTTAATATAAGTAAATTAATTTAAGTAATTTAATAATAAATATTTTAACTTGATTTATAATCGATTTGATCTTTTACTGACTGAAATAGAAGGAGTTAGGAGTGAAAATTGCCATTATAGGAGCCACAGGGGCCGTAGGGAGGGAGCTTTTAAACGTCCTTGAAAAACGTCAATTCCCTTTAAAAGAGCTCAAATGCTTTGCTTCAGAAAGCTCCGTGGGGAAAAAGGTCCCCTTTAGAGACCAGCTAATCCCTGTTGAGGCCTTAAAAGAGGACTCTTTGGAGGGGGTCAATTTCGCCTTTTTTAGCGCTGGAAAAAAGGTCTCTAAACAATATGCCCCTCTTGCTCAGAAATCAGGGACTGTGATGATTGATAATACCTCAGCTTTTCGCATGGATCCAGGGGTCCCTCTTGTCATTCCAGAGATTAATCCCCATGTTTTAAAGTCTCATAAAGGCATTCTTTCGTGTCCAAATTGCATTGTGGCTGTGATGCTGATGGCGCTTGCCCCTCTCCATAAAAAATACAAGATTAAAAGGATTGTCGCGTCTACCTATCAAGCAGCCAGCGGAGCAGGCCAAAAAGCAGTCGAAGAGCTCCTTTTAGAGACTAAGGCCTATTTGGAAAAGCAGCCCTTTGAGCGCACGGTATTTCCACACCCCTATGCCTTTAACCTCTTTCTCCATAACTCCCCTGTTAATGAACAGGGAATTTCTGAGGAAGAGGCCAAAATAGTCAGTGAAACGCGAAAGATTTTAGAGGATGAAACCATCCAGACCACGGTCACTTGCGTGCGCATCCCCGTTTTGCGCGCCCATTCCATCTCCCTCAATGTTGAATTTAGAGAGCCGATCACCAGAAATAATGCCCTTTCAATTTTAAAGGAAGCGCCCGGTGTGACGCTTTTAGAAGATTGGAATCAGAATCGTTTTCCTATGCCTTTAGATGCAACTTTCCAAGATAACATCTTTTGCGGTAGAATCCGTGAGGATTTGACACAGCCTAATACTCTTGAAATGTGGGTTGTTGGCGACCAGCTCCTTAAGGGAGCGGCACTAAATTGTGTGCAGATCGCGGAAAAGTTAATGGAAGATAGGGAAAACCACAGAGACACAGAGAAACTGAGTGAATAGGAGGTTTTTTTATTTTTTTCGTGAGCGAAATGAAAAAAATAGAAGTCCTTTTTTTTGCTTCGCTCGCAAAAAAATGATTCTTCCTCTATGATCTCCGAGCCTCTGTGGTTGCATTTCTTCTACTTCTAGAGGATGTTATGAAGATAAAAGATAAGAATCGAAAATGGTGGATTTTAGCTGCCATGTCGAGCACGATCTCGATGATTTTCATTGACATTACCGTGCTTCCTGTTGCCCTGCCGACCATCCAAAAATTGCTCAATTTTTCTGATTTGGCCCTGCAATGGATCATTAATTGCTATACTTTGACACTCACTATTTTAATGCTCGCCGGCGGAAGATTAAGCGATATTTTTGGAGCGAAAAAGATCTTTTGCTATGGAGTTTCTCTTTTTGCTATTGCATCTGCGCTTTGTGGATTTAGCAATACTGAGTGGTGGTTTATTGCGAGCAGGGTCCTCCAAGGGATTGGAGGTGCATTGCTTATTCCATCAACCGCCCTGATTATTTATTCCTCATTTCCTCCGCAGGAACGCGGCAAAGCAATGGGCATCTCTGTGAGTGTTGGCTCGCTATTTCTTTCCTCTGGTCCCTTTATTGGAGGTTTTCTCACTCAATACGCAAGTTGGCGCTATGTCTTTTGGATTAATTTGCCGATAGCTGCAATAGGGACCCTTTTGGCGCTCTTTTCAGTTCCTAAATCTGCAACTAAAAGAGAACGCTTTGATTATTTTGGTTTTTTCACCATTAGTATCGGCACTAGTGCGCTTGTGATTGGCATTATGCAGGCCAAACATTGGGGCTGGACCTCTCCTTTGACATTAACTTCAGTGATCAGTGGGCTAATTTTAATTTTTCTACTTTCGCTTTTTGACCGGAAGGTCAAGGATCCTTTTATTGATTATAGGCTTTTCAAAAATCGTAGTTTTGTGGGAGCTGTTTTTAGTATTTTTTGTACGCAATTTATTGTCATGGTTACCATTTTTTGGACCATTTATTTCCAAACTGCGCTCCAATTTACGCCTGTTGAAGCCGGCACGCTTGCGCTTCTAGCCAATCTTCCCGTAATGCTTGCGGCGCCCCTGGGCGGTTATCTTCTTGATCGTTTTGGCCCAAGGCTTCCGATTACAATCGGCTATATTTTGATTTTGGGAGCGCTGATCTGGTTTTCGCAGGTGCTGCATTTGAAAAGCACACCGATGCTTTTGTCGGCGATCATTCCTTTTGGCTGCGGTATTCCTATGATTTTTAGTCCGAGTTTCAATGCCGCATTGCATGAGGTGCCAAGTCAAAAAAGAGGCATGGCCTCTGGGTTAACTTCTACTGTAAGACAATTTGGCTCTACTTTGGGCATGGCGATTTTTGGTGCCCTTCTTCTTTATCTCCAAGACGATAAATTTTCTAAAGCACTCGCTACAAATTTTGACACTGAAAACTTAAGAGCAAGCCAATTTGAAGGACTTCTTGCGCAAAGCGCATCTGCAATGCAAGCTTTCGATGAGCTGCCCGCTTCTGTTCAAGATTATGTGAGATCTAGCGATTTAGCCGCCTATATGAGCGCTTTTTATGAGATTAATTTTCTGACAATTTCTGTTGCAGTTTTAGGACTGCTCGTCAGCTTTTTTTGCATCAAAAAAAAGCTGCATCACAAAACTTAAGAATACCTAGCAGGATGGCAGGATGGATAGGATAAGAAAATAAGAGTTTTGTATGCGGAACTCAAACAAATCTTTTCTCCTGCTACTTCCCTCTTCTATCCTGTCCTTCTTCTATCCTGTTCATCCTGCCATCCTGCTACTCTTCTCTTTTCTTTCTCCGGGCACGGGCAGGGGCACGTTTAAATTCACGGATTTAAAATATAAACGAAAATGGGGGCTCTGTAATCTGGATTGAGATTGCAAGGATTTTCCCCCACATGTTTAGCGCCCATTTTTTCATAAAACCAGGCTGCGTTTGGATCGCTTTCCCAAAACAGAGCTTCCCAATGGAGCTCTTCACGCGCTGTGCGCATGGCATCTTGAAATAGCATTTTACCATACCCTTGGCCAATAAATTTAGGTTTTAGAAAAAGATGGGTCAATAGATTCACCCAAGCCCCATCCTCTTTATCGCTATGACGAGCAAGTCCGTAAAATCCCATGATGCCAGAAGGTCCTTTCATCAGACGCACTATTCCCTTTTCAAAATTGTGCTTGCAGAGATGAAAAAAATCCCGCGCTTCTTCTTCTGAAATTGTGCGGTAGCCGTAAACCGCATTCGAATCCATTGCAAATTGGACAAGAAAATCACTTTGTTCTTCAGTCGCATTTTCAAAAAAGATCTCTTCGGCACGAAGTGCGCAGCAGAAAAGAAAAGCACAAATAACAAACAGGGTTTTTTTCATAAATCTCCATTATTAAAGCGGAGTAGAGTACATGAAAAAAGGTTTATGAAGGTAAGGAAATGATTAAATGCTGCTGAGTGACAGGATGGGCAAATTCAAGCCGAATATGATCTAGTTCAATGGCCCCCTCTTTGCTGATAAAAGAGCTGCCATATTTTTTATCCCCAATAATCGGATGTCCAATAAAGGCCATCTGCGCACGGATCTGATGGTAACGTCCTGTATGTAGACGCACTTCCAAAAGGCTATTTTTGCCATCTGTTTTGATCACTTTGTAAGATAGAGATGCCTTTTTGGCATCTTGAAAAGGATAATCGGAGATCTTAGCGCGAAATTCATCATGGAAATGAAAATGTTCTAATCTCCCTTCTTTTTCCTTCAGAATCCCTTCGACCTTCGCCAAATAGCTCTTTTGTATCTGATGGTCGCGCAAAAGTCTATTGAGTCTTGGGAGCGCTTTGCTTGAGCGCGCAAAAAGCACAAGTCCGCCGGCAGCCTTGTCTAATCGATGCACCGGATGCAGAAAAACATTGCCTTCTTTGCCTATTTTCTTTTTTAGCCATGCTTTTGCCATTTCATGAAAATCAGGCTGCGTGGGAATCCCATGAGGTTTAGCCAGCACAAGAAGGTGATTATCGAGATAAATTTCTTTGTCGTAAGACTTCATATAAAAGTAATGTTGTTGCGGCTGCCACATTTAAAGAATCTGCCGCTCCCTTCATGGGAATACGCACTCGGATATCTGCGGCTTTCATCCAAAAGTCTGTAAGTCCAAGCTGTTCTGTGCCGACAACAACAGCAATCGGCCCTTTGAAATTGGCCTCAGTGAATTCGATATGAGCAGAAGGAGTTGCAGCAGTTACCTTGATCTGCTTTTTCTGAAGCCACAAAAGAGTTTCTTCGCTACTTGCCTCAATCACAGGAAGTGTGAATAGTGTACCGACACTGGCGCGTACGACATTGGGATTATAAATATCGGTACAGCGGTCGCATACAATCACTCCGTCTGCCCCTGAGGCATCTGCTGAGCGCAAAATAGATCCCAAATTGCCTGGTTTTTCAATGCCTTCAGCAATCAGAACAAAAGGCTCTTTTTTAGATTGCAACTTATCAAAAGAAAACTGCATCTGCCTCGCAATTGCAATGAGTCCATCTGGACGATCGCGATAGGAGAGTTTTTCAAATAGATGGGGCGGACACTCAAATATTTCGGCTTTATTTTTATCAATTTGCTGGATGAGCGTTTCTTCATTTTCTCCGAGAAATAGTTTTGGGCAGATCAGCAGCATTTGAATTTCAACTCCACTTTGGGCTGCTCGTTTTAATTCGCGGTAACCCTCGATCAAAAACTGACCCGTCTCATCGCGCTGGCGCCGCTCTTTTAATTTTGCAATGGTTTTAATTTTTGGATTTTGTGCGCTGCTTAAAAGATGCGTTAACATGACCACCTCGCAAAGCTACCGCATGGGAGATTATAAAACTGTTTTGTCGCGAGCTCCATTTCTCCTGATTCAATTTGACCACTCGCCCCATTCATCGTCTGTTGCATGAGATTATGCATCACGACAGGCGTCATCCCAGGAGTGTGTGAAGAAAGAACCAAAAAGAGCGGCTTTTCACTTAAAAGCTGTCTGCAACAGTTTAAAATTTCAAAAAGGTCCCGTTCAATTTTAAACACTTCACCTCGGTTGCCTCTTCCAAAGCTAGGAGGATCTAAAATGATCCCTTCGTATTTCTTGCCGCGCTTTAACTCTCTTTTCAAAAACTTCAGCGCATCATCGACAATCCAACGGATGGGGGCTTCTTCGAGCTCATTCAATCTAGCATTTTCTCTGGCCCATTTGACCATTTTTTCAGACGCATCTAAATGGCATACATGAGCGCCGGCTTTGGCAAAAGCTAACGTGGCCCCTCCAGAATAGGCAAAGAGATTCAAGATTTGGGGCGGGGTTTTTTCTTTTTGAATTTGTTTTGCGGCCCATTCCCACAAAAGATGATGTTCAGGAAAGATTCCAAGATGTCCAAAATCTGTCGGTGAAATTTTAAAAAGCAGCCCTTTTAGTTCGACTTTCCATGAAGTAGGCAATCTCCGTTTTAGCATCCAGCGATTGCCTCCATCTCGGCTGAAATGGGCATCAGCGCTTTCCCAAACTTCCTCTTTTAACCTAGGCTGCCATAATGCTTGCGCGCAGGGTCGTACAATGACAAAATCGCCGAATTGTTCTAGTTTTAGCCCGTTGCCGCTATCAAGTAATGAGTAAGACATGGAGAAATTATAGTCTATTTAGGCTTAGCTTTGAACAATGAAAAAAAAGATAATTTAAATTTTAAATTTAACAAGCTTGTTCAAGGATTTACCACAGAGACACAGAGAACACAGAGCAAGAACTAAGATCATTTTTTTTGCTTCGCTCGCGAAAAAAATAAAAATTCTCCTCCGAACTCTGTGCCCTCTGTGTCTCTGTGGTTATCTTGAGTTGATCTTGCGATGTAATGCGGAAAGAACTTGGTCCACTGCACCTTGGATGATTTGTGCGCGAGTCCCAGATAAATTAAAATTCCAGATTTCAGGCGTTTTTCCCGTTTCAATGATGGCAGCCCAGATAGTGCCGATAGGTTTTTCAGCACTCCCGCCTGTCGGTCCAGCAATCCCAGTGATCGCAATTCCATAGTCTGCGCCACTAAGTGCGATCAAGTTTTCTGCCATTTCTTTGACAACTTCGCGGCTGATTGGCCCACGCTTTTTTAAAGTCTGCTCCGAAACATGCAAAACTTTTTGTTTTAACTCATTGGAATAAACCACTAAAGAGCCTAAAAAATATTGGGAAGCGCCAGAAATTGCCGTAAGTCTTGCTGCAATTTGCCCACCCGTAATGGATTCTGCAAGCGCAAGAGTTTTTTTATGCTCTATCATCCACTTTTGTATCGCTTCTTCCGCTTTCATCTTATTACTTTAATTTCTCTTGAGATTAGTCCAGGATGATTTTCAATCCAACTAAAACACTCTTTTCCAATCCGTATTGGTGAATTGGTCTTTTTTCCCTGAAACAAGAAAGGGGTGGGCATGGTATGTTCGCGCATCCATTTGACAAGCTTCATAAAAAGAAAGGTATTTGGAAAATCAGGTGTAGAGGTAACTTTGGTGATTTCTTGAGATTTAGGATCCTGATAGATTTGCGGATAAGAAAATTGAATCCCCCAAGTCGTACTCTCATCACTAAGCACCATGGGATAAAATTGACCATCTACTTTCGATGCAAAAAAATGGTGTAGCTGCAATTGCAATACAGGCTTTAAAGGTTTAATTAGAACTTTTTCTTGGGCTACCTTCATTGCATAAAGAAGATCAGGCGTTGTAGAAAAAATAGATGAAAAATAGGGCCGTAGCAACTTTTCATCCATCAAATGGCCCTCTTTTAAAGCATCAATATAGAGTGCGTAATTGCGGAGAAATTCACTTTTTTCTATGACGCTTTTTTCTTTTTCTACAGCCTCACTTACACGGTAAATAGAAAAAGGAGCCAAACTGTTTAATAGATCTTCCATCTCTGGTACATCTAAAAGCACTTGGTATTTTAGCCATTTGGAAATTTGCAGCCTGCCCTCTAGCTCTGGGGTGCTGACGCGCAGATCAGACGGCATAGACTTTTTTGGAGTAAGATTGGAACAAAAGCAGTGCTACGCCACAGAAAATGGCGCTATCTGCAATGTTAAAAACGGGATAAGAATAGCCCCAAAAAGTGAAATAGAACATGTCAATCACGTGACCATAGACAAAATAATCGATCACATTCCCAATCGCGCCAGTTAAAATTAAAAGCAGCGGAAATCTCCTAAGGGGGTTTTTATTAAAAAAGAAAAGATAACCCAAAATGAGCCCAATCGTCATGAGACGAAAAAAGAGGAGATAATCTTGAAAATAGGCAAACATTCCCCATGCTGCCCCTTTATTCGTCTGATGCACAATCGAAAAATCAATACCTAAAACATTGTGAAAAATAGCGATTCCCCCATGCGGGTAGAAAAGACTCATCAAGGGCAATTTAAAATGGACCCACGCTTTTGAAGAGAGATCTAATAGAAGGACTAAAAAACTCAAAAGTAAAAATAACAAATTATAATAACCCCTTTTCCATCTTGTCTTGAGCTTGAACTGTCATGGTTGCGTAAGGGATTGCTTCAAGCCGTTTAATAGGGATTTCTTCCCCTGTGATATCACAAACACCATACGTTCCATCTTCAATCTTTTCTAAGGCCCTTTCGATTTGCCAAAGGATTTTGATCTCTCTGTCTGTTAACTCTAAGTTAGTCAGCCTGTCAAAATCATCGGTCCCTTCATCAGCTTGATGCTGGGAGTACCCCTTCTGCTTATCATCTGCTTGTACTCCTTCTCGTGCTTCTTTCACAAAAGTAGTCATCTGATCGCGCATCTGCTCTAGGCGTTTTTTAAATTCCAAGACCTGCGCCTTTTTTAATGTCATACACTCTCCTGTACTGCAGCTTTTGTTGCAATGTTTTCAATAGCATCCTTTAATTCATCAACATGTTTAAAACGTCGATAGACACAAGCAAAGCGGATATACGCGATCGTATCCATCTCTTGAAGATGTTTCATCACAAGTTCTCCAAGTTCTGTTGTTTCAATTTCTCTGACTTGCCGCTCCATAAGATCACCTGCAATCTTGTAAACAAGATTTCTAATCTGCTCATGACTTACTTTTGTATGGCGGCAGGCAGAATCCAGTCCTTTAATGAGTTTTTCCTGTTGGAAATCCTCGTAAGTGCCATCCCGTTTCCTAACCTGAATAATAAGATCGACAGTTTCAAAAGTCGTAAAACGCCTTAAACATTTCAAACATTCACGTCTTCGACGCACAGCATTAGTCTCTAAGGCATTGCGCGAGTCGGTCACTTTTGTCTCTTCATGATTGCAATAGGGACATTGCATTTAGCTACCCATATCTTTTGATGTCTTTCTATATTGATTGAGATTTTTTTAAAAGCCAAATTTGCTGAACTAGTCTATCAAAATCTTTCTTCTAAAAGCAAGAGGTTAAAAATGAATCAGAAAAAATTTATTTTATGAGCTAAGAAATTGGATTCGAATCTGGAATGGAAGCGGGTCGGTTAGTTTCAAAAAAGAAAAAGGATTCTTGCTGAATGTGTTGGATTCCCCTTGGCAGGCGGCAAAGCCGTCCTGTCCTGCGGGCCGGCCCACCGCTACACAGAGCGGTGGGCTTCGAATCCCAACGGAAGCCAACCGCTTGGCTTCCTCCTCCTCCGAAACACAAAGGAGAAGCCTCTGGCTTCTCCTTTGTGTTT
>DATIJP010000037.1:0-3192 GCA_035478495.1 Rhabdochlamydiaceae bacterium
GAAATTGTTGAAAACATCCTATTGCGCCATAGAGAAATTGAAGCATTGGCAAAAAAATATGCCTCTTATGATGAATTTTTCTTCCTTGGGCGCCACTATATGTACACAACCTGTTTGGAAGGGGCTTTAAAATTAAAAGAGATCAGCTATCTCAATGCAACTGGCTATCCTGCAGGAGAAATGAAACATGGACCCATTGCGCTAATCGATAAAGATCTTGCCACAATCGGCATGTGCGGCAATACGCGCACCTATGAAAAAATCTTAAGCAATTTAATGGAAATTAAAGCGCGCAGCGGCCCTATTCTGGCTTTTGCGCCGGCAGGGGCAAAAGAGATTGATCAAATTGCGGACGACCTCTTTTATATTCCGAAGATTTGTGATGACCTTGCAAGTATCCCCTATTCTGTTGCAGCGCAGCTTTTTGCCTATTATATTGCCTTAGAGCGCGGCACAGAGATTGATAAACCACGCAATCTTGCAAAATCGGTGACCGTGGAATGAAAGAAGAAAAATCCCAAATCCAATATCAGCGTGAAAAGAATGCTAAGACTACCTCCGAGCTGATCTATAGAGGGAAGATCGTTTCCATAAGGAAAGATATTTTCAAAGTAGGTGACGGGCTGCCTCAGCAATATGACATCGTCCTTCATCCTGGCGCTGTGGGGATTGTTCCTGTTAGTCAACAAGGCAATCTCCTGCTTGTAAAACAGTGGCGGCGCGCAGCCCAAAAAATCCTACTTGAAATCCCTGCAGGGACTTTAGATGAAAATGAAGATCCTTTGGAATGTGCTCAAAGAGAGCTGCAAGAAGAGACAGGTTTTAAAGCAGAAACTTTTATTTCTTTAGGAGGCTTTTATACTGCGCCTGGTTTTTGCACAGAATATCTCCATCTTTTTATTGCAAAAGATTTATCTCCAAGTCCTCTTCCTCCGGATGACGATGAATTGATCGATGTCGTCGAAATGGAACCCCACCAAGCTTTAGATATGATCTATGAGCATCAAATTGAAGATGCTAAAACTATTGCGGGCATCCTCCAATATCACCAGTGGCAATCCCATGAATCCCGAAAAAAAGCCAAAAAGTAAATTTGTTATCTTTTCTCTCATCTTTCTTTCGATTTTTGCGCTCTTTTTTTGCATGCCTACATTGATTTCTACAGATTTAGGGCGCAAAGCTACATTTTATCTTTTAAGTCATAAATTTTCGGGAAAAATACAAGCAGAGCAGCTTTCTCTATCTTGGTTTGGGAAGCAAAAAATTCGAGGCATTCAATGGGCAAATCAAAGAGAAGGGCTTTTTTTTCGCTGTGAGGAAGTTTCTACTTCAGCCCCACTTTGGAAGCTTCTTTTAAACCACCATCTAGACGAATTAAAAATGAGCTGTCCACATTTGGAACTGGACGCACATTTTTCTCCATCATTGCATACAACTAAACCTAATACTCCTTATTTGCAGTGCGGTTTTTTCCCCATGAGTGTGTCTTCAAATTTTGGTCATCAAGATGATGGAAAATTTTTGAGCAGCTTTTCTGACGACTGCCGAAGACAATATCGGTACGCTGATATGGCTGAGGCAGTCGTTAGGAAAGATGCCAAAAAGATCCTTCAGGTTGGTGATCAAAACTTGAAGACACACTCAAACTTTTCGATTAATAAAAGCTATTTTGGAAACATCTTTATTGATCGAGGGACGCTTCTTGTCTTCTCAAAAAATAAGCTTCTTGCCTCTTTTCAACAGGTGGTCTCGCAAATCCATCTTCCTGAAGAGAGATTTCCTATTCAATTGGCCTTAATTGGGCAGACTGAGCAAGACAATGTCATAGGAAAATTTGATATTAAAGCTGAAATCAATTCTCTGAACTTTGATCAACCTAATTTGGAGATGCAAGCAAAACTTGTTCACTTTCCTATTTTTGGTCTTGATGAGCTTCTTTCTTATTTTGACCCTTCTTTAAAAGGGTTGTTAGCCGAAGGAATTGGGCCTTCTTTTGATTTAGACTTAGATGCCAAATTCCAACCTCAAGTGCAAGAGCTCCATTTACTAGCCCAAAGCAGCCTTGTCCATGCAGAGGTTGAAGCTGAATCTTTCAATGGCAATCTCGTCTTAAAAAACCCTGCAAAATTGAGTTTTTCACTGCCTTCTTCTCTTTTTAAAAAATTTGCTTTTTCCCTAAAAAACTCTCCAGAAATCGTGATTGCGCTTGAAAAACTATCGCTTCCCTACGGGTTTAATTGGACGGGCGCTAGTTTTCAATCTACGGTGAGAATCTCTCCTACTGAGCTCATTGCGAACCGGTCTAATGAATCGATTCATTTGGATGGCTGCCTGTTTTCTTTATCCTCAAATTCGCTTGAAAAGGGATTGAATTTTTTATCCAATAGCTCATTAAAAATGGGGAATTTAAATTCACAAATTTTATTGAAAGCTGATCTCAAAGAGCCTTTTTCTAAAAGCTTGCAAGGAAACTGCCAGCTACAAATTCAAGCATTCCCTTTGAAAATTGCAGAGCTTATTTTAAGTGAAAAACTAATCCCTATTTTCGGAAATTCTTTTGATGGATCATGCACACTGAATATCGATTCCGAGTCCACAAATCTAATTGTTAAAGCGGCCACTCCTTTGCTCAAAATCTCAGAAATGAAATTTCGCATCGATGATCAAGTTTCATTACTTGAGCCTATTTTAGCAGATTACCATTCATCGCCTCGCCTTTCTCCCATTCAACTTTCTATTGATCAGTGTACTTTTCCATTGCGCTCTTGGGAAAAGCTTTCTGTTAATTGCCACTTCCAAATCCCTGCGATCCACCATTGGATGGTGGAAAAGCTTCAAGGGAAAATCAGTGTGAATACATTAGAAAATATCAGTGCTGAAATTGCGGGCGGAGAGCTCCAAATGAAGGGCTTGTTTGCACTCAATAAAGAAATGAAAGAGCTTCAATTAAAACAGCCGCTCTCTTTGGATTATGTTTTGAGCCCAACAAGATTCCAAACTTTTTTTCCTCCTGACGCTAAAACTCCTCTTCTCTTGTCCCCAGCTACCTTGCATTTATCGATCGAACCTTTTTGCCTCTCACTAACAGATTCCATTTTAAAAAAATTAAAGACGAGTGCCTCTGGCTCAATTGATTCACTTTCCCTGCAGTATGAGCAGCAGATGCATAAACTTAAAAATATTCAATTTCGT
>DATIJP010000038.1:0-16271 GCA_035478495.1 Rhabdochlamydiaceae bacterium
TTATTTAGACAGGAGTTAATATGTTAGTGCATTCAAAATCCCCAATGAATGGGCCTATCATTGAAAAAAAATGTGAAATTCAAAGTGAAAATAACGCACCTAAATCGGTGCGTGAAAAAACGAAAGAAGTCGTTAAGAAGTTTTTTGCAAAGCATCGACTACTTCTCCATATTGCTTGTAAGGAATCCGTTCCAATAGCGCTCTTAGGGGCTGCCCGCTTTTTTGGCTACAGACAACCAAGTTCATCTATATTTGAAATTAAGACTCAGCATGTAATAGATTTCATCTTTTTGTGCGTTCCATGGTTGTTCATTTCAGAAGCTGCAAGAACTTATCGCGATGAATTAGAACAAAAGGATAAAGAATCCGAGAAAAAATTAGATGATAATTCCAATGAAACACCAAGAAACAAATCTTTGTCCGTCAATAATGTAAGTTGCAGCGATAGTACAGCAACCATAGAACAACACTGCGATCCAAACTTGCAGAAACGCCCCTAAAATAGAGTATATTGACTTCAGTTCAGGTGCTCGCTGGGCTATAAATTCTGCTTGTTCTTGTCCTCGTAGAGGAAAGTGATAAAGATCTAAAAAGACAAGGAGCAACGGACAAATGCCAATTTCTTTACCGTCCTTCCTATTTTGCTTGAGCAGCATTTTGTAGTAAGGCTCGATCAATAAAACCTCATACCCTCTTTCTTGCGGCTCCAATTGCAGAACACTTTCCACTTTCTCTCTAATAGAAGAATCAACGACATATAATTCCAACCCTTCCAAGTTGGTGTTCTTAAGTCCAAGCGCTTCGGCTGCTGAATGAAGAGCCAACATCACATCTGACCCAAGTCCAGATTTATTTAAAGCCTTGAACCACTCTAACTTTCCAGAAAGAGCGGAACGATACGTTCTGATTTTGCATTTTTTTACGATGCTGTAGTGCTCCAACCAGCTCTCTAGAAGTTCTTTTGGCTTATTAAAGGAAAACCTCTTAGCGGTTCTTACTCCTTCCACTTGTAGAAGTCCTTTCAATACCAGAATATTGAAAACACGTTGAACCAGGCCGAGGCTTACTCCAGCTTCTTTAGCAACTTCTCTTAATGAGAAGCTTTCTCTAGAAAGCCCAACGCGTAGCAGCCAATCAAGGACGAGGGAAGACTTGTCTGCATAGACATTGCCTTCTGCTGGATCTTCGTTGGAACTTACTAAGAAACGACCTCTCATTGCGATCTCCTTCTGTTCATTATAATGCACTGTTCAATATATATTGAACAGACAGAAATATTGAACAGTTTGGGGAATTAGAGGTTGGTCGCGGAAATATTTTATCTGTTTTCATTATTAATGATTTATGAGAATTGGACGCTCCATCAAAAAATTCGGAATAGTTACGAGTTGGAGAGATACTCCGGCAATTTTCATAGATTACTTGTGGACTATTAGCTTATAGATATTTTAAAGAGAGGACTATGAAAATCTTACTTACTGGAGCTAATGGGTATATTGGAACTCGCCTTCTTCCCCGTTTGGTAGAAGAGGGGCGTGAGGTCTATGCTCTAGTAAGAAGCCGCTATCGGATTGAAACTCCCCAGAAATTTCGATCCCAGCTTCATGTCATTGAAGCTGATTTGCTTGATCCTTCCTCTTTGCTGAAAATTCCAGCAGACATCGATGCTGCTTACTATCTCGTCCATTCAATGAGTTATTCGCAAAAATTTTCCGAATTGGAAGAAACATCTGCAAAAAATTTTGTAAGCCGCTTGGAAAACACGCAAGCGAAACAAATCATCTATTTGAGTGGTCTCTCCAATGAAGAGCATCTTTCCCGTCATTTAACTTCGAGAAAGAGGGTAGGAGAAATCCTCAAGATGGGAAAAGTTCCTGTGACGATTTTAATGGCTGGGATCATCATCGGTTCCGGCAGCGCTTCCTTTGAAATCATCCGAGATTTGGTTGAAAAACTGCCCGTTATGATTGCGCCTATTTGGCTTAACAACTTAACTCAACCCATCGCTGTACGGGATGTTTTAACTTATTTGACTCTGATCCTTGGCAACTCAGCCTGTTTTAACCAATCTTTTGAAATTGGAGGACCCGATGTCATGAGTTACAAAGAGCTTTTATTGAAATTCGCGAAAATCAGAGGATTAAAGCGAAAAATCTTCACAGTTCCAGTCCTTACCCCACGCCTTTCTTCCTATTGGCTGTTTTTTGTAACGAGTACGAGCTTTTCACTTGCCCGTTTTCTTGTCGAAAGCTTAATGAATAACGTCATATGCAAAGAAAATCGAATCACAGCACTTTTTCCGAGAAAACTTCTCAGTTACGAAGAGGCTGTTAAACTTGCTTTCACCCGCATCGAAGAGGATTGGGTGCCTTCAAGCTGGAAAGATACTTTAAGCGGCTCCACTTTAAATCCAGATCTTTCCATTTACGTCCAGGTTCCTCGATTTGGCATCTTGAGCGATAAACGCACCATTGCTTTTTCTTGTCCTATAGAACAAGTGCAAAAACGAATTTGGTCTCTAGGAGGAGATCGAGGTTGGCTTGCGATGAATTGGGCTTGGAAATTCAGGGGTTTTCTGGATAAATTGGTGGGAGGCATTGGGCTGCGCCGAGGCAGAACTCATCCGACGTGGCTAAAAGTAGGAGACGCTCTCGATTTCTGGCGCGTTTTGTTAGCGGATGAAAAAAATCGACGCTTACTTCTCTATGCTGAAATGAAATTGCCAGGTGAAGCATGGCTTGAATTTGAGATCATCCCTCATGAAACAGGGGGAGCTCTGAAACAAACAGCCTCTTTTCGTCCCAATGGAGTCTGGGGTAGGTTTTATTGGTATAGTCTTTACCCGTTTCATGCTCTTATTTTTAGCCAATTGGCAAAACACATCGCAAAGTGATAAAATGGAGAAGAAATTTCGAAAATCCCTCTTTTTATTCAGGCGCGATTTGCGACTTGAGGATAATACAGGGCTTATTTTTGCATTGAAGTCTTCGGAAGTTGTCATTCCTGCCTTCATCTTTACCCCAGAACAAATCGAGAGAAATCCTTTTAGAAGCGATCATTGCCTGAAATTTATGATTGAATCTCTCAAAGATCTCGAAAATCAGTTGAAGAAAAAAAGGGGTAAGATCTTCTTTTTTAAGGGAAAACCCGAAGAAATTGTGAGCAAATGTATCCGCGAACTCAATATTGAGGCTTTGATCGTAAATCGGGACTATACTCCCTACAGCCTTCAAAGAGACAAAAAGCTCGAAAAAGTCTGCAAAACAGGCCACATTCCATTTTATTCTTTCGATGATGCTCTCCTTCATCCACCTGAAGAGACTCTGAAAAAAGATGGAAAGCCTTACACAATTTTTACACCTTATTTGCGCAATGCTTCAAAACAGAAAGTATTGCCTCCCGTGCAAACCAAAGGAACCAACTACTTCCATGGATCGATTTCTTTTGCAGAAGATAAGTCCTCCTTGCCCAAGCCAACTGTAGAGAATGAGTTGGTCGGAGGAAGGTCGGAGGCTCTCAAAATTCTCAAAAAATTAGGTTCTTTTGGTAAATATGGACGGCTGAGAGATTTCCCTGCAGAAGAATACTCTACGCATCTCTCCCCTTATCTGAAATTCACCGTCTGCTCCCCTCGCGAAGTTTATGCGGCAATCTGCCGTAATTTAAATCCGCACCACGAGCTGATCCGAGCTCTCTACTGGAGAGACTTTTTTACATCGATTGCATTTTTCTTTCCTCACGTCTTTAAAGGTGCTTTCCATCACAAATTTGATAAGCTCAAATGGTCTTACAACAAAAAAGCCTATCAGCGATGGTGCGAAGGCTCTACCGGTTTTCCAATTGTGGATGCAGGAATGAGAGAGATGAAGGAAACAGGCTTTATGCATAATCGCGTTCGAATGATTGCAGCCTCATTTCTCATCAAAGATTTACATATCGATTGGAGATGGGGGGAAAAATACTTTGCACAAAGCTTGGTTGATTACGACCCTGCTGTGAATAACGGGAATTGGCAATGGGTGGCTAGCACAGGAAGCGATGCCCAACCTTATTTTCGTATTTTCAATCCCTGGAACCAGCAGAAAAAGTTCGATCCTGAATGTACTTATATTAAAAAATGGGTTCCTGAACTTCGCGATTTCTCGCCTAAAGCTATTCATGCTTGGTATGAGGAAAAGCACCGTGCTGGTTGCAAAAAATATCCAGCTCCAATGATCAATCATGAAAAGGCAACAAAAGAAGCTCTTCACGCCTATAGATCGATCTGATTCCGTGGACCATTTGTGGACCACTGGCATGCAAAAAAGAGCGATAAGTGGCGATAGTTCGCGATGGATGGAAAGGGGCGCTTTCCGCTATGATTTCGGGGAGTTAGGTGCTGGGAAGTGGCGCGGGCGTCAGCGGACTCATAACCCGTCGGTCTCTGGTTCAAGTCCAGGTTGCCCCATTTCATAACCAGCACAATCCACTGTACTTAAGGCATAACAAGCTTGATCCAATATCAAGTTAAAGTTTAGAATATATGCCAACGGTGCAATGGCGGTGCATTGAAAAACAATCTTAACCAGCAACGCCATCCAACTTAAATATTTTAAAACCAAAGGTTGGAACTATGGCATCTATTTACAAACGCAAAAACGAGAACGGCACTGTTGTTTGGCGAGCTGTTATTCGTATCAAGGGCTACCCTACTGTCTGCGATCATTTTGAACGCAAGCAAGAAGCAGAAGATTGGTCAAAAGAGGTCGAGCGACAAATCAAACTTGGCCAATACAAATTTGACCAGCATAAAAAACTTTACACTTTTCATGCACTTGTCGATCGCTACATCCAAGATGGCGCTATCGAACACCACCGCTCTGCCGATGACACTCGCCGCCACCTCACCTATTGGCAATCGCGTTTGGATGATTATGCTCTTGTACATATCACTTCAGACCTTCTTGGAAAAGAGCGGCAAATATTGAGTGATTCTCAAACTGCGCGAGACAAAAAAAGAACACCCTCCACGATCAATCGTTATATGGCGTCGATCTCTTCACTGCTAAGCTATGCTGCAAAAAATCTCAATTGGATCAATGAAAATCCCGCATTGCGCCTCATAAAACTGAAAGAAAATCCAAGTCGTGATCGGGTTCTCTCTGAAAATGAGATTACCCGTCTTCTCGCCGCTTCCCGATCAAGCAAATCTCCTTATCTTTATTGCGTGATTCTTTTGGCTCTTACAACGGGCGCGCGACAAGGAGAAATCCTTAATCTCGAATGGAAGCAGATCGATTTCCAAAATAAAATCGCCTGCATTAAAGAAACAAAGAATGGGCGTCCTCGCAGCATAGCTCTTTGTGATTCTGTGATCATCGAACTCCAAAGACTCTATGAACAGCACAATCCCCTAAAGTCCCTCGTATTTGCAAGCAAAACAGTTTTTGGCCGCATCGACATTAAGAAAGCTTGGCAACAAGCTCTCAAACGGGCTGGCATCGCAAATTGCCGCGCCCACGACATGCGCCACACTTTCTGCACCTACGCCGCAGCCAAAGGAGCCTCTAATTTACAACTCCAAACAGCAACAGGCCATCGCACTTTAAGCATGCTTTTGCAATATACTCACATGGATGTAGAGGTAACAAAAAAATTTAGCAATCAAATCTCAGAACAAATTTTAAAAGGAAATTGAAAAACTCCTTCCCTCTTGGAAGGAGATTCTCCGCTCCGGTACGGGCAGTGTCTGCTCCTATCCCAAAAAATCTTGTATTTTAAAGTATGGCTTTTTATAATTTCCCCTAGTTTTTGACGGCACACTGGATAAAGAAAGAGATTGCGAGAGGCTGTTTTGCATGCTAAAAATGATTCTCTACAGCGTTCTATGCATGAGTTTTCATTTGATTCATGCCAATCCGTTTTTCGCTCTCAATATGACATCAATCCCCATTTTATCACACATTACTACTCAGGATAACATGACCCATAAAAATGATTGTATTTTTTGTCAGATCATTAAAAAAGAAACAAAGTCTTGGGTGATCTGGGAATCGCCTAAGCATATAGCGTTTTTATCGATTTACCCAAATATGCGAGGCGTCACGGTTGTCGCTCCGAAAATTCATAGAGCAAGCTACGCATTTGGTTTAGAGAATGAAGAGTTGGTTGAATTGCTTTTAGCTGCCAAAGCAGTTGCTAAAATATTAGATAGCAAACTGGAAGGAGTGGGCCGCACTGCATTGGTTTTGGAAGGATTTGGAGTTGATCATGTGCACGCAAAATTGTATCCCTTGCCAAATACGGCTCATACTACCTCTCATTGGCAACCGATTATATCGAATAACAGACAATACTTTGACCAATACCCTGGATATGTCTCTAGCAATGACTCTAACCGCGCACCAGATGAAGAGTTAGACCGAATTGCCAGGATACTCACGGAAACCCAATCCTGAATATGTCTCTTCAAAAATCAAGTGTGAAAAAATGAACATGATCCATTCATCTCAAAAAAAAGACGGTTCCTCTATTTTACAAAAATGGATAGCCCCTCTTACAACAGACGATTTTTTTTCTCAATTTTGGGAGAAAAAGCCTTTGGTATTAACGGATCGCAAATCGAATTGTTTTACGAATATTCTAACACTGAAAGATGTAGATTTTTTGCTATCCTCACTCAACTCATCGGTTGGGTTTTATAAACCTATTAAATGGGTTAGATTTGTTAATAACAAAAAAGAACTAAAATTAGATGACTATTTGCAAAATGAAAGTGATTTTCTGAACATGGATAAAGTATTGGCTGGCTTTGCAAGCGGCAATACCATTGTACTCAATAGATTACAACACCGTTGGGAATCTGTATGGAAGATTTGTCATGAATTAGAAGAGGCTTTGGGCCATTTTGTGAGTGCCAATATGTATCTAAGTCCGGAAAATGCCCAAGGATTTGATGCGCATTACGATCCTCATGATGTTTTCATTTTACAACTGGAAGGCGAAAAGCTTTGGAAAATATACCCTGAGCGCATTGCATTCCCAACAGGTTTTGGTGACACGCCTTTTATTCAACCACTCTCCCCACCGATTCACGAATTACATCTTAAGTCCGGGGATTTACTTTACATACCTCGCGGATGGGTTCATGCGGCATCAACTGCAAAAAAACATTCTCTTCATCTCACTGTGGGAGTGCATGTTCTTACTTGGTTGGATTTAATTGCCGAGATAGCAACTACGGATATTTCCCTTAGACAGGCTATCCCCAAGGAATTCATATTGCAGGAGCAAAAAACAGAACAAGGCTTATCGGGCCGTCTGCAAGCATTAACGAATTTATTCGAGAATGAACAGATCGTTAAGGAATCAATTCAAAAGCTACAGAAAAAATTTACAGACAAAAGGACTCCATCTTTATCTGGGTATTTAACTACATTTTCAGATGCTGGCCATGTTTCAGAAAAGACGCTCATACATAGAAAAGGAGAAAAGTGGCAAATAGAAAAAATGGATGACAAATTAGCCATTCATTTTAATGGAGTTAAAGTTCGTGTCCCTGTCGTTACAGAATCTTTAATGGAATACATGTCAAATACAAGGGAGTTTTTCGTTTACGAACTCCCGGGTCCAATCCCCTTGAAAGATAAAATAGAAATTGTTCGCACTTTAATGAAAAGCGGTCTTTTAACTGTTGCCCCATTTCATTAGATCGCTACTTTTTGACAGATTTTGCATGCTGCATTTTTGGATCGCGATATTTGTCGAATAGAAAAATTGAATGGATTTATTCGCACTAAATGGTTCATTGTCAGACATTCTCCAAAACGAAGAAAAAATTTCACAATCTCATAAGACGCCATACAGGAAATCAATGAGTTTAAGCAACCAAATGAGGGGGCCCGAAAATGACCTGCGAAATCTTCGGCGTCTTTCATCTCCTGGAGGTAGTAATTCTCCTCTTCCAGATATCCAGAACACGCCAGACAAGAAGACACACCAGGTATAACGAGAGGTCCCATGACTCCTTCTCCTCCAGCATAACCGACATTCAATAGAGGAATTTGTCTCTGAACACAGGCTTCATTAACCCATTTTTGAATGGAAAAAAAGGGCTTATCCGCAGAAAGAATGACAAAATCGGTATCCGAAATGAATTGAGAGACAGAATCTTTCGTGATCTTGTCTTTGATCGCTTCGATAGAGATATGACGATTTCTTTGTTTTAGCTCCTGTCTGGCTATATCTACTTTAAATTTCCCGACATCGTCTTCAGAAAACAGAATCTGTCTGGTTAAATTTGACAACTCAATCACATCTGGATCTATTAGCTGAAAGCTTTTCACTCCCAATCCAACTAAATTCAAAGCTATCCAATTGCCAATCCCTCCCATGCCTAAAAAGGTAAATCTTAATTTTTTGAGCTCATTCTGAGCTTTCATTGGATCTAGTCCATTTAAGGAAAAATAATTTAAGTGTCGGTCGTATCGTTCATATGGTTCTGGAATATCATGGTATTGAATGAGAAGCCCTTCGTTAAACAAATGCGAGCAAAACCGTTGTACCTCCTCTATAGACTTGCCTATTACTTTGGCCGCTTTTACCACGGAGTTTGGAGATAGAAAGCCTCTAAAGATTTTGAAAGATAAATCGTCCAGTTGCAGTCTTTTAAAAGATACTTCCGCGCCTAAATCTAAAACATGCTTTCTATTTTTCTTTTGATAATTTCGAAGAGGTAAATAGGACGGGATAATGTAAAGTAATTCATTCTCAATGATTTTCATATTTCTCCTGAGGTCTCTGAACCTGATGATAAAAAACAAAACATGCTAAAATGCATGCAAAAAGTATGAATGTTGAATAAAAATACAATTCATGAATTTTGGAACTTGTAGAAGAATTGTTGATAAACATCTTAATGCCAATTAAAGAAATGAGAGTCCCAATTCTTGAAAAAAATGAGATCGTTTTCAAAATGATTGGTCTGTCCGCGGTTTCAATCACTCGATTAGACATTGCAGAAAGGCATGTCATAGCTACGAACATGATTCCTTGCAAAAAGCAAAAACTGATGCATGATACGCATAAACTATTCGAGACCGAAGCAACGTAGTAGGACCAAACAGCGCATGCCAATATGGAAAAAATGCAATAGAAAGACCTGAAAAAATAGATTTTCGATAACTTTGAAAATAGAAAATTCAGAATAATTACAAACGAACAATAAATAGCAAATAGAGATCCAAAAAAAGTACCCGAAACATGTGGGTTGATCTCAAGAAAAAATGGCTGCCAATAATGCAACAAAGGTTGAATTGTTAATTGAACGCTAAAACAAAGCAACATCACGATCAAGATCTTTGAATCAAATAAATTTCTAATATTTATATTGCTTTTAACAAACTCAAACAATTTTAATTCAGAATTAACACCTTTTTGAGGGGCAATTATTCTGGCTGCCCAACAAAATCCAAAAAATTGGAGAAGGATAGCGGCTAAGAAAGGCGCATTGGTGGTTAGAGTAAATAAAAAGCCTCCCAGAGTGCCACATATTATGTTAGCGATATTCGTATAGACTTCATTTCTGTGAAACACTTTTTCAACGATGAGATCTGGAGAATTCGTTAGAAAGTGCATGATATAATCAGCAAATGCCGTAGGGCTCAAGCAAAGGGAAAGAGCCAATAAAAACTCTCCAAGAGTAAATGCAAGCATGCCACTTCCACATGCGTATAAAATCATGCCAATAATTGAAACGGTAAAAGTGACAAAAAGTGAAAACCTGAAACCCATTTTTTTGATGAAAAACCCGGCAGGGATGTCGAATAATAAAAAAGTCGCTATCTGCACAGATTTAATCGTCGCAAATTGTTCAATCGTGATGCCATTCGACAGCACGTATAAAACGGAAATAGCTCCTACAAATAAACGTCCTCCTGAAAAAAGAGCTGATAAAACATATATGTTCACCAACTCTCTCTGCATAGAAGAGATTAGCCTTATAGGAGCCCGCAAATTTAATTTGCTGTTGGAGAATGTTCAGAAACTTCAGTAGTGATTTCGTATTCCATGATATACCTCCTTGATTTTGGTTTTTGTCGGCCGCTTTTCAAAAACAGCCGAGGGCAGTTTAATAGATATCATCTTTTGAAGAAATGGTTTTTTACAAAAGATCGTTCACTATGAGCAAATTAACAATAGCTTTCTTCAATTTTGTCATCGTCGTTTCCGACCGCACAGTGATCGTCAATCAACTTTAAGATGCGTTTCCTGAAAGGCGATCCTCTATGCAGTGTGATAGGCCGAAGACTGGTGTGCCAATTGTCGTGTCAACGACATGACAATTCATATTGATTTAAGGATCAGATAACTAAACAAACTTTTTGAAGTAGCGGATCGACAGCAAGGATATTTTACCTCGCAGCAAGCAGAAGGCTGTGGAGTCTCCAGTTCCAATTTTCATTTTTTCTTATCAGAGGGAGTTGCAAAACTGCTTTGCCCAGAAAAATCGATGATTTTGAGGCCATTTGCGAGTGGCAGCGTAGCTGCCACGGTCTATTCGACGAGATCGACCCTGCGGGCCGATCGAGGAGAATGGACGCAAATGGCCTCAAAAGGGCGGTTTTAATGGGCAAATGAGTTTTGCAATTCCCTCATCAGAATAAAGATTGTCGCAGCATGATGCGACAATCTCTCTGTTTCAAAAGTCCAGCAAGCTGCTGGACTTTGATTTGAAAAATTCTGGGGATAGAAAATTTTCCTACAAAAAGATATCATGCTCGCTCGAACGGAATCTGCATGAACGATATTGGATTGGAACACAGCGATTACATTGTCTACGTCGATGAAAGCGGCGATCATAGTCTGACTTCGATCGATGAGGGGTATCCGGTATTCGTTCTTTCCTTCTGTGTATTCCTGAAAACGCATTATTCCCATGTGATAACTCCAGCTTTACGAATGCTCAAATTTTCCACATTTGGAATAGCATCAATGAGTAGCCTGAGCCCGTGCGTTAAAAAATATAGGCTTATTACTCTTTTCCACGTGAAGAAGGGAATAAGCTTTCGGAACCAATCCTTTTCTTCCTGCGAACTTCGGAAGAAACCCAATGCAAACCATCGGAATGCTAGGCATTACCAGTTTGGCGATAAATGCTTTATCAAACTTACCCGTGGCATATGCGAAAGACTCAGGCGATAAAAGGAAGGCTTGTGAAATTGCCTGTGAACCTCTTCCTGGAGGGAAGGACGATGCCCCTGAAAGGATTTGCGTGAAAACATGCAAAGACGGAGCGGAAGTCATTAAAACAAAAATAAAAGAGGTGATGGAAAATGGGAAATGGAAACCTGTAGAAGTTCTTGGTAAGGTAATAACGCAGGGCGATTTAACTAAAATTTTTTGACACTTCTTTGCGGAAAATAATTGTTAAAATCCCCTTCAAGTATCCGGTACCAAAAGTTGCTGCTCGTCTCACGGCGGTAAGTCCTCTCTCTGGATCAGCAACGGCAGCTATATTCATGGCTAAGCGCCGAAACAGACTCATGTTTTCTGCGCTATGTCCTCGATCCATTACATTATCATCCTCTTCGAAAATTACATCCGCTATCCAGTGGCAGTTATTCTCGATACTCCAGTGCTGTCGGACCCATTTAGCAAAATCCTTTGCAGATGCTCGACGGCTGAAAATATAAAGCCGTCTAAAAACTTCGTTGGTAGCTGATCCGATTTTTTGTCTTGTCGAGCGTACTTCGACGAGGCAAGCCAAATTTTTCCACTTGTCAGCATTGGGCAACCAGTCCAAATCTTCCACGACCCGGACTTCTCGAATTTCGATGCGTCCATGACCTTTATCTGTTTCTTGGTGAAATGAATGCGGAAGCTCATCCCATTCAATTGCATGAGCTTGATCGAAAAAATTTTCCATCTCAGCACAAAGGGAGGGCTGGTTGTCCTTCACAGCGAGCAGATAATCTGCTTTTGCGTCAATGATACGTTCTGCTGATTCAGCCACAGTGAAATGCGCATCTCCTGAGATAATTGCACCTTCTACGTCTACCTGTCCCAAAATGACCGGCAACGTACTTTTCTCAACGGTTTTATCGGGAACTTTTTCTGCTGCAAGACACAATCGATCTTCCGCAGCAAACAATTCTACTACGTGAGTGATATGATCTAAGAAGTTAGCTCCCCTCAATCTTTTACCATCGATCGCCAATAGCTGATCCCTCAATGCGCCTGGAATTTTTCTGAACCATTTTTGAATGTAGCTTTTCAGAGCCCCTGGAGGAGTTTTTACCAAAAACCACCAGAGGGCTCCATGAGAAGGCGCTGAGACCTTCTCTCCGAGGAGAGAGGAAAACCAGTCTTCTTGAAGATCGGCATAGTCAGCAATTTCTTCGATCGTGTTGCAGCCGCAAAAAAATCCGCAAAGAACCACAAGAGACAGGTACCAAACAGGGTATAATACTCGGTTTTGATTGCGTCGATAATCTGGCAAATCGGCAAACGCTCCTTTAACTGTTTCTGCGAAGATCTCTGCATTAAATTCCTTGGCAGCCTCCAGGATTTTAGCATCAATTGGTTTGCGGCGTGACATAGAACCTCCTTAAATTTGAGGTATTTACTATGCCATGTTACCTAATCTGCTATCAAAAAATTTTAGTTAAATCGCCCTGGGTAATAACGCCAATTGTGGGATATTATGACTGCACTTCGGTTTGTGGCTCTGGTGCTATCTTTAATGAAGGAGCAAATTTAATCGCATCTGGACTCCAATACATATTTGGCGATAAAGAGGCATCTAAGGCTAGAGCAGCACTGGCCGCCGCCAAAGCGAGCTGTAGTGCCATGTTGGCAATTCCTACGGTTGGTTATGGATCGTGCATGAGTTGCTGCGCCGGAATAAAATATCTTGGAATAGCTTAACTATAAAAGAAGGGGTAGTATGAGTTCATTGAATGTTATGAATCTACAAAATCATGAAATTGGCGCAGCTCGTGCGGAACGTTATGTACCGACAGTATCCGGATTTTTTTGTACAGTGGTATGGCCTGCAATTCGAAAAACGCCAGACGCACTCAGAGAAGCCGCTTCTTCTATCCAAAACGCGGTTAAATCGTTTTTTACTGCCCCTCCACGTGAAAAAATGATTCAAATTGGGGATGTTTCTTTGTTTGTTATCGGCATTGCCTTGGGGGCCTATTTGGTGAGGAAAACAAATAAATATATAGAGTACTGTTTCCCAAATCATCCTAGACTTGCGAAAGGAATAATTTTTTCTTCTCTGGCACTTATCCAGCAATCAATAACAGAAAAAATCAAACAAAAACCTTCGAATGAGAGCCCTCTGAAAGAAAAAAAAATCGAACGCCTCAACTAAATGAGGCGTTTTGTTTTTCTATTATTAATGATGGTGAATACCATAAGACTTTCAGAAACGGCCCTAAAATCGACTATCTCGATCCTGCACACACCAAGTTATAGTGATTTAAAATTAAATTGGCAGAGAGGCTGCGCAGATTTTTTGTTCTGGAGCGAGCGACCATTGCCGAATGACAAGGCGCGAGCGAAGACAAAAAAGATGCTGCAGAGCCGACGCAGCAGATTCTGCCAATTTAATTTTAAATCACTATACACAAAACTTCAGGACAACTCGGATTTACTGAGGTGAAAATGAAACGTTATTGGCCGTTATTTGCGCTTGTCTTGATTGCTGCCTTACAAGCAGCGGCCTTGACTTATGGTATGCAGAAAAATATTTTTGCTGGGATGCATTTTTTTATGGGTTTTTTCCTGTGCCAATTCGCAATGTTAAAACTGTTTCACCCGAGAGGTTTTGCGGACGGGTTTCAGATGTATGATTTAGTAGCGAAAAAATTTTCAGGTTATGCTTATCTGTATCCATTTATTGAACTTGGTTTAGGTCTGTCCTATCTTTCTTTCGTCTATCCTATAGCTACTTACGCCATAACTGTATTGATCATGGGAACAGGAGCAATTGGAGTCATCCGAGCGTTAAGTCAAGGGTTGGATGTTCGTTGTGCATGTATGGGAACGGTTCTGGATGTGCCTCTTTCTACAGTTACGTTATCTGAAGATATCGGAATGGGCGTTATGGCTTGTTGGATGTTGGTCGCATCTTTAATGTGATGCAAATAAAAGAAAAACCCCGGGGATTTCCCGGCCTTGTTTTGTTGGAGGTGCCACCTCCATCGGGAATTTTTACATGCAAAAAGTCCCTGCAACAAACCATCTTTTCACCTGTGCTCCTTGGCAAACCTAGCGGTTTGCCTGCGTCACACATGCGAAAATCTGATTTATTGCAGGGACTTTTTACTGTGTAAAAATTCCCGATGGAGGTGGAGAGACGCATTCAGAACGTTTCAGTATGAAAAAATGAAAATTTGAGATTCAATCTGCGATATTGCTTTTATGGCTGAAAAAAGATTGTATCCCATAATGAATTAGAAAATCTATTTTGGATATCATTGAGAGTGTAGCCGCCAGCTGCAGCGATCTCTGACAACTGCTCCTTGAACTGGGGTATGACTTTTTGATAAGACTGCTTTACAAAGGCTTCTGCGTCAACTCCATTAAATTGCAAACCATGCCATTCTTTTGCCCAGTGGGTGCGGCATGCAAGCGGCTTATTTTCAGCATCAGTGTAGGACGTCCAACAAGTGATGATTTTTTCAGCGATCGTTTTCCATGTTTCATGAGGTACTAACATCGTGGACAGAACTTCTATGGAACATGTATAGGAGTTGTCTCGCTGAGCTGCCATGGTAATTTCAGACCCCCCCATGATCCGCATTTCAAGCGTCAGATTCACAGGCACGGTCCCTGTTTCTTCTAAGTTTCTATAAATCACATCAATTGCATCCCACCAAGCTTTCTGACAAATCGTCCAATCGGGTTGACCATCTTGTTTCAATGGAATGGGAATTTCTATCTCCATATCCCGAACCCGCATATGTCGAATTCCATGTTGAAAATGCAATGCATCTGGCAATGGTAGAACTCGGTTGCCAGTGGATAAAAATGTCGTAATCAGATGATTTGCGCCTTTCACAAAATACTTTTGAAAAGGAGGTGGCGGCATTTTGAGGTTTTCCGAATTGAATAATGCAGCAAAACCTGTCATGCCTTCTTGTAATAAAGCGAGTAAATTGTAATAAGTTTCTCCGCCTCCCTTCACCCAGTCATTTCGATTTTTTTCGTTATTTACGGGAGTGTCTAAATTCCACGAATTTATCCAACATTTTTTGTTTAAAATAAACCAAAACCATTCGGCATAATAATCCTTGCAGCAATTAAAAAATGTCTCTGTATTTTCCAAAATAATAGAATCGAGCATCTCTTGATTTGAGATGTTCAATTCATCTTGAAGATTCTTCGGCATTTGCTCCAGGCGGGTACCGAAAGGAGGAGGAATCGCTTTAACCAGATCAACGAATCTTGGGCTGGTCAAAGAATAGCTCATTTTATCTAATTTTAAAGTGATTGAAGTGATTACCCCTAAAAGACCAAAACTACCAGCTGCTGCTTGCATAAGCTCTGGTTGTGCAGTTTTATTAATAACTTGTAATTTTCCTTTAGCATTTACAAACTCTATTTCTTCTACTAAATCCGACAGAGTAGAGTGTTGAGAACCAGCCCCATGGCAAATAGAAGAAATCGTTCCGCTCAAGGTGTTTTCCACTAAAATGACATTCAGAGGAATTGACCAGTAGCTATTCTGGAAAGGATCTGTGTTTTCTAAACAAAATGCGCGCAATTCATCATTTGTGACGGCCCCTCCGATTTTGCAAAAGATCTTATTGAGTTCCGTAGATCCCGAAACAAACTCGATTGTTTTTAGTTCTTCCCCAGCTCCTGTTTCATTATCAACGTCAGAGGGTGAAAGATTAGAATTCACATACTCTAGTCCCAGAAGAGAAATTAACACTTGGCCGCTATCGGGATAGATCGGATTCCAAGTGTGGCGATAGCCGCATACTCGAATTCTTAAGTTTTGTTTGTCGTTGGCTGCCCACTGAACGATGTTGCAAATACCCTCTTTTGTTTTTGGAACAAAGACGTATTGAGGCTGAAAACTGATGTTCTCTCCCCAATTTTTCAAAGATCCATCTTGAAGCGGCAATTCATTGAAAAGATAACATTCAATGAACTTTCCGTTTTTTTCTAGTAGTTTTGGCTTTGTTATTCCAACATTTGCCACTCCCTCTTGCAAAAAAACAAATAGAATAAAGAGGTATACCCAAAATGATTCAAGAATCGGCCTTTGGGCG
>DATIJP010000039.1:0-13621 GCA_035478495.1 Rhabdochlamydiaceae bacterium
CTGCGGCCATGGCGGAATTGGCAGACGCGCTAGATTCAGGTTCTAGTCAGGGCAACCTGGTGGATGTTCGAGTCATCTTGGCCGCATATTTTGAACTTAGGGCGGTATTCCTTTTGCACCGTCCTCATACCAACTTTTTAATTTAAGGATAGAATCGGTCAATCTCTCAACAAGCTGAGCCTGGGCCTCTTTTTTTTCAAAGTGGGAGAACTCCTGCCATAAAATGGGTTTACCAAAAACGCAGACTGTCCTGCCTGTCAATTTGGGTAATTTATGGTGGATATCCCAAATTTCAAAAGCTCCAAAAATATAAGTAGGAATGATAGCGGCATTCGCCCTTGAAGCAAGAAGGCCGATCCCGGGCTTTAAAGGTTCTAATTGCCCATTTTCGGAACGGAGTCCCTCAGGAAAAAGAATGATTTTTTTACCTTCTTTCAGTAATTGGATCAACGTCTTAAAAACTGAAATATCATTCACATCTCCACTCACAGGATGAGAATTCAGAGCACGGATCATCCGTCCAAAGAGAAACGGCTTAAAAAGACTTTGCTTTGCTAAAAAATGGATCTCTTCAGGCCAAGAAATAGCCACAAGGGGCGGATCTAAATAAGAGGTGTGATTTGCCGCAATAATTCCAGCTCCTTGATAATAATGCTCAAGTCCATAAACTTTGTGGCGATAGAGAACTTTATAGGCTACCCAAGCAAGAAATAGGACAAACCGATAAAAGGGTCTCATCCCTTTATAATACAACCACGGACGCGACATTTTTTGGAGCGTCTTTTTCACCTGTTTTAAGATTTTATTTACCACTTGATCCAGTGTCAGATAGGAGGTATCAATGACATAAGCTCCTTTTGGGCAGACGAGCGGGGCTAGCTTTCTGGTCGAATCGATGGTATCGCGTCTTTTAATATCGCCTTCTATTTTTTCAAGATCGATATCTTTCGCTTCATCTGGCATTGTCTGTTTAATTTCCTCTAATCTTCTGTGCGCGCGCACTTCGCTGGAAGCTGTGAGAAAAATTTTCACTTCAGCATTAGGAAAAACAACACTGCCCAAATCTCGACCCTCAAAAACAGCGCTTTCTTTGATTGCAAAATCTTTTTGCACTTTCCAAAGCATTTCACGAACTATGGGTAGCGCGGCAACATCTGAGACGCCCCGAGTGATCCTTTGCGAGCGAATCTCTTCTGTTACATCTTCATCTTGTACAAAGTAGCGCTTTTCACCTTCTATCTCTTCAATATGAAAGGAAAATTCGCCCAAAAGTTGTTTTAGGCGGTGCAAATCGGAAAGCGGAGTCTCATGCTTGAGAATAAACCAGGTCACGCAGCGATACATCGCACCCGTGTCAAAATAAGAAAAATGGAGCGCTTTAGCTACTTTTTTTGATACCGAAGTCTTTCCTGTGCCAGAAGGGCCATCAATGGTGATAATCACGCGACCCTCAAGTTTCTAAATGCCATTTGAGAAAGAAATAGACAATAGGAGCAGTAAAAATTAAAGAATCGATCATATCTAAAACTCCGCCAAATCCAGGAAGTTTATTGCTATCTTTCACTGCCGCGTCTCTTTTTAATAAAGATTCGGAAAGATCTCCAATTTGTCCAAAAATTCCCATCAAAATTCCTAATAATAAGGCATGGTACATAGTGAGGTTAAATGTAGGCCCGATGGTATTTGTTCCCAATGAGGCCAAACCAAGACTTGTGATAATAGCACAGACGAATCCCGCCAGGGCACCCTCTACTGTTTTTCGTGGACTTAAATTGGGCGCTAGACGCCGTTTTCCCCAAAGTCTGCCAACAAAATAAGCTCCAATATCAGTGACTTTAGTGACTGCTATGAGATAAAAAAGCCAGCATCTTCCATCTTGAAGAGGCAAAGTTCCAGTTTGGAATAAAATCCCTAACATAAAACTAATCGGAATAGCTACATAGCAGACACCGAAAAATTCCACAGCAATGTGAACTAAAGCATCTTCACTATCCCTAAAATGGGTGATAAAAAAAACCCCAGCACCTAAGGCCAAGACCAAAACAGGTAAATCAGGAAAATCTAACCCCCTCTGTACTAAATAAAAAGAGATCACAAGACAGACAGCGACCACAATCATGAGAAAAGAAGAAAAAGTGAATCCTTTTGATTTGACAAGGTTTGCATATTCCCAGACAGCTGCTGCCGTCAAAAGACAAACACTAGAAACAAGGACCCAGGCTATAACAGGATTGGTAGAAAACCAGACGAGTAACCCAATGATCAAGAGGGTAATAAAAGAAACAAAAGTCCTCTTATATAGATCTGCAAGTTTTTTTATATCCATACCCATGAACCTATCCCATTATTCCAAAATTTTGATTTTTGATGGATTTTTTCACAGGTTTTAAACCCGCTTCGCAGGACATACTTAAATAAGTAGGACAAGAAGCGGGTTTAAAAGATGTGGAAAAAGACACGAAAAGCATATTTTGCGAATAATGGGATAGGTTCATAATCATAAGCCAAATCTACGCTTCCGATTTTGATATTCTAAAATGGCCTGGAAAAAATCCTTTTCATCAAATTCAGGCCAAAGAACATCCGTGACATAGACTTCAGAATAAGACAGCTGCCACAAGAGGAAATTACTCAGTCTCATTTCTCCTGAAGTGCGAATTAAAAAATCGGGATCTTTCCACTTAGCCGTGTCTAAATATTTTGAAATCATAGCCTCAGTCACTTCTTCTTTTGCAATTTTCCCAGCCAAACAGTCTTCTATAATCGCATGCATAGCACGACGGATATCATCTCTGGCCCCATAATTTATGGCAACTACCAGGTCAATTTTATCCCCCCTCTTCGTGATCTGTTTTGTTTCGTCTAAAACCTCTTTGATCTCATCAGATAACCGGTGGGTATCCCCTATTGTCTCCAGGCGCACGCCTTCGCGCATCATAAAATCACGTTTTTGGATTAAAAAAATTTGAAGAATATGCATCAAAAATTGCACTTCCTCTTTTGGACGTTTCCAATTTTCAGTAGAAAAAGCCCAAACCGTCAGCGTTTTGACGTTAAGTTCAATGGCGGCTTTTACAATTTTTGTTAAAGTGTCTGCTCCTTTCCAATGACCTACCATTAAAGGAAGATGATGTTTTTTTGCGAAACGACGATTTCCATCCATAATAATCGCGATATGAGATGGAATGCGTGAAGGATCAATCAGCGCAAGCTCTTCGCTTGAATAGATCTTATTTCCCACTTCTTGTTCTTCACATAAAGTTGAATTCATAAAAAAAATTCCTTTTTCAATTGTACCGTCTCTTCCCTATCCGGACCAAAAGAAATAATGCTGATGGGAACTTTGCAAAGTTCGGCCAATCGGTCCAAATATTTTCTGGTCTTCTCTGGAAGATCCTCTACTTTTTTTATCCCCTTAGTTGATTGCATCCATCCCTGATGGACCTCATAAATGGGCTCTACTTCATCTAGCCTAAACAGAGCAGAATAAGCATCCTCTATCTGCTTATCCCCGATTTTGTAGCCCACACACACCTTAATTTCGGAAAGAGAGTCTAAAATATCCAGTTTAGTCACTGCAATAGAATTCACTCCGCTAAGATGAATGGCATATCTTACCAAAAGAGCATCAAACCAACCAAGTCTTCGTTTTCTGCCTGTTGTTGTCCCAATTTCTCTTGCAGCTTTATGATCTAAAAAGAGAATTTGCTCGCGAGGTAAAAATTCTGTTGGAAAGGGACCATTTCCAACTCGCGTAGAATAGGCCTTTACCACACCCAAAACATGTTTAATGTTGGTAGGACCAATCCCAGCCCCAGCCAATATGCCCGAAGCAATGGTATTGGAAGAAGTAGCATAAGGATAGGTGCCAAAAGTAATATCTAAAAGCGACCCATGCGCGCCTTCAAATAAAACCTTTTCTTTTTTTTTCAAAATTTCAGCCAACTGCCCCTCAACATCTTGCACATATTCTTTAAGTTTTTGACCTAAAGCAACATAGTGTTGAAAAATGGGTTCAAATTCAATTTGATCTTCATTAAATAATTTTTTTATCTCCTGATTTTTCCATTCAAGCGTTTCGTAGAGGCGTTTTTTGAATCGTGTGGGATCAATTAATTCTCCTACTGCGATCCCCATTCTTCCATACCGATCGATGCAGCAAGGGCCAATTCCTTTTCCGGTAGTACCAATTTTCATTTCTTTTTCGCGCAAAAAGTCAAGCCGTCGATGATAAGAGAAAATCACGTGGGCATGGGCAGAGATATGAAGGCGTCCTTTGACATCTAATCCTTTTGATTTTAATTCTTCGATTTCTTTGAGAATGGCTTCCGGATCGATCACAGTTCCACCCCCTATATAGCATTGTGTATGTGGGTAGAGCATCCCGGAGGGGATAATATGGAAAGCAAATTCTTTATCTTTTACCTTAATTGTGTGACCAGCATTGTTGCCGCCCTGTGCACGCACGACATGGTCCGCCTCTTTCGCCAGCAGGTCAATGATCTTTCCTTTCCCTTCATCACCCCACTGCAACCCAATAACAATCATATCTAGAACAACTTAAAAATAATGATAAGCATCAACTATACTCTATAAAGGAATTTTCAAGACGAAAATTAAAAATGAGGTAGATGAATAGACAGTCGGGTGCGCACTTATGCGCCCCCGCTGCCCTCGTTGAGCTGTTCTGGCTTTGCCAAATCGAGTCCTCGTCTGGGGGCTGTGCATTCGCACTATCCCCATTCCTGCGGTTCGATTTTGCAGTGCCATAACAGCCGTCGGCTGCAACGGCGCTCTTCCCTAAAAAACCGCTGATCGCATTTTTTCAGGGCCCTTCGCGTCACGTTGCAGATCCATTTTTAACTCTTAAAGCCCGTTCTGCGAGTTGACGCGAGAGGGAATGCGACGTAAGGAGCAGGAAGTGAGCGCACGAGCAGCCGATGGCGTCTTATGGCAAAGTAAAATCGAAGCGAAGCGCTCCGAAAGCCGATGGACAGTGCTTTGCACGGACTGAGGCGAGAGGATCTATTTGACGAAGCCAGAAACGCCCTATAGGGCAGCAGGGGCGCATAAGTGCGCACCCGACTGTCTATTCTCGCCTTTTTCTTATCTTCTTTATCCTCTTACCTTCAAATCATAAATTAACTGATAGTTTTGTGTGGACATGAAGAGTAGGAGGAATTATGATTGGGGGCTTAAAATAAGGATTTAGCATGGAAAAACAAAAACGCTGGCAGCGTTTTCTTATTTTTGGAGTCATTCTTCTTACTGTTTACAATATTTTACCAACCGTTTTCTACTACTCAAAATCTTTAAAAAGTTGCATTGATCAAAAAAAAGCAGCCGCTATTTCACAATCGATCACACAAAGAGTTGATGCCCTTGAAGATGAGACAAAAGAGTGGCTTAAATCTTTTAGTAAATTATTGGGAATCAAACCCGTTTCCATTACTTTTAATGAGGAAAATCCAGAATTTTATTCCATTGCCTTTAGCAGCGTACAAGACGCCGATAAGTTTCGTGCCCATCTGCCCCGCGCCGGAAGTTTAATTGCATTCGTTCCTAAACAACTTTCTTTATATGACACTACAGGTGGAAATACCGTCGTCGTTCAAAGAAAGATCCCCCTCCATTTCTCCAAAGATGGTTGGAAAGAATATTTTCAATTTGCGAAAAAATTTGATGATCAGGGCGAGCCGACTTTTGTTTACCGTACGCTAGTGGATGATCGCGCGCTCCAACTTGGAATTGCACTCGGCGGAACGAGTGAAAATGCCGAACTCTTACTCGCTTCTCTTAACAATCCAAACGACCCTCAAAATCAAGATCTAGTTCTTAGGATTGCGCAAAACATTCTCTCATTTGTAAATACTTTTGGCGAAAATTCTCCAATAACTAAAAGATATTTTGCTTCTTTTACCCAAGCAGATGTCCCCGGCAGAGATAGCCTTTTCCAAAATTTCTTACGTGTTTTTGAGCAAACAAAAGATCAGATCAAACTTGAAAGAATCAACTTGCAATCCGAATCCCAATCTTTGCAGGAAAAAGGAGCCTTTTTAGAGCTTCCAAAACAACAAAGACTTCAGTTACTTGCCCAACACGAAAAAACTCTGCAATCCGCCGATGCAATCCTTAAAAGGCACGCACAAGATTTTTCCTCTGCAAAAGTTCCTTTTAACTTTGCCACTCTTGGCGCGCTTTTGGAGCAAAACCAAGCTTCTGTAAATGAAAAAAATAAGTTGCAAACCATCTCTCTGGAAGGCCGTAATCCATTCATTAGCGAATTTGTTATCGATTGGAGCAATGAAAAAATTGATTTAAAGCTTTACCCTGATTTACTCGATTTTAAACAAGCCGTTGAAACCGACAATAAAACTTATCTTCGCGATCAAGTGGATCAGCTTCTCTATAACGAAATTGCATCTGCTTCTAGACGGGCCAATGAGAACATTTCTCCACTTGGGGCCGGTTTTCAAATCAGTCTTAATCATTTACAATCCAGCAAGACTTTTTTAGCAGTGCCACTTTCAAAAATTGCTGCACTCAGGGCCAAGGGGTTGAAGGACACTCTCCTTTCCAATTGGCAGCCAAAGCACCCCGACCTTACGCGCGATTCATTCCCAATATGGGACTATGAGACCTATCTTACTTTACCTCCAGAACAGAAAAAATTGGGACTCATTATCTACGCCCCTTCAATGGAAAACAAAATGCCCCCTAGCGGTTTCCGCATGAGTTCCATTTATGTGGTCGCAAAGGGACTTGATAAAATTGTGCAAAGATTACAGGCCTCTTCACAGACCGAAGAAGCGTCAGTTTTTATGCAAGATTTCAATGCATTAAAAGAACTTTTAAGAAAGAACGGCCTCTTCGGTTATTCAGGAAATACTTTTCCTTTTAGTAAGGAATATGCACAAGATTTCATTTTCGAAGACGAGGACTATTATCAAACATTGCTGAAGGCAACACGCGAAGATTTCTCTGTGAATGGCACAAAGCGTTTTGCGATGTTGGAATTTACAGATGTTGAGCAGCGAATTTTAACAGAAAATAAGATCGATGATCGCATCCAAGAAGATCTTTTAAAATGGCGCGATGATTATTATGCCGCAAAAATGGGGCTTAAAGGGGCACAACCTTATGATGTTCCTGCTCCGACTGAAAGTCCCTTCCTTCAAAATTTTAAATTAAGCTTTACCAAATATTTTAGAGGCGATAACCGAAAAATTCTCCATTGGGGTCTAGATCTTTCCGGTGGAAAAACTGTACAGATCGAACTGCGTGATACCAATAATCGCGTTGTGACCGGTGAAGCTGAACTCAGACAAGGCATTAATGAACTCTATAACAGAGTTAATAAAATGGGCGTCTCGGAAATCAGTATCCGCCAAGAAGGAAATTTCATTACTTTGGACTTCCCTGGTTCTCAAGGCATTTCAGCTTCAGAACTTGTCAAAGCTTCGTCGATGTATTTTTATGTCGTAAATGAAAAATTCAATGCGCTGAATCCTAATCTAGCAGATGTTTCTTCTCGTTTCTTGCAAGAAATATGGAATGAAGCAGTTGTCACAGGCCGCAAAAGCGTTGAAGATATTAATCTTATTGCATGGCGCCATCTACATGGCGAATCCCTGGATCCTGATTTAGTCCAACCAAGAAGTGAATCAGCTAGAATTCTTTACGAAAATGGACTCCGCCTTGCAAACCCTCTAGAATCGACCGCAACAAGCAATTTTAACGATAGTTTTTCTCAAGTTGTAATGATGCGGGGGGATGATTTTACAGATTGGCATGGGCAAACCCATCCTCTCATGATTGTATTTAGAAATTATACTCTTGAGGGTTCTAACTTAAAAAATATTCAAGCTTCTTACGACCCTTCTAAAGGCAATTTTTTAGCTTTTGAGATTAAATCGACGCAAACGTTGCCAAGCGGACAAAAATTTAATCCAAGAGAAGACCTCTATGCATGGACTTCGCAGTTTTCTAAAGAAAAAATAGCAGGGACTGCAAATGCTTCCTTTTCAAGAGGCAATGGATGGAGAATGGCTGTGATTTTAAATGGGTCAGTCATTAGCGCCCCAACTTTAGATGCTGGGGTTAAAGATAGCGCTATGATCTCTGGAAGCTTTACTCAAAGAGAAATTAACCAGCTAGAAGCTGATCTTAAAGCTGGCTCTCTCTCTTATACTCCACGCATTCTTTCTGAAAAAAATGTCAGCCCAGAGCTTGGCGCAAAAGAAAGAATGTTCGGTATTTTGGCTATGGTGCTTTCACTCATTTTAGTGATTCTTACAATGCTGGGGATCTACCGTTTTGCAGGCTTTATTGCTTCTCTAGCTGTCATTTTTAATCTCTTGATCATGTGGGGTACGTTGCAAAACATTTCGGCTACATTGACCTTAGCTTCAATCGCAGGAGTGATTTTAGCTGTTGCAATGGCAGTTGATGCCAATGTGCTTGTCTTTGAAAGGTTCAGAGAAGAGTTCTCTAATTCTGGAAGAATTGCCACAGCCCTTAATGCAGCTTATCAAAAGGCCTTCTCAGCCATTTTAGATTCAAATGTCACGACGATTATTGCTGCTCTTATTCTGCTCCATTTTGATTCAGGGCCAATCAAAGGATTCGCCCTCACGCTCATCATTGGGATTGTCTCTTCCATGTTTACTGCTCTCTTTGTAACCCGCTCTTACTTCACTAAATGGGCGCAAAATCCTGAGCATAAAACACTGGGTATGGTCCGTATTTTGAAACCGACCAATTTTAACTTCTTAAAAGTATCTAAAATAGTGGTCATGTGCACAGGAATAACTATCTTGATCGGTGGATTCTTCTTTGTCAAAGAAAGGCATACTATTTTCGGTATGGATTTTACTGGCGGATATTCTTTAACTGTAGAATTAGAGCCAGATGCCCAAATGAATTACCGCGCAAGCATTGAAGAAGCGCTTGTAGCAAACGGAGCTAACCCCCAAAATTTCCAAATTAGGGAATTAACCCCTTCCAATAATATCCGGATCTTCTTAAGCAAAGGGATGCAACAGCCAGGAAAACCCTTCTATGGCATGCCAGTCATGTATGATCTAAAAGATTATACCTATTTGTATCAGCTTAATCCGCGCATTAATTGGGTTGTTCAGGCACTCGAAAAGAGCAATTTGAAAATGTCAGAGCATACTTTAAGCGAATTAGATCAAAATTGGAGTGAAGTGAGTGGACAGCTATCAGATTCAATGAAAAAGAGTGCTGGTGTTGGACTTATCATTGCGCTTGTTTGCATCTTATTTTATATTACAGTCCGCTTTGAATTTAAATATGCGTCAAGCGCCATCATCTCTTTGGCCCACAGCGTATTTATCTCGCTTGGTATGATTGCCATTTTACATGCTCTTAAACTCCCTCTGCAAATTGACTTGAATACTGTGGCAGCTTTAATGACCATTGTGGGTTATTCATTAAACGACACAATCATCATTTTCGATCGTATTCGTGAAGATGTTCGCCTAATGCGAAAATCTTCATTTGAAGAAATTGTGAATCATGCGCTTAATGCTACATTGACACGCACAATGATGACATCTGGGATCACCCTTTTAGCACTACTTCCACTCGTCCTACTTGGCGGGAGCACCATATTTACATTTGCATTCATGATGATCGTCGGGGTCATTTTTGGAACCCTTTCTTCGCTTTTTGTGGCTGCGCCGCTTTTGGTCTATTTCCATAACAAGCAGCAAGAAAAAAATAAAAATTCACTCCCGCAGGTGGTCGTTTAGCAAATATTTTTTTATAAGATTGTTTAAATAAGTCCAAATCTGTAAGATGAAATTAATAGAAAACAAAAATAGGGTAAATTGTATTAATGAATGCCTACCCGCTTCTGGTCAATTTTACAGATTTTATCAACACTATGCTAACACTCAAATGGACCTCTGCAAAAAGTAATTTCATTGAAATATCTTACAAAAAATTCTTGTCAATAAAATCTGCAATATCGGCCAGATGCTGGTACAAATGGGAAGAAGTTCTGAGATGAATGATAACACTCCTTTTTGATAGCACGATTTAATGCAAATTCCCGCTGGGAATAAATGCAGAGATTAGCGCACCAGGATACAACCATATGGGTCTATCCGCAAATCGACCCTGAGAAGACTCAGGAAATCATCAACGAATTCAATATCCATCCCGTGACTGCCCAAGTACTAGCGGCACGAGGATTTAGCTCTCTTGAAGAGATACACGACTATTTATACGCCAAGCTTCCAAATCTTTTAGATCCGCACCTCTTTCCGGAAATGGACAAGGCTGTTGAACGCGTGATGCGCGCCCTAAAAAATAAAGAGACTGTGCTTATTTATGGAGATAACGATGTCGATGGCATCACAGGGGCCACTCTTTTAACTGAGTTTCTGCGTTTTATTGGCATTAATACGCACTATTACATATCCAATCGCAGCATGTTGAATAAGAGTCTGCTCTTGGATGCCTTAGAGTTTGCTGTTAAAAATTCTTGTTCTCTCATGATTACTGTCGATTGTGGGATCACAGCAGCTGCAGAAATTGCTGAAACAGTGAAACGAGGTGTGGACGTTATCGTTACCGATCACCATGAGCCAACGGATAAACTCCCCCACTGTGTTGCTACTTTAAATCCAAAGCTGCACGGAAGCAGTTATCCCAATCGCGATCTGACAGGAGTTGGCGTTGCATTCAAGCTTGCCCATGGAATCACAAATCTTTTGATTTCAAATGGAGAAATACCGGCCAGCAAAATTGATCTCAAAAGATACTTAGATCTTGTTGCACTCGGCACCATTGCGGATATGGGCTCTCTTTTAAGAGAAAATCGGATTTTTGTCCGCTATGGCCTCAAACAGATGCGTCTTGGAAAAAGGATCGGGCTGGCAAAACTCTTTTCTGTTTGCGAAGTCAAATCTGCTGACATTACCCCTCTTGATATTGCTTCGAAGGTTGCTCCCCGTCTCAATAGTTTGGGCCGTATTGCCGATCCAAATAAAGGCATTGAGCTGCTCCTTATACGCGATCCTGTAGCTGCTGAAATCCTTGCAAAAGAGCTGGACCTCAATAATCTTGAAAGACAAAAAATTGAACGCAGGGACTCAGATGATATTGAAAAATATATTCAAAAACATCCCCAAATTTTTAAAGAAAGAGCGCTGATTCTTTCTTCCAATAAATGGCATCCTGGAATTATCCCGATTATCACAGCGCGTATTGCAAAACAATATAATAGACCGACCGTTATCATCGCGGTAGAGGATGGACTTGGCAAAGGTTCGATTAGAACGATTCCTGAATTCCCCATATTGCCTATTTTACGTCATAATTCAGCCCTCTTAGAAAATTTTGGCGGGCATGATTATGCGGCTGGTCTCACCATCAAAAAAGATAATATTGAAACCTTCAAAACCCAATTTATTGATGCCGCCAATGCGAAGCTACAAGAGCAAGATATCATTTCCAAACTTTATCTAGATGCGGAAATCAATTTTAATGATCTGACTTTTGATTTCATGGAATCCCTAAACCTCTTAGAACCTTTTGGGAATGAAAATCCATTTCCCATTTTTTATACCAATGCGACGCAGACTTGGCCGCCCAAAATTGTGGGCAAGACCCATTTAAAATTCTATTTGGAACAAAAAGATCGTGTGCTTGAGGGAATTGCGTTTGGAATGGCAGATAAAAGGCCCATGCTCTGCAAAAAAAATCTGACTCTACATATCGCCTTTACACCGCATGTGAATACCTTCTTGAATAAATCTAGTATCCAGCTTCAAATTCGCGATTTTAAAATCATAAAGAAGTAAACTCTTCAACGTCTTTTATCAGCGGATCAATAGCTTGCTGCCAGAACTCTGGGCTGCCAAGATCAATTCCCAAATGTTTATGTGCTAGCTCCTCAACAGACATCCGCGCAGTATCATCTAAAAGACGATCGTACTTCTCCATATCTTTTTCTCCCAGACGATAGAGACCAAGGCTAAAGAGAAATCCGAAAGTATATGGAAAATTATAGAATGGAATTTCAGTGTAATAAAAATGGAGTTTGGAAGCCCAAAAATAGGGAAAATAATCTTCAAGCTCGCCCATGAATGCCTCTTTTTGCGCCTGCTCCATCAATTGGCAAAGCCTTTCTGCCAAAACAAATCCCTTTTTGCGCTCCTCATAAAACTTAAGTTCAAAAAGATATCGCGCATGAATATTCATGAAAAATTGAACCGCACGCTGGAGTTTATCATCTAAGAGAAATCGTTTTTCTTCTGGGGTTTTTGCTTCTTTTATTGCACCATCAATCACAACCATTTCGGCAAAAGTAGAAGCAGTCTCAGCTACATTCATCCCACAATTTTGCAAGAAAAAGGGAAGTGCATTCAGACGCTGAAAATGATAAGCATGCCCAATTTCATGTGCAAGTGTAGCAAGACTGGACATACCGCCTCCAAATGTCATAAAAATCCGCGACTGCCTTGCCTTGGGAAATGGAGTACAAAATCCGCCAGAGGCCTTTCCTGTACGATCCTCTGCTTCGATCCATTTCTTATCAAAAGTCTCTTTAGCAAAGGCTGCTAATCTAGGAGAATAATTTTCAAAATGGCGGAAGATAAAAGAAGATGCATCATCATAAGAAATCTCTTTTGTCTTGCTGATTTTTATAGGAGCATTCAGATCTGCCCAAGAGAGTTTTTTTAATCCGAATAATTCTGCTTTTTTCTGTAAATATTTTAAAAAGACAGGCTTGTTTTTTTGAATCACTTCCCACATGACCTCCACTGTTTTTTTCTGCATGTGACAGGCATTTAATGGTTCGAAAAGAAGATCATTCCACCCACGCTCTTCGTAGACTTTCAAACGAAACCCAGCTAAATGGTTCAAAATCTGCGCTAAAATATCCGACTCTTTTTTCCACGCCTCTGTCCATTTTTTAAATGCTTCCTGCCGCACACTGCGGTCTTCATGGTTGAGAAGATTGTCAACTTGGCCTGCAGAGAGCTGCTTGTCCCCAATTGAAATACGCATTTTGCCTACAAAACTGCAATAGAGATCCCAAAACCCATGATAACCAAAAGAAGAGAGTTCATTAATGATACTCTCACGAGAAAAATCCAATTTCTTTTTGGAAAGCTCCCTCAGATGTTTTAAATGAAAAGAGATCTCTTTTAAATCAGGATCATAAAGCAATGTTCTGAATGCGCTTTCGTCTAGATTTTTCAGCTTTTCGCTGAGCGTAAGCGTTAAATTGTGATAAGAGGCTTTTAATTTTGCAAGATTGCTCATATAGGCAATCCCTAGCGGATCAGAGGTATTTTGAGCACATAAACAAGTCACATAAGAGTCGGCTTCCTTTAACTCTTTGCCCAATTCTTGGAATGCAAGAACAGATGGTTTTAATGTGCTTGAAAACTGAAAGGAAGAAAGCTTATTTGCTATTTTTTGAACTTGCTTTTCAAAGCAATCATTTGAAGTGTAAATCGTAGACAAATTCCACATGCAGTAACTCCAAAAAAAAATCACCTGAGGAGGATAATTCCAGGTGATTATATACTAAGAAAAGAAAATCTCAAAAAAAAAATTCCCTTACATTACTTGGGAATTT
>DATIJP010000040.1:0-13781 GCA_035478495.1 Rhabdochlamydiaceae bacterium
TATCCTTTTAACCTCACGCGAAGGAATCCTTAAAGATAATCGTGTTAAAGGCATCCTCCTCTATATGAACACGCCTGGAGGTACAGCAAATGATGCAGATGTCATTTACCGCACTCTTCGTGAATATAAAGAGAGATATCATGTCCCTATTTACACCTACGTTGAAGGGCTCTGTGCTTCAGGCGGGATGTATATCGCTGCTGCCTCGGATAAAATTTTAAGTAGTTCCGAAAGCATCATTGGATCAGTGGGAGTGCTCCTCGGCCCCAATTTTAACTTCTTTGAAACCATGCAAAAAATTGGGATTAAGGCGCTCACTTTGACAGAAGGCAAAGACAAAGATCTCTTAAACCCTTACCGCCCCTGGGAACCTGGGGAAGAAGCCTCAATTAAAAAAATTACTTTGTCTTTATACAACCATTTCGTCGATATCGTCCTTGCAGCCAGGCCCGCAATTGATCGTAATAAACTAATCCAAGATTATGGGGCTAAGGTATTTATAGCTGAAGAAGCGCAGCAGATTGGCTTTATAGACGATGGAAATAGCAGCTATAGCGCTGCCGTAAAACAACTCGCAGCCGCTTCAGGCATTAAAGAAAATGAGAAGTATCAAGTATTGCATATAGAACCTACACATGGTATAATAAAACAATTGGCTCAAGGAAGGGCTCATTTTTTGAAGGAAAACATAAAACATGTGTTTCCTTTAGGGCCTAATATCACTTCAGAAATGAGCGGAAAGTTCTTATATTTATACACACCAACAAATTAATCATGTAATCATGAAAAGCATCTATGTAGTCGATGCAGTCAACTTTCTTTTCAGGTCCTATTATGCGATTGGCCCCATGTCCAATTTAAAAGGGGAAGCAACCGGCGGGCTGTACGGCTTTATTCGCTCGATTTTTAAACTTATCAAAGATTTTTCTCCGACCCATTTTGTCGCTGTTTTTGATGGGCCGCAAAGCACGCACCACAGAAAAAGCATTTATAGCGATTACAAAATTCATCGCACATCCATGCCGCCTGATCTTTATACCCAATTAGAAAGGGCCATCGAATTTTGTGAATTAGCAGGCATCCCCTATCTTTCAATTCCTAAAGTAGAAGCTGATGATGTGATGGGAAGCATTGCTAAATGGGGGCAGCAAGAGGGCGCGCACGTCTATTTATGTACTAGCGACAAAGACTTATGCCAATTTGTCTCTGATGACGTTTCAGTGATAAATCCCCACAAGGGAAATCTTTTAATCGATAGAGAAAAGGTAAAAGAGCTCTTTGGTGTCAACCCCGAGCAAATTGTCGACTTGCTTTCTCTCATGGGAGATTCTTCAGATAATATTCCAGGAATTGAGGGAATTGGCCCCAAAACTGCCACGCAGCTCTTACAAGAATTTGGTTCTTTGGACATGATTTTGGAAAATGCTAAGAACTTTAAAGATAAAAAGAGAGATGTGATTTTAAATGGCAAAGATTCAGCGCTGCTAAGCCGCCAGCTTGCCACCATCCATATCAATGTGGATTTTCCAAAAGAAGAAGAGTTCTTTTTACTTAAACAACCTCATTTGGAAAAACTTAAGACCTTCTATCATGAAATGCATTTCATGACGCTCCTCAAAGAACTTGGTGCTTTTCCTCAAGAAGAAATGGTTTCCTATACTTTAATCGATGATGAAAATGCACTTAAAAGTCTGATTGAAAAACTTCTCGATGCAAAAGAGATTTGCATCGATACGGAAACTACCGATATCACTCCTCTAACAGCAGAACTTGTTGGCATTGGCCTTGGCATCAAACCAAAAGAAGCTTGGTATATTCCCATGAACGGCACTCTTTCAATGGAAAGATGCCTGCAGCTTTTAAAGCCGCTGCTAGAAAATCCCGAGATCAAATTTTTTGGGCACAATTTGAAGTATGACTTGCATGTCCTACACTCTCATGGGATCACAATTCGAAATATCTCTTTTGATACCATTTTAGCCTCCTATCTTCTTGCTCCGCATAAGCAACGACATGGCTTAGATGAGCTCGCCTTAGAAAAATTTGGCAAAATCAAAATTCCTATTAGTGATCTGATCGGAAAAGGGAAAAAACAGATCTCAATGAAAAGCGTTCCTTTGGACAAAGTATGCGCCTATTGCTGTGAAGATGTGGATTATACAGTTAGGCTTAAAGAGCTTTTTCAAAAAGAACTCAAAGATGAAAACCTCCTATCCGTCCTAGAGAAAATAGAGCTTCCCTTACTTCCTGTATTAATGGAGATGGAAGAGCATGGCATCTATCTAGACACTTCTAAGATCAAAGAAATGTCAAATGAACTTGCAGATCAGATTGCCCATTTGCAATCGGATATTTATAAGCTCGCAGATGAGACCTTTAATCTTAATTCTCCCAAGCAACTAAGCCATATTCTTTTTGAGAAATTACAGATTCGCCCGCCAAAAAAAACAGAAACAGGCTTCTCAACAAGTGCAGAAGTGCTCGAAATGTTGGAAGATACCTCTCCCATCATCCCTAAAATCATCGGCTATCGCTTTTTTGAAAAATTGCGCTCCACTTATGTGGATGCACTCCCTGAGCAAATTAACCCAAAAACAGGGCGCATCCATTGCACGTTTAACCAATCTGTCACTGCAACAGGACGCTTATCGTGTACCAATCCTAATTTGCAAAATATTCCTGTGAGATCATCTGAAGGACGTAAATTGCGCACAGCATTTAAACCAGAGTTGCCCCATTGGAGTTATCTTGCTGCAGACTATTCGCAAATTGAACTCCGCTTACTTGCCCATTTAAGCGAAGATCCTGTCCTTACAAAGGCGTTTCAAGATGGAGAAGATGTTCACACCTATACTGCTTCTTTAGTTTTCAATGTGCCTTTGAATGAAGTGACTCCTGAAATGCGGCATCAAGCTAAGGCTGTCAATTTTGGGATTCTTTATGGCCAGCAAGCTTTTGGACTCGCAAAAGAGCTAGGTATCGATACAAAACGAGCTGCTGCGCTCATCGCAACCTATTTTGAGCGTTACAGCAAAGTCAAAGAGTACTTAGAAGCTTGCAAAGAAAGTGCATACAAAACAGGCAAATCATTCACCATGACTGGAAGACAAAGGCCCATTCCTGATATTTACAGTAAAAATCCCATGGTCCGAGCCGCCGCTGAACGTTATGCAGTGAATACTCCACTTCAAGGCAGCCAAGCAGACCTTATCAAACTTGCTATGATTGAAATTGACAAAATGATCAAACGGACAAATGAGCAAGGCTATATGGTCTTGCAAATCCATGATGAGCTGATCTTCGAAGTTCCAGACGAAAGAGTGGAATTTTTTGCTCAAGAGGTAAAAAAAATCATGGAGAATATCTTTGTTCTCAAAGTGCCCATCCTAGTCGACATTTCTATTGGAAAAAATTGGGGGGAATGTTAGGTTTGAAGAAATTAGCAGTTACTGGCGGACTTTCCTCAGGAAAGACAACCGTTTGCAAGATATTCGAAAGTTTAGGCGCCTATTACGTGAGTGCCGACCAGATTGTCCACCGGCTGCTATCTCCCAAAACCAAGATTGGGAAAGAAATCATAGACCTGCTCGGTCCTGAAATTGTAAATGGAGATCAGTTTGACCGGGCAAAAATTGCTGAAAAGGTTTTTTCTCAAAAAGATAAACTGTATGCTCTTGAACAGATACTTCATCCCGCAGTAATTGATGAAATCAAAACTCTTTACGATCAGATTAAAAAAGCTGGAAAGTACGCCTTATTCGTTGCTGAAGTGCCTCTTCTTTTTGAAAGCGAGAGCGAGAAATTTTTTGACTGTATTCTTACAGTTATTGCCGATCCAGAAACATGTAAAAAAAGGTTTCACTCAAAGCCCGGGGCCTCTGATCAGGAATTTGAAAAACGGATGGCACGGCAATGGGATATGAAACAAAAGGCCGCAAAAGCAGATTTTACGCTGACAAATAATGATGGCCTCGAAGAATTAAAAAACAATGCAACTAAACTTTATCAAAGGATCTTAAACTATGTTCCAAGACGAACCGCCTAATCAGACTCAAGAAAACGGACAACAGCTTCCTCCCACTGATGACCGTCAAGTCTCAGTCACAAAAATCTCCGATCTTCAGCGCATGAATATTGACCAGCTCAATCAATATGCACGCAATATGCGACTTTCGAATCTTGGATCGCTCACTAAATCGCAAATGGTTTTTGAGATTGTCAAAGCAAAGTCTGAATCCCCTTATGAAGTTCTCGTAGGAGAAGGTGTTCTCGAAGTTCTCCCTGATGGATTTGGCTTCTTGCGCTCTCCCAACTACAACTATCTTCCTTCAGCTGAAGATATTTATGTTTCGCCGGCGCAAATCCGCCGTTTTGATCTGAAAAAAGGCGATACTGTCTTTGGAACTATCCGCTCCCCTAAAGATAAGGAAAAATATTTTGCTCTGCTTAAAGTAGAAAAAATTAATAACGAAGCTCCTGAAAAAGCAAAAGAGCGCATCCTCTTTGAGAACTTAACTCCACTTTATCCTGATGAAAGACTTGTGATGGAAACGACAAAAGACCAGCTCAGCACACGGGTCATTGATCTAGCTGCTCCCATCGGGAAAGGACAAAGAGCGCTGATCGTTGCGCCTCCAAGATCAGGGAAGACAATCATTTTGCAAAATATCGCCAATGCGATTGCGACCAATAACCCCGAAGTGGTTTTAATTGTACTTTTAATTGATGAGCGTCCTGAAGAGGTGACGGACATGATCCGCAGTGTTAAGGGCGAGGTCATCTCTTCTACTTTTGACGAACCCCCGGAAAGGCACGTTCAAGTTTCTGAAATGGCGATTGAAAAAGCGCGCCGTCTTGTGGAACATCGCCATGACGTTGTGATTCTTTTGGACAACCTGACACGTCTTGCTCGTGCGCATAACACCGTGCAACCGCACTCTGGAAAAATCCTTTCAGGCGGTGTGGATGCAAACGCGCTTCATAAACCTAAAAGGTTCTTAGGAGCTGCCCGTAATATTGAAGAGGGCGGTTCACTGACTATTATTGCAACAGCTCTTATTGAGACAGGTTCGCGCATGGACGAGGTGATTTTTGAAGAGTTCAAAGGGACAGGCAACATGGAGCTTGTGCTCGATAGACGTCTTGCAGAAAGGCGTGTATGGCCTGCCATTGACCTCATGAAGAGCGGAACGCGAAAAGAAGAGCTTCTTTATCATCCAAGCGAATTGGAGAAGGTCTATTTAATGCGACAGGCCCTTTCCGATCTTTCGCCATTAGATGCGATGAATTTGCTTATCGGCAGACTTAAAAAAACAAATAGTAATGTCGAGTTCCTTCTTTCAATGAAAGAATAAAAATGGACGTTTATTTCGATGAGACAAAAGTAGCTAGCATCGGCGGCGTGGAATCCAATACCCCCCTGCCTGGTCGCATTTCTCTTCTTAGACCCCCAGACTCTCTTGAAATACCGGCAACGCCTGGCGATGGCTTAATAAGTCGCCTCTTCGAGAAGATTGTAAAATTTATTTCAAAATTAATTAATTCTTTTTTAATTTTAATTAGAATCAGACCAAAGCCCGATATAAACAGGGAAATCACCGGAGATGAGATCTATGCCAAACTTGATGAACTCATCAAACACCCCGATCAATTTGCAGCTGCCTTAGGAGTTTATGTTCCTCCATCGCAAAGTGGAAATTTGAAAAGTATTAATCTTAAAGTCTATGGAGATGAAATACCGCTTTTTACTGTCCTTTGTTTCGAGGAAGGCAAAAAACTTCATTTTGATGATGGGAAAATTACCATTACTCCTCAGGTGATCGAATATGTTTTAAAAAAAGCTCGTGGATTAGATCTTCGCACAGAAGAGGGATCTGGGGTACATATTTTCTTTAGGGTTCGTTCGGAAGAAGTTCTCCGCATACTTTTAGACCGTGATTCTTCTTTAATTGATTTTGTGGATCGACAAGGTCAAACAGCTTTGTTTTATATTCTAAAATATCACTCTGGTAGGACCATAGAAGAATGTCGTAAAATGGTCCAGCTTTTGATTTTTAGAGGTGCAAAGTTGGACCTTCCTAATTCTGAAGGAAACTCGATATTGCATTTTTGTAGAGATCAACCTACTGCAGAGCTTCTTTTAAAGGCAGATCCAGGTCTAGTGTTTGCTCTCAATAAACATTATGAATCTCCTATTGATAGTGCGCTTGAAACTTTAAAGCCCTATTTAACTGAGTTTGCAAAGTCTCATCAAGAACGTGCCCCAAAAGACAAGAACAAATTGCTAGAAATTGCAATTGGTAAAGCTTCTCACTCACATGGCGGAGAATCATTTGAAACATTAAAAACAGCTAGAACTTTGATTGAAGCAGGTGCTGATGTTTCGACCCGAATTAAAATGGATGGAGACCGCACTGAATCAGTCCTAAATTGTATTATCAGTCGGTCTAATTACGAAGCATGGCGAAATCTTTTACCAATAGCAATAAAAAAAGCCACTCAAGAGCAGATTCATTCCTCTTTAAAAACTACACTACGCAAAGCCATGGAATGGGATGAAGAACAACACTGGATTGAGGCTGCGCGCGCACTTATCTCCGCGAGTGTGACCCCATGTAATGGCATTTTACTTCGCACGATAGAAATTGATTCACAAAGAAGGAGATTTGAATCTCAAGAAAAATCTCTTGAGGAGTGGGACAGCGACGAAAATTGGGGCTTATTTCCAAAACGATGATTTGATATCATACCTCTACAAAAAAGGAGGGAAATATGGAAATTCATTTTGACGAGATAAAAACTGATAGAAACTTCGATTTCGAGTCTCAAATCCCGGCTTCTGGTGGCGTTTCTGCTGTCACTTCCCAAGACTCTCTTGAATCTATGGAATCGTCTGATGCAGGCGTCGGAAGTGACACCAATACTTTCACTAACAGTTTTATAAGCTCTCTTTTAAGCAGCATTGATTCTTCCTTAATTTCAATAGGAATAAAACCAAAGCCTTCCAATGACAGGAAGTTAAAAATTGCAATTTGTGCAGCTATTCAATCAAATGGAAAATCACTTGAGGCATTGGAAACAATTATAGGTTTGATTGAAGCAGGTGCCGATGCTTCGGCCAAAGTTGAACTCGATGACTTTCCTAAATCAATATTCTATTGGATTGTCCTTTTCTATCAGTACGAACCATGGCAAAAGCTTTTGCCCATAGCAATAAAAAAAGTAAGTCAAGGGGAAATTCATGACTCTTTAAAAATAGCGCTAATGCGTGCCTTAGATGAGCCAAATAAAAAATGCTGGATTGAAGCAGCACGTATACTTATTTCCACAAGTACGACCCCATGTAATGACCTTACAATTTGGGCACTAGTAGAAGATAAAGAAAAAGGAAATTGGACAAATCAAGAAAAATCACTCGAGGCTTGGGACAGAGAAAAAAATTGGGACTTATTTCCCAAAGCTATGATTTAATATGATGCTCCTTTAATGAACGGGGTGAACATATGGACATTCATTTTGACGCGACAAAAACTGCATGCGTCCTCTATGTGGCGTCGCAAACCCCGGCTTCTGATCGCCTCTCTCCTGAGACTCGCCGAGACTCTCTTGAAGCCTCGGCATCGCCTGTTGATGGCTTCCGATGTTCCAACAAGACTTTTTTTAATAACTTTATAAAACCTATTTTAAATGCAATTAATTCTTTTTTAATTGCAATTAGAATAAGACCAAAGCCTTCCATTGAAACCGAAATCTCAGGAGATGAGGTTAATGCTAAACTTGATGAACTCATCAAACACCCTATTCAATTTGCAGCGGCCTTAGGCGTGCATGTTCCTCTATCGCAAAGGAGAAATTTAAAAAGTATTAATCTTAAAGTCAATGGAGATGAAACGCCGCTTTTTTCAGCGCTTTGCTTTGCGGAAGGCCAAAATCTTCGTTTTGATCATGGCAAGATTACCGTTACCCCCCGAGTGATCAAATATGTTTTAGAGAACGCTCTCGGATTAGATCTTAAAGCAAAAAATCAATATGGGTCTTCTATTTTGACTTTTGCTGGTTCAGAAGAAGTTCTCAGTATGCTTTTAGAGCGGGATTCTTCTTTAATTACTCTTATGGATAAGTTTGGTAGAACATCTTTGTTTTATCATGTACAAGAACAATGTGGTAAAACCATAGAAGAATGCTGCAAAATGGTCCAACTTTTTATTTTAAGAAGTACGGATCTTAAAAAGTGCGATTCTAGAAAAAACTCGGTCTTACATGTTTGTAAAGATCAACCTATTGCAGCGCTTCTTTTAGCCGCAGATCCACATCTAATATTTGCTCTTAATGAGTATTATGAATCTCCTATTGATACTGCACCTCCAGCATTAAAGACCTATTTAACTCAATTTGCAGAGGAACATCAAGAGCTTAGCCCAAAAGATCCTAACAAATTATTAGAAATTGCCATTGGTAAAGCTGCTTACGCAGAGGGCAGAACACCAAAACCATTTGAGACATTGGAAACGGCTAGAACTTTGATTGAAGCAGGTGCGGATGTTTCAACCCGAATTAAATTAGATGGTGGCGATACGCAATCAGTCCTAGATTGTATTATCTTGCATTATTACAAAGAAACATGGCGAGAGCTTTTACCCATAGCTATACAAAAAGCCACTCAAGAGCAGATTCATTCCTCTTTAATAACTACGCTATCCAAAGCCTATGATCTTTATGGCGACAGCGGCTGGATTGAGGCTGCGCGCGAACTTATCTCCGCGAGTAAAGCCCCATGTAATGACCTTAGACTTCGCAAAAATGTATTTAATCCCGAAAAAGGTGAACATGTATCTCAAGAAAAATCTCTTGAGGAGTGGGACAAGGAACAAAAATGGGACTTATTTCTCAAAGCTATGATTTGATATAATACCTCTTTAATAAAAGGAGGGGACATATGCAAATTCATTTCGACGAGAAAAACACAGCTAGGGTTGGCGACGTCGAGTCCAAAACCCCGCCCACTGAGCGCGTTTCTCTTGTCACAGCACGAAACTCTCTTGAAACCATGGCAATGCATAGCGATGGCTTCCTAGGCCGGGCCAATATTTTCTTCAATGGCGCTCAAAAATTTATTTTAAGCGTAGTGAATTCTTTTTTAGTTGCGGTTGGAATAAAACAAAAGCCTCCCAAAAACACAGACCTTCCAGATGAGGTTTATAGAAAACTTGATGAACTCATCAAACACCCCGATCAATTTGCAGCTGCCTTAGGCGTGTATGTTCCTCCATCACAAAGGGGAAATTTACAAAGTATTAATCTTAAAGTATATGCAGGGCATGTTCCGCTTTTCAAAGCCCTTTGTCACGCGGAAGGCCGCTACCTTCGTTTTGATAATGGCAAAATTATCATTACTCCCAGGGTGATCGAATATGTTTTAAAGAATGCTCGCGGATTAGATCTTAGAGCAACAGGCGGAGATGGGTATCATATTTTCTCTATGGTTCATTCTGAAGAAGTTCTCCGTTTGCTTTTAGACCATGATCCTTCTTTAATTACTCATACAGCTAAGAGTGGTAAAACAGCTTTGTTTTATAACGTAGAATATCAACCTGGTAAGACGATTGAAGAATGCCGTAGAATGGTCCAACTTTTGATTTCAAGAGGTGCCAAGTTGGATCTTAAAGATCTTGAAGGAAACTCGGTATTGCATTTCTGTAAAGATCGAGCTACTGCAAGGTTTCTTTTACAAGCAGACCCGACCCTAGTGTTTGCTCGAAATAAGCGTTATGAATCTCCTATTGATACTGCTCCTCTAGCTTTAGAGCCCTATTTAACTCAATTTGCAGAGGCCCATTATGAGCTTGACCCAAGATACAGATACCCTAACAAATCATTAGAAATTGCAGTTGGTAAAGCTGTTCATGCAGATCTCCGAGAACCAGAAGAATCATCTATGACATTGGAAAGGGATAGAATTTTGATTAAATCAGATCGCGGAAAACCAATAGGAGAAACATTTGAGACATTGGAAACGGCTAGAATTTTGATTGAAGCAGGCGCGGATGTTTCGACCCAAGTAAAATTCGGGGTAAACGGCACTCAATCAGTACTAGATTGTATTATCATGTTGTGTCATCGCGAAGCATGGCAAAGGCTTTTGCCTATAGCTATAAAAAAAGCGACCCAAGAGCAAATTCATTCCTCTTTAAAAACTACGTTATTCTTTGCCTTGAACAAGGATGATGAAAACCATTGGATTAGGTCTGCGTGCGCGCTTATCTCCGCGAGTAAAGCCCCATGTAAAGATCTTAGAATTTGCAAGGTATCACTTAATTTAGACAGACAACAATTTGTACCCATCGAAAAATCTCTTGAGGCTTGGGACCGTGAAAAACGTTGGGGCTTATTTTCTGATTAGCATTTCCTCGACAAATATTAATAGTGGCTGCATATTAAATCCCCGGATATATGCAAAAATTAATTTACCTTTTTCTTGCCTTACTGCTCTTACACACTTCTTGCAACCCTCATAAAAAAAATTCCGCTTTTCAACAGCTTAATTTAAATATCCCCTCGGACCCTTCCACACTTGACCCGAGAAAAGGCGGCGACGTGGTCTCTTCTACTCTGCATTTTCTTCTTTTTGACGGACTGATGCGCGGCAATCCCGATGGTTCGCTTTCTTTGTCTTTAGCAGAAAGCTATGAGATTTCCGAGGATAGGAAAACATATACCTTTTATCTAAAAAATAGTTTTTGGTCCAATGGAACCCCCATCACTGCTTATGATTTTGAACAATCCTGGAAAGATATTCTTGATCCGGAGTTCCCCGCCGTAAATGCGCATCTTTTGTATCCTATTAAAAATGCTGAAGCAGCTAAGCGGGGAAAAATTGCCTTAGAAGAAGTAGGCCTTCATGCACTTTCTAGCAACGTATTTGAAGTGGTCCTTGAGCAGCCGACGCCCTATTTTCTTGAGCTGATCTCATTTTGTGTCTTTTTCCCCGTCTGCAAAGATGCTCCCCCCACGGAGGGCCCTATTGTCGGCAGCGGTCCTTTTATTTTAAAAAAGTGGAAACATGACTATGAGATCCTTCTTGAAAAAAATCAAAATTACCATCGCAAAGATGAAATTAGGCTCGATCGGCTCCATTTTTCAATGGTGAAAAATGAAACAACAGCACTTCAAATGTATGAAAAAGGGCTGATCGATATTCTAGGCCAGCCTGTTTTAGCTCTGCCATTGGATTCAGTAGCTGAGCTAACGAAAAAAAATATGATTAAAACAAGGCCGCTGGCAGCCACCACCTTTTGCGCTTTTAATGTGCAACAATTCCCCTTCAATAACTGTAATATTCGCAAGGCATTTGCACTTGCAATTGATAGACAAGAGATTGTCAAAAATGTCACTGCTTTAAATGAAAAAGTTGCCCTCGAGATGATTCCTCCTTGTTTAAAAAAGAACCACTTGGTCCATTTTTTTCAAGATGCCGCCACAGATCAAGCTCTAACACTTTTTCAAAAAGGCTGCGAAGAACTGGACATAAGTCCTGCAGAGTTTCCTGAGGTCTCTTATTACTATTCGAATTCTGAGCAGCATTATAAAATCGCCCAGGCGCTGCAGCAGCAATGGCAGAGAAATTTACATGTGAAAGTCAATCTCGTAAATTTAGAACATAAGATCTTAATGCAAAAGCTTTCTAAAAAAGATTTTACCATGGCCCAAACCTATTGGATTGCTCAATACAATGATCCAATGAATATTTTAGAGAGATTCAAATTCAAGGAAAATACTAAAAATTATCCCCACTGGGAGAATGAAGAATATATCCGACTTCTAAATCAATCCCTTGTTGTGCCATCTGAGGAAGAGCGCCGAAAACTCATGCATAAAGCAGAGGCACTCTTTATCGAGGAGATGCCCCTTGCGCCCATTTTTCATTGGAGCTGTGCCTTCATTGCAAAACCCTATGTAAAATCCTTTGACCTTGCTCCGCTGGGCAATGGTTATTTTGAGAAAATTTACATTGATCACAAAAAATAGTGATGATTACCCTTCTTCTTTCGATTGGCCTCTCTTTTTCATCCTGCCCATCCAAGAGTGATGACCAGTTTGTTCTCAAAACCTCTGATAGACTCCATTTTGGACGCCTTTGGGACCAAATACGTGATCTGCACGATGAGGACCTTCTCCTCAGTACAATTCTAAAAAGAAGAAAAGAAATTGCCGCCATTAAAGAGCACTGGCGTAGCAAAGTGGACAATTTTAAATCGGGCTATGATGCTCCCTTTTATGAAAAAATTGAAAACAGTATCAAAGAGGGAACCTTGGCCGCATCCAAAGAAGGATTTGGGGCCGCCTATTTTCTCTTTGATCAGCAGAAGAATCCCTGTTTCGTCATTAAACCAATCGACGAGGATATTCTGTGCCTCAATAACCGAAAATATTACGCCTCGCCTTATAATGACTATCGCTTTCGCGTGCGTCTTGATATCCCTCTTTATCGTTCAGCGCAAGCCGAAGCCCTTTCTTATGCTGTGGCACAAGAAATTGGGCTATCCCATATGACCCCTAAAACAATCATTTCTATCGTTAAGAGTGAAAATTTTTTTGATATTAGCGATCTCCTTACTGGAATGGAAAAAGAGCTCTTTTTGCAGGAAGCAGGCTACCCTGATAAAGAAAAGCTCTGCTCCATCCAAGAATATATCCCGAATATGAAAGAGCTTTTTGAGCTTGTCCATGACTGGATTGATCGCGATCTTTCTGATGAGGAGATTCAAAATTCCATCAATCAAAATGATTTTGAGGATGTGATGATCCTCATTTGGACAACTTATGACACCGATGCACATGCAGGCAATATTCATGTAAAGGCAGACTCGCAAAATTTAGTTTACAGTCTGCAAAAATTTGATAATGGGCTTACATTTCCAAATAAAAATAAACATCTCTTTAATTCACTCTCTTTTATTCCTAATGCGCTGCATCCTTTTTCGCTGGCGGCACAGCAAAAAATAAGGGATATTCCCATTTCAAAAATTGTGGAGCTCATGGAGGACTATGAGATGCAGGACTCAATTGGCGCTTTTTTGGAAAGAATGGAAATTCTCCAACTCCTAAATGCGCGCAAAGAAATCACCATCTATGAAATTGATTTAAGATTGCACGCCTTGGAACTGCGTAAAGGTAAAGAGATCGCCCTCAGCGATATTTCAATTGCTGAGCTAGAAGAGAAACTTTTTGAGGATAAGCAAACAAAAAAAAAGATTAACCACAGAGGCACAGAGGGCACCGAGTAAAAAGAGAGAGAGTTTTATATTTTTTTCGGGAGCGAACCGAAAAAAATAGAAATCCATTTTTTTGCTTCGCTCGCAAAAAAATGAATTCTCCTCCGAACTCTGTGCTCTCTGTGTCTCTGTGGTTAAATTCCAAAGAATTTAGGAAAGAAGCCGAATAATCTCTTCATCGGCCGTTTGATCGAATTTCTTATAAAAACTGCCTACTGCTTCGAAATAGGAAGGGCTTTGAAGGCAGTGGACTTCATCGACCTCTTTTTCTATTTTTTTTAAGGAATCAGGCGCTGCGACAGGCACGGCAAGAACGATTTTTTTCGCCCCTTGAGAGCGCAAAGAGTGAATAGCCACGCGCATGCTCGCTCCTGTTGCAATCCCATCGTCCACTAAAATGACTGTTTTCCCTTTGACACTTGGAAGAGGCCGTTTGCCCAAATAGAGTTCAAGCCGCATTTTTGCCACTTGTTTTTCTTTTTCGATTTGGCGCTTTAAATAATCTTTGGA
>DATIJP010000041.1:0-1541 GCA_035478495.1 Rhabdochlamydiaceae bacterium
CAGGGAGGAATCCCTCCTTTTCAGCAAGTATCCATTTTGAAAAAGTGGTTAAAGAAATAATCTCAAGAAGCCTGCGGCTTCTCTTTTTTAGTTTTCGGAAGAGAGGAAGCAAACAGTTTTGCTTCCGTGGGGGATTCGAAGTGAGCCGTCTGAAAGCGGTAAGCCGGCTCCCAGGACGGCGACGGCGAATAGCCGCACCGCCTGGGAGGAATCCCTCCTCTTCAGCAAGTATCCATTTTTGAAAAATATGCATTTCATTTGATTTTTTATCCCAATTAATCTATCGTTGTCTCATGAATTTCTTATGATGAGTACAGAGAAAAAAGAAACAAAAAAACATTTAGCAGTAGCTCTTAGGGAAATAGGAAAAATTACTCCTTGGTTTGATAAAGAAGTCAATGCTTGGGTTTTTAGCCATCCTAAATATCCTGTTGAATATGCAGGCAATTCTTCAAAAGAAGTTATCAAAAATTATCCCAAATATTTGAAGATGTTCATTATAGAACGTCTTAATGACAATCTTTCTGAATTAACTGAAAAAGCAACAAAAGGGAAAGGCGGAAAACGAGAAGGAGCAGGGCGACCAAAGGGAACAAAAAAAGTGAGAAAAAAAAGAATTTATGTGCCTGAAGACATTGCTGATATTCTTCAAAGACCCGAAGTGCATTCCACTGTTCGTGAAATGATGGTTGCAAAAGGTTGGCATCATTAAAAAGATGAAAAAATCCTCAGGAAATATACCGAAGCTGCGCCTTAAAAAAAGCATTAAATTAGCCAGACATGATCCTTCCAGAGATCTCTTAGATGAAAAGCTAATCTCTCAAGCTTTCTGGGAATGTTTAAAAGAGAATGATTATGAAGGAGCTGTAGAAATTATTAGTGCTCATCAAAGTGCCTGTAACAAAGTACGTTTTTGCAAAAGAAGCAGAACTTCCACGTTCAACTATCTACCATAATCTAAAAAACAAGAATCCAACTTTAAAAACTGTAGCAAAATGGATTCATTATAGTTTTTAAAAAATATTGGTTTCACCTTTCTCGAATTGACAGAAAAAAATGCCGCCTATACTCTAGGGAAAAAAATAGTGCGGTGACTCTTGTCTACACGAATGGAATGGGAAAAACCCTATATAGAAGCCTTAATTGACACTTTGCGCCCCTTTGGGGAGGTCCTGGAAGTCGGCTTTAGCCAAGGCTATGCAGCCAATAAGATTCATTCTTTCCCAATAAAACATCATATAATTATTGAATCTGACCCAGAAGTTGCAAAAGAAGCTATAAAATGGGCTAATGTACATCCAAATGTCACTGTGATCGAAGCTCCATGGCTGAATGTACTTCCTACTTTAGGAGTTTTCGACGCCATCTTTTTCAATGAGTTTTCATTAGACAGATTACCTAGCATTCAACCTCAAGGAATTGAAAATCTCGTTCTGCAACGCGGAAAAGAAGTTTTAGCCATGGTGGAGAAAGAACTCCCTCAATTAAAAACCATCCGTTATTCAGACCATGATCTGGATGAATTTTATCAGGCAGTTGGA
>DATIJP010000042.1:0-6954 GCA_035478495.1 Rhabdochlamydiaceae bacterium
TCACTTTGGCTACGTCAGCTTTGCAACAAATTTTTGGTCTTCACTCGCGCCTTGCCATTCGGCAATGGTCGCTCGCTCCAGACACAAAAATTTGTGCAGCTTCCTTGCCAAAGTGAACATTATTTTTGATAAATGGTATAAACTGTCGCGCCACAGCAATGGCGCTTTTTCCCTTGATGTAACCGACTACTTCGGCTACGGAATACTTCGGAGGAATTTTTATCAACATATGCACGTGGTCTTGCACCATGTGCCCCTCGATTATTGTCGAGCCTCTTTGGGATGCCAGTTCGTGGAATACCGGACCCAAAAATTTCCGCACACTCCCATAGAGGGCTTTTTTACGCCCCTTCGGGATAAAGACTATGTGATATTTACAATCCCATTTAGAATGGGTCAAACTTTCGTAAGACGGTGTCGTCATATGATCTCCTTTGTTGGACCGTCAAGCCCGCAAAGAGCATAGACACACCGTCTTGCTTTTTCACTGAATCTATAGGCCAAGCCTTGGGAGTCCACTAGTCAAACTAGTGGTTTACCTGTCTGTAATTATAATATGAAATTTGATTCTAATTACAAGTCCTATGAAGACATGGTAGATTCAGAAGCATTGACCTATCTGGTCACCGGTCTTAAGGACGCCGATCACCAGATCTTAGCAATAAAATATGTAACTTTTGATGCTTCAAATGAGATCGGCGAAAGGATTCAACTTGGGCTAGGAACACTTCAAAACATTGAACAAACTTTGAGTGTTTGCATACCAAAACAAACAGGAAAAGCCTACCTGCTGGATACAATCACTCACAAAATCGTGAATATCCACGAGTCCACTGAGAGAAAAAATATCATCTGTTTATAATCTATTGTGATACTTGTGATGCCTGTGACTCCCCGAGAAGGGGCATCACATTTCAATACATTGTCACAGAGAAAATTGTTGCTTTAACTATAGCCACCCCTTTACCCCATACTCTAGCCTTGGATTATACCATCCACAGCTACTCTTCCTGGGTAATCAGATCTAAACTTCACAAAAACTACTACATTTTTGTGAAATTTAGATATTTTCTATTGTCTTTTTCACAAAAACATGCTACTTTTTGTGAAAAGTGAGTGGGAACAATATGCACGAAAGTATAGAAAAAAAAATAAAAAATAGGATTCTCGAACACGGCAGTGGCTGGTGTTTTACTCCTATGCATTTTGCAGATTTGGGCAGCGATGCATCTATTCGAAAAGCCCTCTCCCAACTTCAGAAACAAAACTTTATTAGAAGACTGGCGCAGGGTTTGTATGACTATCCAAAAAAGCATGATCTATTGGGCATTATCCCCCCAGATGTCAACGAGGTAGCTAAAGCAATTGCGGAAAAAGATAGTGTACTAATTCAACCTGCAGGTGCTCATGCGGCAAATTTAGTAGGCTTTTCCACGCAAGTTCCAGGCCGAGTGATATTTCTTACCGAAGGGGCATCTAAGAAGGTGAAAGTTGGCAACCAAGAAATTATTTTCAAAAAAACCACAAGAAAAAACATGCTTTCAGCTGGAACGAGAGAAGGTCTTCTAATACAAGCTTTAAAAAATCTAGGAAAAGATCACATCGACAAAAAGATGCATGTGCAAATTGCAAAATTACTCAAAGATTCGACTGCAGAAGAAATTAGAAAAAACATGAAGTTCGCTCCAGCCTGGATTAGAGTTCTTGTTTTTGAAATCATAGGAATTAAACCATGAGTGAGATTGATCTTTTACCTCAAAACGAACGAGAACTTTTTTTCAGAGCTGCCATTGATACCAAGGATATGCCTTTTGAAATTATTGAAAAAGACTATTGGGTCGTATGGGTTTTGAAAAGATTGTTTTCGCTAGAGAAGATGAAGCCGTATCTCACCTTTAAAGGGGGTACATCTCTTTCAAAAGTATATGGCTTGATTGATCGTTTTTCAGAAGATATTGATCTTTCAATCGAAAGAGAATTTTTTGGCTTTGGTGAACCTCATAATCCTGAAAATGCCCCTTCCAAGAAAAAACAAAACGCTATCATCGATAACCTTTCAAAAGCTTGCTCCAATTATGTACAAACAGAAATGTTAGTCAGCCTTAAAGAAACTTTTGCTGCAGAGCTCAGAACAACCGATGGGTGGCAGATTTTTTCTGATCCAGAAGATCCTGATGCCCAATCATTGCTCTTTGAATATCCAAGTAACAGCTCAAAAACAGGGTATATTCGTCCACTTGTAAAAATCGAAATTGGAGCAAGGTCCGAACATTGGCCTGTCAGCGAACACAAAATAGAGAGCTATGTTAAGGAAGCGTTAAAAGAAAAAATTCATGAACCTGATACAGTTATTCGCGTACTGAATGCTGAGAGAACTTTTTGGGAAAAAGCAACTATTCTTCATCAATACGCACACCTGCCTGAAGATAAAAAGCTTCCACCACGCATCTCTAGACATTTTTATGATTTTTTTCGATTAATAAACTCTTCAATAAAGAAAAAAGCCATTCAAGAAATAGCTTTACTTGAAAGAGTGGCCAATCATAAAAGCATTTATTTTGCTTCAGGCTGGGCAAGCTATGGCACTGCCAGAAAAGGAAGCTTAAAGCTCGTTCCTCCATCTCACGTTTTAAAAGAACTTCAAAAAGACTACGGTCTAATGAAATCCATGTTTTTTAGAGAGGTTCCTGCCTGGGAATTGATCTTAAAAACCGTCAGAGAATTTGAAAACGAATTTAACAAAGAATAGCTTGTATAGGAAAACTAATGAAATTCTAAACACCTTTACCATTAAACCCAGGCGATAAAGTCGCCATTATATCCCCTTCTTCTGGAATGCCTTTTCTTTTTCCATGGGTATACAAGCAAGGATTAAATCGAATTAGAGAAATTTTTAAGCTCGTACCTGTAGAATTTCCTACTGCTTGCCAAAGTCCAGAATATCTCTCTCAAAATCCAGAAGCTCGGGCAAAAGACATTAACGAAGCTTTTTCAGACCCTTCTATTAAAGGCATCATTGCGACCATTGGCGGAATCGACCAAATCAGGATACTTCCTTACTTGGACAAAGAGATTATTTCAAGAAATCCCAAAATTTTTATGGGCTACAGTGATTGCACTAATCTCCATTTGTTCTTATGGAATTTGGGCATTATTTCTTATTACGGAGGTGCTGTGATGACCCAATTTGCAATGGGCGGTGGGATGCAAAATTATACAATTGACTCGATAAAAAAATCTCTTTTTCATCCTCCAATTGGTCATGTAAGCGCTGCCTCTGAATACAGTGATGCTGATCTAGATTGGGCTGATGAAAACAATTTAAATAAAAAACGCCCCGTGTATCCAAGTAAAGGATGGTATTGGCATAACACCCAAGAGCAAATAATAGAAGGAAGACTATGGGGAGGCTGCCTGGAAGTCCTCGATTTGCATTTATCAGTTAGGCGATATTTACCTGCTTTTGAGAAATTGGATGGATCTATACTTTTCCTAGAGACTTCAGAAGAGATGCCTTCTGAAGGTCTCGTGTATTGCTTTATTTCTGCTCTAGCTGAAATAGGCTTTTTACAAAGATTCAAAGCAATCTTAATGGCATATCCAAAAGCACAATTTTGCGATAGACAGCCTCCAGAAGGACGTGACGCCTTTATCTTAAATCAACAAAATGCAGTAAAAAATGCTCTCAAGGATTACAACATTGCTCTTCCTGTTATTTTCAATATGAACTTTGGACATACTGATCCGCAAATAATCATTCCAAATGGTGGCGATGTAAGGATCGATTGCGCCGCAAAGACAATCGAATTTCATTAAATTAATGTCGCTTTAATGCCCTTAAAACAAATTAAAATGTGCCAAAACATTCCTCAAATGCGTAAAAATTGCGTAATTCATCCAAAATAGTCTCATTTACCTGTTGATTTACTAGAGAGTTGATGTTTTTAGTGGGGAGATTGGTCGAACCTCTAGATTAAAATTCTGAAGACAAATAAATATCACAGATACATTTTCATCCCTTCATGAGTAGCTTGGAATCCAAGCGTTTCATAAAATCTTTTAGCATCTAATCGCTTTTTATTTGTGGTTAGTTGAATAATTTTACACCCATTTTTTCGGCCCATGTCTATTACCTGATTAATCATCCATTTCCCAGCACCTTGACCTCGACAGGCAGTTGCAATACGCACAGCTTCTATATTCATTCTCAACCCTCCCTGAAAAGTCAGTGAGGGCATAACCGTTAAATGGCAGGTACCTATAATCACACCATTTTCTTCTACGACCATTAAAAACTGATTCGGATCGGCGTTAATTTGATCGAAAGCTTTTTGATAGGTTGGCGCAATCCCTTCGGCAGATTCTTCTCTCTTTTGCCCTAATTCATCGTCAGCTAATAAAGAAATAACATCATGCAAATCGTCTTGTTTTGCCTTTCTAAAATTAAATAAAGTCATTTTTCATCTTCCTTTTAAAAATGGCCTAAAAATTTTAGAACTGACGAACTTAAATTTCATGGGTAAGCACCATAAAGCCAGGATTCGCGAGATGCTTTTCAAAAACAGCATTCGCTTCAAAATGTTTCGGATGATTCATAAACACATCTAAAGCATGTCTATCTTTAAAATGAATTTCCACACCTATGCGCTATGCGTCTCGTTGACACCCCTTGTATGTACATCTCAGCAATCGCCAATTTCAAAGCCTTCTCAGACCTTTCGCCTTTTTCTAAGCATTGAGGGTAAAAAGCCAACCCACGGGTTTGGGGCACTTGTAATTGAAGTTGTCCAAAACGGGTCTGTACCTTTTTATCTTTGAAACCGTTAGCATAACCCTTTCTGCCCTCTGTGCGCTCATATGGAGCTGCTTGCACAGCGTGCTCTCGTTCAGACTTCATCATTTCGTTGAAGAGCCTGCTGAGTAGATCGCTAAGGCCATGAAGGCCTTGTTGTCCAAGTTGCTCAATGAGTTCATGGATAATTTCGATATTAGTGCTGTTTGAGATCATTGTTTCTCCTCTGTTTTTTGATCAAAACTTCAGAGAACGTGATCTCAAACTTTTTTTTCAACCCCCACCACCACTCCGGCTAGGGACACTTGAATTTACAGAACAAATGTTACACTACCGGAAAATTCTTTCGAGGTGAATCCGATACAACCTATTGGATTGCTTATGATAAAAAAACCCCTTTTGCCTTTCTGATAACCTCTCCTATTCGTGCCTTTAGCATTTTCATTAAAGATCAAAAGGGAACTATCTTTGGAGGAGCCTCTGGGACTCTATTTTATGGCTCTCTTTATGTGGATTCACTTTGGATCGACAAAACTTTGCGCCATCAAGGCTGGGGAACAAAGCTCCTGAGTGAGGCAGAAAGCATGGGAAGGAAGTATGGAGCCTCATTCGTTACTCTTAACACAATGGATTGGGAAGCTCTTCCCTTCTATCAGAAGCTTGGATATTCAATCGAATTCATAAGAAAAGGGTACGAAAAAGAGTCGAAGATGTTTATGTTGAGAAAGAACCTATGAGATTAAATGATTAAAGTTGCAGCATACCAATATACCCCCGCTAATGACATCCAAGCTCGAAAAGCTCAGATACAAAACATCTTGGAAAAAGCTGCATCCAAGCATGTTGATTTTTTATGCCTCCCAGAAGGGGCTTTAACTGGCTACTACGCTCAAGAAGAGTTAGCTCGTAAAAATTCCCTCGAAGTAGAAGGGGAAGATTTTCAAGAATGGCTTGAAGTCTTTAGAAATTCCGCTGCAACAGTGATTGTCGGGTTTAACGAACGGGATGGCAATCAGATTTTTGACTCAGCTGCGACTATTGAAAATGGCAGCCTACTTGGCGTGCAGAGAAAGCATTACCTTTATCACAACTATTTTGCTTCAGGGACTTCTTTTTCTCCTTTCAGCAGTAAAGACATTACATTTGGAGTTGTGATCTGTCTCGACACCAACTATTTTGAACCTGCACGCATTCTTGCATTGCAGGGAGCAACCATTCTTTTTTCCCCTATGTGCAATAAAGTCCCTTTGGATCATGCCTACGCAAAACGTCCTCCATACTACAGTCAGTTTGTTGCTCGAACTCATGAAAATCGTTGCTGGCTTATTTCTGCTGATTGGATTTGGGTCGACGATGGTGCAACAGTTTGTCTAGGTCATAGTGTAATTTATGATCCAGATGGTCGTGAAATTGCACGTAGTCAAGAGGGAGAAGAACAGTTTTTAATCGCTGATATTCCCCTTAATCATCTATTCCACGAGAAAGGAAGAAGAGTACATGGGAGTCAAAAACTTGCTCAAACTATTGAGCAATTGACTCAAGGAGCTATGTAGTGACAGTAGAGAGACGAATTACGCAAATTTTACGCACTAGACTGCAAAACCTTCTATAGCTAATTCAGAATCACAACTTTCCCATCCTGCTAACCAATTCCCTACGATTTGTCGGATGACCTTCTCATCTTCTGCTGCTATGTCAAATGCAACCTCTGTTGCTATCAGTTGAGATACTGAGAACCCAGTTAAAACAGAGGATAATAAGATTTTTTTCGTTAATTCATAAAAATAAGACAACGTCATTGTGACTCCTCTTGCTGATTGTCAAGTCAATCATTGTCCAAAAAACTGCTAATTTTCCCCAGTCAAAAGTTCTGAATGTGTCTCTCCACCTCCATTTCGGCGTATCGCCCCGTTCGCCGAGCGGCAAGGCGTAATGTCTCTTCGCCAGAGACTGACGTAATGCCTTCTCGTCAAAGGCAGGCGGTAGCGTCCCCTCGCCAAGGATCATGGGTTTCGAGATGGACGCATCTCGCAATCGATGGCGTAATGTCCTCTCGCAATGGATAAAACTTCTTAGAGACTGTCTACAAACTTCGTTTCTGTCGATTTTTCGGTTCTTTTGAGCCGCTTTTCGATCCAAAATCTGGGGGCAATATACTTTTG
>DATIJP010000043.1:0-7223 GCA_035478495.1 Rhabdochlamydiaceae bacterium
TAAGGCGGGAAGCTAAAGAAAAAGACCAGAGATTCCTCGCCGGGGTTTCTATGCCCTAAACTAGCATTTGAGATGTGATAGAACTCTGCGCCAAAGCGTGTGCAGTTTTTAAATTGATAGCTCAAAGCAAGGCAAGAGCGAAATTCTAGTGGAAACCCTAAATCTTTCCCATGGCCTTTAATATAGATACCCGGAGCAAAGCTAGGAGTGACCACAATGTTCTTAGTTACAAAAATATCAGCGCAGATCCCTGCACAAAAATAGGTAGACTGGTGATTGGTAATGAAAAAGCTGACAAAGGGCTGGATGTAATACCAGCAATTTTCCCATTTGTATTCGATCTGATACTGCACTGTGCGCTGAGGGCGCACGATATTAAACACACCAACGCCGAGTGAAACAAGCGCCGGACGCTGTGCATCTGGGTGAAGAGAGGGGCTAAATCCCAGAAAGCTTCCAATAAGGATGAGAAAGATCTTTTTCATAGTCGCGGGTTTGTTCATTATAGATTTTTACCGGTTCTAAATTTTCGCCATAAAAGGTTTGCAAATAGGGCACTATTTTATTCGGGACGGGAAGTTCCATTCCTTCAAAAAGTGCTTTTTTTAAGGGAAAAATATAGTCGAAAGGGATAGGTTTTGTGAATCTTTTTTCGCAATTTTTGAACTTTTCTGTAAGCATTGTGTGAAATTCGAAAGAAAAAATCTCACTCATGCACCTTTTTTCAGGATCGATTTCAAAAGAATAGACATCGATCATTGTTCCTGTCTCTTTGACAAGCACGCGAATGTAGGTATTTGGTTTATCACGCGAAGAGAAATCTAAAGCGACAGAAGCCTCAGGATCCAATTCGCGCTGTAATGCGGTCAAAACATTGGTGAAATCAGGATGGAGTATGGCGATATCATAATCAATATCCCAAGGGATGCAAGCTCCGTAACGGTAAGCGCCTAAACAGGTCCCGCAGTCCAACCAAAAAGGAATTTTGTATTTATTGAAAATAGCAGCTATTGCAGCGAGCGTCTTGCGCTCTTCTTTTAAATGATTTTCAGATTCTGGACGCCGTTTATGTTTGGGCTTGTCAATCATTTCGGCATTTTCAAAATCCCCAATCTCTATTCCCATAGAGCGATAGCTTTCAAGATTCGAAACAAAAGGAATAGATGAAAGAGAAGTCAGAATCAATTGATGTTTTTGGCGGGTATCTGGAAAAAGGTAAGAGAGCGCTTTTAAGGGAAGTCCTGCTGCCAAACTAAAAGGAAGGGCAGTGACTGCAGCAGATGCTTTAAAGAAAAAATGGCTCTCATAATCAAACTCTCTTTCAAAATGATAAACAATGTGCCTTCCATCCTCAGATGCTTCGATATGGGGAACCGCTTTTTTTCCATCCAAAATATAGTGGACAGGAGCAAGGGCAAAATTGGCGATCTTTTCAATGCCTTGTGCATCATCAGCTGCAATATTGATGAAGGGATTGGTAATGACAACGTGATAGAGGCAAACAAATGGATTGCCAAGGAGCATAAAGAAGAGTTTTATTTTTTCGATTATGTCCATGATTCACGTCGTATAACATTCTTCTAAATACCAGTCTACGAAATGTTTCATCCCCTCTTCCAATGAAGTGCGGGGCTGGAAATGGAGTGCCTTTTGGCTTTTACTAATATCTGCATAGGTGGTTTGGACCTCGCCGGCTTGCATCGGCCTCAACTCTTTAATGGCGCTTTTTTTTGTCTCTTTTTCAATGATGGAGATCAAATTTGTGACTTCCACTGGGGAATTGTTGCCTAAATTAAAAATCTCAAATCCCGCATCTAGATCTAAAGCAGCTGCAGTGCCCTCTACAATATCATCAATATAGGTAAAATCTCGCTTCATTTTGCCCTGGTCATATACAACAATAGGCTTTCCCTTCATGATCGCATCGGTGAAAAGAAAATAGGCCATATCAGGCCGGCCCCACGGTCCATAGACAGTAAAATAACGCAGTCCAATGATGGACATGCCATAAAGATGGTGATAAGAATGGGCGATCGCTTCTCCTGCAATCTTTGTGGCGGCATAGAAGTTGGCAGGATGGACAGTTTGATCTGTTTCAGAAAAGGGGATTTTTTGATTGAGGCCATAAACGGAAGAGGAAGAAGCAAAAACAAGTTTAACCTTTGGCTTTCTCCTGAGGATCTCAAGGAGCGCTGCAAATCCCTGTAAATTGCTATGCACATACTTTTCTGGCGCGATGATGCTATAGCGAACGCCTGCTTGCGCCGCCAAATGGACCACATGCGAAATCTGATGGTTTTCAAGCTCTGCAGCGATCTTTTCTGCATTGCAAATATCTGCATCGATCACCTGGATGCCTAAATTTGCCAGCTGGGCTGCCCGTTTTTTTTTGAGGTTTGGATCGTAATAATCATTGAAATTATCACACCCAATCACAAACTGATTTTTTTGTTTTAAAAATTTTGCTAAGTGGAAACCGATAAATCCGGCAATTCCTGTGATAAAAATCCGTTTTGAAGAAATAGACATAATAATAAACTGGCAACGTTTAGCAAGTTATTCTACGTAATGAAACAATTTATACCCAAAGAACTTCGAAAATTCATTTTTGACCGCGTCGGCTTTATCTCGAAATTCAGATCTTCACTCGCGCCTTGCTCTCGAGCAATGGTCACTCGCTCCAGATCTGAATTTCGAGATGCCTTCTTGTCAAAAATCAATTTTCGAAGTTCTTTGGGTATATCCCTGATTCTCTTATTTGTTTTTGGCAGTTGTACCAATCCGCCTTATCGGGGCGAGGTATCTGGCCCGGATGAATTTGTGATGGACTCTTACAAGATCCGTGATGGCAAGCTCTCTGTCTTAGAAATGGAGGGAAAAGAGCCAGATCCTTTTTGTTGCGAGTGGCTTGATGAATATCAAGACCGGATCCACGAAGGCGATATTCTCCACGTGGCCATTTATCATCCCACGCGCACCGATATTTCTAGTTCTGTGCAAGCGATTGGCTCCTCTATAGGATTTCGAGTGACAGAGGGGAAAATTCTACTCCCTGATCTCGCAGCTGTGAAGGTAGATGGATTGACATTAGAAGAGGCGCGCAAAGCCATTCAAGATGAATACTTAAAAAATATTCAGGATATCGAGGTCTTTCTTGCCTATAACAGTCGGACGGAAAGAAAGGTCGAGATTGTTGGACTGACTGCAGTTCCTGCACTCCCTGTAGATGGCAGGATGCGGCTTTTTGAAGTGTTGTCCTTAGCGCGCATACTGCCCACAACCAATTTATTTAAAAGCTATGTTGTCAGGGACGGATGTCTTTTGCCTGTAGATTTATATAAATTGATCAAAGAAGGAGATATGAGCCAAAATGTGGTGATGCGCGGGGGCGATAAGATCTATCTTGCGGACGCAACCGCATCAGTCCTGATGGTCCTTGGGGAAGTTGGGCGGCCCAGAGTGATTGAGATTCCTAATGGTTTTATGACACTCAGCCAAGCGCTTGCCGAAGCAGGAGGCATTCAAATCACTGGCGATAGAAGATATATTCAAGTGATTCGTGGGAATATTCAATGTCCTAAAATCTATACGCTTCACTGGAATCATATTATTCATCTTCCTTGCGATAGCATGCTTTTAATCCCCGGGGATATTGTCTATGTGGCAGCAACGCCTCTTACAGAATGGGCGCGATTTGTCAATCAGATCATGCCGACTTTGATTGGCATTGACCTGATCAAAAAAGGAGTCAAAGACATAGGAGTCAATGTAAACCCATGAGTTTAGATGATGAGCTCACGCTCTATCCGTCCCAATTTAGATGGCTCTACCAATCTTTAAAAAAGAAAATTTGGTGCGTTTCTCTTTTGGGATTTTTCTTGATTTTTCTTTATCTGCTTACAAAAAATAGCCCCGTTTATGTAGCCGAAGCCACATTTAGACAGTCGCAAGCCCGTCATGAAGATGTCAGTCAGCTTCAAAGTTTCCTGCAAAGTTTCATGCGCGATTCGCAAGATTCCAATGCTATTAGCATCATGTACTCTAAAAAACTACTGCGGCGCGTCACTCAAAAAATGGGGCTGCAAATCCAATCTTCTCCAAAGAATTTTTTTTCCAAAGCCTGGCGCAACTTAGCGGCGGAATGGGGGACTATCGTTGAAGATGAGGAAGATTTTCAATTTAAAGACGTTGTCTATAACGGGGAGAAACCTTCTTGTTTTTATTTAAAATTCCTCTCTCCTGAAACTTTTGAAATACTTGATGAAAAAAAACAATTTCTTGCCACAGGAAAATCAAATCAGAAGATTGAGCTTCCCAAAATAAGATTCACATTAGAAAAAATCCCGCACGGGCTCTCTTTCCAAAAGCAGTATCCATTTTCCATCTTGCCTTGGAATTCAACGGTTGCCGTTTTGAAAAAATCTCTTAAAATCAAACCATCTAAAACAGAAAAATCGCTGATTGATTTAACTTTCTCCTGTGAAAATCGCCATCTAGCCGCGCAGGTGCTAAATCAACTCATGGCGCAATTTCAAGAATTTCTCTTGGAAGAACATGAAGAGTTTGCAAAAGCCCAAGTCAATTATTTGGATCAAAGACAGCAGTTTTTAAGCGATGAATTTAATAAGTCTTTAGAAAGCCATGCAGATTATTTGGCACAGGATTTAAGCCAAAATGGATTTTTAGGCATTTCTCAAGAACTGGAAATGCTGGCTATTCCACAGGAAAATTACACCTCGAAACTCTTTGATTTGGACCTTGAACTGAAGCATTGGGAGGAGCTCGAAGAAGGAAGGCAAGATTTCTTAGCTGATCAAAAAGAGGCCCAGTATCAAAAAAAGTTGGTTGCCCTTAATTTTGCAGAGCATCCCTTTTTATCGATGGAAAAAATAGCAAGTAAGGATAAGGCGCGCTTTGAGGCCCAATTTTTGGGAATTGATCTCAAACGGCTGCAGGAACTTTACGCAGAATACAGCGCCGAAAGAGAGAAAATTCAAGCACAGATCGATGATTCAAAATATATTCAAAAGCAGATGTTCTTGCCGCAATTTGAAATTAGTTCCCTTTCCAATTTGCTTAAAGATCCAGTGAGCGTCGACATGATTACGAGGGCTTCCAATCTATCTCTAGAGCTTCATAATGAGAATAACAGGAGCCCAAAAGAACAAGAAAGAATCAAAGAAGCGCTTGATGTAGAAAAAAAATTCATCTTTCATTACTTAAGCCAAACGATCCAGCACCTCAAAATTAAATTAGATCTGATCGAAGAGAAGATGGCCTTTTTACAAAATAAGGCGACACAGCTGATCCAAAATGAAAAAAAACTGGTTCACGACCGGCTTTCAGATCTCCATTTTCAAATGAAAGATTTCCCCAAAAGATGGCTTTTAGAAAATCAGTTGAAAATGAAACGTGATTTGACCTTAAAAATCATTGAAGGAATGACAAAGCTCACCGAATCTAAAGTGGTGAACCATCATCTTTTCCAAGTTGAATCAAAGCCCCTCGATAGCGCCTTTGCCCCACTTCTCCCAAAAGCGCCCTTTCTCTTCTTGTTTTCTGTGCTTGGAGGCTTAATGGCTGGATTCGGCGTCTACTTCACCCATTTTGTTAAAAAGTTTTTTAGCGGCTTTCCTTTAGTTGTCGAATGGCTTGCAGAAAAAAATCTCCATTTTTCTGGTCATTTAAAAAATGTGAAAAGAAATGATCTTGAAACACTAAGAAATATCTCTGGGTTCATCACTTTTAATCACAAAAAAGTGCTTCTGATGACAGGCGGCCATTATTCCCATTGCTGCGAAAATTTGGCTGAACTTTTAAGCCATCAAGGAGTAAAGACTCTCATTATGCAAACCACCTTTCACGAGGCGGATGAGCCTTCAGGACTTTTGCAATATCTCACAGGGGAAAAAGAGACAATTTTTCCCTTTAAAAAATCCACCCACGATTATCTTCCTGCTGGAGGATATACTCATCTTGGGGCTGAGCTCTTTAACCATCCAAAATTTGCCCGCCTTCTTTCAGAGTTAAAAAAACAATACGATTGCATTTTGCTTCTAAATAGTGCTAAAAGCAAAAGTGCAGAAGTGACAAGCTTGCTTCAGCATGCAGATGGGCTGATTGCAATTGTGCAGGATGAACCTCCTAAAGAGATCAAATGCTTCATAGAATGGGAAAAAAATAAAAAAGAAAGGTCCCTCACCTTTGTAAAGGCATGAGAAAAAAAATATTAGTAACAGGCGGTGCGGGCTTTTTGGGGTCGCATTTATGCGAAAGGCTATTAAAAGAGGGCCACTTTGTCATTTGCCTGGATAACTTTTTTACCGGAAATAAAAAGAACTTAGAAGCTTTTTTGACTCATCCTGATTTTCGATTAATGTCGCATGATGTTTGTGAGCCTTTTGATGTCGAAGTAGATGAGATTTATAACCTGGCTTGCCCAGCTTCGCCGATTCATTACCAATACGATCCCATCCATACGACAAAAACTAGCGTTTTAGGGGGACTTAATACTCTTCATTTAGCGAAGAAATATCAGGCTAAAATCCTACAAGCATCCACAAGCGAGGTCTATGGCGATCCCCAGGTCCACCCTCAAAATGAGTCCTATTGGGGTCATGTCAACCCTATTGGTCTGCGGGCTTGTTATGATGAAGGGAAACGGTGCGCAGAGACCCTTTTTTTCGATTTTAACAGGAGATATGGGGTGAGGGTAAAAATTGCCCGTATATTCAATACTTATGGCCCAAGAATGCATCCTAATGATGGGCGGGTGGTCTCCAATTTCATTGTCCAGGCCTTAAAAGGGGAATTATTGACCGTTTATGGGGATGGGCAGCAAACCCGCTCTTTTTGCTATGTGGACGATCTGATTGAAGGGCTGATCCGTTTAATGCACACAGAAGATCCTTTTATTGGCCCTGTAAATTTAGGAAACCCAGAAGAGTATCCCGTTCTTAAACTCGCTGAGATCATTCTACAGTTAACACAATCTAAATCAAAGATCATCAATCAACCTCTGCCTAGCGATGATCCGCGCCAAAGAAAGCCCGATATTGCGCTTGCAAAGAAGGTACTTGATTGGCAGCCGCTGGTGCCGGTCCAAGACGGGCTAAAAAGGACAATCAGTTATTTTGCACAAATATTAAAGTGCCAATTTTGTGAATTAAATTAGTACTTTTTCTCTAATTATTGATTTTTAATACTTTACTTTTGAATTATAA
>DATIJP010000044.1:0-3261 GCA_035478495.1 Rhabdochlamydiaceae bacterium
TGGTCCTTTAAAGCAACGGCTTTTTGGCCGGCAAACAAATAATGAACAGGCGTCAGGACATAATCAGCGGTTTTCTCCAACCCTTTAGCGTCTTCTGCCTCGACGTTGAGGAAGACGCTGCCCGTGAGCAAATGATACCCTTGTACGAGCGGCATGCCCACATGCATGATCGATAATGTGATTCGATGAAGGATGTCTGCCAAATCCATATCCACTCTCCTTTTGAATGGCTGAATTTGGACTTATACCGATTCAGGGAAATAATTTCAGTACTGTTCTACGAAAGGCGTACCCTTTGCGAACACTCGGGTCGTCGGCTGCAACATCTGCCATTCGACCATTTTTCGAGGAATTTGAAAAACCCATTTGCCAGGAATACTTCCTAAAAACTGTTCTTTTTCAGGTTCTCGGGAAAAAGGATAGATCAGGCATCTGTGTAAAATTCCACATATTTTGCGCAATGGGATAAAAATGGGATAAAATAATGGTTGAACAGCCAAAGGCACGCACCGAAAAGCAAATTCTGAGGCTGGCATATTTGTTTGAACCTGAAATCCCACTCGATGAAGAATATCGGTCATGAAAGAAGTGCAGTTGGGCTTTAGATAGTTGAATTTTCTTTTTTCGTATTGATAGCGCTCAATCAATGACTTCAATTCGTTAAATTGTTGTTCTGAAATTCCGATCTTGGTGCTAATCTTACATAAGTGATTCACTCCCTCGAATGTATCGGGAGATCTGAACTGCCCCTCGGCCATTTGATGCAGATTAAAGAGATTAATGATTTTAGAAGGATGAAATCCAACGCTGTGTATATTTCCATTCTTATCAATGAGCCGCGCCCAAGGATGTTGTGGTGAGCGGTACACGTCAAAAATACCGGTTATAAAGAAATTTCTCCTTCCTGGATTCCATGCTGAAAGAATTTCCAATACACAATTCGCATCGCCTTTTGCATTGGGAGACAACAACCTAGAACTTAGTTCTCTTGCGCGTTTCAATTGCTCGCTGTTTAATTGACTGCATGATTCCAAATTTTTCCATTCGCAAGAGCGTCTTTTGACAAACCCTTTCGATGTACAACACCAATTTTCTTGTGAATTTGCCTTTGATTTCCATTCGATCCAATGTATTTTAAGTCCATTAAAAAAAGGCAGGGCTCTCTGCCGGGTTCCTTCTGCTAAAACTTCGAGTTGGCGTGAATTTTTATCAGCATAAAGGATTCCTTTCCAAGCATGAATAGGGTTGTGAAGACGAAGTTCAATAATTTTTTTCGCACAATCCGGATTGCAGGCTAGAAGTTCATTATCAAGACCTACTTGAACCCATTTTTCTGCGAGCTTTTGATTGGAAGAACAAAGAAATTCTTTCTTTGGATTGCTTGCCACAGGAAATCTCATCTGCCATTTCATCTGAATAGCAAGTCGATCGAGGTGTTCGATATCTTCTCGAACAAAAGAAAGCTTCTTGTTTTGAGTCCATAGAATTTTTAAGGCAGTTTCCAGAGAAGATCTCGAAACAAAATAGGGAACCTTTTCTTTGTCATTTTCGTTTAAATAAAGATCCGCAAGTTTCACTAATTCATGAGTAAGGACAGCCACTTCTTTTCTTTTGGATTTAACGGTCAGTTCGCCGGTTGCTTCCAACTCAGAAATATGGTTGACGAGGGAGTAAAAAGATTGATTAGGCGTTTGAGAATCCGGAACTTTGGTCTCGACATGCCTAAAAAATGTAACGTTTTTTGGAAGAGCGCATGTTTTAAACATAATTATCCTGCAAATCTCGCACTCACAGCATTTTCAAATCGCCCAATGATCCCAAACGGACCGCGCCATTTTTTAGCTTGGGCTTCTGTGACTTTATGCGACAATTGAATATCTTTTCTTAGAATGTTTCTGACAACTGAAGCCACTTTTTCCGATTCGACAACAAGAGCTAGTTCATCATCAGAATAATGGCTTTTTTTCCCTAAGTTATAGCTACTGAAAATCGACTTACTGCCGATCACGCTAGTTTTTGAATGGTACATGGCGCCAGGAACTTTGACAAACTCGTAAAATTTGACGTTGTTCTTTGGAGCTTTCTTCATTAAAGAATAATATCGAAGACGGTTTGGCCAAATAAAAAAATGGGACATAGGAGTAGCATTGCTGATCCCATTCGTTACAACTTTAACATTCGTCCCTCTTTCCACAGTATTGCTGATAGCTTGATACAATTTTGAAGTTGGATTAAACAACAAATTGCCAATCCAGACTTCCTCCCATTTTTTGGTTTGATTCAGTAGACGACAATATTCTTCTGTAATGCCATTCTCTGAGCTCCTCGGAGACCCTACAACTGCTTTGATAGAAACATTGTCTATTTTCTTTTCATGATTTTCAAAAGAAGGAACTTGAGCAATTGGCCTATTGGGATCAATTGGAAAATAGCGGTTTACAAGAAATTTGTTGCTCTTCATTTTATAAGAGTAGATCGCAAATAGCTTGAAGAATTCTAAACGCAGTGTTTTTGCAATATCGCCCTTCACGACAATGTCGTTATCTCTCCAAAAATCAACAGTAAAAAGAGTTTTTAAAACATCTATTGGATTTTTTATTTTAGGCCGATCGAATTTCTCAGTTCCATCCACTTTCTTTCCAAAAGTATCTTTAAAATTCGTGCCGCCCATTACAATCAATTTTTCATCGACAATCACTAATTTTGCATGATTCTCATGGCAGTGAACTCTAGGGAAAAACTCAAATTTACGATCTGAAATTAAAAGTTGAAACCGTTCAGGAAATTCTTTAGATAGCTCCTTCATCAGTTGAATATCTTCATGTTTTAGCAGATCCCGACTGGATATAAGATGCACTTTCAATTGTACATTCTGCCTCATGTTGGAACGGATATTTCTTAGAGCCTCGCGAAACGCTTCTCCACCACAAAAATTTCCTGAAATTTCAATTGATTGTTTAGCGTGTTTTAAAAATTCCCCTTTCCAAAATGTCGATTCCTCGCCGTTTTCAGCCACGATTACAGAGTGATTAGGCGCCATTGTATTTAACTCGGGCGCGCCATGCTCCCTTTGTCCAAGACCCATGAAATTTGTAGGAGGGGTATGCGATTTTTTTTCTAAATGATTGAAAATAAAAGCACCGATCCCGCCTATCATAAAGACCAAGCTGGCCCCGCCGCTGACAATCGCTGAAGCTGTAATTCCAGCCGCTGTGCTGATTCCCGCTGCGACACAAGCAGCGGTTCCTAAAAGGAAGGAGC
>DATIJP010000045.1:0-7523 GCA_035478495.1 Rhabdochlamydiaceae bacterium
GCATCATTCAAAGGTAGCTTCTTTAAGGCTTCAAGAAGTTGCAGAATGGACAGAGGCGAATGCTCAAGCCATAAATATCATATTTGAAACAGCTGCACAGGAGCACCCTGCTGCACAAGATTTTTTACAACACTTAAACGACGGCCAAAATTTAACACTTGTCGAACGCGCCAGTCAAATTCGTGACTGGATGTATCAGAATCGGGGAGCTTTGGCAACTGTTGAAGATTTAGATCTATGTCGCCTTAGTCTTACTTATCTTCCTCCAGAAATTGGTCTTTTTCAAGGTCTGCGCACACTTAACTTAAGCCACAATCAGCTAACTGAATTGCCAGCACAGATTGGAAACTTAAGGATGCTTGTCATACTTTGCTTAAACAATAACCAGCTGCGTGAGCGGCCAAGAGGGTTCGAGAATAGATCCCAGCTAATGATTTATTTAAAGGGCAATCCCTTTATAAGGAATAGAGGAACGAAGCGTAGACAAGAGACGGAAAAATAGGATAGATTAGATACAAGTAAATTCAAAACACTTGTCACTAAATGGCCATTCGCTACATTGACCGTATTACAAAGAAAGAAGAAATTGAAAAGGTCTATGGAAGATTTTTCATTGAATTTCTCTATGGCAGTAATCTGATTTTTAGGTTTTTTGCTTATTTTTTAGTTCGTTTAATCTGCCAGATTCCATTTTTTTCGCGTCTTTACGGACAGATCCAAAAAAGCTCCTATAGCAAAAAAAAAATTAAGCCCTTTATTGAAGAATATCATGTCGACGCAACGGAATTTTTAGAGCCCATTGAAAGTTTTGGCTCTTTTAATGATTTTTTCATTCGGAAATTAAAAGCCTCAGTGCGACCGATGAATGAAGATTTGGATACGGCAGTTTTGCCTGCAGATGCCCGTTATCTTGCCTTTAGCAACATTCATAACTCTGAAGGTTATCTAATTAAAGGAAAAAAGTTTTCGATTGAAAAATTGATCGGCGATGCGACTGTAGCGCACAAATATCATTTTGGATCGATGGTTTTTGCAAGACTTTGTCCTGTGGATTACCACCGTTTTCATTTTCCTTGCAATTGCACTCCCAGCAAGCCACGCCTTATCAATGGCGCTTTATTTTCAGTGAATCCACTGGCGCTAAAGAAAAATATCGATATTGTCACTGAAAACAAGCGGATGATCACGGAATTATACACGAAAAATTTCGGGACGGTGCTTTATATTGAAGTGGGAGCCACTTATGTGGGATCGATTCATCAAACCTACACGCCGGAGCAGCATTATGCAAAAGGGGAAGAGAAAGGTTATTTTGAATTTGGTGGTTCGATGCTCATTCTGATCTTTCCGCCTTTTTCTATAGAGTTGGATCAGGATTTGCTCGCTGCTACGCAACGAGGCATTGAAGTGAGGGGATTACTTGGTCAATCGCTTGGACGAGCTTTGCCGCCCATCTAGGGGAAATACAACCACAGAGCCACAGAGAGCACAGAGTTCGGAAGAGAATTTTTATTTTTTTCGGGAGCGAACCGAAAAAAATAGAAGTCCATTTTTTTGCTTCGCTCGCAAAAAAATGATCTTAGTTCTCTCTTTCTTTCTCTGTGCTCTCCGTGCCTCTGTGGTTGTATTTAAATAATGGTGCAGATGGGGCAGGTGGCTGCTTTGTGGCCTCGGGCTGGGCAGTATTTTCGGCCGCAATAGATGATTTGAAGAGCGGTTTTGGCCCAGGTGCGCTTAGGAAATAGCTTTTTTAAATCTTCTTCAATCTGCTTCACATTTTTTCCTCTGCTTAATCCCCACCTTTTAGCAAGTCGGTGAATGTGCGTATCAACAGGAAACGCCGGCTGATGAAAAGCTGCGGCCATCACAACAGAGGCCGTTTTATGGCCAACTCCCGGGAGCTCTTCCAATTCTTCAAATGTTTGAGGGACTTTTCCCTGGTGCTTTTCTAAAAGGTCTTTAGAGAGATGCCAGATGGCCTTTGCCTTTTGCGGGCTCAGTCCGCAAGTGCGGATGATGCTTTGGATCTCAGGAATGGAAAGTTTCACCATTTGTTTTGGAGTTTTAGCTTTCGCAAACAAGTGTGGGGTCACTTTGTTGACTCTTTCATCTGTACACCGAGCAGAAAGCAGGACTGCAATAAGAAGGGTATAGGGGCTAGTATGTTGCAGTGGGATTTTAGGATTTGGGAAAAGCTTATTTAATGTTTTTTGGATCAGTTTTGCTTTTTCTACTTGATTCATTTGCCAACGCAAAATTTTGAAAAGATGGCGGATAAAATATCTTCGCCGATATTAATGCCAATGATAGCGCCAAGTTCCCTTAAAGTCTGTCTCATTTCTGATGAAAGAAATTCGGGCGAGACTCCATTTTTTAATCCATCAATGAGCTTTTCACATGAATCAATCGCACTCTTGAGCGCTTCGTGATGTCTGACATTTGTAATCACAACTTCTTCTTTGGAAAATGGTTTTCCTTTAGTGATTATTTTTTCGATGGCTTGTAGAAGCGCATCGATTCCGATGTGGCACTTTGCAGAGATATTCACCTGATGTTCAAATGAAAACTGGCTAGGAAGTGTGTGAGGGAGATCAATTTTATTCCAAACAAGCAGGGTTTTAGCGCGCGGGGCTTTTTCAATCAAAGCAAGATCTTCTTCTTTTAAATTCCGTGATGCATCCAGAACTAAAAGAATCAGATCGGCGCTTTCCATTGCAGCAAGGCTGCGCCGTATGCCTTCTTGCTCGATCACTTCTTCTGTTTGCCGAATACCTGCCGTATCAGTCAAACGAAAATGGAGTCCGCCAAGGCGCAATTCTTCTTCCAACGTGTCTCGCGTAGTCCCCGGAATATCGGTAACAATAGCACGCTCTTTGCCAAGAAGAAAATTCATGAGGGAGGATTTTCCAACATTGGGCGCTCCTGCAAGACAAAGAGAAATTCCCGCTTGCACCATTTTGCCATAATGGAATGTGCGGCTTAAGCCTTCCATCTTTCGCTTAGTTTCTTCAAGAGAGGCGCATACTTCTTCCATACTGGCAAATTCTAATCCTTCTTCAGGAAAATCGACCCATGCCTCCAGGATAGCGGCAATGTCTACGAGTTCTTTTTGAAATTCTGAGATCTGTTTTGAAAGTGTGCCTTTGAGCTGCTCTTCCGCTGCTTTTAGAGCGACATTATTTTTAGCCGCAATTAATTCTTGGACAGCTTCAGCTTGCGCTAAATCCAATTTTCCATTGATAAATGCACGGAAGGTAAATTCCCCCGGAAGTGCCGCGCGCGCTCCTGCTTTTAGGACTGCTTCTAGGACCTGCTTTGCAATTAAACTTCCGCCATGGCACTGAATTTCAATGGTGTCTTCGCCTGTATAAGTGCGCGGCGCAAGCATCAGAACTAAGAGCACTTCATCGATTGTTTCCCCCTCTGCATCAAGAATTTTTCCATAATTGACGGTATGGGATTGGAAAGAGGCCACAGGCCCAGAAAAAAGTTTACCTGCGATGGCAACCGCTTCTTTTCCCGAAAGTCGGATAATCGCGACAGGCCCTTCACCGGGTGCTGTTGCGAGCGCAGCGATGGTCTCACTAGATTGGTATGGGCGGTGGACGAATTCCATGGGGCAGAATAGTGTAACAAATTATCTGCTTTTAAGCACAGAGGTAATGATCTCTGAAAGGGTGGACTCTTTGGATTTTTCTAAAACATTTTTTACTGCATTTTGGGCATCTTTGGGGTTGTAGCCCAAATGGACGAGGGCAGAAACGGCATCTTCAAAAGGGCCCTCCTGTTTCCCTGCTTTAGTGGTAGAACTATTTTTTAACTTATCGCGCATTTCAATAATCAATCTTTCAGCAGTTTTTCGACCGATTCCGGGAACTTTAATCAGAAGTTTGATATCACTTGTTTGGACGGCGGCAGTGAGTTCATCCAGACTTAAATGGCCAAGGAGGCTAAGCGAAGTTTTGGGACCGATGCCAGAAATTTCAGTCAATTTTTCAAATAAACTGCGCTCATCTCGGCTTAAAAAACCAAAAAGTCTCTGTGAATCTTCTCGCACCACAAAAGAGACAAAGCAGCAGATCGTCTCGCCTATTTTTGGGAGCTTCGCATAGGTGCTAAGCGAAACTAAAATCGCGTAGCCAACCCCGCCTGTTTCAACGGTAATTTTAACAGGAGAGGCTTCAGTCAATGTGCCTTTAATGTACTCAAACATATTTTTTCAACGTGTGTGCGTGGCAAAGTGCAAGAGCAAGGGCATCCGCCGCGTCTTCGGGTTCAGGAAGAGTTGGCAAATGGAGAAGGAGCTGGATCATTTTTTGCACCTGCTGTTTGCTGGCAGAGCCATTTCCAATGACTGCCAGTTTAGCTTTTTTGGGAGCATATTCGTAAAGAGAAATTTTTCGTTTGGCTGCTGCCAAGACCACCATTCCCCGTGCCATTCCAAGTTTAATACAGCTTTGCGCATTTTTATACATAAACTGCGTTTCAACAGCCACCGCATCTGGAAGATAGGTATCTAAAAGTTTTTCAATCGAATTAAAAATAATCAGGTATTTTTCAGAAAAATCGGCCGTTGCCGGTGGGCGGATGCAGCCGAAATCTAGCGCTTCATAGGCGTTAAACTTCAATTTAATGAGCCCATAACCTGTGACTTTTGTTCCTGGATCAATGCCAAGAATGATCGGTTCATTACTTTTCATCGAAGTTTTTGCTATTTTCTGTTATCCTACTGTTTTTATGGATGCACTTCAAGATATTGAATTCAAAAACATCATTGTGCGTATGCCAAACTGGATTGGCGATCTGGTGATGGCAACGCCTATTCTTGCGGATTTGAGAAGAACTTATCCCGATGCAAAGATCACTGCAATGTGTAGAGCGCCTGTTTGCGATCTTATCAAAGAAGATCCAGAGGTTGATGAGATCTTTTGTTTTAGCAAGACCAGCGGATTTGCGCGAAGAAGCGATAAAAAAATTGTGATCGAAAAGCTTAAAATGGGCAAATATGATCTGGGGATTTTATTGACCCATTCCTTTTCTTCCTGCTGGTGGTTTTGGCAAGGCAGAGTCAGCAATCGTCTTGGATATGATTGCAATGGGCGCCGTTTTCTTTTAACAAAAGGCGCAAGGCTGCCTGAAAATATCGATCGGCAGCATCTTGTCACAACCTATAAAATGCTGCTCCAGCCACTTGGAATCCCTGTTTCAGATAGCCACCCAACACTTTATCTATCAGAAACAGAAGTGAGTGAAGCAATGCTTCTACTCAAGCAGCATGGCGTGACCGAAAAAAGCGATCTTATAGGCATTAACCCCGGGGCGACTTACGGCTCTGCAAAATGTTGGCTCCCTTCGCGATTTCGAGAAGTGACAGAGAAACTTCTTTTGGATCCCAACATTTATATTATTTATTTCGGAGACCAGAGCACAGCTGCCCTTGTGAAAGAGATTTGCGGGGGCTTAAGCTCTCGGGTCATTAATTTAGCCGGGCTGACCTCTTTGCGCGAATTGGCAGCGCTCATTAGTTTATGCAGCATTCTGCTGACAAATGATAGTGGGCCAATGCATATTGCTGATGCCTTAGGAACGCCCATTCTTGCTCTTTTTGGCTCTACAAATGAAATTGTGACCGGTCCCTATCGCACTGGAAAAGTGATCCATAAACATGTTGAGTGTTCGCCTTGTTATCAACGCAAATGCCCGATTGATTTCCGTTGCATGAAGAGGATAGATTCCGAAGAAGTTTATCAAGAGATCTTGATGGCCCTTGATCAAAAAAAACAGCAGCAAAATAGCTTAAAAGTTTTAAATGTTTAGACGTGTTTTTCGCAAAATAGCTCCCAATCCCTTGGACCGGTTGCTTAAAAAAGCGCAAAAGAAAAACCAGAAGAAATTTCTGCTTGCTTGGAACCGTGGGCTAGGAGATATCCCCCTCGGACTCTATGCAATTGTCTATCGCATTCGAGAATTCATTCCTGATTGCTCAATTACCTTTGTTACGCGGGAAAATTTGAGAGAAGGCTTTTCGCTTCTTGAGGGGATCGATCTTTTAATTGCCCCTAAATGGAAACGGGGGAAAGCCTACTCGATTAAAGAAGCGCTTTTAGAACTAGGTAAAGATCCCGCCGCGTACGATGTCCTCATCGAATATCCGGACCCAACCTATTGGGTCAAATGGCAGCGCGGAAAGCTGACTCCAAAACTAAAGTGGGATAATGAGTGGGATAGGCTCTGGAAAAAATATGATTTGAAAGAGGATCAGAAATACATCGGAGTCCATCCCTTTACAGAAACCCAATATGGATTTGGAAGAAATTGGCCGGTGCAAAAATGGCAAGAACTCTTTGACCGGATCACTCAAAAATATCAGACAAAAATTCTACTGTTTGGATTTGAGAAAGAGCCTCATTTTTCAGGGGATGGAATTATTGATTTGCGGGGAGAGACCAATCTTTATCAGCTTCTTTCGATTATAAAAAATAGATGTGAGGCGCTCATCATGCTTGATTCTGGGATTGGCGCTATGACTTATTACTTGGACAGCTCTTTTCCCATACAAATTGTCTCTTTGTGGGGAAATCCAGATATGGGAATCCTAAAACAAAATGTGCCTTCTCCAAATCCTCAGCTGAAACATACCCCTCTTTTAGGACGTGATGAGAATATTAATAATATTGAAGCAATTGAAGTAGAAAAAGCACTATTTGCGCTATGACCACAATAGAAAAAATGAAAGAGAAACTTTTTGAAGGGAAAGAGAGCATTCAAGAGTTTGAACCCTTGCGCACATTTGATTTTGCGGGGAATCAAGATGATATTGAAATAGGAGAGAGGCTAATTGCTGAGGGAAAAGTGGGCTGCTTAATATTAGCAGGCGGGCAAGGCAGTCGGCTAAATCTTTCCATTCCTAAAGCGCTGATCAACGTTTCATTTGCAAAAGCAAAAAGTCTGCTGCAGCTATTTTGCGAAAAGACAAAAGCCGCTTCGAAAAAGGCACAATGTTCTTTAAAAATTGCTCTCATGACCTCACCGCTTAATGAGGAAGAGATTCATGAATATTTGAAAAAAAATCATTATTTTGGTCTTTCTGAAGAACAAGTTTTTTTGTTTTCTCAAGGAATGCTGCCCTTTTTGGACCCTTCCGGAAATCCGATTTTGCAACCTTCAGGAGAGTATGCGCAAGGACCAGATGGCAATGGCGGCACACTAAAAGCCTTTTTTCATAGCGGCATTTGGGATAAATGGCGGCAAGATGGAATCGAATATCTAAATCTGGTTTTGATTGATAATCCGCTGGCAGATCCCTTTGATTCTAATCTTGTTGGATATCACACGCAGCGCGATTTAGAGATCACGCTCAAAACAGTGCTGCGTGAAAGAGAAGATGAAAAAGTGGGAATCATTGTTCAACATCGCAATAAAGTGCGTGTGATCGAATATTCTGATTTTCCGGAAGAAATGAAATATGAAAAAAGTGCGGGTGGTTCTTTTGTCTGGAAGCTGGCCAACATCAGTCTTTTTTG
>DATIJP010000046.1:0-11928 GCA_035478495.1 Rhabdochlamydiaceae bacterium
GAGATGAAATTCGCCGTTTTTCTGAAGCGGAATTTCGCCGTGAAAAGCGCAAACATATCGCCCAACTTTTAAAAGAAGAAAGGGCGAAAGATAAACTGGAAAGCTAATGTATCGGTTGATTGGGGCTGCTAGCGGCTTTGGTGCATCGATTAGAGCTTGTGAAGAGGGACCTGAAATTTTAAAAGAAAATAATCTTTTAGAAAAACTTCGGGAAGAGGGCATTTCTGTAAGCGATTTCAAAATTTTATATCCTAACATAAGGGCAAAAACTGAGGAAATACCACTCTCAAAGTCGCTGCCTATTATTCATGAATTTAATCTTAGACTTGCAGATGAAGTTGAAAAAACCTTAGATAGCGGTGAATTTCCTATTATTTTAGGCGGAGACCATTCGATTGCTGTGGGGACTTGGAATGCAGTTTATCAATTCTTTAACCTTCCACTGGGTCTGATTTGGATCGATGCCCATATGGACTCCCATACTCCTGAAACAACGCCATCCGGTGCATGGCATGGAATGCCTCTTGCGGGATTATTGGGGTATGGCAAGCCCGAGATGGCTAAATTAAAGTCCAAAGAGCCCGTGCTTCGTCCAGAAAATCTCTGTCTTGTGGGAATTCGCTCGTTTGAAAAAGGGGAGGCCGAACTGCTACAAAGGCTAAAAGTCCGCATTTTTTTCGAGGATGAGATCAAAGAAAAAGGAATTGAAGCTGTATTAAAAGAGGCACTTACTCACGTCAAAAGGCACACCAAAGCAATTGGCGTTAGTTTAGACTTAGATGTGATCAGCCCTGAAGAGGCTCCTGGAGTTGGCAGCCCAGAAGAAGGAGGACTATCTGCAAAAGAGCTCATAAAAGCCCTCGCTCTATTAAAGAATGAGCCCACTTTGAAGGCATTTGAAATGGTCGAATATAATCCTAAGAGGAATCAGCACCTCAAAACAGCCGAGCTCTGTTTTGACATTCTGTCTACTGTTCTTAAGTCTATATAACCACAGAGGCACAGAGAGCACAGAGTAAAAAGGGAGCATTTTTATTTTTTTCTGTAGCGAACCGAAAAAAATAGAAGTCCATTTTTTTGCTTCGCTCGCAAAAAAATGATTCCTCTTCCGAACTCTGTGATCTCTGTGCCTCTGTGGTTGTATTTAGCTTGTAGCAATGATTGTTAAAAAGAGAGGAAACTCTCGGCGGCTAAAATTTTCCATTTTGGCTGTTTTTCCACTGCTCACCTTATCTGAACACCATTCTTCCATTCCTTCAACCAGAAAGCCTGCATTGTGAAGCCACTCTATGTATTTTGAAAGAGGGTAGTGGAATGAAATGGTCTCTTCGCTTTTTTCTTTGCCGGGATGGGCCTTTATCGGCACATCTAGTGGTGTCATATAACGATCGATACGGCGATAGCGCAGCTTTTTTTGAGGATCAATTTCCCAACTTGACTGCCTGGGAACTCGGAAACAGGGATGGTTCAAAACAAGCAGAAGCTTTCCTCCTTTCTCCATATGGTCACGAGCATTTTTAATAGCGACTGATCCTTCCGGCATGTTTTGTAAAGAGAGAAGAAAAACAGCATGGGTAAACTCTTTTTGCGGCAAATCTAAAGGGTGTGTGAGATCTTTCACAATAAAATGATGATTTTTATTCGTTGCCCGCTTTTTTGCAGCTTTAATCAGCGTTTCAGAAGCATCAATGCCAAGATAGGTGGCCTTTTCAGGTAGCGCGCGGGATAAAACTGCCTGTCCACAACCCAAATCTAAAAGTTTCATTCTCTCATTAGGTTCGAGAAGGCGCAATAAATTGGGGATGATGACCTTTTGATGGTAATATTGTCCTTTTTCACCTACAGATTTGTCGTACCATTTAGCTACATTTTCCCAAGACATAATTAATGCCGTCTAGAGCGGCGGATAATGAATATCGGAAGCAAGCAACCGATAGCAGTGCCTAAGATCAAAAAGCTCATGTAAAATGTACGGCTGCCTGTAGCAATTTGCGAGGGTGGAAAATAGCCGATAATCAAAGCAAAGGCAGATCCAATAATACCGAATCCAGCAACGAGCCACATTCCCAAATGCCCCCCACGAATTTTATAGGGGCGCGGAACATCAGGTTTTGAATAACGCAATTTGATGGCAGCAGCAAACATCAAAATATACATGATGAGATAAAGCTGAGCAGCCAGGACTGTAAAAATCCAAAAAGTCGAGGAAACAGTTGGCATCAGTAAAAACATCAAACATAGAACAGAGACGACGATTCCCTGTGTCAAAATAAGGGAGACAGGAACTCCATTTGCATTGGTCTTCTTAAAAATTGGGGGAAGGTCGCCCTCTTCAGCAGCGGCAAGTACTCCTTTGCAAGGTCCAATGATCCAGGTACTGACAGCTCCAACTGACCCTATTGCGATTAAGCCTGCAATATAAGGAACCATCCAGCCTATCCCATATTTCTCTATGAACACGGTAATGGCCTGTAATGCCCCTGCGACTAAACTAATATCGCTTTTTGGGACCACCATTGCAATTGAAAGAACGCCTAAAAGAGTGAGGCTAAAAATAATTAGCGCTGATAGAAAAATGGCCCTTGGATAGTCTTTTTGTGGGTGCCTCACATCCAGCGCATGGACAGATGACATTTCCATTCCGCAAAAGGCAAGCAAAATCCCCGTGAAGAAAACCATCTGATCTAGAGAAAAATTGGGTAAAAAGGATGCCGCATCAAAGGAGATTTGCAAAGGGTGGCCGGAAAAATACCAAATGAGGCCTAAAGTGACAATTAAAAGACCCGGTAGAATGGTTCCAAAAATAGCGCCAATGGTGCTGATCCAACCAGACGTGCGCATGCCAAAGAGGTTCGCAAATGTACATGCCCAAAAAGAGACAAGAACAAATGAAAGGGTGTAGAGCTTATGTTCAGCAAGCGCCGGATCGATAATGTAGGCAACAGCTGAAGCGATAAAGGCAAGAATCGTTGGATACCAGGCAAAGTTTTCAATCCAAAGCAGCCAAATAGCTAAAAATCCCCATTTCGGGCCAAAGGCCTCTTTTACCCACGTGAAGACCCCGCCTTTTTTGGGCCAACCGGTGGCAAGTTCTGCGGAAACTAAAGAAACGGGAAAAAAAAAGAAGACAGCTGTTAGTATCAAATAAAAGAGAGCAGCAAAACCATATTCTGCTATAAAGGGCCAACTTTTGACACTACCAACTGCAGCGACATTAATCATTGCAAGTGTGAAGACAGAAAGCGTACGCGGAAATTTAAGTATTTTTGTAGCCATAGACTCTAGAAACTTAAAAGGTATTTAGTTTAGTTTTTTTTTGGACAATGATCAATCAAAAAGCATTAGAAACCGTTAATAATTCTACTTTTTCAAAAAATTTTTGCCGTCCAGCTTATGATAGTTACTGTTTTTCTAAATTACCAGGGACAATTTTAAAACTATTGACCGGGTCTTCTCAAGACACTCTTCCGCCAGATACCATAGGCAACGCAGATAAAATATATGATTCAGTGATCTTACTTTTCCTCGATGGTTTTGGTTGGACTTTTTTTGAAAAATATTTTGATAGGTTCCCATTTTTAAGCCGTATTGTCCAAGAGGGGATTGCAAATAAAATCTCAAGCCTCTTTCCTTCAACAACGGCTGGGCATGTCACCTGTCTAAATACTGGACTTGATGGAGCGAGATCAGGAATTTATGAATGGTTTATCCTCGAGCCTAAACTTTCACGCATCATCGCTCCACTTCCTTACTCTTTTGCAGGGGATCATCATGTAGGCTCGCTTAAAAATGAAAATATTAGTCCTCAGGAGATCTTTCCAACCCACACCATTTATCAAGATCTCAAGAAACAGAATGTGGAATCATTTGCCCTGATGCCAATCAATATTTGCGATTCTCCCTATTCGAATACCATGTTAAATGGGGCCCATATTTTTGGTTATCATCATTTAAGCGATGGTCTCATTAAACTGATCGATCTATATTCTAAAAATAAGGGGAAAAAATCCTATTTTTATCTTTATTTTTCCGATATCGATGCGATTGCTCACCGTAAAGGGCTTGATTCTACCGAATTTGAAGAAGTCATTGAACGCTGTTTCACCCATTTAGAAGAGTTTTTCTGGAACCATTTTACGCCTAAAAATTGTGCACTTGCGGTGATTGCCGATCATGGCCTGATCACAGTACATCCAGAAAAAACTTTTTATCTTAATCAAGAAATTCCCCAAATAAAAAAGAATTTTTTACTTGGAGCGGATCAAAAACCCCTTGCACCTGCCGGCTCATGCCGCGACTTTTTTCTTCATATTAAAGATGAAAAACTCCACGAGACAAAAGAGATCTTAGAAAAATTTTTAACTGAAAAAGCAGAAGTTTATTTCACACAAGACTTGATTAAAGAGGGGCTTTTTGGAAACAAGGGCACGACACAAGCTTTTCTTAGCCGCGTAGGCAACTTGGTGATTCTTCCCAAAAAAAGCGAAGCGGTTTGGTGGTATGAAAAAAACCGCTTCGCACAAGGTTTTCTGGCCTCCCATGGAGGCCTTACAAAAGAAGAAATGGAAACGATTTTCCTTTTCCTCGATTGTTCTTAAATGTCTAGTTACTACCCCAACCAACTTGCTTGCCGCCGCCAGTACCTTGAGCTGGTTTAGCAGATGAACGTGTGCTGCTACCCCAGCTAACTTGAGTATTTGTTGGTGGTTTAGACGATGATGTAGATGTTGAACTACCCCAGCTAGTTTGACTACTGCTAGAGGCTGAAGAGTGGCTAGTCGCCCCCTGTGATGTTGATCCCCAACTCACTTGATTAGAGCTACTGCCAAGACTAGAAGTGCCCTGACCAATTCCACTAGTGAAACTTCTTTGTGTTACGGTAGTAGTGGTTGGTTGTGCTGTTTTTCCTTCTTGCCGACTATCGGCTCTTGTGGGTTCCGGTGCTTTTCCTTCATCTCTAGTTGGTACTCGCATATACGACATATTGCCCTCATTATTTGTAGTTGGATTTGATTCCCGACTGACCTGTCCAGTGACAGTTGCAGTATGATTATAATTCACGGCCCTTCTTGCAAAATAAGTGCCACGAGTACTCGGAGGAATAGGAGTAGAAACACTCGGAATATACGTGTAGCGGGGGGGAACTATAACAGGAGGAGCACTAGAATTTAAAATAGTTGTATGATTCTCTGATTTCTGAAAAAGAAAATAGAGTGACACTGCAATCACAATAGTGGGCACAATCAATCCTTGCGGCGCTGGTAAAATCGCAATTGCGCCATATGTAAGAAAAAAAGCAGCAGCGAACTTCAATATTTTGACGATCGCACTATCTTCTTCCCTTTGACTAGCAACGACAACATGCTGCTGCCGCTGTGCAGCAGCATGCCTATCAAGAATCGCATTAAAGCTTTCTGTCCGATCCATATGTTACCGCCTAAAGTGGTTTAGCTGGAATGTTATGGATTTTGTTCACGTTAACCAGAACATAATCATTGGAAGGGAAAATACGTGGGAGGTACTTTTCAGCCCAGCTTTTGTTGTAATTTGCAATGACCACTGTCTGATCAACGGTCCATTCTTGAAAAATAGGTAAATAGGCTTTATCAATGGCCCAAGAAGTACGGTCATTATTGCCAGTGATTAAGTAGACATGGCCTAAAGCATAGTCGACACCGACGATCCAATTGGTCTTTGGCCCTTTTTCTTTAGGACCTGCGTAGGGATTTACATTTAGAGTGCGGTGGATAGATGCATTTTCTAACATGTAAGGCTTATCAGTATCTCCTTTTCTTGGATAAAGCTGAATGATGTGTCCTGCTTTCCAGCTTCTTAAGCGGCTAATATCGGTTTGATCAACAGTCCAATCGGAACCATCATCAAGACGCACCATATTCTCTTGTGGGAAACTATCAATGGCGCGTTCAGCAGAAGCCTGAGTGTCTATATAAGCCAATGCTTGCTCTGCGACTTGAAAATACCCAGAAATGTTCTTAGAAACAGCCACTTCTTGCTCTTCTTTTTGCTTTTCAATCTGTTCTAAAAGAACTTGATTTTCTGAAGATAGCGGGCAAGAATTAAATGGAATTTGATCCGTGTTAGCTTCATGGCTGGCAAATAGTGAAGCGAAACATACAGTTAAATAGATTGACAAAGATTTAGATGTTATTTTTTTCATAGTAATGATCCCCTAGTAGAAAGTCTAGTATTAAAGACCCGCCAAAACTATCACATGGGATTTTTTCAGAAAAGGAAAATTTTAAAGCCGATCAAGAAGGGCTTGAATAGCATCAAGACCCGTTTTGCGTTCTACTTCAGAACCATTTTTGAATACAATAACAGTCGGCACTCCGACCACATCATATTTCTGGGCAAGCTCTGAGAATTCGCTGATGTTTACTTTAACAAACTGGTATTTATCTGCATGATTTTCTACTGCAGCATCAAAAATAGGGGACAATTTCTTACATGGACCGCAAGAAGGGGAGTAGAAATCAACAATCACATTGGAATTTTGAATGAGACTATCAAAATCGCTCTCTTTACTCAGTTCAACAAGTGGAGAAGAAGCGGCAATGACACGAGCAATATTACTAATTCTTACCTTCGAAGGTCCCATTAAAGAAAGATGACGCTCTGCTTGAATGGCAGCTTTGGCCCCATCGCCAGCAGCTGTGATCGCTTGCTTATTCTCTCGATCTACAATGTCCCCAATGGCAAAAATGCCTTTTTTAGAGGTCTCTTGCCCATTTTTTAAAACGATGTAACCTTGAGCATCAATTTCTAATTGGTTTTTAAAAAGATTAGAGTTGGGTGTAGCGCCTATTGCCAGAAAAACGGCATCGACTTCAACGGATTGCTTTTCTTGGTCTTTGTCAACAAGCAGGTTGGTCACCCTTTTTCCATTCCCTTGAATTTCCTGCACTTGAGTATTGTACAAGACCGTAATATTGGGTTTTTGCAAGAGGAGATTTTTTCTCACTGCTTCTAAATGGCGAAATTCAGAGGAGCGGACAATAATATAAACTTTTTTTGCTAGGTTGGATAAATAATCAGCCTCTATGAGTGCGCTATCACCACCGCCAACAACGGCAACTGTTTTATTCTTATAAAGGGCTCCATCACAAGTGGCACAAGTATAAACACCGTTTGCCCAGTAACCCCCTTTTTCTTCTTCTCCGGCAACACCTAAACGGTTAGGGGAAGAGCCAAGGCCGATAATACAGCTGCTTGCCTTTATCTGTCGGATTTTGTCTTTTTTAAGAAGATCTCTTGTGGTGATAGTATAAGGCTGAGATGAAAAATCGACACTGATGACCTCTTCAGAAAGAAATTGAGCCCCGTTTTCCTTGGCTTGCTCATGGATCTTATCGACCAGTTTTTGTCCTGAAATTCCCATCTCGCCGGGCCAATTCTGGACCATATGAGATTGAATAATGGTACCGCCCGGTGTCATTCCTTCAATAACAAGGGTGTCCACGCCAGCGCGTTGCAAATAGATCGCAGCAGTTAGGGCGCCTACGCCGCTCCCTAAAATGACGACAGGGTAGATCTCTTCTTGAACCTTAGAGACTACAATTTTGTTTTTTTGCGGTTGAACCTGTACCGAAGGCGCAGAAGCGGCATTTAAAGAAATGCTAGCTGCACATATGCAAAGAAATACATTACAGGCCTTTTTTTTCATTATATTTTCCTTATAATTCTCTATAAATAAAATGTATACCAAATTCCATATAAAATCAATCAAACTTACTATTTTACGTCTGATAATATTTTATTGATAGTTACATTCCTAAGTTAATAATAATTAATTAATAAAGTTAATATTATTATAAATTGACAATTTAATGTTTTATTTCTATTATAAACTATAAGTAGGTATTAATAATATCAACTATTAATACTTATTGTATAACGCGTTTATATAAATATTTTGGAGGGATAAATTTATGCCTGCTCGAACCACAAATCATGGCCAAAAGGGGGGCCAGAAGCAGAGTCTAGCGGCGAAAGTCGATATGGCTCCGCAAATAGAAGAATTTGCAACCCCCGGTGCGAATTCAATTCAACAGGATGTTGTTTCAAATACCTTAAAAACCATTTTCAATGCGGACGACCGCGCAAAGTTTTATACTGGCCGCGATCGTTTAGATTTACAGGCCGCGCAAGTTCAAAGAGTGCGTGAACTGCAAGAAGAAAATGATCATCTTCAACGAGAAATCAATGCTAGAGAGCTAGAACTTCTTGAGTCTAAAGATCCTTTAATCATTCTAGCTGACATTGAACATCGTAGAACAATCATCGCGCGCAATACTGGCGAGATTTTAAACATCTATACTCGTAATGAGGAAAGATTGAAAAAAATGGGTCAACTTGAAGCTGAAAACAACAAGATCAAAGAAGAAATGAGATCGATGCAAAATCGTTTCATCAATACTAATAATATGGATGAAAAAACCAAATTCGCCTCGGATTACTTTATTTTAAGATCTAACGTTGAGCGAAACGCACAAGAACTCAAAGAGTTATCAAAGAACTAAGCACTACTTTAACACCAATTCTTCCCTTGAGGAATTGGTGTTTTTCTTTTTTATTTCTAAACCGTCTGATCCTGCTCTGTAATTAGGAAAATCTTTAGAGGGGTTTTGCCAATATTCCAGGACAGGGTTTAATAGTTGCCAAGAAGCTTCAAGCTCTTCAAAGCTGACAAAATGAGAGCTATTGCCGGTCATGGCCTCACGGAAGAGTTTTTCATAGGCCTCTTGCTGAATAGGATCAGTTTTAAAAGATAGAGGATAAGTCATAAAAGAGATCTGCTCATTGGGTTGAATGCGAAAAATCAGTTGGTTAGGGGTTTGATTTACAGGGGATTTAAAGGTAATAGCAACCTCGACCTCTTTTTTATTTAAACGCTTTCCTGCTTTAAGATAGAAGGGGACACCGTTCCATCGCTCATTATCAATAAAAAACTGAGCCGCTACAAAGGTTTCTATATTTGAATGTGGAGAAACTCCCATTTCTTGCCTGTAGCCAGGAACCGGTTTTCCATTTTGATTTCCAGGCCCATATTGTCCGCGAATAATTGTCTCGTCGATATGATCTAAAGGAAAAGAGCGAATAGACTGAATGGCCTTAGTTTTTGCTTTGCGCAGCTCTTCGCTTGAAGAATTAGCCGGTTTTTCCATGGCGATGAGGCTAAGGAGTTGCATCGCGTGGTTTTGAACAATATCTCGAAGCAGTCCCGTCTGCTCCCAAAATGAGCCTCTTGTCTCTACGCCGGCCTCTTCACTTAAAGTAATCGAAACATGGTCAATAAATTGACGGTTCCATACCATTTCTATAAGCGGATTCGAAAAACGGAAATTAACAAGCTCATCGACCATATTTTTGGCTAGATAGTGATCCACTCTAAAGACTTGATTTTCTTTTGCATAATGAGCAATTTCTTGCTGCAATCGCTGTGCGGAATCAAGATCATGGCCAAAGGGCTTTTCAATCATCACACGCGAAAAGCTATTGTTTTGTTCTTTTAGTAGTTCATGGGATCCAAGCTGTTTGATGATGGGGGAAAATCCAGCTTCTGGCGTTGCAAGATAAAAAAGACGGTTCGCATAGGGTTTGATCCGCTTTGCAAGTTCTACATAACTCTTTTCTTCTTCGTAAGAGCCATGCAAGTAGCTGATTTTTTTACTAAATGCTCCCCACGTTTCACGGTCTTCTTTAGCAATGAAAGAACCACTATCTTTTCGAAATTCTTCGTCCGAAAGTACTCTTCGCCCCACACCAATACAGACAAAAGAATCGGGGAGCTCGCCTTTTTTGAAAAGCTGCAATAGGCCAGGCATGAGTTTCCGTTTTGTTAGATCGCCAGTTGCACCAAAAATCACTAGTGCATGTGGAGCGATTTTCTCATTTTTTGGGGGGAGTTTTTCTTTGGCAGGGGAGATGGCTGTAAAGCAAAAGAGACAACAAATAAGAGCAAATAATTTTTTCATGCAGGGTCCATATTTCAAAAAAATTAGTACAATTATACATGATTAAATCATTCAAATCAAATTACAAATAAATTTTTAATTACTAAGAGATTGTGACAATTTAAAAGAAGAAAATAGCAGGATGGCAGGATAATCAGGATAGAAGATTAGAATTCCACTCAATTCTGCATTTCATCCTGTCCATCCTGCCATCCTGCTAGTTTTTTTAATCCCTTCCTGGGAAAAAAAAGAGGCCGAGTGGCCTCTTTTATTTTGCCCAGGATAGGACTCCCTTCAGGCGAAGGCGACTTGAAGTCGTCCTACGTCCATCAGGCCGGTTCGCGCTACGCAGAGCGCTTCACTTCTCGCCCTAACGAAAGCCAACCGATTGGCTTTCTTCCTGTGCAATAAAAAAGGAGGCTATTGCCTCCGTTTTTATTGCCCAGGATAGGACTCGAACCTACACACCTTGCGGCACCAGAACCTAAATCTGGCGTGTCTGCCAATTTCACCACCTGGGCTTGCTCAATCTGCTGGCTCGTAAACAGGCCTAATCGAAAATCCTGCTTCTTTCACCGTATAAATGACTTGCGCGATGGAATGCCATGTCGCATTCTCATCAATATGCAGGAGAACCTTAATCTTCTCATTTTCTTGGGGTAAAAAGCCCAACTGCTGCTGTTTTTGAATTTCCTCGAGAATTGTACCAACATCCTCAATTAAAAACTCGTTAAATTCTGTGATCCATTTATATTGGCCGTTTTGATTAATGCTAAGAAAAACTGTAGTTAGCTCTTCCTCGGCACTATCGGGGGGCAAAGAGGCCTGTTCCGAAGACCCTTTAACTAAGCTGACTTCACTATCATAAAGAGCGGTCCGCGTCACTGCAAAAAGCGCAAACATCACAAGGATCAAAAAGAGAAAATCCACCATGGGGGCAAGGTTGATATTACGCTGTAATCTGATTTCTTCTTCGGGGATTAAACTCATAATTTAATTTCTATGTCTCCAAATAAGAGGGGCCTTTTGTTTCGATCAGTGCAGCAATCCCTTGAGCCTCATTTTCGAGGCTTGCAAGCGCTTTGATCAGACGATACTTAGCTGTTGAATGCAAAATCATTGCAATAATGGCAACTATCAGTCCCGCGATCGTTGTCCCTACAGAAATTCCAAGGCCGTCAAAAAGAATAGAAAGACTCTCAGATGAGCGGTGCAGATCGTAAAAAGCATAGAACATGCCCATCACTGTTCCTAAAAGGCCAAGCATAGGTGCAATAATGGCAATATCATTAAGTAAATTTAGTCGCTGCCAAAATCCAACTGTAGAGCGTTTGCCTTCCGCTTTCATCATCTCAACCATCATACCTAACCCTTGTTTGCGCGCCAAAATGCCTGTTGCAACCATTTTGCAAAAGAAATGTTTCTCTTTTTGGCAAAGGTGTAACGCATCGGTAAATTGATTGCTGATCAGCTTGCTTTTTAAGTCTTTAATGAGCTGCTTAGGAAGAAGCTCTGATGAACGGATAGTAAGCATGCTGTAAGACCAGATGGAAAGGGAGATAATCGAAAGAATGGATAAAAGGGTATAAATAATCGGCGCACCCCCAAAAACTTGTCTTAAACTAATTTCAATAGAAGAGCGCTCTTCTGATTCAGCAGATGAAGCTAAATTGGGCGCTATAGTTTCACTGCTTTGAAGCTCTTCATCGATGTGCATCATGGAGGATTCATCAGCTTCAACCTGAATTTTATCGATCTGTTTTGCCGGAGTTTCGGGAATTTCTTCCTGCTGAGCTTGCTTTATGTTAAGTGGAGCTTCCGGAACTAGCTTAGAAGGTTTGACTTTGACATTTTTTAGAGCCATTTGAGAATGCTTAGTCACAGGATTTGTCTCTTCTTCAAAGATGACTATATCATCTTCTACCGCTTCCTCGCCGGCCGAATCCTCTTCAGC
>DATIJP010000047.1:0-4422 GCA_035478495.1 Rhabdochlamydiaceae bacterium
TTGGCTAAATTCCCAAATTTTCCAAGCAATTCAGAATTGCACCGGGCCTGAAAATCTTTCCAAGAGAACTCGGCATCTTGCGATTCAGGAGCATTAGCAGCTAAATAGTAGCGAATCTGATCCGCTGAGAATTGTTTGAAAAAATCATCTAAATCAATGTACCAGCCTTCAGATTTGCTAAATTGACGCCCTTCTAAATTGAGAAATTCATTGGCGGGCAGTTCATCCACAAGTTTATAGGGTTTATCTTGCCCCATGGTCATGGCAGGGAAAAAAACGGCATGAAAAGGAATGTTATCTTTGCCAATAAATTGGACCAGTTTTGTATCAGGATCAAACCAATACTCTTTCCATGCTTCTGGCTTGTCCTTTGTTTGCGCCCAATCACGTGTGGCTGAAATATAACCAATGGGAGCATCAAACCAGACATAAAAAACTTTCCCTTCGGTGCCTTTTAGAGGGATAGGCACGCCCCAATCAGAATCACGCGTGATCGCACGTGGATGGAGATCTTCGATATAGGATTTGGCAAAATTGAGGACATTGCTCTTCCAATGCTTTTGCATGATCCAGCTAGCCAATCGATCTTTAAAGAGGTCAAAACGCAAAAACCAGTGTTTGGTAGGTTTTAAGACAAGTTTATGGCCTGTAAGCTTAGAGCGTGGATTTTTAAGGTCGGTGGCCTCATAACTCGAGCCGCATTTTTGACATTCATCTCCCCTTGCTTCTTCAAAGCCGCATTTAGGACAAGTGCCCACAACATAACGATCAGCTAAAAACCTGCGGTCTTCTTCTGAGTAGAGTTGATCTGTGATCTTTTCTTCAATAAAGCCATTTTTTAGCAAATCTAAAAAAAATTCCTGCACATCAGCTACATGGCCACTCCATGTTGTGCGAGAGTAATGATCAAAAGAGAGATCGAGTTTCTTAAAAAAATCTTGGATCATGTGATGGTAGATATCCACATGCTCTTTGGGTGTCCTCTTTGCTAATTCAGCACTTAAAGTGATGGCTACGCCATATTCGTCTGAACCGCAGATATAGAGGACATCATTGCCAAGAAGCCTTTGAAAGCGCGCATAGCAATCGCCAGGAAGATAAGCACCTGCAATATGCCCGAAATGGAGCGGCCCATTGGCATAAGGAAGCGCAGAGGTAATCAGGATTTTCTGGGGCAAATTATCTATCCTCTGATTGCTCTTCTCTGTCGGCCTCTTCGAATTTCTCAAGATCTATAAGATGGCTAGGATTTGGATGTCTCTTCACTTCATCTAAGATCTTTCGAATATCAGCTTCATGCCCAGAGCGGATATAATATTTCCCTAAGTTAATGGCATACAAAGTGAGTTCGAAATTGCTTTTGCAAATCCCTTTAAATTCTTCATTTGTTAAAGGTTCTTTTTGTTTCATCTTTACCTCATTTATCTCGTTATCTCGTTTTATGTTCCTCTGCTATAAAAATACTGCGTAAAATCTCGTAAGCACGCGCAAGATTATCATTCACCATATGATAATCATAATTGATCATCATGGTCATCTCATGCTTTGCCCAGGAAAGCCTTTGTTCAATCAGTTCTGGATGCTCAGTCTGTCTTTTAAAAAGCCTTTCTCTGAGCTCTTGAAAATTGGGAGGACTGATAAAAATAAAGATCGCTGGAAATTTCTTTTCCTTTAATTGCATCGCCCCTTGAGTATCGATGACAAGAACGACGTGCTTTCCTTTTTTTTGTTCCTGGACGACATGTTCTTTTAGTGTGCCATAATAATGATCAAAGACCTTGGCGTACTCTAAAAACTCCCCTGCCGCAATTTTAGCCTCAAAATCCTCTTTTTTCAAAAAATAATAATCTTTACCGTTTATCTCACCGGGACGCGGCGGCCGGGTTGTACAAGAAATGCTATCGGCCACTGAGATAAATTCATCGCAGAGCATTTTCACTAAAGTGGTCTTTCCAGTGCCAGCAGGAGCGCTGATAACAAAGACAAGTCCTTCGGTTAAATTTCCTAATAATTTTTCCACTTTTACTCTAAGTTTTGTACTTGTTCTTTAAGCTTTTCAAGCTCGCCTTTAATTTCAATGCAGATTTTTCCGACTTCAAGATCAGATTTTGAACCCATAGTATTGACCTCACGCAACATTTCCTGAATCAGAAAATCAAGAGCTCTCCCAACAGATTTTTCTTTCCCTTTAAAGAGCTCAAAAAGCTGTTTCAAATGTGAATCTAAACGCTCCAATTCTTCTGTAATATCCACCTTTTCCGCAAAAAGCGCCACCTCTTGATAGAGCCTGCTATCTTCTAATGCAGCCCCTTGAAGTATGTTTTTTAATCTTTCTTCTAATTTCGCTCTATATTTGGCAGGAGCTGTCTCTGCTTGAGCAGTAATTGTCTCTAGCCTTTTTTGGATCATTTTCATCCGCTCTTGGATGTCCTTAGAAAGATTTTTTCCTTCAAGACATTTCATTTTCATTAAATCATCTAATGCATCAGAAAAGAGCTTTTTCAAAACCTTTCTCGCACCCTCTTCATCTTTGACAAGATCTAAAACCAGTTCAGTTTGCAGCTGACCCGCCAAAAAAGGCAGATCTACTGTCTCTAGAGGATATCCAAGCGATACCGCTAGATTTTGCCATTTCTTCTTAAGATTTTGTAAATTCTCAAGGACCATTTTGGAGCAGTGAAGAGAAGGGGCATCTTGTTTAATATTGATTCTTATAGTGATCTGTCCACGCCCTATTGCCTCCCCTATCCATTTGCGCATATCGATATCAAAAGAGAGCAATTCTTTGGGCGCATGCAAATGAATATTCAGCCCTTTTTGATTGATGGAGTGTATTTCGATCACCCAATGCAATCCCTCGATTTCGATACTTGCCCTGCCATAGGCAGTCATACTTTTAATCATTCACTACCTGCAATTCTTCTTCTTTTAACAATCCAAAGCTTCTCCGATGGATCGGACAAGGACCATGTAATTGAATCGCTTGCAAATGTCCTGCTGTCCCATACCCCTTATGTTCATTAAAGCCATATTGAGGATAAAGATCGTGATAGCCCACCATAATATGGTCGCGGGTCACTTTTGCTATGATCGATGCCGCTGCAATGCAATAAGAGAGATCATCCCCACCGATAATCGCTTCACAAGGAATTTGATCTTGTGAAGGACATGCTCTGCCATCCACAAGCAAATAGTCCGGTTTTTTAGACAATCTTGAAAGCGCAAGGAGCATCGCTTTAAAAGTCGCCTGATGGATATTCAGCTCATCAATTTCGTAAGGCTCAACAACTCCAACCGCATAGCAGATATCAGGATGTAAAATAAGCTGCTGATAAAGCTTATACCGCTCTTCACTGAGCAATTTTTTGCTGTCAGTGATCCCATGCAGAAGATGGCCTTTGGGAAGAATGCAGGCTGCCGCTACAACTGGCCCGGCAAGCGGCCCGCGCCCTGCTTCATCGATTCCGGCAATATGTTGGAAACCATTTTCTTCGCGCAATCTTTCTTCGATTGAAAGAAGACGTTTAATCCGTTTAGTCTCCGCCCCTTTTTTTGCGGCTCTTTTCCTAATTGCTTTGGAGACCATGAACCTATCCCATTATTCCAAAATTTTGATTTTTGAAGGATTTTTTCATAGGTTTTAGACCCGCTTCGCAGTACATACTTAAATAAGTAGGACAAGAAGCGGGTTTAAAAGATGTGGAAAAAGACACGAAAAGCATATTTTGCGAATAATGGGATAGGTTCATGAGAGCATCCTTACTTAACCTTTATTTTTTAACCAGGCGTAGGAGCTGTCACGACGGCAGTTGGAGCTGCAGCTGCTACTGCTTCCTCTTGCTCCGCGCTCAAGCCCAAGCTTTCTTTAATTTTTGCCTTTTTGCCTGATTTTCCACGGATATAATAGAGCTTTGATTTTCTTACGTCGCCTTTTTTTGTAATTTTTATCGCTGCAATTTTAGGGCTGTGAACAATAAATACTCTTTCAATCCCCGAACCGTGGGAAACGCGATAAAGAGAAATGGTCTCAGCAAGTCCGCCACCTCGATTTGCAATCAGGGTACCGGTAAATACTTGGATTCTTTCCTTTTCTGCTTCAATAATACGAGTATGCACCTCAAGGGTATCTCCCACTGCATAAGCTGGAAGATCTGTCTTTTTGAGAGGCGCTTCTAATTCTTGGATCATTTTAGACTCTTTCATCTTCTTCTCCTCTTGATCTCACTAGATCTACTAGATCTGGTCTCACTTTTTTTGTTTTTTCTAATGCCTTTTTTTTACGCCATTTTTGAATCTGCTCATGATTTCCGCCTTTTAAAACTTCCGGAACCAAAACGCCTTCAAATTCTTCAGGTCGTGTATAATGCGGACCATCAAAAATCCCTTTTTGAAAAGAATCTTCTTGGGCCGCTAATTCATGTC
>DATIJP010000048.1:0-28821 GCA_035478495.1 Rhabdochlamydiaceae bacterium
TTTGCCGCTTCCACAAATCAAGATCCAAAAACCATTCGACCCCTGATTCAATTTATCAAAGATAGACCAGGGCATGACCTGCGCTATGGAATTAATTGCCAAAAGATTCAGTCCCAATTAGGTTGGAAGCCAACCTACGCACTTGAAGAAGGATTGAAAAAGACAGTCCACTGGTATTTAAAAAATATTCCCAGATGATTAACCACAGAGGCACAAAGAGCACAGAGCAGAAAGAATCATTTTTTTGCGCGCGAAGCAAAAAAATGGACTTCTATTTTTTTCGGCTCGCTCCCGAAAAAAATAAAAACTCATCCGAACTCTATCACTCCGTGTCTCTGTGGTTATTCTTATGAAGGGATCAAGAGAGGTGAGGTAGATATCCATGCCGGACGTGAAAGAAAGAAAAAGTAAATTAAAAAATATCCTTGGGATTGTTTTCCTTTTAGGGATATGCACTGGCTTTGGTATTTTGCAAAAAAAAGCCTCACAGAATATCACTGTTTCTAAACTTCTTACGAAAGATAGCGGTTATTTTGTACCTTTAAAAATCGACGGGTTTTCTTCTGCGGACATCCCCTATTTAAAAGTAAATATTGAGAATAGATCCGTTATCGCAAAGATAGATCTTGGCTATGAAGGAGATCTCTGTCTTCCATCACATATCATAAACAATCTGAACGGAAAAAAATTTATTAAAACTTCAACTGCCTTTGGGCTAAGAGGAAAAACATATAAAAGTGAAGTTTATCAATTGGATAAAATAGATATCGAGAACATGACATTTTTTCCCGTAAGAGCTGAAGAGCTAAATCTAGAACTGGAGCACGACATTAATTTGGGGGAAAAAGAAATCCCCCTACAGCATGATTTAGGGAGAATAGGATGGTGTTTATTTCACAGTTTCAATCTACTTGTTGATTGTGAGAATTCTACACTTGCTCTTTGTGATAGTTTAGAAACGTTAAGGAAGCAAGGATACCCAGTTGATTCTTTTACAATGGCCCCTCTTTTGTTAGATAGGGGTTTTATTGAATTTATGGCTACAACAGAGGCTGGTGTCTTGCGCTGCATTCTAGATACTGGATCTACTTGGAATATGCTTAATAAGGATTTGGAAAATTCTTACAATCATATGATATTTACCCCGGAAAATGTCGATCAATACTCGAGTATGAATCCAGACAATGAAAATCTTATGGATTTTGATCCTAAAGATGTTTGCAACGTATCGATTTTCAAAATTGGAGAAAAAGAATTTGGACCAATGACATTTAATCGTATTAAGTCACCGCTGGCATTTGATGCGATTATGGGCATGGAGTTTTTCAATTCTACTGTTATTTTTATCGATTTCTCCGCCGGTAAAATTTATTTTTATGAAAAGCCTTTAACAGAAGAAATCCCACCAGCTTAGATCCTTTTCCCTCCCAAACATGCCTGTGTCCGAAAGGTCCGATGCATTTGAATAGTCTGGGCAGGTTTCGGATTTTTTTTCGGGCAAGGGCAGACCTGGACCAACCACAGAGGCACAGAGAACACAGAGCAGAATGAATCATTTTTTTTGCGCGCGAAGCAAAAAAAATGGACTTCTATTTTTTTCGGTTCGCTCCCGAAAAAAATAAAAACTCATCCGAACTCTATCACTCCATGTCTCTGTGGTTATGTTTTGCATTTTATCTCTTATTTTTGGATAATCAGACGTTTTATTAGGGGAGTAATAGCATGAAAAAATGGCTGCTTATTGTATCATTAATTTTCAATTTATCTTTAGTGGCAGAAATGAAAGTTTTGGCATTTGCAGGAAGTACGCGCGAAGATTCATATAATAAAAAATTGATTCGGGAAGCAGCGGATATTGCGCGCGGGTTAGGTGCACAGGTCACTGTAATCGATTTAAAAGATTATCCGATGCCATTTTATGATGCAGATTTAGAAGCAAAGCAAGGCCTACCTAAAAATGCAAAACTGCTTCGTAATTTAATGATCGCTAGCGATTTTATCATGATCGCTTCCCCAGAATACAATAGTTCTCTTCCACCAGTTCTTAAAAATAGTTTAGACTGGGCCTCAAGAAGCGATACAGGCCCTTCTCGCGATGCTTTTAAGGGGAAAAGGTTTGCCATTATGAGCGCTTCTCCAGGTGGTGGTGGCGGAAGTAGAGCTCTTGTTCATTTGCGCGGCGTGATTCAAGATGTGGGCGGCGAGGTGATTGAAGAGCAGGTATCGGTACCTAGTGCACATGCGGCTTTTAATGAAAAAATAAAACTTGTAAACCTTACGCAGAGACAAAATCTTGTTACAGAAGTTCAGGCACTATTAAAACCTAAATTATAAAAAATTATGCTTGGATCTAAAAAAGTTGTTTGCATCATCCCTGCTAGGTTGGCATCAACGCGGCTGCCTAAAAAAATTCTTGCTCCTTTGGCCGGTAAACCTCTCATTCAATGGGTCTGGGAGGCCGCTAATAAAGTGGAACTTTTTGATGAGATCGCTTTTGCCATAGATGATGAAGAGACGGCCAAGGTGATTACCAAATTCGGCGGCAGGTTTTATATGACATCTAAAGAATGTCTTAACGGAACGCAGCGGCTGATCGAATTGCAGAAAAGCAATCGTGTTAAAAGTGATTTTTGGGTCGACTGGCAAGGAGATGAGCCTTTTATCACGCCCTCGGTCATCAATGAATTATTGCAATCCTGCGGCAAAGATGATGCGGATGTCTGGACCCTCTGTAAAAAAATAACCAATACGCATGAAATTTTTTCACCCCATATAGCAAAAGTGGTTCGCAATAGGGACAATGAGGCGCTCTATTTTTCCCGTAGTCCGATTCCCTATATTCGCGAGGAGAGATTTGAAGGTAAACAAATTTTTTACAAGCATATTGGGATGTATGCGTTTAGCTCGGCCGGACTAGAAAAAATTGGAAAGGTTGAACCTTGTGAAATTGAAGTGGCTGAGCAGCTTGAGCAGCTCCGTTTCCTCTACGCTAAATTAAAAATTAAAGTACATGAAACTGAGCATGAAATTTTTGGTATTGATATTCCCGCACATCTTGAAGCTGCCGAAAATTTTATAGAGCAGCGCCAAAAATCGCTGATTTGATATCCTTACCGTCTTATGTCCACTCAAGATCTCCTGAAGGAAAAATCTGATTATAAGTATGGCTTTTCAACTGCGATTGAAATGGAAGCCATTCCAAAGGGTCTCAATGAAGAGACTGTCCGTCTCATTTCTGCAAAAAAAAATGAGCCGGAATTTCTTTTGCAGTTTCGCCTTAAAGCATTGAAGCGCTTTGAGGAAATGGATGAGCCTAAATGGCCCAACGTGCGCTACGAGCCGATTGATTTTCAAGATATCTGCTACTACAGTGCTCCGAAGAAAAAACAATCCTTAAATCGTCTTGATGAGGTAGATCCGCAGCTTTTAAAAACATTTGAGCGTCTCGGTATTCCCATTGATGAGCAAAAGAGGCTTACTAACGTAGCGATGGATGTTGTCTTTGATTCGGTCTCACTCGGCACCACCTTTCAAAAAACGCTTCAGGATGCTGGAGTCGTTCTCTGTTCGATTTCGGAAGCCGTGCACAAATATCCTGACCTGATTGAAAAATATTTGGGCAGTGTTGTTCCCATTGGGGACAATTATTACTCTGCACTCAACTCCGCTGTCTTTAGCGATGGCTCTTTTGTCTATGTGCCGGCGGGCGTGCGCTGCCCGATTGAACTTTCGACTTATTTCCGCATTAATGACCGCACCACTGGACAATTCGAGCGCACACTTATTATTGCAGAGGAAGGCTCTTACGTTAGCTATTTGGAAGGTTGCACAGCGCCTGCTTACGATAATAAACAGCTGCACGCAGCTGTGGTCGAACTGGTTGCAGAGAGCCAAGCTGAAATACGTTATGCGACAGTACAAAATTGGTACGCAGGCGATCCGCAAACAGGAGCGGGAGGGATTTACAATTTTGTGACAAAGCGGGGGAGATGCGCCGGTTTTCGCTCTAAAATCTGCTGGACGCAAGTCGAAGCGGGCGCTGCGATCACTTGGAAATACCCCAGCTGTATCCTTCAAGGCGATGAATCCGTAGGGGAATTTTATTCCGTAGCGCTCACAAGTGGAAAGATGCAAGCGGACACTGGCACTAAAATGATCCATCTTGGGAAAAATACGCGCTCGACCATTGTATCGAAGGGAATTTCTGCAGACGAGTCGCATAATACTTATCGGGGGCTTGTAAAGATAGCTCCGCGCGCTGTAGCTGCCCGCAATTACACACAATGCGATTCGATGCTGGTAGGGAATAATTGCTCTGCCAATACCTTTCCTTACATTGAAGCAGGCAATTCCAGCTCAGAGGTAGAGCACGAAGCTTCTACTTCAAAAATGAATGAAGAGCAGCTTTTTTATCTTCAAGCACGTGGCTTATCAAGAGAGGATGCTATTAGTATGATTGTGAGCGGCTTTTGCAAAGAGGTGATCAAAGAGCTTCCTTTAGAGTTTGCCATTGAGGCCCAAAAATTATTAACACTTAAGTTAGAACATTCAGTAGGGTAAGATGAAATTTTTGATTCGAGATTTACACGCAGCCATCGATGGCAAAGTGATTTTAAATGGCGTGGACTTAGAAATTAATTCAGGCGAGATCCATGTGATTATGGGTCCCAATGGCGCTGGAAAATCCACGTTCGCACGGGTCTTAGCAGGCGATCCTTCATTTGAAGTCCTTTCTGGAAAAGTGCTCTTTGAAGGGCAAAATATATTGGAGCTTGATCCAGAAGAGCGCAGCACTCTTGGGCTTTTCATGAGTTTCCAGTATCCCGTTGAAATTCCTGGGATCAGTAACTTTCAATTTCTCCATGCTATCGATAGTAGCCATCGGAAAGCTAAACAACTTCCTCCTCTTTCGGAAGCAGAGTTCCAAAAAAGATTAGAAGAAAAAATGCATCTTTTGGAGATGCGGCCCGAATTTATAGAGCGTAATTTAAATGAGGGATTTTCAGGAGGCGAAAAAAAGCGCAATGAGATCCTGCAAATGGCGATCATTGAAGCCAAAATGGCGATTTTAGATGAGACAGATTCAGGACTTGATATAGATGCGATGCGCATTGTGGCCTGCGGGGTCAAACGTCTCTTCCAGCCGCAAAATGCTCTCCTTCTAATCACCCATTACCAGCGTCTTTTGGATTATATACGGCCCCACTTTGTCCATGTGATGATCGATGGTAGAATTGCTAAAACTGGCGGGTTTGATCTGGCGCAAAAACTCGAGAAAGAAGGCTATGACTGGTTGCTTGCGGCAGGTAGGAATTAACTATGAATCTTTTAGGGCGGCACTCTTCAAAAGAAGAGTTTCTTTTGCAGCTTCAAATGCACTTCCAAGAGATCATGCAACAGGCGCCGTCGCTGTCAAAACCTGCGCGCAAAAAAGCTTGGGACCATTTTTTAAACTTAGGTCTGCCCCATAAAAAGCAGGAGGCTTTTCAATACTTTCCACTTCTTTCATTTTATGAGGAAACATTTAAAAAGCCCTCTTATGCTAGCCTGCCAGAAAATTTTTCAGCAGGCGCTCAGCTTGTGTTTGTAAATGGAGAGTTCTCTAAGGAGCTCTCTGATCTACGGGCGTTGCCAAAGCAACTTGTCATTCTTCCTTTAGCAGATGCTTATCAGACCTATGGAAGCTTTCTGCATGGTAGGTTAGAAAAAACATTAAAAAGTGAAACGAATCCTTTTGCTTGCCTCAATTTGGCTTTCGAAACAAAAGGACTTTTTGTTTTTGTTCCACCTAAAGTCCACGTTGAAACCCCGATTCACTGCATTCATCTCATTGCAACAGAGAAAAAAGAGCTCTTTTCTCCACGCGTTCAACTTTTTATAGGTCAAGGTTCTCACGTTAAATGGATTTCTACGACACAAACTTTAAATGATTCTGGCTCTTTCTCTAATTCTGTGATGGACTGCAGTTTGGAAGAAGGAAGCCAATTAGAACTTACAAATTTAACAACTCTTGGAAATAACACCTGGCACTTTGATTCTTTGCGCGCCACTTTGAAGAAAGAGAGCCATCTTCAAGCGATTTGTTTTAATCAAGGTGGAAAATCACTCAGACAAGATTTCCATATCCAATTACAAGGGGAATATGCGGAAGCAAAATTGAAAGGCGCCGCACTTTTAAAAGAGCAAAGACAAACACATACTCACGTCTATATGGGCCACCTTGCCCCACATACCCATTCTTCACAGTTATTTAAAACCATTTTAGACGAGACTGCGCGGTCTAGTTTTGAAGGAAAGATTTACGTTTGCAAAGAGGCGCAAAAAACGGAAGCTTATCAATCGAATCACAATCTGCTTTTGGGCGAGCATGCGATGGCTTATAGCAAACCCAATTTAGAAATTTTTGCCGATGATGTCAAAGCGTCGCATGGAGCGACGATCTCAAAATTAAAGGAAGATGACCTCTTTTATCTAAAAACACGTGGACTTTCGCAGGAAATGGCCAAAAAGCTACTCATTTCAGCATTTAGTCAAGAGATTGTTCAAGGAGTCACTTTTCTCCCCATTGCGAAGGAGATGAAAGCGCAAACCGAGGCATTCTTAAAATGAAACTTTTGGGGAATGCGGTGCGTAAAGATTTTCCTATATTTAAAGCCAAATCTCTGGTTTATTTTGATTCCGCTGCGACCACTCATAAACCAGCGAGTGTCATCGATGCTTTAAGCAATTTTTATTCGCAAGAATATGCCACAGTGCATCGTTCGGTCTATGAACTGGCTGCAAAGGCGACCGTGCGCTACAACTCTGTGAGAGCACAAATCCAAGAATTTTTAGGAGCAAAACTTCCAGAAGAGATTATTTTTACTCGCGGGACAACGGATGCGATCAATCTTCTGGCAACGACGTTTGGCAAAGTCTATTTGCAAGAGGGGGATGAGATTTTGGTTTCAGAAATGGAGCATCATTCCAACATCGTGCCTTGGCAAATGCTTTGCAAAGAAAAAAAAGCCCATCTTCGAGTGATTCCTATTAATGAAAGCGCAGAAATTCTTTTAGATGAATACAAAAAACTTCTTACTCCGCGCACTAAACTTGTAAGCATCGCCCATATTGGAAATGCTACAGGTACAATTAACCCTGTTAAACAGATGATTGAGCTGGCCCATGAAGTGGGCGCCAAAGTCCTAGTTGATGGGGCACAGGCCGTATCCCATCTAGAATTCAACGTGCAAGATCTTAATGCTGATTTCTATGCTTTTTCAGGCCACAAAGCGTTTGGCCCAACAGGCATTGGTGTTTTATATGGTAAGCATGAATTGTTAGAATCACTGCCGCCTTATCAAGGAGGAAGCGATATGATTGAAGAAGTTGGCTTTGATGAGACGACTTTTCAACGCCCTCCTTTAAAATTTGAAGCAGGGACTCCAATGATTGCGCAGGTCATGGGCCTTGGCGAAGCAATCACCTATATTGAAAAATTAGGGCGTAAACAGATTGCTGAGTGGGAGCACAAATTACTCGAATATACTACACAGCAGCTACTTAAAATTCCCAAATTGCGCATCATTGGGACAGCTAAAGAGAAAGCTGCGATTATTAGTTTTGTGATTGAAGGGATCCATCCTTTAGATTTGGGCACCCTCCTTGATCTGCATGGAATTGCAGTCCGGACAGGCCATCATTGTGCTCAGCCGCTCATGAAGCGGTTTAAAATCCCTGGAACTACGCGCATTTCCTTCGCACCTTATAATACATTTGAAGAGATCGATTTTTTCATCGATAAGCTTAAAAGAATCCTTCCCCGCCTCGTTTGAATACTTGCCAAAGTCCACAACAAGATAAGCAGGAAAATTTCAGGATAAAAGAAAGAAGAGTAGCAGGATGGCAGGATGAACAGGATAGAAGATCATCTTATCTTGTCCATCCTGCCATCCTGCTATTTTCTTTAAAAAAATTGGCCCGAGTGAGAACTCGGGCACAATGTTGGAAGCTTAGAAGTCGAAGCGCACTTGCATAGAAAAGCCTTGCAATGAGAGATCGCCCTGGTTAGCTACAAATAAACCGGGAAATTGTGAAGCAGGGAATTTTGGGAACTGGTTTTGACCAAAGAACATATGATGTTCCCAAGCAAGTTGGAACCCTAAATGGTAGCGCTCACAGCAGAACATGTAGTCATAGCGCACACCGGCCATAAAATCAGTGATGAAGCGTTCTACATGATAGAAGTTATTAAATCTGTATAGCGGGTTATTTACTAAACCGCTGACAAGCACATCACTTTCAGTGTGATTAATGTTGAAGTATCCATACATAAGAGATGCCGATGCATCACCGAAAAGACTCCAGCCGCATGCAATTCCCCATTGAGTTTCCAACCCAAAGCGCAGCCCAATTCCCCAAAAATTATTCTTCATTCTTACTGAAGCACTAGTCACAGGGTTTGGGTTTGTTCCACCACCAACGACGGGCGGTTCGAAGCCTGTGTAAGAAAGCGCGTCTTTTTGTCGGATCCATGCTGTTGTGAGTCCACCATGCGGTTTGAAAACCAGCCATTTGCTAACAAAAAACTCGCGGGCTCCTTCAAGATTTAAGGCATTATAGTGCAGTTTCCAATTAGATTGTGAAGCTGTAAGTAACCCTTGAGTTTGAGCAGCAGGACCAGTAAAGGTAGCAGCAGCTCCTACTTCATCATTTAAAAATGTAGGAGTTAAAAATTGTGCAGAATTAGCAGCGACATGTCTATGCGCGTCAGTCCAGAATCTTGTCCAAGTCAAATAAGCTTCCCAGCCATCATGCTCGAGATTGGCTCCGAGGGTTAAACGAAATCCCCAATCCCATTCAAAATGGAGATTTTTAGCTTTGGTTCTTCCCGCAAGAAAATTGCTATTCGTTGTGGCTGTTAATTGCCCGCCATTTTGTGTCACAGTTGCGAATTCTAAGCCATTTTCTTGCGCCTTTAATAAGAGTGGATCAATCGAGATATAACCACCAAAATCGCATTTTTGAGTTGGCCTTGCAGGTGGATTGACCATGCATGGATTTCGCCTTGCTTCAAGCGCACTTACACGGCTTTCCAAGTTGCGAAGTTGAGCATCATCTGCTTGTGCTTCGAACTGGCATACAATGGCTATTAATGAGAAGACAGCGGCTAATTTTTGATTGAAATTCATGAAAATCACCTTAATGGTTGCAGGGTAAATTAAATTACTTTTCAGAATAGCTGTTGTGAATTATTTTTAACAAGAAAAAGACGATGAGAAAAAAATCGCATCGTCTTTTTTTCTTTTAAAAGTCGAAGCGAACATCAAGGGAGAATCCTTGAAGTGAAAGATCTCCTTGATTTGCAAACATACTCGCCTGAGCTACATCATCTGCGAACCGAATAAATTGGTTTTGTCCAAAGAACATGTGATGTTCCCAACCGGCTTGCACGCCAACGTGATATCTTTCTTCGCAAAACATATAATCATAGCGCAGTCCAATCAAGAAATCAGTAATGACGCGTCCAACGTGGTAAAAATCTTTAAATGAAAAGAGATTGGACCTTGCTCCACTTGCAAAAATTGCTGCTTCATTGTGATGTGAATTAAAAAAGCCATAGAGAATTGAAGCGGCATAATTTGCAACGACGCTCCATCCGCAAGCAATACCCCATTGCGTATCTAATCCACCACGAATGCCAAGACCCCAATAATTGCACTTCATGTCTACTTTCCCTAAGGGGAACGCTGGACCGACAAGCCCTAAATATTTGACGTGGTCCTTTTGGCGTATCCAGGCAGTTCTAAACCCTGCGTGCGGTTTTACTGTGAGCCACTTGCTGACAAAGAATTGGCGGCCGCCTTCTAAATCGATCTCATTTAAATGCAGTTTCCATTTGCTGCTTGCTGCAGATGCAGTGGCATTTCCAAATTCATTTCCTACGCTTCCCGGATGAGGAAGAACGGGAAATAGGGTCTCAGTTGCATTTGGAGTGATGAAGCGATTTGCATGCGTCCTAAATTGCATCCAATTCAGAAAAATATCCCAACCATCATGCTCTAAATTGGCGCCGAGGCCGAGTCGAAAGCCCCAATCCCAATTGAAATTCACTGTTTTTGCTCTAGTATTTCCACTTAAAACAGGTAATCCACTTAATTGCGTTTTTGCAACAAATTCAATTCCATTTTCTTGCGGTTTTAATAAAAGAGGATCAACTGTAAGGTATCCGCCGAAGTCGCATTTTTGAGTCGGGCGGGCAGGCGGGTTAATCAGTGCGCATGAATTCCTTTTTGCCTCTAGGGCTTGCATCCGATGATCTAGATTGCGCACTTGCGCATCGGTATCGGCATAAAGTGTGCATGCAGTTAAAAATGTAGCGGTGAGCGCCAAAGCGCCAAATTTATTATTGTGTTTCATATTAATTCTCCCGAAGTTGGAATTGCAAGCGGCAGTTTACTCCCAAAGGTTGTTAAAATCTACATTTTCATCGATTGCAGCACTTTTTCTAAATCATGCAGCCAGAGAATGGATTGATTGCCCATCTGTTTAAGAATAAAAAACCAACCTGCCCAAAGAAGGCCAAGCCCGAGAAGAGATTTGAGCGACATGCCTAAAAACACAATTTGCACTTGCGGCGCAAGACGATTTGCAATTCCTAAAAACATCTCCGCCATTAAAATGGCGACAATAGATGGCGCAGCAAGTTGAAGGGAGACTGCAAGAAAACGGGTGAGTAATCCAAAGATCATTTTCCAAAAAGGCTGCGTGGAAGCAAAAAAATAGCTGTGTATCACATGATCGACAGGAATCATATTGTAAGATTGAAAAATGGCGTCGAAAAAAAGAAAGGGGCCGCCAAGCTGAAAAAAAATAACGACCATGACGTAGTTAAGCAAAATTCCTATAGGAGAAGTTTGTGTCTGCATAAAAGGATCTGTCACTTGAAGAGCAGACGAGCCGCGCATAAAGTCAATAAAAACGCCTGATGATTGTGCAATATAAAAAGGAATTGTTGCGAGTACGCCTAAGATTAATCCCACGAAAATTTCTTTTACGGAAAGGAAAAGAAAAAGGATATCGAAAGTGACTGGGATTGTTGTCGTTTGGGCAATGTGCGGCAAAAAGATAAGCACGAGGGCGATTGTCAGGCCCATTTTCACGCCGCCTGGCAGTTTTGAGCCCAAAAAAGGGGAAAGCGAAACAATGGGCGCAATTCTCATTAAGCCCAAAATGAACACAGTCAAGAGGCTCATTGCGGAGTTTTGCTGAAGTAAGCCTGTGTAGGTATCACCCATTGTCTAGTACGACCATTTGGGAAAATTAGTAAAGATATTGGTGGCAAACGAAACGATTTGGCTTCCTAACCAGCCGCCCATAAATAGTAGAGTGAGAATCACGGCAAATAATTTAACCATGAAAGAAAGTGTTTGTTCTTGAATCTGTGTCGCCGCTTGGAAGACCGCCACAAGCAAACCAAGAATTGTACTAATGAGAATTGGGGGGCCGGACAAGATCAAAATGAGAAGCAGAGCATGGTAAGAAAGTTGATAAACTTCAGTATTGTACATAGTTACGTTCTAAACGAGAGCACCAAACCTTGAATAATGAGTGTCCATCCATCTACCATTACCAGAAGCAGCAATTTCAAAGGCAGCGCAATTGTTAATGGCGAAAGCATCATCATTCCCATCGCAAGTAAGATATTGGAAGTGACAAGATCGATCACAAAAAAGGGAAGATAAATAAGCACGCCAATTTCAAATGCAGATTTGAGCTGAGAGGTGATGAACGCTGGGACAAGCACAATAAAATCGGTTGGTTTCAATGATTTTTTATAATCCTCTGGAAATGTTCTATAGGCAAGTTGATAGAAACTCGTAATGTGCTTTCCTACTGTATTTCTTTGTAAAAAGCCTCGTAAAGGCTCTTTTGCTTTGTCCATGACCTCAGCAAGGTAAACGGCTGTAGGGCCTGAGATCAGATTCTCCGGGGCATTCTTTTTCATGTAATCGCCGGCGACATTGTACATTGCAAGAGCTGTCGGAAACATCACATAAACTGTCAGCAGAAGGGCAATTCCGTTTAGCACCTGATTAGGAGGAGATTGCTGCACGCCAAGTGCATTTCTAAGAAGAGAAAGTACAACCACAATTTTGACATAAGAGGTGAGGAGCATCACTGCAAACGGCAGCAGGGCAAGGGCAGCTAAAACAGCAAGCTGCGAGATGATTGTGGGTGACGCGCTCCCAGCTACAGGAGGACCGCCGTAAGGGACCAAATTCTGAGGAGGAGCTTCATTTTGTGAAAATAAGCAAATGGAAATAGAAAGAAAGAGTATAAAAAAAAGAACGAAATGGCTTCTTTTGCTCATGACTTTTAGATTCTAGATATTAGGAAGATTTATAGCAAACAACTGCGTCTCTAAACCCCTTGCCCTTGCCCGTTAAAGAATCCTATTTAGGTTTGAAATACTGCTCGAAAGCCTTTTCAAGAGAGGCCCATTGATTTTCTATGGTGGCATTGATCATGCCAGATTCTGTTTGGATAATACAACCACCAGGAGCAACTCCTGATTTTTCCTGGATGGAAAGTGTCTCGATCTGCGCCAGCCTTTCCAGAATCTTCGGCTTTTGTGATTCCAACATTTCTTTGTCCTGTTTATTCACAAAAATAGTCACTTTATGACTTTGGCTAATCGGTTCTAGGGCTTGTAGCACGATATCGACTATTGTCTCGGGAAAAATAGCCAATTCTTTTCCTACAATTTTTTTTGCAGCTTTTAGTGCAATCGGAAGAACCATGCGCTGTAGATCATGACGCAATTTTTTGAGCTCCTGGTCCATTTTTAAAATTTGGACATTAAATTGCTCAAGACCCTCTTCCATTCCTTGCTGTTTGGCCTTCTCTTTTAATCCTGCACACTCTTTTTTTGTCTTGTCATGGAGAGCTTTTGCATCTTCTTTGGCTTTTTCTATGATTTCATAGGCTTCTAAGATTTGGCTATAGCTTTCAGCAGGGATGACCTTTTCTTCTGCCGCAGGGTGAATTTCGCCTTGGAAAATGAGAGAGAAAAATTTCATGAATCTATCCTAACTTCTTTTTATAAACGAAAGGATCTTTACGATCTGATTTATCAGATGCTGTTTTGCCTTTGCAAGTTCTATTTTTGTACATGCTTTCAATAGTTCTCCGCCCATACTAATATCAAAATGATGCGTCACAAGCCAAATCAGGGTGGGATTTTCGCCATAAAGAGCTTTTCCTAAGCGTTGCAGTCCCCGTTGTTGGATGAGTGATTTCAAGGATTCACGTCTTCCATCCCAATTTTGTATTTGGACACGTTTTAAAACGACCTGTTCCTTTTGTGGAAGGAGCGCTTGAAGATATTCTTTTTCGTTTTTTGTCAAAGTCCCGAAAATACGTTTGAGTTTTGCAGTCTCGATGATTTGACGCATTTCAAAGGCAAGATCATGGAGTCCTAAATAGCGGATGAGATTTTCCAGCTGTTCTTGCGTCAGATCTAAAAGAGCGTTGAGTGGAGAAGGAGGAAGAAAATTCAAAGGGGCTAGATCTTCATTTTGAACCAGCTTTTTGATTAGAATTTCCTGGATGTATGTTTCAGCCGGGATTGTAAGTTCAGGAAAATGGTCAGAAAATAGAAGGATCCCTTTAAGCCCTTCTGCCTGCTCAGGATTTAATGCTGAAAGAAATAAACGGATATCATTTTCTGGAAGTGTTCTAATATGCGGGGCAAACCAAGAGAAATGGATTTTATCCAGGGTTTTTTTTAAAGATGGAAATCCTTTTTTTAAATCTACAGAAGTGGTTGGAAGCGCTTCTAAAAGCCTTTGATCTTTTTCTGGAAGAAAATTGAGGAGTGCAGCCCTTTCACTTGGCTGGCATTTATCCAAAAATGCTTTGCACACCAAGGATGCTGATGCGTACATGAACCTATCCTATTATTCCAAAATTTTGATTTAGGTTCATCTATTCTTCACTTTCCTCTTTTTGATATGGGGCGGGGTTCAAGAAGTTTTTAAATCCTTTTTTGCGCAGAAGAGGATAAAATTTCCAAATGAGCCATCCGATTAAAAGGGCAAAGATGATTGTGGCAAAAATGAGTACAAAGAAGAGCATGCGGAAGCGTCCAGCCGAAGCGCGGTTCAACACGATAGACCAGATGCTGACATATTCCTTTTCTTTTGGCGTCATCTCTTCTGCTTGCTGCGGTACGGTCACTTCAGCATAGCGAGCTCTATCAGAGATCACTGTCACATCATTTAAGTCCAAACCTGTGATGCTGCTTGCAACTAATCTTTTAATTTTTGTTACGAGATGGCTGTTGGGATCATCTAAAATTCCCTGATGTTTAACATAGACAGAGGCTGTGATTTTAGTCGGTACAGCTGCTGCTCCTGGGGCCCCCGGGATTCCCGTTGATTCTGGTGGGAAAGAAAGCTCGAGATCTGCATCAAGCACACCGTCGATTTTTCGGATTGTACCTGCAATTTGCTGCGCAAGACCGACTTGGTAACGAATGGTTTCTTCACGATCAGAGGAAACAAGTCCACTTTTTGCAAAAATATCTAAAAGGCTAATCGATTTTCTACGTGGGAGGCCATTTTGTGTTAAAAATGCCATCGCTTCGACCACTTGGCTCTCATCGACAGAAATACTCCAAAGAATGTTTGTGGCCTCTCCACCGCCGGCTGTAGTAGAAGGAGATGTCGTTTTGATGGCATTGATTCCTTTGCTGGCTAAAAAGACAACGATTTCATTGGCTTCCCGCTCCGGTACGTCATTGACAATATTAGCCGTTTTTTCACAACCAGTTAGGAAGAGAAACACCGAGAGAATAAGAAATAGACGAACAAACTTTTTTGGATTCATGGAATGGATACTCTCCACTTTTCAGAATGCAAGAGGGCAGGATTTGTTTCAATCTTCTTTTTTCTTGTAAATCCAGGAGGGGCCATCGCCAAAATTTCTTAAAAGATAGTCTTTGGTGCCCTGGATCACGGCCTGATAGCGCCTGATTCGTTCTTTTCGCTTATTAATCTCATCTTTTGAATAAAAGAATCGCAAAAATAAAAGCTGGGAACTTTTAATTACTTTTAATTTATAAGTTTTTAGTAAATGGGCCATTGCCCGAAAAAAGAAGCAGAGCTTGTCACTTCTTGAAAGATTTCTTTCAATCCAAAGAAGTCGATTTCTCCAAATAAAATAAGAGCTATGCACTTTGCCTCCAACAAAGGAGCTTGAAACTTTGTGCCAAAGTTTGGAATTAGGACAGGTCATGATCTTAAATCCATATTTGCGCGCTCGATAACAGAAATCTGCATCCTCCCAATAGAGAAAGAATTTGGGTTCAAATAAACCAATCGCTGTGACGACCTCTTTACGCACCATAAAACCGGCGCCGCACACATAGTCTAATTCTTCCATTGTCTCCCAGGTTTTTCCATCATCAATTTGACCTTGGGCAATGAGATCAAAAGCAAATGTTTTTCGATTCCATTTGCCGCCTAAATGATCAAATTTATTCCTTTCGTGATAAAGATAGATTTTCGCCCCTAAAATCCCTGCTTCTGGTTTTTCTTTAAAGCCTTCAGCAAAATGGGTGAGGATTTCAGGATCTAGGGTGGTGTCATTGTTGAGGATAAACAAAAAATCAGCTCCGCTGTCCATGGCATAGCGAATTCCTACATTATTGCCTTCTGCATAACCTAAATTTTTACCCGTTTCAAGGAGGGTTATTTGCGGGAATGCTGTTTTAATGACTGAGACGGAATCATCTGACGATCCATTATCCACAACAACAACTTCAAAATTCTGGTAGTTGATCTTTTCAACTGAAGAGAGACATTCAAGAGTGTCTTTTTTTCCATTCCAATTTAAAATAATAATAAATATTTTAGGGGGCATGTTCATCCTTTAAGCAACAGGATCGACAAAATTAAAGGCATACTAGCAGGATGGCAGGATGGTCAAGATGAAGAGTTATGATGCTCCTTAAATCTTCTATCCTGATCATCCTGCCATCCTGCTTTTTTTCTCTTCTCTTAGTCCCATTCCAATCTTTTACCTAGTTCCTTCTTAAATTTTCCTGCCTATCTTGTTATTAATCTTCCATATCTTGTTTTTCGATTATATTAACTCATGTTATGAGTAACTCACATGCTCTTTCATAAACTTCGTTCACTCCAATCTGAAGCAAACAGAAGGGCTCCTCACATTTTTTCCTTAAACAGGGCATGCAGGTCTTTTTTTTCTGGATCGTGAGTGCAGCAGTGGCTTTGTTCGGTCCACAAAGTTCATGATCTGTGGGTCCAAAAAGTGCAATTGTTGGCGTTTTCATTGCAAATGCCATATGCATAGGGCCTGTATCATTTGTCACAAAAAGCGCCATTTTTTTTTGTAATGTGGCAAATGCCGCAAGTGAAAGCTCTCCAGCTACCGGAATCGCTTCTGGAATATTTGAGGCTATTTCAGCAACAAGCGCTGCTTCTTCTCGACTTCCAGTCACAAAAATCTTGCAGGGCCATTTCTCTTTTAGTTTAAGACCGAGCTGAATAAAGCGCGAAGGATGCCATTGCTTAAAAAGATTTTGCGCGCCTGGATGCAGTCCAATTAAAAGAGTTGAAGGCTTGATTTGATGAGATTCTAAAAACCGTTCAATTTTTTTTTCGTCTTCTTGAGTGGTGAAAAATTCGAGATTTTGTCCTTTCGAGAGTGCATTCACTTGTCTGACCATTTCAAGTCTTCTTTCGATCTCATGCTGAGGCTTATTTTCTAGAGGATGTGTCAAAATGCAATCTAAATCTTTATTCAGTCCTAATGTTCCAATAATTTTAGGAGCGCCTAAAAGGGCGCAAAGAGGAAAAACAAGTCTTTGTGAACTATGAAAAAGAAAAATAGCATCGAATTTTTTCTTTTTTAAGATAAAAAAAAAGCAAGCTAAGGAAAAAAAAAGCGGGTTTCCGATGACCAATAACTCATCGATATGGGGATTATTTTTTAAGACTTGCTCTCCCAGCTCGCTTGTCAGCACACTAATGTCAGAATGAGGGTAAGTTTCTCTTAAGGCCCTGATGGATGGCGTTGCCCAGAGAGTATCGCCAAGACCGGTGGTGGAAACAATTAAAAATTTTTGAGGGACTAAGCAACTTTTTTTTGGGCAACCTTTTTTTGGTCTAGGTTTAAAGAAAAGAAGGAGTTTGATCAGAAGATTTTTCATCTCCTGAAGAAAATAGCAGATTTAATCTTAATCTAATAGATAGGAGCGGCGGTTTTCTAACCATTTTCTCAATCTGGACTAGCTCCATAAAGCAATAGTATTTCTAACAACTTTTCAGCGTCAGGTGAATGGATGCGGATGATTTTTGCCAGGTGATCTAAAGAATATTTTTCAGTTAGTTTTTCCCTTCTTTCAAGAAGTTCAAATGCAAGCGAATAAGCCCATTCTAGCATTTGTTTCTTTTCAGAAGGAGAATAAGACCAGTGCCGTGATTCTTTAATTATGCCATAGACTTTTAGTAAGAGTTCCTCTTGAAGTTTAGAATGCAAACTTTGCAGCCGCGGATCTAAATTATCTAAAGCTTTAAAAAAATCAGGCCATTCTTCTTTTTTAAAAAATCTCCATTTTGGTATTAGATAGCAATTTTTATCGAAATTGACATTTGAAAATTGTTCATACTCAAGAGCGGTTTTTTCATAACTTTTGAACATTTCCTCGATTGATAAAGAAGAATTTTGTGTATCAAGTTTCTCATTAAATTTTTTTTCTAACTGCTTTTTTTTCGAAAAGTAATTGACAACAGTTTTTACAACATGAGTTTGCAACATAAGTCCACTACTTAATTGACAGGCTTTTTTCAGACCAAATTTATGAGCAGCCGTAAGAATCATCTTTGATTGCGTCCAATTGGATCTAAGAAAAGTTGGAATTTTGCTATAAATAGTTGAGGGTTCTTGTTCTACTCTGCAGGTGAATAAATTCCATTCTTCGTAATTCTTTTGTAAGTAATGCCCTAAAACATTTTCAAAATGATGGATTGCTATTTTGTCTATTCTCCATATAAACGGTCCAAACCAGGCGTCAATGATAATGCCCTGATTTAAATTAACATATAGCACATGCCCTTGAGTGATTGTCTGTTTTGGTTTATGTAAACAGAAAAGAAAGTGCGATTGTTCTGGATTATTACCACTCCGGCGGAATAAAAAGCTGATAAATCCTTTCAATTTTCTGCCTGATTTTACCTGAATATACTGGTCAAATTTAGGGCCTGGGAAAATGGCGTCGATTCCAACATTTGCCTCTTCGCGTATAAATCTTTGAAAGGTTCTGGTGATCATATTAATGAATAAATCAAAAGTACCTCTTATAACCGTGGAAGGATCGATTCCTTTTGGAAGGGCATGGACAACAGCCCTGGGAAGTTGCATCTGAAGATGGGTGACTTCGCTTGGCACTCGTTTTGGAAATACCGGAAGGGGGTCATTAGGGCCCAGCTGATAAACTTGTCGATAGCCGTAAACGGCAAGACCGGCACAAATCCCTGTTGCATCTACGCCAATCCCAGCCTTTTGAGAGCCTAAAAAATTGCCTAAAAATAGATCAGACTTTTCAAGGGCGGCTTTTGTTGACTGCTCTAAAGAAGTTTTAGCTGCTTCTAAAGTAGAATAAGTATTATTTAAATTGTAATTATCTATCATAATTAACAGAAATTATAACACATTAATTTAAACTTTTCAAAATTAATATAAGCTGCTTATTTATAGTTAGTTATGAATTGAGAGAACAATCTTCCCAATAACTGAGGCGCTTTCTAAAAGCTGATGAGCTTTTTGGACCTCTTTCCAGGGGAGGATTTTGGTTGCAACAGGTCTTAAAGTGCGCCTTTCAAATCGTGAAAGGGCAAATTCTGAAAATTCTTTGACAAGCCGCGCTTTATATTGGAGGGGACGTTTGCGCAAGGTGCTTCCGGTGATCGTTGCCCACTTGCTCATCAGTTTGGATAGATCAAAGCTCGGAATTTGAGCGCCGCCCAGTGTTGCAAGCTGAACGATAGCTCCGCCTTTTGCGAGGACATGAAAGTTTTGTTCCCAATAGCTGGCCCCAATAAAATCTAGAATTAAATCTACTCCATGGCCATCTGTCAATTCTAAAACTTTTGGGGCGAAAGGTCCTGAGCGATAATTTAACGCTGCTGTGGCGCCTAGAGAGATGCAAGCTTCGACTTTATCAAGAGAGCCGCAAGTTGCAATGGGTCTGGCCCCTGCTTCCTTGCAAAGTTGTATTGCTGCTGAACCAACACCACCTGCACCAGAATGGATCAGTACCCATTGCAGGGGTTGGATTTCTCCAATCAGGAAAAGAGCTTGATAAGCAGTTAAAAAGACTTGAGGAATGACAGCGGCCTCTTCAAATGAAAGATTTTCAGGAATCGGCATTGTAAGGACTTCTTCTGCGAGGGAGTACTCTGCATAAGCACCGCCATCTAAAAGGCACATGACACGGTCGCCTTTTTTAAAACGGGTCACATGGGCTCCTGTTTCTTCAACAACTCCTGCAATGTCCATTCCAAGAAGATCGGATGCGTGCGGTGGAACCGGATATTTGCCTTTGCGTTGTAAAATATCGACATAGTTAAGGCTAAAGGCATGATTTCGTACCAAGAGCTGACTTGGTCCAGGTCTTGGAGTGGGGACTTCTCCAAAAATAAGCTGCTCGGGACCTCCCGGGTTTTTCACAAGGATCGCTTTCAAGGTTTCACCTTATGCCCAGTTAAATTACTGAGGCCATCATAAGCTGCATACTTATAGAGATCATGAAGAGTGGGATAATTAAAGACTGTACCAATCACATGAAAAAGCGTCTTTCTATCTTCAACAAGAGTGAGTCCATAGTGGATTAGCTCTGTTGCGATATGACCAATGACATGGACGCCAATGATGACAGTATCATCACGATTGAAGATCAATTTTAAAAACCCCGTTGTTGCTCCGATAATCTCACCTCTTGCCGTCTCAGAATAACGTGCTTTGCCAACACTATAAGAAAGACTTTTTTCTTTTGCAATTTCTTCAGTCATTCCGGCCATTGAAACTTCAGGAACTGTATAAATTCCATAAGGGAACTGGAGAGGCAGATGTTCTAAGTCCCTTGTATGGAAAATATGGGCGACTGCCACTCTTCCCTGGTCCATGCTTGTGCTGGCAAGAGCGGGGAATCCAATCACATCTCCTACAGCATAAATGTGCGGGACGCTCGTGCGGTAAGTTTTATCGACGACAATTGTTTCTCTTTTTGTGAGTTCTAGTCCAATTTTTCCAGGATTTAATGCTTTCGTATTCCCACTTCTTCCAGCGGCAAAAAGAAACATATCAGATTCTAAGACAGTTCCATTTTTTAACTTGATAGTCAGAGGTTTCGTATCCTCGGTAGGGACAGTCATTGAAACAACGCTTGTATTAAACAAAATATTCACATTTGCCTTACGCATTTCTTCAATGAGCGCCGTGGCGACTTCTTGATCAATAAAAGGGAGAATCTTATCTTTGTCATTGATTAAAGAGACATTTGTACCCATGGTGGAAAAAATCGTGGTGTATTCACAACCAATGACGCCTGCGCCAACAATGGCAATCGATTTTGGGAATCTGCTTAGTTGCAAGATGGTGTCTGAATCATGGACCCTTTTACCATCAAAAGGAATTTCAGGCGGGTGATAAGGGTAAGAACCTGTCGCAATGATGATATAGTCCCCATGAATTAATTCTTCTTTTTCTCCCTTAACTCTAATCGTATGAGGATCTTCAAATGAACCGACGCCATGATAGATGTCTACCTCATGTCTAAAGAGATTTTCTTCAATTTCTTCTCCAGCTTCTGTTGTCACAAAATTTTTGCGGTACATAAAATCTTCAATGGAAGCTTTATGCTTTAAATCTCGATCTATTCCATAGACCCCTTTTTCATATTTTCCAGATAAATAAAGCGCGGTTTCTTTGAGCGTTTTAGAAGGGAGCGTTCCTGTGACAACCTCAGCTCCACCATATTTTGATTCTTTTTCTACGAGGGCGACCTTATGGCCAAAGTAAGCCGCTTTTACCGCTGCCTTTTCACCAGCGGGCCCGCTTCCGATCACAATAAGGTCATATTTCTTGGTAGCGTCCATTTCTACCATATGGTAAGAAAAAATATTAAAGAGAAAAGAAAAAAATGAACCTATCCCAATATTCTTAATATTTGATTTTTGATGCATTTTTTAGTCAGATTTTGAGGCCGGTTCGCAGGACATACTTAAATTAAGTAGGCCAAGAACCGGGCTCGAAATCTGGAAAAAAAGGCGCGAAAAGCGAATATTAAGAATATTGGGATAGGTTCATGACAGATGATCGTTTAGAAGCGCAAGCAGATCTACTCATTCAAAAGCTCAAGCACTATCTCATCACTTCCACTGGCGTTACACTGGATGAAGCGACAGATAATGAATTTTACAGAGCGTTTAGTTTGACTCTTCGCGAAGAGATTATGATCAATTGGACCGCAACCATTCATACCATCCGTAAAAATCGTCCACGCACGATTTATTATCTTTGCATGGAATATATGCCTGGAAGGCTCGTGGAATGCAGCGTGACCAATATGCATGCCAATCATCTTGTTAAGATCATCATGAAAAAATTGGGCCGCGATCCCCAGAAAGTGTTTTCAATTGAAGTGGATCCGGGTCTTGGCAATGGCGGTCTGGGAAGATTGGCCTCCTGTTTGATGGATTCGCTGGCAACGCAACAATATCCTGCAATTTCTTATGGACTACGCTATCAATATGGGATCTTTAATCAAGAAATTTGGAATGGGCAGCAAATGGAGCGCCCGGAAGATTGGCTCTTGACAGAGAACCCTTGGGTTTTTAGAAGAGATAGACATTCAGTCACAGTGAGTTTTTCAGGAAAGGCAAGTGCTAGAAAAAATACTAATGGCGAAGAAGTTTACGATCTTCTTGATCCTGAAAAAGTGCGCGCAATGGCCTATGATATCCCGATCATTGGTTATAAGGAAAATGCGGATTGTAATGTGCTTTCGCTGCGATTATGGACCACTAAAGAATCACCAAGAAATTTTCAACTTCAAAGATATAATGCAGGACTTCTCGATCAAGCAGCAGAAAATACCTCTTTAACAGATGTTCTGTATCCTAACGACAATAATGAATTAGGTAAACGTGTCCGGCTCAAACAAGAATTTCTGCTTGCTTCAGCTTCCATTCAAGACGTTTTCCGTGAATTTTTGAAATTGGGCGTTGATTTCACAGCGTTTGCAGATAAGGTGCGTGTTCACATCAATGATACACATCCTGCAATTGTCATTGCAGAACTCATGCACATTTTGCTCAAAGATCATAATTTTAAATGGGGCGAAGCATGGGACGTTGTAAGAACAGTCTGCAACTATACCAATCACACGGTACTTAGAGAATCATTAGAAGAATGGAATTGCATCCGCCTTCAAAATCTTCTTCCGGCGCAATATCGCATCATCGAGCGGCTCAATCAGGATTTTTGCAATGATATTCGCAAAAGATTTCCTAATGATGAGGAAAAAGTGCGGCGCATGTCCATTATTGAAAATGGACAGACGCGCATGGCCCATCTTGCTATTTATGGCTCTCATCGTGTGAATGGAGTCTCTGCATTGCATACTGAAATTTTAAAGAAAGATGTCTTTAAAGATTTTAACGATATGTATCCGGACCGCATTGTCAATGTTACAAATGGCGTGACTCAGCGCAAATGGATCCTATCATCTAATCCGCGGCTTTCTGAATTTCTTAATAAACGGATTGGCAAGGGATGGATCACAGATCTTAAACAACTAGCAGGCCTTTCCAAATTTGCTCAAGATTCAGCATCCCAAGATGAATTTTTAGCGGTTAAAAAAGAAAACAAAATAGATTTTTTTCATTTTCTCGAAATTCACAATCCCATTCGAGATAGACAAGGAAAAATTATTGGATATACCAAAGCATTGGATGGCAATGCCCTTTTTGATGTGCAGATCAAACGCTTTCATGAATATAAAAGACAACTTTTGAATGTGCTTCATGTCATCATGCTCTATCATGAACTACAGGCCAGTCCAAATGCGCGTAAAATAGCTCGAATGGTCATTATCGGTGGCAAAGCAGCGCCGGGATATTTTCTAATGAAGAATTTGATCAGATGCATTTGCTGCATGGCTAGAAAGATCAATGAGGATGCGAGTGTCAATTCAAAATTACGTCTTGTTTTCTTAGAAAATTACAATGCATCCAATGCAGAACGGATCATTCCAGCAGCTGATCTATCGGAGCAGATTTCCTGTGCTGGACTCGAAGCTTCAGGCACAGGCAATATGAAGCTGACCATGAATGGTGCTTTGACCATTGGAACAGAAGATGGAGCCAATGTGGAGATTCATGCGCAAGAGACAGATCGCTGGTGGCCTTTTAAATTTGGTCAGACCGCGGATCAAAATCGTAAAATGCACAAGGAGCGCTCCTATACACCCTGGAATATTTATCAAAATAACCCTGCGATAAAAAGAGCAGTGGATGCTTTGCATGACCGCACTTTTGCTGAGACCAGTGAAGAGCATGATGCATTCAGTTCTCTATATTCTGCGCTACTTGACAAACGCGGGGGAGAAATGGCGGATCCTTACTTTGTTCTCAATGACCTACCTTCTTTTTATGAAACACAAAAAAGAGTGGAAGATCTTTATGTTCAGCCGAAACTTTGGGCTGAATATGCGATTCAAAATATTGCGCATATGGGAATTTTTTCCTCAGATGAGTCCATTCACAATTATGCTAATTTAGTTTGGAATATTGCTCCCTGCCCAGTCGACAAAGAAGAATTAGAAAAGGTCAAAGCCCAATACAACGAATACGATAAATGTCGTATCCTTACAGTATAACTTGCCCTTGCCCCTGCCCTTGCCCGTGCCCAGTTAAGAAATAAGAAAGACACACATGCGTTACACTTTTAACAAAAAGCAAAGAAAGAATCTTAACCGGGCAGGGGCAGGGGCAGGGGAAAGAAGACTCACTTCGCAGTGAGGTTCCATTTTTCTAAGAGTTCGTCGTAGCGGCCAGTTGCTTTGAGAGTTTTTAAGCCTTGATTAAAGAGCTTAAGCAGAGCTGGAGAATGATCCACAAGCGTTACGAGGCGCAGTCCCTGATCATTTAAGGGCGCTGTGACAATTTTGATCTGGCCATGGAAAAGATCGCGGATATAGGCATGCGCAGTCAAATTATCAACAATTGCAGCATCGACTGTTTCCTTTAGCATGTCATTTAAAAGATCAGGAATAGAATCATAATAACGGATGATAAGACCTTCATACTTTTCTAAAAGATTCACAGCAGCAGAACCTCGAATGACTCCCACCTCTTTTTCTTTTAGCATTGCAAGAGAATCTATTTTAGAGGCCATAGGCACAACCAGCACAGGACCTGTCATCAAGTAGGGATCGGAGAAAGCATATTTCTTCTCATAAAATAAAAAAGGATAAAGAGAGGAGAGCATGGCATTATAATGCTCCTTGTTTAAGCCAGGCGTCAGATTGTCCCAGCTCATTGTCACAATTCCAATCTGTTTTCTCTTTGTTTGCCCAATTTCTTGGATGAGCTCTGTCGAGAAGGCCAGCACGCTTTTTTCCATGCCTGGAAGATCAAGAGGAAACCAAGTTGGATCAATGCCAACATAATAGTCATAGTTTTTTTTCTTTCCGCACCCAAGAGCAAGAAAAGAAAGGCAAAGAAGTAATAAAAAAAGAGGTTTGTATTTCATTGGCTCTCTATACTCATCAAAAGCTATGCAAAGAAAAAAAACAATAGTGCTTGTTAACTTCGGTGGACCGCGCTCTTTAAATGAAGTCGAACCTTTTTTGAAAGCACTCCTTACCGATAAAGAGGTGATTCGCACCCCACTACCTCAGTTTATTCATACGCTGATTTTTTCATCAGCTGCAAAAAAAAGAGCGCGCATTGTCCAACATGACTATGCGGAAATAGGTGGAAAATCTCCAATTTTCGAAGACACGCAGGCCATTGCTCAAAGATTATCTGAAATTACAGGTATTTCTACACTTACTTTCCATCGCTATATTCCAGACACGCATAAGGAATTTGTGGAAATGATTTCCAAAGTTCAAGAAGAGGAGATTGAGGTATTTCCTCTATTTCCCCAATTTAGCTATGCAACAACGGGGAGTATTGCCAAATGGTTTTGGGACCATTTACCGCATGAAGTGATCAACAAATTGCGCTGGATAAAGTCCTACTGCAGCCACCCTGCCTACGTCGCTTGTAGCCAAAGGCTCATTGCTGAATTTTTGAAAGATCAAGGTTTAAAAGAAGAAGAAAGCGTGCTTTTTTTCTCGGCGCATGGCCTTCCACAGAGCTTTATTGATAGTGGCGATATTTATGAAAGTGAATGTCAAGGTTCATTTCAAGAGATCGCGCGCGCCTTCCCAAAAGCAAAAAGCCTTCTGGCTTATCAATCTAAGTTTGGCAGAGGAAAATGGCTGGAGCCCGCCACAAATGAAGTTTGCGAGCAGATCCTATCACATTACGACAATCGCAAAAATGTACTGATTATCCCGCTTAGTTTTACCTCAGATCACATTGAAACACTTTTTGAGGTAGAAAAACTCTATCTTCCGATCATCAAAAATAAAGGGCTTAATGCTTATAGAGTCCCTGCGTTCAATAGAAGAGAGGATTGGGTAGAATCCATTGCGCACATTTTAGAAGAGGGAAGATTTTCTAAGACTGAGAATTTATTGAGAAGATAGCTGACTTATCATTTTCGGTCATCGGGCGAAAAGCGCCTTCAGGAAGATTCCCTAAAGTGAGACCGCCAATGCGGATCCGCTTTAATTCGATGATCTCAAGACCTGTTTTTTCAACAAGCACACGGACTTCGCGCTTGCGCCCTTCTTTAATGATGATCTTTAAAGTGCCTCTGCGTACTTTGGACACTTTCAAAGGCTTTACCCATTTGTCTTCAACAAAAGCTCCTTTTGAAATGGAGAGGATATGCTCCATATCAACTTCTTGCTGGACTTTGACTAAGTACTCCTTGGAAATATTAGAGGAGGGATGGATCACTTTTTGCGCAAAATGGCCATCATTTGTGACAAGTAAGAGTCCCGAAGTATCGCGATCAAGGCGTCCAATAGTGAATAGACGGTGCTCCAAGGGCTCAAAAAGATCTAATACAATTTTTTTTGTTCCTAAACGACTACTCGAACAGATATAGCCAACCGGTTTGTTCAAAATATAATAAACTTTTTTTTCCTCTTTGCTGATTTTTTGCTGGTCGACTCTTATATCATCCACTTTTAAAGAAACAGGCGTCTGAGGGACCATGCAGGTTTTCCCATTCACAGTCACGCGGCCTGAAAAAATAATTTCTTCGCATGCTCTGCGGGAGGCAACGCCGGCTTGGGCCAATATTTTGCTTAAACGGTTTTTTTCCATGGGGAAAATTTTAAGGGGATGTATAATAAAAGGCAATGAACCCACCAACTAAACTTATTCTTTTACGCCACGGTCAATCCTTATGGAATAAACTCAATTTTTTCACAGGTTGGGTGGATATTCCCTTGAGCTGGGAAGGCATACAGGAAGCGATCCAAGCAGGTAAAAAAATTTCTAATATCCCCATTGATCAGATTTTTGTCTCCTCTCTTTGCAGAGCGCAGATGACTGCAATGATTGTGATGGCAGAACATCAGGGGGGAAGGGTTCCGATGGTTCTCCATCCAGGAGAAGGAAAATTAGAGAAATGGGCCCAAATTTATAATGATCATGCTGAAAAAATGGTGGTGCCGGTGATTGAAGCATGGCAGCTCAATGAAAGGATGTATGGGGAGCTGCAAGGGCTCAATAAGCAAGAAACGGCTGAAAAATATGGTGCGGACCAAGTGAAAATTTGGCGGCGCAGTTATGATGTACGTCCTCCAGGCGGAGAGAGTTTGGAAGATACAGCAAATCGGTCTATTCCTTATTTTAAGGAAAATATTGTCCCCCATCTAAAGGCGGGTCGAAATGTCTTTGTTTCAGCACATGGGAACTCACTACGCTCGATTATCATGCATCTTGATGGTTTGACTAAAGAGCAAGTCGTCCATCTCGAACTGGCTACAGGAGACCCTGTCATTTACGACTATGTAGATGGCAAGTGGGACAAACAAAAATCTCACGCCCATGGCTAAAAAAAAATATTCCCCCCTAGATATTGCGCAAAAGAAAAAAGAGCTCTTATGTGCCTTTTCTGCTGATGAAAAGAGTCATCTTTTTTTAACAGCAAGCAGCGCTGAAAGCGATTTTCAGGTCGTTTTTTCTACATATAGAGATTTTATCCAGCAGACAGGCCGCACCCATTTGCTTTTCCTAGAATCAGAAGAGGAGACCATTTTAGGGCCCATCAAATCCCTTGAAAGATTTGGGATCCATGGGAAGATGCTCCCTACAAATGAACATGGCCAATTAACAAAAGGGATTTTAGAAGAAGCGATCAAACCAAGATCGGCGATGCTCTCACTCTCATGGGCAAATAGCTTAACAGGTGTGATCCATCCTATTTGGGATATTATGGAAGTGTGCAAGCAAAAAGAGGTCAAACTGCATCTGAACTTAAATTCTGTGATTGGAAAACTCTACTTTAGTCTTCAAGATATCGAAGCAGACTTTTTTACGTGCAATGGTGCAATTATTGCAAAAGAAGCTTTTACTCCCGCCTTTGAAGATAAAAGCTATGATCCGATGGAGAAATTAAATGGCCTATATAGTGATCTAATTAATGCCAGAGATCAAATGGACCATCTCTGCACTGAAACCGCACGTCTTAGGGATAAACTAGAATCTGGTATCCAAGAAATTTGCTCAGACAGCCAGATTTTATTTAAAAATGTGCATCGTCTTCCTCATATTGCAGTGATTGACTTTCCTGGAGTTAGCGCTGAAGCGCTTCTTTATCTATTGTATTATCAAGGCATAGACGCAAAACGAGCTGGTCAAAGCACAATCAGTTTTGAACTCTGCGCGCAAACAACAGAAAAGGAGATTGATTGCATGGTTGAAGCCGCCTGCTCCCTCGCAAAAAAACTTCAAACTTACTCGGAACAGTTATGTTAAACTGGATGCTTTACAGCAGAAAACTTAGAGAGCGTATTGAAAATCCAAAAAATGCGGGATTTTTTAAAGAAAAAGAGGCTAAGGCGCGCCTCATGCGTTTGGCAATTGGTACAGCAGGAGAGATTAAAAAGGGAAATCAAGTAGCGCTCTACTTGCTTGTTGATGAAATGGATGGAGTGATTGCCGATGTAAAATTCCAACTATTTGGCGATTCTGCGCTTATTGGAGCTGCTGATGCAGCCTGCGAATTGCTCCTGCGGAAAAATTACGATCAAGCAAGACGCCTTTCGGCAGAACTCATTGATAAATATCTTCAGGACAAAGAAGGAAGAAATGCATTTCCTAAAGAAGCTGCTTTTCATTTGAACTTAGTGATCGATGCTACCCAAGCAGCGGCGCAAAAATGCATGGATATTCCTATTTCGGATAGTTATATTGCGCCGCCTCTATCCCATGAAATGCTTGAAGGAAATGAATACCCCAATTGGAATGGCCTTTCCCCAGATCAAAAACTAAGTGTGATCAAAGAGGTCGTCGCTAAAGAGATCCAACCTTATATTGAACTCGACGCGGGAGGTGTAGAGGTTTTAAAGATCGAAAACAATCAGGTGCATATTGCCTATAGTGGAAGTTGCACTTCTTGCTA
>DATIJP010000049.1:0-11844 GCA_035478495.1 Rhabdochlamydiaceae bacterium
GCAAATGTTTTCACTCGCTCATTTGGGTGATCATTTGATCGAGGCGATCCAACTCTTCATAACGTTTTTGCGTGATCTTTCTGCCTTCATACCACCATTCTACTTGTGGTGTGCCATCGATGTAATAAGTCGTTGGTCCATGACGCCTATCATTTTCCCAGAGAATTTGTTGGGCAATGTTCTGTCCATCTAAATAATGGGTCTCAGGGCCGCATTTCGTGCCATAAAGATAGTGGATCTCGCTCTTTTTTACGCCATTTTGAAAATAGGATGCCTGACCATGAAGCTGGCCATTGACCCATTCTTCAATGACAAGCGGTTCTCCTGTTGGAGAAAAGGTTCTTTTTTCGCCATGCAATTGATTGAGAGAATAGTGAAGAATGCTTGCTGGTGTGCCGCTAGCATAGAAAGATTCTCTTTTTTCAACATAGCCATTGTGAATGACATCTTTAGAGATGAGAAGGCCCTTTTGGTCCCTGATGACTCTATTGCCATTTCCTTTTTCTACTTTGGCTTCCACTTCATTGTTCACAGAAAAATATTCGCCTTCTAATAACTCTTCATCGGCATAATCCTCGATGCACATTGGAGTGCCGTCGCCATACCATTTCGTGAGTGTATAACGGTGAGGGGAAAGCTGTATCCGTTCCCTTAGAGGCATACCGAAAGTATCATAAACGGTCTCTTTGACGAGATTGCCTTCGTTATAGAGGTAAAAATATTGGATGACTTGACTATTAGGGTAGGTATGGGTAGTAGGCCCATGTAAAACTCTATTTTCATAATTGGCGGTGATCGTCACACCATTGCTCATGGTGGTGATGACTTGGCCGGGGTAATTTCTTTCTGTCCATTCTTGCTTGGAGACAGCATAACCAAATTTATGCACATAGCGCTCTGAGATAATGGAGTTTGTTAATTTAAACTCATTTCCACAGCTAGCTAAAAATAATAAAATGCATGCAAGGGAGAGAACTCTCGTATTCATATTTCCTCATAAGGATGTGAATTTTTCATCTAGAGTACATGATCCCGTAACTTTTGCGCTACCTCGGAGAGAATACGGGCATGTTCTCTTTCAACTTCTTCAAATTCCATTGTTTTATCTTTATCGCGATAAAAAAAGCGCAGCGTCACATTCTTCCTATCTTTCCCGATTTTCTCACTTTTGTAAAGATCCAAAAGTTCTACACGCTCAAGAAAGGGGGAAGGAATCTCATCAATCACATTAAAAATAACTCCAATGGATGTCTCATCTTTCAGTGTGACGGTCCAATCGCGCTCTGAGCCGGGATAAATAGGAAGCGGCTGCATTTGCACTCTTTTTCTTTTAAATGTCAAAAGATCATGCAAATTTAATTCAGCATAATACACCCTTTGCTCAATATTCAGCTCAGCTAAATGGGTCGGATGCACTTCTCCTAAAACACCAATGAAAACGTCATTAATTTTAATACGGCATTGACGGCCAGGATGGAAATTCTGCAAATGAGACCTTTGGAAGGTCACAAGATCAATGCCAAGTGAGATAAGAAGATTTTCTACGTGACCTTTAAGATCATAAAAATCGACTTCATGCGATTTCCGGTCAAAATGATAGGGCATAGCACTGCCTGTTAGCAAGATACCTACAGCTTCCTGTTCGATATACTGATCTTTATCTTTAAAATGGATTCTTCCCACTTCAAAACCGGAAATATCGCGATTGTTATGTGCTAAATTTAATTCCACCACTTGAAGAAGCGAAGGCAGCAGGCTTGAGCGTAGAATGGACTGATCAATCGATCTTGGATGCAGTACATGCACCTCTTCTAAATGAGGGAATGCCTTTTCTAGGGTAAGTTTTGCAAGTTTCGGGCTAATGAGATTGCAGGTCATGAATTCCTGCAGCTCCTGCGCAATTAGTCGCTCGCGCACTTCAGTTTCGATCAGATAAAGGGGGGCGTCAGTAAGAGTTGAGGAAACATGCCGAGGAGATGTAGCAGGAACAAGATTTTGATAGCCATAAAGACGAGCGATTTCTTCAATCAGATCAATTTCACTATTAATATCTTGGCGGTATGAAGGAATTGAAACCATTAATTGATCGGGTTTTTCGGCGGCAACTTTCATTTCCAAACGCTCAAAATAAGAGGCAATTTCACTTGTGCTTAAAGTTGTTCCTAGGAGTTTATTTGCGCGGGGGATGCGGCAAACGATCATTTTAGGAGAATAGGGTTTTACCACCATGTCTAGTTCACCTTTGACAATCGATCCACTTGCCGTTTTTGCAATCAGCTCTACTGCCCTTTCTAAAGCAATCAAAGTGCCTTGCGGATCAGTGCCTCGCTCAAACCTTTGAGCGCCTTCAGTGCGCAGCCCAAGCTGCTTGCTTGTTTTGCGAACGGAGCTAGGAGAGAAATAAGCAGATTCGATCAAAACTCTTTCAGTTGTTTCCACAACAGAAGAAAATTTTCCGCCCATTATGCCTGCAAAGGCAAGAGGGCGTTTTGCATCGCAAATCATCAGCGCGCCATCGGGAATTTCCCTTTCTTGTTCGTCCAGTGTTAAAAGAGAGCCTTTGACATTTGAAGCGACGCGGATTTTATTTCCTGCGATTTTGTCATAATCGAACATGTGAAGGGGTTGGCCAAACTCTAGCATTACATAATTGCCAACATCCACAATGTTATTGACACTTCTAATTCCGCACATTTCCAAATGATTTTTTAACCAGTCAGGAGAAGGGCCTACTTTGACATTTTCCATCATGCGGCAGCTGTAACGGTGACATGCCTCTTGATCCTCGATCTCAACGGTGATTTTATCTTCAATAAAGTGTTTGGGATCTTCTTGAAAATGGATTAGATGCCTTTGAATTTTGCTATTTAAAAAAGCAGAGAGTTCCCTTGCAGTTCCGATCACGCTCATGCAATGGGCAAGATTTGGTGTCAAAGAAATTTCAAAGACTGTATCAGAGTCTACCTTTCGAATATCATCGACCTCGAGTCCGGCCGAAGTCAATATTTGCGCAATTTTTTCTGCGGGCAGGTCCAAAGTGAGATAAAGTTTTAGCCAAGATAAAGGAACTTGCATATGATGATAAAAATCTAATAATTAGATTATCTTTATACCAGAAATAAAACATCTGAAGAAAGCGAAAATTTCATGGGACAAGGCAGTTTCGAGCAGCGGTGGATGAAAAAAGCCCGCATGCTGACCCAAGGGTTGCTATTTAGTGTAGCGCTGAACATTGGACTACTTGGAACCTTTTTTTATTTTGTTTTCAAAGATAAAACAGTTATTTCTACTGTAGAAATTACGCCCAAAGTGGAAACAGTGCTAGCAGAGCAGGTGACCATTCAAAAAGTCCTTGCAGAATATAGCCTGCTCACTTTTCAAGAACTTTTATTGCAGCTGGGTGTTAAAGAGCATATTGAACAGGGTTTTACTAGGCGCGACCTTTCACTTGCCTGTCTTGTTTCTTTCCATCATTTTAATTTAGAAAGAGCGCTGGGGGGGATTGTCCTTCAAAAAAGAAAGCTCTATTTTGCCAATCCTGAGTCCCAAGAAATGATTGAGCTGACCGCTTTTCCAGGGCTTGCAGACTATCAATATCAGGCCATTGCGCAATATGCCGAGACAGAAAAATGGCCCTTTACACCCCAAGGCATTTTTTTTGAGATTCAGGCACATTCCATTAAAGAGCCTTCTCTTTTAGAAGCCTTTTATCTGACGCCCCATTTTCATTTTATGCACACTCTATTTACAAAATCAGGCAGCTTTCTAAAAAAAGAAATTCTTATCCAGATGCTTGCAGAAGTCAGCTGGACCATTTTGGATGATCTGACAGAAGAGCTGCGCAAAACCTCTGATTTTTCCCTTGAGCAGCGAAGGGCTGTACTCCTGCGCTATTTCAATGAAAATTCTAAAACAGCTGCGCTCCTTTTATTACAGCTCGATGGTGAATTTACATTAAAAAAATTAGATGATGGACAGATCCTCCATTTGCTTGATCTACTCGCAATGCATACGCCAAAAATGGTTGCAAAAGAGATCCTTGCAAGTCCTCGAAGCGACCCTGTTCTAAAAAAAGCGGCGACGATCCTCTATGCGATCTCCCAAGAGCCCATTCCAGATCCCTTCGATATAAATCTTGCAAGACAGCTTTTCTTAGGAATAAAGGCGCCAGAAATTTCTCTAAAACCGCTTGCGCAAGCCATTCCGAAACAGACGACTGTTTATATTATTCAACCAGGAGATAGCCTTTGGAAGATCGCGCACAAATTCAAAGTGCCCATTGAAGCGATCATGCGAATCAACAAACTTGAATCAGAGCGCTTAAGAGTAGGAAAGCCCCTGCAGATTCCGATCAGGAAAGAGGACTAATTTCTGGAGTGCTTCCACAACCACAGAGATGTGCAAGGTTTTGAAGGAATGTTTTTGGTTTAGGTACTTGGGGTGTTTGCGGTGTTTGGAGTGTTTCTTGATCGAGCGTCAAAACTCTTAAATTATGCACGCGTGCAAATTCTCGATAATTTATTCCTTTCGTTCTAGCAACAACAGTCTGCGTCTTTTTTACTATTGGATCTGTTTCAAGTTCAGGTAGGTTTTGTTTTGTGACTGTTTCAGGTTCCCTAAAATTATTACTTACACCTTGAGTCATTTTTTTCTCTCCACTATTACTTTGAAGCATAAGTATTTTACCTTATTTAGGGATTATCCACCCCGCCCTTATTCCAAGGGCCGCACTTTGCAATACGTTTCATGGAGAGCCATCCGCCCTTCAATGCACCATGCTTACGAAGAGCCAGAATGCAATACTCAGAGCAGCTAGGATAAAAACGGCATGAATTACCGATCAGGGGACTGATGGTATATTGGTAGATTTTAACTAGCAGGATAAATAGAAATTTCATATTAAAGATAATAAACTATAATTTAATTATTTTGAAGCTTTAAAATCAAATTTAATAACAAATATTTGAACTCTCCTCAAGTAGAGTCAAAGCGATTAATAGTTACACTCAAATTTAGCAAGTTGTTATATTTTCAAATTTATGATTTAACATAGGGGAAAAATCATGGAAACTCAAGCACTCCCTGAGCCCAATCCGTACCATTTTGCAATGAAAGAGACAACGGATGTCCGTAAAATTATTGAAGAAGCAGAAATGCAAGTTGACTCTGGCGCACAAAAAAAAGAAATTGAATCCATTATCGTTGATACGGGGAATGAAAAAGACGGCACTGTGCCTGCGGAGGTCAAGGTTTTCATAAGAAAACCTTCTCCAACTCCTTTACCACCCAAACCACACATCGTAAGCACAACCCCTAGTTCCCCTGAAAAAGCCGCTGAAGTCACACAGGTGCAGCAACAGAGACAAACTCAAGTGCAAAGTGGCCCAGTCAAAACACTCAGCGAAAGAGATGTAGTTGTTAAACCCATCAAAGTCGAGGTAAGCACAACTCTTAGTTCCCCTGAAATAGCTGCTGAAGCCACACAGGTGCAGCAACAGAGACAAACTCAAGTGCAAAGTGGCCCAGCCAAAACGCTCAGTGAAAGAAAAGTAACTGTTAAATTCACCAAAGACGACGATGTAAAAAAAACTTCTAGTTTCCCTGTAACAACCGGTGGGGTCTCACGCCTGCAGCAACAAAGACAATCCCAAACCCCAAGCAGCCCAAGCAAAATACCTAGTCATAGAGAAGAGGTTAGACAGGCCAGATTCGAATATATCGACGCTCCAAATGGAGACTATGTAAAAGTTTACAAAACTGCGGGCTTAGAGGGGCCTTTTGTTATGGTCAATGGAAAGCGATGGGGTGCAATCATAGGTTATGATTACACAGCTTATGGGTTTAAATTAATGGAAAGTCCATGGGATACTGACTATTATGTAGATCCAAAAAATGAGGCTGATATTAAGAAGGTAAAGGCTATTTGCGTCATTCAATGATAGGCATCAGCTCAAATGAGATGAAAGAGGTCTCTAAGTACTGCAATTACGACTTCAAAGGAGATCAGCAGAATAATTGCCCACTCAAGACGCGAAGAGTGCTGGTGCTTAAGCTCATTGCTTAAGATCTCAAAAAGTTCATGCACTACAGCGAGGCGTTTATTGAGAATGTCAACCCGTTTGGCGACATCTAGATAATGCATCGTGCGGCGGTAGAATTGTTCAAGTTCTGGATGGTCCCAGAAAAACTCTGGGGTATCTAACATTTCACTGTGAAGATTAATAAAGTTACGTTCGATAAAAATCTCTCCCATTTTACGAGAAATTTCACGTTGAGAAAGGCCAATTTTTCCTTTGCTGGAAAGATCAATAGGGAGTTGTTTAGTATGCTCGATGGTCTTTTCAAGGAGATCTTCGAATTGAGTGAGTTTTACGGATTGCGCAATTCCATGAGAAATAGCCAGTTTGGTGAGAATGTTTTTATTTGGAAGGACAATCTGATCCTCTTCAATTTTTAGGTTTTGTCCATGCACAAATGTGAATTCATCGATTTCGAGCTTTGAAAGGGGATTACGTTCAAAATCACGGATGGCTTTTAGGAAGTTTTGCTCTTCTTCGACTGAAAAGCCCCATAGGACAATCGCGCCGTAGTGGAAAAAGAAAACATCGCCTTTGACCAGTTTTTCTTTTTTGACTTGCAAATGGACAACATCACGGTAAACGTGAATGTCTCCATGCGGTTTCATCTCTTGCTGCAAGCGCGACAAGTCATAGGTATAAGCTGTACAAAAGCTAGTGCATCGCATGAACCTATCCCATTATTACAAAATTTTGATTTTTGAAGGATTTTTTCACAGGTTTTAAACCCGCTTCGCAGGACATACTTAAATAAGTAGGACAAGAAGCGGGTTTAAAAGATGTGAAAAAAGAGACGAAAAGCATTTTTTGCGAATAATGGGATAGGTTCATAGCTATCCTTATAACCTAAAAGGGTATTTGGTGCCAGGTATCCCATGAGATAAAGAGAATTTGTAATAAAATGATCACTTAGCCTATGTTTCCTCATAAATGAAGAAAGTTTGCTGTCTGTTGCTGATCCTTCTTAGTGGATGCACTTCGCCAATCACTGATGCGATTGTGGCGCTGGCGGAGCTACCTATCAAGCTGCCTATCGCCATTATCAGTGGTTCGATCAAGCTCGCCAAACAAGCATTTGGAAATTCAAATGAAGATGAATTGCATTTAAAAAATATTGTAGGAAAGGTTTTTGAAGTGCAGAAAGATTTATTTTTATTTAAACACCCAGAGGGCGGTTTTATCCTAAAGCATGATTCTGACCCTGCAAAATTGCCTGTGGGTTTTGAAAATGCAACCATTTTAGGGATCGTTAAAAAGGGAACAAACTTGCGGGTTAGGGAAATTAGTCGAAGAAGAGATTCCTTTAATGTCCAGGCTGAGATCCATTCTCCAGATTGGAAGGGGATCACGGTCAACATTGGTGACTTCTTCAAAATGGTCAATGATCTTACTTTTGAACCTTTCAATTATTACCTTCACGAAACAGATTAGTAGCTTTTTGCTTGCTCGTATCAGAGCCCATTAATATAATTTGCCCACACTCTTTTTGCGGAAGTGGCGGAATGGTAGACGCGCTACTTTGAGGTGGTAGTGAGGAAACTCGTGTGGGTTCGAGTCCCACCTTTCGCAATTTTCAATTTATTTTTTATACAAACTGTCTAATTCGATTTGAAAAATAGTTTTCAATTTTTTCTTGTAGGTGCGGCCCGATAGCAACTTGCTTCAAGCTCTCAAATTGTCTTGAATCCTGCAGTTCTATCAGTGTGCTCCATTCGTGATGTGTGAAAAAAAAGCTATCCGGTACTGCATGGCTAAGGCAAAGTGCCTGCCCTTTGTTCAGATGCGAGGCTTCATTGGCACAAAGGCTGCAAGGTGCGCGCAAGTGAGTCAGGCCATCATGTTTGAGGAGTTTGAGCTGGTAGCTCACAACAAGCGGAGCAGGGTCGTCAAATAAGGGGATTTGTTTGAGGTAGGCTAGGGTCAACGCATAAAGTCTCGGCGAGGGCTTCCCTGGAAGTTGCGAATGGAGCAAAGCTTTTGTAATTGAGGCAGCCGCCCGTAAATGGATAAGATTGTCCCGCAAGGGCAATAGCTCAAGGCAGCTGCCATCAAGATAGCGGTAAAGATCAGAGCGCCCACGAATAAAATGGTAATGGCCCCTGCAAAAAACAGTTGTCAGTGAAAAAAGATGGAGGTTCTTCTGGTTAATGCCTTTCACAATCAGCTGAATCAGGCCTGAATCTGGTGTAAAAAGGGTAATGATGCGCTGATGTTCCTGGTAATCAAAAGAGCGCAAGACGATCGCTTCGCTGTTTTCCTCTTTCATCGTTTTAATTTTTTTGATAAAATTTTGGGGCTGCGCACCGATAGCTCAATCGGATAGAGTACCCGGCTTCGAACCGGGTGGTTACAGGTTCGAGTCCTGTTCGGTGCATTTATCATTATGTCGTCCTCTATTTTTCAATATACTCAAAAAAACTTTTCTGAAACGTGCGCTGCCCTTTTTGGAAAAGGGAAGCTGCATGCCAAGCATCTTTATACTCACTGGATGCGCAAAGGGACTTTATCGGGTTTAAATGTGGAAAAACAGGCGGCTTCTCTATTGGAAAAGATTATAGGGGCCTTCGATTTTTCTCTTCCAGAACTTTCCTCGCATTGGGAAGAGGAAGGGGTGGTCAAATTTTTGCTTAAAATGGAGGGAATGCTATCGGAATCGGTCATTATTCCCATGAAGACAGGAACTACCCTTTGTGTATCTTCGCAAATCGGCTGCGCTATGGGTTGCGCTTTTTGCGAGACGGGAAAGATGGGCCTGCGCAAACAGCTCTCTGCAGAGGAAATCATCGCACAGATGTTTTACGCGGTGCACCATTTTGGCGCTAATGTGAGAAATATTGTCTTTATGGGAATGGGAGAGCCCATGGACAATTGGGACAATGTAAAAAAGGCGATCCACGTGCTCACAGACCCGCACGGCTTTGGACTTGGGCCCAGCCGGATTACGGTTTCAACAAGTGGCCATGTGGAGGGGATTTACCGTTTGATGGAAGAGATGGACCCGGCGCTGAATTTGGCGGTTTCACTCAATGCCCCTGAAGATGCTATTCGGAGGCGAATCATGCCGGTCAACAAGAGATGGAATATGACACAGCTTAAAGAGGCGATGGTAGCTTATTGCACCCACCCTAGAAGAAAAATTTTGATCGAGTATGTGCTTTTGCGAGGGATCAATGATAGCATTGAACAGGCATCCCAAGTTGCAGATTATTTGCAGGGCTTAAAAGTAAAAGTAAATTTGATTCCCTATAATCCACAAAGACGAGGGCCTTTTGCTCCACCAAGTCAGGAAATTTTAGAACAGTTTAGGGACTATTTGAAGGGAAGGGGCTACCAAGTGCTTCTTCGACAGACCAAAGGGCAAAAAATAAGGGCTGCTTGCGGTCAATTGGGGAATACCCCTAGTCAAATTCAAGCATGATAGATAGAATGAAAAAAAAGGTAAGTGATATGGCCGAAAAAGAAAAATTTGCTGAAGAAGATAGTCTTGGATATAACATCTTCATCGTTGCAAAAAATTTTGAGCTGACAGAGCCAATCAAACTATATATCTGGAAAAAACTCTCGAAAATTGAAAAATTCCATCAGCACATTTTCAATATGTACGTCACCCTGGAAATTCAACGGCTTGAACATGTCGCTGTGATTATTTGCCATTTTAATCATTTTAAATTGAAAGTTGAGGCCCACAGTACGGATGTCTACGCTTCCATTGATAGGGCAATTGATGATATGGAAAAATTATTCTTTCGGTGGAAGAGCAAAATACAAGATTATTCTGCAAAAAAACCGATGCGTGAGATCGATATGATGGTCAACGTCTATCGCCGGCCTTATAATGAACTCGAAGAGATCAATGCGGAAATTGAAGCTGAAAATGCCAAAACTTGGGAATTTGGCAAAGTGATTGCAAAAGAAAAACGGCCTTTAAGGACGCTCACAACAGACGAAGCGATCGTCAAAATGGAGCTCTCAGGAGAACATTTCCTTCTTTATCGGGATGAAGTGGATCAAAAACTCAAGGTCATTTACCGTCGAGAAGATCAAAATTATGGGATTATCCAAGCAGAGCAAGAAGAATGAAGTTTTTGATGAAATCCGAAAAAAACATATTCCTGCAACTCCTGAAGAGCTCATCCGCCAAAGTCTGATTTATCTCATGATCCACAGGTTGCGCTTCCCCAAGGAGCTGATAGCAATCGAAAAACAGCTCTCCGAATTGCCCCATTTAAGTGCACTCTCTTCTCTCCCTGAAAGGCGCGCCGATATCATCTGTTTTGCCAAAAATATCCATCCAGAGTATCCTCTCTATCCACTGCTGCTCATTGAATGTAAAGAAGGAAAAGTCGAAAATGGGGCAATCGAGCAAGCGCTTGGCTACAACCACTATGTGCAAGCATCCTATGTTGCTGTAGCTGGAAGTGATGGAATACAACTTGTCCATCCTCAAAAAGTCCCTTTTCTTCCTTCATACCCGCAGCTGATTGAGAAATTAAAAAATGCATAGTCAAGTGAAGTGTCTTTATGGCCTTCCCTCTCCTGATCTTCTTTTAGATTTAAAGAAAAAAAATCAGACGCTGATTGTCATTGAAGATGCTCCTGAGGCCTTTTTCACAGAACTAGAAGATGTGAAGATCTATTTTCTTGGGAATGACAACGAAGAGGAGCTCTTTAAACAGATTGCTTGGGATTTTGTTTTTATTCCTTTTGAAATGTGCGAATTTCCTGGAAATTCTTCTAAGTCTATAGAACGGATGAAAGAGATTTTTCAGAAACTATCCTATTTTCAAAGGGGAGTGAATCTCACTGCCTCCGATTATCAAGAAAGAGGCCTTGATATCTTAAAAAATATCTTAAGGAATGATCTGCCTGCAAAAAAAGGAGGCGATCTTTTTGGCGCCTTTAAGGGGATTCCTGCCGTGATTTGCGGGGGAGGCGCTTCACTTGAAAAAAATATGGAGCATCTAATCCATTTGAAAGACAAAGCGTTGATTTTTTCAGGAGGAGCAGGCTTAAATACACTTGGCCATTTTGGAATTAAGCCCCATTTTGCAGCTGGGATCGATCCGAATCCATCGCTTGATAGATTTTTGAGTCAAACTGCTTTTGAAACCTCTTTTTTTTACCAAAGCCGATTTAATTTTGATCAGCTAAGATATTTCCAAGGAGAGCGGCTTTGGATCGAAGGAAGCGGCGGATTTCCTATAGAAGAATGGCTTTTTTCTTCTACTCCATTTGATGGGGGCTGGAATGTGGCTACTTTTTTGACCCGTCTTGCTTATGAATTAGGTTGCAATCCGATCATTTTGTGCGGTGTGGACCTCGCTTCCAAAAATGAAAAGCTATATGCCTCAAAAGTAGAAGAGCAAAAGGAAGAACATAGAGTCCAGTTTAAAGATGAAATGGGAAATATCTTTTACTCAAAAAATGATTGGATTATGGCAGGGCAGTGGCTGAGTGGGTTTGCAAAGGAGCACCCTGAAGTTGTTTGCATCAATTGCTCCGAAGGACTAAAATTTGATGGCTTTACTGCTAAAAGCTTAAATGAGATCGATTTTTCATTGCAGCGCGATTTTGAAGGTCTTGTTCATGCCAAAATGCAAGGTGCTTCATCAATCCAAATTCCACAAGATCAGTTTGCTCTCTTAAATAAAAGCTTTTACAAATCTGGTCAATTATGCGAGAAGCTAATTCAGGTGATGGAAAAATATTTTCCTCATTCTCCGCAAGAAAAAGGAGATTATATCCTTTTGGAAATGGAGCTGGAAGA
>DATIJP010000050.1:0-2930 GCA_035478495.1 Rhabdochlamydiaceae bacterium
CATTGCCACTCCGAATTGTGATTATCCTTATTGGGAGCAGGGCCGTTTTAATGGGAGGCTTTCTTTTGCCGATAATCTCTATTTTTTTTGTAGGAATCAGTTGAACTTTACAAATGCAACTAAAGAAAATGGAATTAAAGCTCCACCATCTGTTGTAAATAGAAAATATCTTTCAAGAGTTGTGATCCATCCGACAAGTTCAAGAGCAGGTAAAAATTGGTCGAAAGAAAAATATATCAAACTCGCCCAGGAATTAAAAAAAATGAATTTTGATCCTGTTTTTGTCCTTGGAGAAGATGAGAAAGAGGGATGGGAAAATGAAAAGTTCCGCTCTTTTTCTTCTTTTGATGAACTTGCTGTATTTGTTGCTGAATCTGGAGTGATGATTGGTAATGATTCAGGGATAGGGCATCTTGCTTCTTGCCTTGGACTGCCGACGCTCACAATTTGCAGAAGCAAAATGGCAGCAGATTTTTGGCGCCCTGGATGGTCTCATGGAGAAATTGTTGTCCCTCCTAGCTGGATTCCCAATCTAAAGGGCCTAAGATGGCGTGATCAGCACTGGCAAAAGTTTGTATCACTAGGTAAAGTGCTCTCTAAATTTCGTGAAATAAACCACAGAGGCACAGAGAGCACAGAGTAGGGAGAAGAGTTCATTTTTTTGCGCGCGAAGCAAAAAAATGGACTTCTATTTTTTTCGGTTCGCTCCCGAAAAAAATAAAGACTCCTCCGAACTCTGTGTCCTCTGTGCTCTCTGTGGTTGTTTTTATAAATTTTAACTGGGTTGGAGATTAGCGTATTTTGCGACAAGAGAGCGGAGGAGATTACCCTCTGGGAAGTAAACATCATATGTGGTTCCAAAAGATGTCGTATAGGTCTTTTTAACAATGCCTGTCCCAAAATCCTGATGGTAGACAGAGTCCCCTGGAGAAAAAGCTTCCGCATTTGTATTTATATTTACCCCTATCTGAGGCTGAGAGCTTAGAACATTGACAAATTCTCTGGGAATCTCTGAAAGAAAGCGGCTAGGACGCATAGTCCGTGTCACTCCCCAAAGCAAACGTCTACCTGAAGAGGTAAGATAGAGAAACTCTTTTGCGCGTGTCATCCCCACATAGCAAAGCCGCCGCTCCTCTTCTAAAGCATCAAAGTTGCCTAAGGAATTAAGATGGGGGAAAAGCTCTTCTTCCATGCCAACTAGAAAGACTAGAGAAAATTCCAATCCTTTCCCATGGTGCAAGGTCATCAGCCGTACTGAATCTTGATTGGGATCTTTCCTGTCTTGATTTGTTTTTAAGGAAAGTTCTTGAAGGAAGGCCACTAGGGCAGCATTGTCCATTTCTTCTTCCCATTCGAGCGCTTTGGAAATAAGTTCTTGGACGTTTTCGCGCTTTTCTTGGAAAGTTTCGGGATCTTCTTTGAGGAATTCTAGATAGCCGGTCTTTTCAATCGTTTGACTAATGAGCTCGCTGACAGATAATGAACTATTTTTCAAACTAAAGAGGATCTGCACATAGTTTTTAAGTCCTTCAAATTGCCTTTCTGACAATTTAAAAGGGATTTCTTTTTCGACAATAGCTTTACAAAGAGTAAAAATATCGCAGCTTTGCTCTTCGAGCAACATTCTGAATTTGGCCAGTGTAGACTCGCCAAATCCTCTTTTGGGAATGTTAATTGTACGTGCAAAGGAGAGGAAATCGGACCTTTCTAAAAGCATGCGCAAGAAAGCTAAAATATCCTTGATTTCACGACGCATATAAAAGGAGATCCCCCCAATGATTGTATAAGGGATCTTTTCACGAATAAGGCCGTCCTCGATCAGGCGAGATTGGGAATGGGTGCGATAAAAAATAACCATCTCTTTCAAAGGGATCTGATGCAGTTTCTGATGTTTTTTAAGCTTTTCAATGACAAATGCAATTTCTTCATGTTCATTGTCGCAGAGGTAAAGGCCAATTTTTTCGCCTTCTCCTTTATTGCTCCATAAATTTTTATCGCGGCGGCTCTCGTTGTTCTGTATTAAAGCATTGGCTCCTTTCAAAATGTTATTTCTACTTCGATAGTTTTCTTCGAGTGTGATGAGTTTGGCGCCAGGAAAGTCTTTTTCAAAATTCAGGATATTTTGAATATTGGCGCCTCGCCAGGAATAGATAGATTGATCAGGATCGCCCACAGCAAATACATTTTGATGTTTAGCCGCTAAATACTTGACCAAAGTGTATTGGGCATGATTGGTGTCTTGATATTCGTCGATGAGAATAAAAGACCATCTTTTCTGATAGCGCTCTAAAATAAGAGGGAATTCTTTGAGTATCTTCACGGTCAAAAAAAGCAGATCGTCAAAATCAACCGCGTTGTATTTTTTAAGTTTTGTTTGATAGAGGCTATAAATAGAGGCTAGCAGGGGATCATCTTTGGCAATGTCTTCTGGATCTTGAAGCTGATTCTTTGCAGAGGATATCCCGATGCGTAAAGTTTTAAAAAGCCCCTTTTCATCTTTTAGCTCTTTTTCGGCAATGCATTCTTTGAGCACTTTTTCGCTATCGTCTTCATCAAAAATCACAAACTGAGGTGTGTAATTTAAACACTCGATCGATTCGCGTAAGATTTGCGCACCTAAAGCATGAAATGTGGCAGTTAACACATAAGCATTCGATAGATATTGGACCCGTTTTTGCATCTCTTCGGCCGCTTTATTTGTAAAGGTAACCGCCAAAATTTCAGCAGAAGGGACGCCAAGTTTTAAAAGATGTAAAATGCGATGGGTGACCACTCGTGTTTTGCCAGAACCTGCTCCTGCAATAATAAGCAAAGGACCGTCGACATGAGTGACAGCTTCGAGTTGCTGGGGATTTAATTCAGTAGAGGCATCCATGCCCTCTATTATAGGATGAAGAACTACATCTTTTCTACATCTAGATTAGCGCTGT
>DATIJP010000051.1:0-7076 GCA_035478495.1 Rhabdochlamydiaceae bacterium
AGGAAAGAGTTGGAAATATAGCCTGCCTTCTTACTCCGATGAAGAAAAGTTGTTTTTAAAAACAGTCATTTTTGATTATCTATTTGAAGTAGGCATCACTGCAGTTGGCACGCATCAAGGCAAAGATTGTTTTTGTGTCACGGCTCTGGGCCAGAAACTTTTTGGAAATTAATTTAATAAAATGTGTGCAAAAAAAAGCTCCTCCTCTGAGCTTGAGTCCAACAGGCGAGCCTTTTTTGATTATGAAATTTTAGAGACGTTTGAAGCAGGTATTGTGCTTCTCGGGACAGAGGTCAAATCTCTTCGCGCACACCACGCTTCTCTTCAAGATTCTTACATTCTCATTTCTAACAATGAAGCATTCTTAAAGAACAGCTCCATTTCGGCTTATAAATTTGGTACTATTTATAATCACGAAGAAAAACGGGACCGCATACTCCTTTTACACAAGCGAGAAATTGAAAAATTAAAGAGGGCCTCTGAAGAAAAAGGTTTCACTTTGATCCCCCTCTCTTTTTATTTAAAAGAAGGGCTGGTCAAAGCCAAAATTGCCATTGCACGAGGGAAAAAACATTTCGATAAGCGCGGCTCGATTAAAGAAAAAGAAGAAAAAAGAAAGATTGAACGAATTTTAAAACGTCACTAGAATCATTTTTATGCGTCACATCATTTTTTTTCTTTTTCTTTGCATCGCGCCTCTTGCAGCACAATCATGGTCGCCTCCTATTCTTCTACCTGATAGTGTACCGACATCAGAAAACGTTGTTGTCGCCATTAATCCATCCGGCCAAGCAGTTGCTTGCTGGGTGCAAAATGGTGTCATCAATGCAGCTGTTTTAAATGGAACAACCTGGACTGCAACAGCTCCAATTCCATTTGTTGGAACTATGGGGAGTGTAGCTGTCGTGATTGACAATTCGGGGAATGCGACTGCAACGGCCGTTGTTTCAATGGTGACTAATCCTCCTATACAAGCAGCAACACTTTCTTCAGGAAGTTCAACCTGGACTCTTATCAATAATCTTCCAAATTCAGGAGGTCTGCCAGTAATGGGAGTAGATGGTTCAGGCAATGTTTTTGCAGTCTGGCTAGGGACGATCATGACGACAAGTAACATTTTTGCCTCTATTCTTCCTTCTAATTCATCTACTTGGGGCAGTTCTACTACTTTGGATTCAGCCACAAGTCCCCAATTTTTAGAACTTGGAGAGAACATAGCTGTCAATCAAGCTGGCGATGCCGTTGTCAGTTGGAGATTTGCTGCGGGTTTTTTACCGGCGTCAAACCGTCAAGTACGTGTAGCTACTTTTAATGCAACTTCTCAAATGTGGACAACCAATACGAGTTTGGAAGCACAGTCTCCTGGAATTCGTGTGGGGCCTTTTGTAGCAATTGATAGCGCAGGCGATGCCGTTGCAGTTTGGTCAAATGATACGGCAGGAATGTCTTTTTCTAGCAATTTTACATTTAATTCCCAGACTTGGAGCGCTTCCACTAATGCTCCTGGAGTCGGGCCAGTTTCCATGTTTCCAAATGGTGATGCCTGGATGGTTTATGTCGATATGAGCGGCAATCTTAATGTTGCATTTCTCCCACTCGGGGGATCTACTTGGACCAATCAGCAGCAATTAGATGACTCTGCCGATAACCCATTTTTCCCACAGATTGTTTTAAATTCCAGTAATGGTCTTATCGTATGGGATTTCTCAGATCCTATTACAGGAAATACGGTACTAACAAGCGCTTTTTTGCCTACAGGATCATCAACTTGGACGGTCTTAAGTCCTACAATTACTTCCAATACGAATGATAGTTTTGGACTCGGCAACTATTTAGCATTTTCCAATAATGGCACAGGTGTAGTCGTTTTTATCGATGATACAATGGGAAGCCTTGCCATGGCTTCCATTTTTTCTATTTCTTCTCCTTCTCCTGTTTCTTCAACTGCTCAAGGAGAGCAGATACGTAATATTTTCCTTACGCAAACTGAATATGTCAATGTGATCACATGGTCAGCGCCAAGTGGAATTTCAGCTGTAAAATATAACATCTTCCGCGATGCTGCCCTGACTCAACTAGCAGGGACAGTGCTTGCGCCTTCTTTAACATTTGTAGATCACAACCGAAGGAAGAAGACCACCTATACTTATTTCATTGTCGCAGTTGACGCGTCCGGTAATTCTACCTTAATCGCCACAGTAACCGTAAATCCTGTTTGACGCAGTTTAGAAATAGTGTTAGAATCACCAAAATATGAAAGTCTTAGTCAGTCGAATCGAGTTTGTTGCTCTTATAGGAAAAATCCAAAGTATTGTTTCGCAGCGCCCTTCAATTCCTATTTTATCAAATGTCTTACTAGAAGCTGCTAATGATGAACTTATTTTAAGTGCTACAGACCTCACTGTCAGCATGCGGACCTCGATTGCGGCAAAGGTAGAAGAAGAAGGATCCATTACTTTGCCAGCAAGGCGGCTTTTTCAACTCGTGCGTGAGTTGACATCGCCTCAAATAGAAATTGAATCCCTTTCCCCTGAAAGCGTCATGCTCCATTCAGGAACCTCTCATTTCAAAATACAAGGCATGCACAAAAATGAATTCCCGGCGATTCCCGATTTGGCAAACGGAGTGCAAATCACTTTAAACAGTTTACTTTTAAAAGAGATGCTCAATAAGACCTCTTTTGCAGCAGCCAGAGATGATAGCCGTCAAGTACTTAATGGCGTTTTGTTTCAAAAACAGGGCCACCTATTTTCAATGACTGGAACGGATGGAAAACGGCTTTCTAAAGTAGAGGCGGAAATAGAATCTCCTGGTCTAAATGATGGCTCTTATATATTGCCGCTAAAAGCAGTTGAAGAGATCATTAAGCTCATTGAAAATCGAGATGAGCCAGTGATTTTGAGGCTCACCACAGACAAAATTGGGATTGAACTTTCACCCACCACTTTAGTTTCTAAACTTCTTGCAGGGCCTTATCCCGATGTGACGCGTGTGATCCCGCAAAAAATAAACAGTCCCATAAGTCTTCATCGAGAAGAGTTGATCACCTTATTGCGGCAAGTTTCTCTTTTTACATCAGAACTTAGCTCCTCTGTCCGTTTTTCTTTCTCTCAGGGAGCGCTCCATCTTGCAGCGACAAGCGGCGATATTGGCGAGGGAAAGGTCCATATGCCTGCAAATTATAGTGGGCCAAAGCTTGAAATCGCTTTTAATCCCCATTTTTTCTTAGATATTTTGCGTCACAGTAAAGATGAGACCGTTGAGTTTAATGTTTCAGATTCCTACAACCCCGGGCTTGTGACGGACTCCTCAAAGGCACAATTTGTCATCATGCCCATGAGACTCGAATAACAGAAGCAAAGAACAACCACAGAGGACACAGAGAGCACAGAGTTCGGAGAAGGATTCATTTTTTTCGGTTCGCTACCGAAAAAAATAAAAAAAGCTCCTTCTTCACTCTGTGCTCTCTGCGTCCTCTGTGGTTGTTCTTCTCTTCAATCTAACTTCTTCAGATAAGCAGCGCCGAGTGGAAATGCTTTTTCATCGATGGATTTTTCTTCGCGTTTTTGTGTAAATTGCTCGATCATTTTAAGTGCCAGAACTTTTCCTAGTTGGACACCTTCTTGATCGAATGAATTGATATTCCAGATAAAACCTTGAAAGGCTACTTTATGTTCATAAAAAGCAAGAATAGCGCCCAAAGTGCGCGGGTCAAGTTTTTTTGCAAGTAAGATTCGATTGGGCCGGTTTCCGCGGAAATCCTTATTAGGATTAGCATTTTTTTGTCCGATGGCAAGTGCAATAGACTGTGCAAAAAGATTTGAAAGCAGTTTTTCTTGGCACGAAGTGCCTTTGTAAACTAAATCATCTTGCAATTGGCTCTCGACAAAGCCAATAAACTCCAGCGGAACAACTGTCGTCCCTTGATGAATAAGTTGATAAAATGAATGCTGGCCATTTGTTCCCACTTCTCCCCAAATAATAGGGCCTGTTTCAAAATCCACAGGGCGGCCCATCTTATCAATATGTTTTCCATTGGATTCCATATCAAGTTGTTGCAGATGCGCAGGAAAACGGAGCATCGCTTGCGAATAAGGAATGATGGCCACAGTAGGATGTTTTAGAAAATTGCGGTTCCAAATCCCAAGTAGCGCCGAAAGAAGAGGCAGATTTTCTTTTGGATTGGAATTTTTTGCCAATTTGTCCATTTCGCTGCAGCCGCGCAAAAAATCTTCGATTAGTTGGCTGCCAAATGCAAAACAGAGCATGACCGCGCCCACCATTGAGGTGACAGAATAACGTCCGCCGACATAGTCCCAGATATAAAAAGAGGCCAGATATTTTGCAGGATCGTCCATTGGACTTCCCTGTCCAGTCACTGCAACTAAATGCTCTTTGGGATTAAGACCGGCTTTTTTTAATTTAGCAGTAATATATTCTTCATTGGTGAGTGTTTCTAAAGTGGTCCCTGATTTTGAAACAATGACAAAGACTGTTTTGGACAGATCTAGGGAGTGGAGGACAGCTGCAGCATCATCGGGATCCACATTAGAAATAAAATGGACTTTTCTTCCTTTTTTTTGAAAAGCCTGCAACGCAAGATAAATGGCGCGCGGACCTAAATCTGAACCACCTATGCCAATTTGAACAAGATCAGTAAAACGGTCGCCAATGTTCGTTAAAAATTTTTTTAGCTTTTCGAATTCTACTTTTGCTGCGGCCGCAGCCTCCTTTGCAGGAATCGCTGCCTCTTTGCCATCAAAAAAATCACGCATGGCAGTATGGAGCGCAGGTCTATTTTCACTTTCATAACCTTCAATAAAATTTACCACTTCCCCTGATTGCATCGAGACCATCTTTTCAACTGCAGAGGTCTCCGTGGCCAATTCAAAAAGGGCTGCTAAAATTGAGGTGTCTACCCTTTCCGTACCATAGAAAAGTTTAAGTCCAAGACCTTCGGCGACCATCGAATGAATGCGCTCTGGAGTCAGTATGCCTTCTTTTGAAAAATCAGGTGCAGCTTTGGATAGATCGCTTAGCTTTTTAAAAGATTTCAATTGGGAAAATGAACTCATAAGTTCGGTATAACATAAATTACAATTTTACTCTTTGTTTTTTAAAGCTCCATGAGTATGATTTAATGGATCAAATCGGAGCATAGCGCAGTTTGGCTAGCGCAACTGCTTTGGGAGCAGTGGGTCGGGGGTTCAAATCCCTCTGCTCCGATTTCCTTTATTGCTCCTCCTGCTGCCTCAAACCCTTTAAGCATTCGTTTTCCTTGAGGTGTTAATAGAGTTGGAAAGACAATGAGCTCTTCCAGTTCAAGCCACTGTTCATTTAGAGTTTCTTCAGAAACAATCCTAAAAGCCACTTTTTTTTCAAGGAGTGACTGCAAAAGCAATTCTAACTGAAGAGTTGCGGAGGGAGTGAGCTTTTCATCGATGGGAAGGCAGACCCCCAAAGGATGATTTTCCTCTCTAATGGGGAGAGGAGTCCCTTTGACACTTAATTGAAAATGCTCAAATCTTTTTTTTGACAGATACTGAGCCACTTTTGCCTGTCTAGGCTCAAATGACATGTCTAAAAAGCAATAGGGCAACAGATTTTCTGGCAGGAAACTGGCCAAGCGGTGCATATATTCAGAAAATAGATTAATACAAAAAAGATCAAAGAGATCCTGCTCATCCCATTCTTTGCCAAAATCTTGAACAAACTCTTCAAAGAACTGAGTAAGTTTCTCTGTCTTTTTCAAAGAAAATTGCAAGCTCCCCTCATAGAGGCAAAGGCCGATTGTTTTTTCTTGAAATTCAGGCCATAACTCTTTCAAAAAATGGTCGATTGCAAGTGTATAAGAAAAAAAATGGGCGGTTTCATAAGGATTAAAAGAATTCGGGCTCAGACCAAAATCTAAGTGCCAAAGAATCGAATTTCCTTTTTGGACAGCCTCTTGTGCAATGGCTTTTTGCTCTTGCCAATCTAGATCTGCGCTTAAGCCAGCTGGAAGTTTAATGATCATGGTGGATTTTCTCAAATTGGTGATAGCGGATTGTTTTTCCTTTTGTTCGCCATAAATGTTCAAAATAGGAGGTGCCGTAGTTTTCCCAGCTTGTTTTATAAAAAGGATCTTCAAAGCTGCTTTTCCAGCCCTTAAATCCCAGCATTTCATGAATCATCTGCGTCGAATAGTTTTCATGATCCGTTACGAAAGTCGCTTTGCCTTCTTGTTTTAAAATACGGAAAAGCTCTCCTACAAAAGGCTGTTGAATAAGACGATGTTTAGCATGTTTGAGTTTAGGCCAGGGATCGGGAAAATTGATATAGACCTCATCAACTGCATTTTCAGGCAAATAAAAGCGCGTGAAGGTCAATGCTTCCCCGCAAATCACAAGAAGATTATTTAAGGAGAGTTTTTGCAATTTTGACCAGATTTTTCGCACCCGCTCAAAATTTTTTTCTATCGCAATCCAATGTTCATCCGGGGCATTTAAAGCTTTTTGAATGATCCAACTTCCATTGCCGCTGCAATACTCTGCAGTCACTTTTCCTTTTTTGCCGAAAAGTGCCGGATCTTCCCAGCCGGGAAATTTCCACTGCACATGATTTTCATAAAAATCGGGAACAAATAGCACCCTTTGCGACAATGCAGGCCGTCTTTCTTCCCATTTAAATGGATATTTTAAATCGGTTGGTTTCATAGAGAAAATCAGGATATAGTAAAGCAAATTTCTTATCTAGTTGGTTGAACAATTCGTCCAGTCTTGATAGATTTGAATTTCGTAATTTTAATTTGGAGTTTGAGCCAAATGAAGTGGGTTATTTTTTTAAGTCTTGGAGCGATGCTTTCTTTTTTTCCTTTCGGAAATGCCGAAGAGGAAGAAAATATCTATTATGACGAGTTTTCTGCTGGAGAGGATGAAGAACTACTTTCTATCGAAGCTGAAGAGGATTCGGCCGGCGAGGAAGCGGTAGAAGATGATATAGTCATCTTTGAAGAAGAGACAAATCCTGTGACTAAGCATTCTCAAATGGCTCTAAAAAATGTCAAAGTCAAACCTTCTAAGCTAGTTCCGGAAGCT
>DATIJP010000052.1:0-2792 GCA_035478495.1 Rhabdochlamydiaceae bacterium
GAGGTTGAAGCTGAATCTTTCAATGGCAATCTTGTCTTAAAAAACCCTGCAAAATTGAGTTTTTCACTGCCTTCTTCTCTTTTTAAAAAATTTGCTTTTTCCCTAAAGAATTCTCCGGAAATAGAGATCGCGCTTGAAAAACTATCACTTCCCTACGGATTTAACCGAATGGGAGCAAGTTTTCAATCTACAGTGAGAATTTCCCCTACTGAGCTTATTGCAAATGAGTCCAAAGAATCGATTCATTTGGATGGCTGCATGTTTTCTTTATCCTCAAATTCGCTTGAAAAGGGAGTGAGTTTTTTATCCAATAGCTCATTAAAAATGGGGAATTTAAATTCTCAAATTTTATTGAAAGCTGATCTCAAAAACCCTTTTTCTAAAAGCTTGCAAGGAAACTGCCAGCTACAAATTCAAGAATTCCCTTTGAAAATTGCAGAGCTTATTTTAAGTGAAAAACTAGTCCCTATTTTCGGAAATTCTTTTGATGGATCATGCACGCTGAATATCGATTCCGAGTCCACCAATCTAACTGTTAAAGCGGCCACTCCTTTGCTGAAAGTCTCAGAAATGAAATTTCGCATCGATGAGCAAGTTTCATTACTTGAGCCTATTTTAGCAGATTACCATTCATCGCCTCGCCTTTCGCCTATTCAACTTTCTATTGATCAGTGTACTTTTCCATTGCGCTCTTGGGAAAAGCTATCTTTTAATTGCCATTTCCAAATCCCTGCCATCCACCATTGGATGGTGGAAAAGCTTCAAGGGAAAATCAGTGTGAATACATTAGAAAATATCAGCGCTGAAATTGCGGGCGGAGAGCTCCAAATGAAGGGCTTGTTTGCACTCAATAAAGAAATGAAAGAGCTTCAATTAAAAGAGCCGCTCTCTTTGGATTATGTTTTGAGCCCAACAAGATTCCAAACATTTTTTCCTCCTGATGCTAAAACTCCCCTTCTCTTATCCCCCGCTGCTTTACATCTATCGATCGAACCTTGTTCCCTCTCTCTAACAGATTCCATTTTAAAAAATTTAAAGACGAGTGCCTCTGGCTCAATTGATTCACTTTCCCTGCAGTATGAGCAGCAGATGCATAAACTTAAAAATATTCAATTTCGTTGCGCGCACGATGCCCCCGAAAAGAGTCTGGAAATCTATTTTAAAACTGAAGGAGAGTCTATCGAGTTAAAAGCTCTGGCAAAATCCTTTCAGTTTGATAAAAAATATGATTTTTCCAAGGCCCATTTGAACCTCTCTATTAAAGCAGAAGAATTTTCACTTGCTCTATTGGATGGACTCACCTTCAAATCCCATCCTTTGACCACTCTTTTTGGACCTTCCTTAAATCTTGATTTGCAAGCAGAGAGTTCTCCAGAGCAGCAGTTTTTTTCAGTAGCGGCCAAAGGAAAACTTTTTAATCTCGAGACATCATTTGCTTTAAAGGAGAATCTTTTAGAGATCAAAAAGCCCTCTACGATCGACTGGGTCTTAAATGAAAAAGGCTATGCACTTTTAGATCGATGGCTCACTGGAGAAAAAGAGGCGCCTTTTGAATTGCAAAAACCATCCCATTTTCATCTTTCTATTCCACAACTTCACTATGCGCTAAAGGATAAAGACTTTTCTAAAATCGCTGGGGTTGCAACATTGACCAGTGACCATTGCAGTTTCATAGATAAAAAGACAAGTCGCCTCGTCTCTTTGGATAATTTTAAAGTCGCACTAGAGCATTTAGACCAGAAGAGTCCGATTTCACTCGATTTACAAGGTAGTGTGAATAAAGATGGAAAATTAGCTCTAAAAGCAGATTACAATTCATCCTTTGCTAAAATAGAGGGCCAAATCCAGAAGTTGCCCACTGTTTTATTAGATATTTGCGCGCGTCCATTTGACAAGCTGGATGCTCCTTTTACTCTTTTTTTTGGAGACACTATTAATGTTGCGGTTTCCACCGAGCTTAAAAATTTTACAGGTCCTATCCATTTGAACATCCATTCGCCTAATGTCCGCACTGGCTTAACGGGTGCCTTTGAAACGGGCATTTTAACATTAAAAGAGCCGCTCCACGCCCAACTCTTGCTCACACATAAAATCTCTTCATTATTTCTCAAAGAGATCAACCCTCTTTCCATCACTTCTATAGAATCTTTGCATCCGGTGACATTGCAAATTGATCCCGAAGGTTTTTCACTTCCCTTATTTGCTGATTGGCGCAAACTATCCGTTCCTAGTGCGCATATCGAATTGGGCCAGATTTTTTGTAAGAATGAAGGCAATCTTCATCGCACTTTAAAACTTTTAAAACAGAATCTAGACCACCATGTAGATCTTACTCTTTGGTTTACCCCTATCGATCTTCATATTCAAGATCAATTTTGCTCGCTAGAACGCACAGAAATCCTCATTAACAACTCCTTAGAGATTTGCACCTTTGGAAAGATTGATCTTGAGAAAGAAAATGTAAATATGATTTTAGGGCTCACTAGCCAATGTTTGCATAAAGCTTTTGGGATTGAAAATCTTCCTCCTGATTACCTACTCCAAATTCCCTTAAAAGGCTCTATGGACAATGTGAAATTAGATACCAAAAAAGCAACAGCGAAGATTACCTCTCTTCTTCTTTGGCAAAAAAGTGGCCTGGCATCAAATGCGTTAGGAAAAGGATCGGCCGGGGCTTTAATTGGCGAAATGATTGGAAAACTTGCAACCTTGCCAGATAAAGACAAATCTGCGCCAGCTGCGAAGCAGCCCTTTCCTTGGGACAAAAATAAAGTGGCAAAGATAAAACAGCC
>DATIJP010000053.1:0-8067 GCA_035478495.1 Rhabdochlamydiaceae bacterium
CTAGGGGGATTTTATGAAAGCCATAAAAGAAAATACAACTACAGAAAGCAACCACAGAGACACAGAGAGCACAGAGTTCGTAGGAGAGGTTCATTTTTTTGCGAGCGAAGTAAAAAAATGGACTTCTATTTTTTTCGGTTCGCTACCGAAAAAAATAAAAAACTTCTCTTTACTCTGTGCTCTCTGTGTCTCTGTGGTTCTATTTATTGCTTGATGAGCTCAAAGATTTTTTCTACGCTATTTTCTGGGATCCCGAGCAGCTCTGCAGCGTCAATACGGCTTTTATTGACAGTTTGATCAAAATCATCTGTTGAAGAGATCCTCTTTGCAAGTCCCATCTCAATGGCAGAATTGGTCAAAGGATCGCCGGTCGGAATAAAATAAAAAAGATCTTTACCAAGTAGAAGCGCTTGGAAGCCCGCTGTTGAGTTATAGCAGACGACCATATCAGCAACAGCAATCGCCTCTAAAGTCGAAAGTTGATTGATGAGAAAATGGGCTGGCGAGTGCTCTTTTTCAAAGCTTCCATCGGTTTTAGGATGGGCCTGAACAAAGATATTGGCTTTTTCATGATCACTTCGAAAGAGAAAGTCATATGCCTTTTCAAGAGTCTCTACATAGTCAAGAAAAAGCGGATAGGCTTTTTCATATTCTGGGCCATAGCTTCCAATATAACTCACAAGAATGCGATCAGGATTGCAATGCAATTTGTTTAAAAGGGCTTCTTTGTCTATGGAAACAATTTTTTCGCGCCATTCATCAAAGAGAGGGTGGCCGACGATAAACTTCTCATTAGATGGGCGGTTTTCAAATTCTGGCGCACCTGCCACTACAGCTGAAGGAAAGAGAACGTACTCAGCTTCTTTTTGTACCTCTTTTGCAACGTCAAAATAAGGATTTGCACCGGAGGCGCTAAAATTGTCCCAAAAAGCATAGGTTTTGGCCGATTTTCGGAAAGCTTCAAGCAGCTGGCCCTGAATTCTAGAAGCAACCCCTGAAATCACGATTTGAGGGTGGAACATGGAATGGATTTTCTCAATCTCTTCTTGTCCCAAAGGAGCTGCCCTGTCCCAGTTGCTGTCTAATTCAATGCCGGCGTCATAGAATGTGGGGACCAGTTTGCACGCTGTCCCAAAAGCAAGAACTTGATAAGAAATTTTATCGTTTTCACATTTCTGAATCACCGGAAGAAGGGCATTTGTCTCCCCCGCGTCATAGAGGACAAACAGAACAGAGGGCTCAACAGCAAACGCCTTACAGGCTAAAAAACAAAAACAAAAGAAAGAGAGTGTCTTTTTGATCATCAGAACAGTTTAATAATATTTGTTTAGAAAATCAAGGATATGTTCTTTCACCGATTCTAAATGCTCCTCGGTATGGCTTGCACTGACAAACCAGCTCTCGTACGGTGAAGGAGGAATGTAAATTCCTCTTTCAAAAAGGTAAATAAAAAATTCTTTGAAAGCTTCATGGTCCAAAGCATCAAGATCTTCTTTGCACGAAACCTGTTTGCAGCCAAAGAATAGGGAAAACATGCTGCCCACCCGTTGCAAACAGACAGGAAGCTTTTTCTGAATGATCTGATTTTGGATGGCAAGAACTAAAAGATCGACTTTTGATTCTAGTCTTTCATAAAAGCCCTCTTTTTCAATTTCTGCAATAGTCGCCTCGCCAGCTACCATGGCCATGGGGTTACCGGATAAAGTTCCAGCCTGATAGACCTCTCCAAGAGGCGCAAGATAGTCCATGATCTCTTTTTTTCCACCAAATGCCGCAGTAGGAAATCCACCACCAATAATTTTACCAAGGCAAGTAAGGTCAGGCTCGATTTGATAGAGATCTTGCGCTCCTTTCAGTCCTATTCTAAAGCCCGTGATGATCTCATCCATAATAAGCACGGCGCAGTGTAAACATGTTTCTTCGCGTAAAACTTCTAGAAACTCTTGCGTGGCTGGGATGACACCACTATTTCCACAAATCGGCTCTACAATGACGGCAGCAATATCGCTATTTTCTCGAAAAGCTTTTCTGACTGCTGCAATATCGTTGTAGGGTAAGGACAAAGTGTGCTGGATCACCTCTTCTGGAACTCCTTTCGAAGTGGATTTGGGAAGCATTGTTACGCCAGAGCCCGCCTGCACAAGCAAAACATCGCTGTGGCCATGGTAATTGCCATTAAATTTAATGATCTTTTTTTTGCCCGTATATCCCCTTGCAAGTCGAATGGCTGACATTGTGGCCTCAGTTCCCGAAGAGACAAAGCGCATTTTTTCGATATGGGGATAATGCTTGATAATTTTTACAGCGAGCTTAATTTCGTATTCTGTGAGTGTGCAATAGGAGGTCCCGCGCTGAATTTGTTCTGCAATGGCCTTTGTGACAGAAGGATATGCGTGACCTAAAATTAGCGCGCCAAAACTTAAACAAAAATCGATGTAACTATTTCCATCTGGATCAAAAAGTTGATCCCCTTTTGCAGATTCAATCACAAGAGGAGTAAGCCCAAGACTCGAAAAGGCCCTCACAGGCGAACTCACTCCTCCGGGAAAAATTTCACAAGCTTTTTCATAGAGATGCTTGCTTTTTTCTCTTGCTAAAGTCATGATGGCACTATCAGTTTTTTCTTGGCATTCCATGAAAAAAATCCTACTTTTAATGTTCCTTGTTTTTAATTTTGCCATTTTAATGGCAGAACGGATTTCTTATGTAGTCAATTTTGTGGGATTAGAGGATCCGGAAACATTAGAAGCCTTAAAGTCTGCCTCCCAACTGATCGCGCTTCAGAAAAAAAAGCCTTCTTCTGCGCAAGCCTTAAAATTTCGCGCTGAATCTGATTTTCCTAGCCTGCTTAAAATTCTTCAAAATTATGGGTATTTAGAAGCAGAGCTCGATCTGCAGATGGAAAAGTTGCAAGTGCTCTATGCGGTCAATATCCAAATATCTCCAGGCCCGCGTTATCAAATTGAGAAGTATGAGGCATTGCCTGCCTTAGAACTTGGACTTTGTCTGGAAGGTCCGCTAATCGCACAAAAAATCTTAGACACTGATTTAAAACTACTCAAATTGCTTTCTGAAAAGGCCTATCCTTTTGCAGCGATAAAAAAACGAGAAATTATTGCGGATGGTGAGACTAAAACTGCAAAGGTGCTTGTTGAAGTAGAAAAAGGTCCACTTTCCTATTTTGGTCCTGTGACAGTGAATGGATTAAAAAATGTGCGTCCCCAATTTGTAGAAAAAAAATTAGAGTGGGAAGAAAAACAGCCCTACAACAGTCGGATTGTGAGTGATGTGCAAAAAGAGCTGATGGACACAGGCCTTTTTAATTCAGTCTACATCACCCATCCTCAGATACCCGATGAAAATCAATCACTGCCAATGAATGTTGATCTTGTTGAAGCCAAACATAAAAGTATCAATGTGGCTGCTAGTTTTCAAATGACTTATGGTCCTGGAATTGCCTTTGGATGGGAAAATCGCAATTTAGGCGGCATGGGCAGAAAACTTTCACTTTCTTTAGATCTTGCGCAACATAACCATTCCGGAACAGCTTCTTTGATCTCCCCTGATTTCGCGCGTCCCGGCCAGGATTTTATGATTCAAGCTGAAGCTGCAAGCGAAGAGGTCACAGCATTTGATGACCGTAACTATCATCTTCTTGTTCAAATCCAGCGCCCTTTTGGTGAATCTCTAAAAGGCTCTTTAGGAGTGAAACCGGAAGTCATGAAGATTAAAAAAAGTGCTGGGAATGGAACTTTTTTTGTCCTTCAAGTGCCCTTTTCATTGAAATATTCAACAAGTGATAATGCCCTCCATGCGACAAGCGGAAACAGTTTTGAATATCAAGCCGTAGCTGCGCTTAATATTAAAGAAAAGAGCAATCCCTATCTTTCTCAAAACTTCACTTATTGCAGTTATATCCCAATGTTTAACAAGGATTTCCTTGTTTTAGCGCAAAGAGTCTGTCTTCAAACTATTTTTAGCTCTACTCTAGATGTTATCCCTGTTCCTAAAAGGATCTTAGGTGGGTCAGAAGATATTCTGCGCGGATATCGCTATGCAACAGTTTCTCCATTAGAAAATGGGCTTCCTTTAGGCGGCCGCTCTGCCATTTATTATTCTTTAGAGCCAAGATTTAGATTCAGTGAATCCATCGGAATTGTTCCCTTTTTTGATTTTGGGAATGTATTTAATTCATCCCTTCCAGACTTTAAGGGAAAATGGGTTAAATCTCTGGGATTGGGCTTTCGCTACTTTTCCTTTTTGGGGCCCCTTCGTATAGATCTTGCCTTTCCTCTTGATCGAAGACAGGATTTAGATCCAAGCTGGTGGATCTTTGCAAGTGTAGGACAAAGCTTTTGAAAAAATTAAAAATAATACTCTTCTCTTTCTTTAGTTTCCTTTTTTTGGCCTTTGCTATTTCGCAAACAAAATGGGCAAGTAAGCAGATGGCGCAGCAGCTTGTCTCTTTGGCAAAAAGTCAACATATTGACCTCTCTTTTGATGAAGTGGAAGAGCTCCTTCCCTTTAAATGGAGCTTAAAGGATGTGAAAGCTGCAAGGAGCGAAGGAGAGCCGCTCTATGCAAAAAAAGTGATTTTACGTCTTTCCTATTTTCCTTTTTGCATCACTTCCATTGATATTATAGAAGGCAGCTATTGTCGTGTGCCTTTTTCGCTGACTGCTAAGGGAAAATTTGCTAAAGAGTATGAAATTTCCACTTTTTTAATCGATAGTAAGTTTTTCCAACTCAATGGATCTGCTCTTTTGTCCTCCTCGCTTCAACCCTTAAAAGCTGAGTTTTTTTTTCATATTCCTGAACTTGTCGAATGCCACCCACTCACCAAAGGCAGTTTACAGGGAAAAATCCATCTTCAATCAGAATTTGCTCATGCCACTTTAGATTTTCATGAAGTTAAAATTGAAGAGTTCAAGGTTGGATCCTTGAACGCTGATTTGACAGCATCTCTTAAAGGAAATGCATGGAAAGGAAATCTTATTTTTGCAGCGCCATCTTCTTTTGAAGGGTCATTTTCTTTTCAATTCGACCCTACTGCATCACTATTTGACATGTCACAAGTTGAAGTTAAAGGGTTGGACAGCCACCTCTCTGGCAACCTATCTTTTGATCCCTTTTCATGGGATTGGAAAGAGGGCTCTTTCCAATTTGAAGCACTTCATTTAGAACATTTTCGTTTTTTAGCTGCTGATTCCTTCTTGAAAGGAGCAGCCTTCGCAAACATCAAATTTTTCCCTTCAAATCTGCTCACTATTCATGGGCACGTAGAAAATTTAGATTTTTATTCAGCTTCCCTGCAGGCCGCAGTATGTGAGTGTCATTTGTCCAAAGAATTAGAAGGTAATATTGCAATTGAAGGGGAAAACTTAAATATCTCTGAAGGCTTTTTCTCCTCTTTTAAAATAGACTCTTCTTTTGGCAAAGAAAATGCCCCTTTTTCACTTTCCGCAACTGGCGATCCTCTGGATATTTCCCTACGAGGAAGTTGGAACCAAAAAGAAAGCTTGTTCTCTATTGAATGCCAGGAATTATTAGGTCAGCTCTTCGATCAAAGCTATCAGATCGAAAAACCCTTCCATATTGAGTGGTGCGATAAGCACTTCAAAATGACTCCATTTTTCCTAAAAATTGGCAACGGACATCTCTTTACACATGTTGATTTAGGCGTACCTTCCGCTTTTGCAAAAATAGAGGCAACGAAATTGCCGCTTGATTTTGTCTCATTATTTCAAAAAGATTTCACACTTGATGGGACCTCCGATATTGATTTTGAGATTGCTGCCCATGATGACCACCTATCTGGAAATATCGACCTTTCTTTCAATAATGTTGATCTTATTTCTGAGGGGAAAAAAGAGAGTATTCCCCTGACCGGTTCATTGAAAATTGACCTCAATGAAAAAGAGGCAGATGTGCGTGGAAAGTTGCAAACTCCTTGCGCGCAACATTTGGAACTCTTTGCCCAAGTGCCAATTCAATTCCACTCTTTTCCATTCAAACTTAAAAGTGATCAGCAAAAGCCCTTTTCTGCTGAGCTTACGATGAAAAGCAAGGTCCAAGACCTGCTTCAGTTCATTAATATTGGAGATCAGCAGCTGGAAGGCTGGCTTACATGCCATCTCAATTTTTCAAACCATTTACTCTCACCTATTTTGCAAGGAACATTGGAGCTTCAAGAAGGGATCTATGAAAATCTATCCTTAGGGCTATCACTTAAACAGATTGAAGGTAGGGCAATCGCTGCCGGCCAAGAGATTAAACTGATTACTTTTAAAGCAAATGATGGGTCCAAAGGGAGCATGAGCGGTTCCGGAATTATCAAATTAGACCCAAATCAATCTCTTGTCTATTCAATTGACAGCCACTTAGATGAATTCCAAGCCCTTTCACTCGATACATTGGAAGGCAAGTTTACGGGCAATCTTCTATTTACAGGCAATCGGAAGGAAGCGAAGGCGCAGGGCAGACTATCTATTGCAGAAGCCCATTTCAAAATTCCCGAAAAACTTCCTCCTGTAATTCCCGATCTTTTGATCAATTTCATTCATACCCCTGAATCGTTGCTTAAAAAACCATTAAAGCCGCTTTCATTATTCCCAATCCATTTAGATTTGGAGCTGAATGCTGCTGACCAGGTCTTTTTGGACTGGAAAGGTTTAAGCTCAGAGTGGAAAGGAAATCTACATGTGAGCGGCAATCATTTAAACGTACAGGCGCGTGGAGCTCTTTCCTTGATCAAAGGTGAATATAATTTTGCAAGTAAGACATTTTCATTATCAGAGGGAAAAATGATCTTTAACGATCAATCTTCCCCTGCTATGTATCTTACCTTAAGCGGGGCATGTGAACTTGCCGATACCAATGTAAAGGTGATTTTGCGCGGTCCTCTTTTTTCTCCCACGTTGACCTTTCAGTCCAGTCCTACTATGCCTACGAGTTCGCTCCTTGCCCGTATTTTATTTAATAAGGACATTACTGAAATTTCAGCTGTGCAGGCCTTTCAATTGGCACAAACCCTACTTACGCTTTCGGGAGATACCGCGCCCAATATTTTAGAGCGGGTCCGCAAAACACTTTTTATCGATCGTTTGAATGTGGTCACTTCAGACAATAATGAGATACTTCTTCAAGTCAGCAAATATCTAACAAAAGGGGTCATGATGACCCTTTCCCAAGGTTTCGATACCCAAAAAGTTACGATGGATTTCGAACTTAACCAAGATTTCCTTCTGCAGGCCGAAGTGGACAAGGAGCAGAAAGGCAAATTCTCCCTCAAATGGAACCATAACTATTAATAACTCCTTGAATATTAAGTATTTATATACTTAATAAATTACTTTACTTATAATATAAATTTTAATATAATCTTTATAAAACAAACAACAAGGAGTAACTAATGTCAACATCAGCAGTATTACCACCAGCAGTAATACCACACTCATACTATGTGAAGGATCCGGAAACAGTCATTTCTGAGGAAATTCTCTATGATACCAAATTGAGTTACGTACATGGCAACGGCAACTACCACCAGTTTGCACATGCTGAGGGGGAAAGATTGACGCAGAGAATTTCTATTATAGATGGTAGAAGAGTTCGATATTATATTACTCCTAGTGGAGATCGTACTACTCCCCAGCTTACTGAGTACGAACGAGATAACGGTATGTTCAAGTTCTTTTTAGGCTTGCTGCTATTTTTTGGAATTTTCCTTGCAATCATGGCCTGTGTGCTATAGAAAATCTTTACAAACCAAGGCGTTAACTAATGTCAGCAGTAACACCAGACTTATATTTTGAGAATGAAACATTCATTTCTGAGCAAATTCTTGATGCCAGATTAGTTGAAGTCCCTGACTCTCGCTTCCTACGCTTAGTATTTGATAAGGCAATTTCGGAACAAGAGAAAGTGACGCAAAGAATTTCTGAAATAGGTGGAAGAAACTATCAATACTTCATTTTTAAAGGACGGCCTACTAAGCCTCAGCTTACTAAGGAAGAACAAGCTAAAAAATATCAACAGCCTACCAAGCCTCAGCTCGCTGAGGAAGAT
>DATIJP010000054.1:0-12907 GCA_035478495.1 Rhabdochlamydiaceae bacterium
CTATTTGATAAAGTGCCGATTATTTGCGCCCAAGATACTAGATGCCGAGACATAGGCGAAAAAAATGATGTATATGGATATTCTAGACTCGTGACTCCCGACAATTACGAAGAGATCTATTTTGATCACGGAAGTGGAACAACGGTATGGATTAAACAGGAAGAAAAATATAAAACTCTTTCTGAAGCTTTAAAAAATCAAGGAATAGAGCCGTAATCCTGGGTTCGTTTTAGAACTGTAAACCCATGATTATTCAAGCGTCGTTCATATAAGGTCCATTCTGGATGACGCTTTAAAAAATCTTCAACAGCTGCCCATAATCCTCTTTTAGTGCGGTCATATTCTGCAGGGTATTCTGTATAGTCTCCATGATAAGCATTATCATCTAGAGCCTCCCAAGGGTAGCTGGTATCATGCATGGCAATGTATTTGCATACCTTTGGGGAAAATTTTTCAAGTTCATAAGTTAGATGACAGTAAGTATGCAAAGAATCAATGAAAAGTAAATCTGCAGGAACGATATCTACATCCCGATCATCCGCTTGCCAAAAACTAAACATGATTCCATTGTCTTGCGCCAACTGTGTAGCCAGGTTAAGGGTTCCTGGTAGTGGAGAAACGATGTCGATGCCGAGATAACTGCGAGAAACAAGTGGACTTTCTGATAATCCCTGGAGAAGTCCCCAGCTTGATACCATTGTCCGGAGTCCAATTTCAACAACAGAGGAACATTCTTTAGCAAGAAAACGCAATAAAGGTAAATGCTCATTGATATCAGAGGACTGGTTGCTCGCAAGTTCATATTGATTTTTTAATGTAGGCTGGGCAGCAGGCCCATTTCCATAAAGAACTGAAACTAAAACTAAACAAATCAGAATTCTTACTAAAAAACGGCTTTGTTGCATAATTAGTAGGAATGGCAATTTAAGAAAAAATATTACAGGATACGCGCTTCGCGCTGCAGGATCGCTGCTAATGCAGCGGCAGGATAGAAAATTCGATAAGATATTTTTTGCATTTTTTCTTCTGATCCTGCCGCGACAGAATGGAGCGATCCTGTTAGCGAAGCGGATCCTGTTAAAAAATCTCTCAGTCTTCATCTAAAATATCATCCATAAATTTGCTTAAATAATGCACTTTACGTTCATGATCGGCCACCTCAGCTGATACCGCCGCAAAATGCATAAAGTGCTCAAATAGAAAAAATTGAACGTTTCCTGGGCCAATATTTTTTATAAAGCAAATCAGAGAATCGCTGAATTCGAGCTCTTTTAATTCCTGATAGCTGAAATATTCGCGATATACCCCAGAATCCTGCCAATAATAGGCTTTGAGTTTAAGATCTGGGTATTTTTGAAGATACTTGTAAATGGCAGCGCCTGTGTCTCCCATCGTATTATTCGGCAAAAGAGGCTGTCCAGTGACCACATCGACATTAAAATGCAGTTCACGAGGGTTAGGGAGTTCTCGAGGACGAAAAGCAATAAAAACAACCCAGAACATTTCGTGATATTGAGGGACTGCTGCTTGCAATTGTCTTCGTGCTTTACCAAGATGATCGGGCAATTGATTAAATCCGACGATATCATAAGAACTTAACAATTCTCTAATACTTAATGGTTTGATAAGAAAATTATCCCCATCCATAATCACTACAATATCATCATGATCATAGCCATAATGATCTAAAGCATATTGAATGACGTGAGAATGTCGAATACTTGGAGCCTTGGATATTTCCTCTGCGGTCGTATTCGCATTCCAACCCCAAAAGCCTACGGTAGAAGGCTCTTGTAAACGACCTTGAAGATATGTGTTTAATGGGTCAGTAAGATGCCACTCTTGTTTAAATCGGACACATTTGATGCCATAGTTGTTACAAACGTTTTCAATTCCTTTTTCATTTTCTAAGGTTTTAGCATCATTAAAAACAATGAGTTCAAAATCATCTAATAGAAACTTTCTCAATGCCTTATATTGAATTTCTACAAAATTAGGCTGATTGTAATGGAATGTCAGAATTCTGACTGTGGCAAAGCTCTCAAGTGTCAAAAGTAATGCCAGCAAAAATAGGCTGCCCAAACAATTCTTTGAGAATGTCGTCATTCTTTCTCCACGATAATTGAAGTTAATTCCTCGAAGGTATCAATGCCGCGTTCTTTGATAAGTTTTTGATATTCTAAAATTGCATCAATTACGTGGGGTAGGGTTTTACTGATCCAAAAAGTAGTGCTCATTCCAAAGGGAATAAAGATTTTTTCATAGTCAGGAGGTGTCTTAACTTTAAACCATCCATAAAGTCCTTCTGTGACATCAGAACCTTCATCGCTTCCAGTATCATGCGCCATCACAATGGGCACCTTATTAGCTAGAAGAAGCTTAACCATGTCGCCACGGATGTAAACGCCGGCATCTACAAATCCCACATCGATATCGCTTTTTTCATCATGAGCATCACTAAGCAATTGTTTGAAATACCTGTCCATTTCATACAAATAAGTCGGATCGATCAGTGCATAATCTCGATGTTGCGAACATTGATAACCGCAGGCTGTATTAAACGCGAGGTTTTTAGCGTCAGGATTGTAGAGATTAGGGAACCAATTCGGGCAATCTCTATAAAGATCGACGCATTTCCAATACCAGCCATCGCCATAGCCTTCTGTGACAAATTCAATAGTGACCACTTTCTTGCAATGATCAATGAAATATTTTGTGGAGTAGCCGCATCCGCATTCAAGCAGTCCGCGTACTTTCATTGTGTTAAACAGTTTTCTAAAGTGGGGAATGTGATCTGTGTAAGCGGTTTTTTTGGCTACGTCAATCAGCCAATCATAAGTAATATAATCTGCTTGTTTGCTGTGCAATGAGGACACTAAAAAGAGAAAAGATAGGACAATTTTGTACATGATTAGTTCCTAAAAAGTTTTCCCCACAATATACTTATGAACCTATCATAATAAAATGAAAAAATGCTTTTTGAATCTTTTTCCATATCTTTTAGCACCGCTTCTTGCCCTACGTATTCAAGTATGTGCTGCGAAGCGGTGCTAAAATTTATGCAAAAATTTTTCAAAAATCAAAGTTTTCTTTTATTAAGATAGGTTCATCTGAATGAGATATTTCCTACTAATTTTTTTTCTTTGCCTTAGCTTTGTCGAAGCCCAGTCGAAAATCTGCCTGAATATGATTGTCAAAAATGATGAAGAGTTCATTGAAAATTGTCTCAATAGCGTGAAAGAGATCGTTGATTGCCTATCGATTTCTGATCTTGGTTCAAAAGACAATACGGTACAAATCATCAAACAATTCATGGAAAGAACGGGAATTCCGGGAAAAGTCACGCATCATGAATGGAAAAATTTTGGTTATAATAGGACAGCAGCATTACAAGCTTCTCAAAAGACATTGAGAGAACTTGGCATTCCTTTGAAGGAAGCCTATTTCTTAGTCATGGACCCAGAGATGATACTGACCGTAGGGGCCGGCTTTAAAAAAGAAGAGCTTGATGATGATGGTTATCTTCTTCTGCATAAGAGCTCTCCTTTTTCAAATTATGCGCTCTCTCTTCTTTCCGCAGCGCTTCCTTGGGAAAGCTTAGGAGCTGCCCAAGAGTTTTGGTCTTGCAAGGTCCCTCATACAAGTAAAAAACTTTCCACTTTATCTATCATCGACCAAGCTAGTCAGCAGCATAAAGAGGCCAAATCTGAATTATCGATCCCATTATTAAAGAAAGCGCTTAAATCCGATCCTGAAAATAATCGTTATTTCTTTGGACTTGGCGGGTCCTATCAATCTTTGAAACAGTATGAAGAAGCGATCAAATGGTATAAAAAATTTCTTCTGGGCGAGGGGGAAAGAAAAGAAGAGGTCTGGTTTGCAAAATATATGGTTGGGGAATGCTATGAGGCTTTGGATTTGTGGGACCAGGCATTAAAATTCTATCTAGATGCCTATCAACACTTACCTCAGCGCCCTGATTCTTTGCGCAAAATTGCAAGCTATTATCGGCTTCAAGGTCAAAATGATCTGGCTTATCTTTTTGCACAACATGCCGCCCGTATTAAAAGTAACGAAGAACCTGAGTTGTTTATTTCAGATTCTGTCCATTATGAAATCAATGAAGAACTTTCCATTGCAGCTTATTATACGCCTTTTAAGGAAACAGGATATCTCGCTACAGATGAGCTCCTTTTACAAAAAAATCTCCCTTGGTTTCATAAATCCCAAGCCGCACGCAATCTTATTTTCTATACAGAGAAGATCAAAGGCGCCGAATTTAAAAAAGTAGAAGTGAATCTTCCCCGTATTCGGGAAGATCTTAGTCTTTATTACAATCCTATGAATCCTTCTATTTATAGAACAAATTGGGGTTATAAATTTATTTGCCGCACTGTCAATTTTACTCTGAAAAATGGCAACTACCGCTCATTGGACTCAAATGATCCAGAAAATACAATCAGGACCCGAAATTTTCTTATTGATTACGATAAGGATTTTCATCTGCTCGAGCAAAAAGAGATTATTGAAGTTTTGCCTAGAATTAAAATACCGCCTGCCTGGAGCATTGAAGGACTTGAAGACTGCCGCCTTTTTTCATTTCAAGGAAGCGATTGGTTTACTTGTACAACATTTGACACTAATCCCAGTGGCGCATGCCAAATCTCTTTATGCAAATTAGAGGATGAAAAGAAAGATGCAATGGCCCAAATTGAAAAATTTATTCCTTTAAAAGGGCCCGATCCTAATCGATACGAGAAAAATTGGCTGCCTTTTGTCAAAGATGATCAATTATTTGCCATCTATTCTTATGATCCTTTGATCATCAATAAACCAAATATTGAATCAGGTGAATGGGAGGAATTTTTTTGTTATACCCCAGAGTATGATTTTTCGCGATTTCGCGGCTCAGCAGGGCCAATTGCTCTCGAGGATGGCTACTTAGCCCTTGTTCATGAAGTTGTCATGCTTAGTGACATAGAGCGCTGTTATTTGCACAGATTTATCTATTTCAATAAGAATTTTATCATTACAAAAGTCTCCTTGCCTTTCACATTCCAACATCTAGGTGTCGAATACTGTTGCAGTATGACTCTTGATCATACAGGGACCAAACTTGTTATGCCCATCGGCATTGAGGACAAGGAAGCTTATCTTTGCATTGTCGATCTTGTTTCTGTACTGGATTCTCTGCGGATGCTTTGATTCTATTTAGTTTGAACGGGGACCAGTGCATTTTGAAGTTGTGCACGATCTAAAATCGCAATCCAAACTTCGTCATCATCTTTTCCATAAGCCACGAAAATTGAAGGGCCAGAAACGACAAATCCTCCGGGCATAATGACCCTTTTTTCATGATTAGATTGAGTATAAAAGCCTTCCGCTACAATAGGGATCGGAGTCATTTTGGTCATTTCAAAAGGTGGATCAGGAGAGAACGTATAGGCTCCCATATAATAATGCCAAAGATCGTATCCAGGGGATGCTTGTGAAGACGTATACTTTCCAGAATGGAAAAAGGAAAGATACTCTTCTCCAATAAGCTGAGCTGGAGTACTCCCTCGTAATTCGCCATATTCCCAATTTGATTTAACCTCTGTTTCATAACAGGGGTAACATTCTCCTGTGACTAAATTGGGATAAACGATTTCATGGGGATTAATGGTATAAGTAATCAGCAGAGTATTCTCCCAAACAAAGGGACACCAATTTTTTTGCCAAAGGCGTGTATTGTATTTTTCTGTATGAACAAGTTTTAGAGGTTTTGAAAGCATAAAATGGACGCCATCATAAGAAAGCTCCGACAGATACATATCCCTTCTTTCCCAATAATTCGGGTAATAAATATCAGGATTGTCATTAAAAATTAAATATAGCTTATCTTTATAAGAAAATATTCGGGCGTCTTCAGATTGAGAAGGAATTTTAATATTCCCCGCTCTTATGTCCAAGAGTTGTGGCTTAGAAATTTGTTCTAATTTCTCATTTAAAAGGACTACCCCAATATAGGAAATCCAGGGTTCGTAATCACGATCAGGGCAGTATCTGAAAGCTAGAAGTATTCCTTTATCGATCTTGACAATAGAGGGATTGAAAGCGCCCGGAAAATCTTCTAACCGTATCTGCTTAATGGTTTTAACAACTGTGCCAATGGGCGGATCAGCTCTAACTAAAAGAGTAAAAGTTAAAAAAAGACAAAAAAAAACAGAAGAGATTTTTTCATGAACCTATCCCATTATTCCAAAATTTTGATTTTTGAAGGGTTTATTCACAGGTTTTAAACCCGCTTCGCAGTACATACTTAAATAAGTAGGACAAGAAGCGGGTTTAAAAGATGTGGAAAAAGTCACGAAAAGCATATTTTGCGAATGATGGGATAGGTTCATGCCACAAATTTAAAAGCAGGACTTTTTTTTGACAATATTTTTCACTAGTGCGCTCTCAGAATTCGTAGTGCCACTTGTTCATGCGACCTGCAATAGGCAAGATATTCAGCTTTAAAGGAGTAGGCCTCTAAAAACTCATTGAGAGCTTTCCATTCATGATTTTTATAATTTGGATAATTATAGAATTCATCGAAAACAATAATAGTCCCTTCTTGAATAAGAGGGGCTAAGGCATTCAATGCACAGGCAGTTGAAGAGTATAGATCACAATCTACATGTAAGAAAGCAATGGGTTCATCTGGTCCCATTTTTTTGACAAATTCAGGAAGAGTATCTTTAAACCAGCCTTTAATTAATCTAATGTTTGGCAAAACGTAAGGAAGACGATCTCTTGCCCAACTTCCTTTTGGCGTAAAATCACCTTTTCCTTTATCCCAATCATCTGGCAGCCCATCAAAAGAATCAAATCCATAGATAAATTGAAAAGGAACAAGTGAGGCAATATGATTGATCGATCCTCCAGCGCAAACGCCTAGCTCAATATATAATCCAGGAAATGTGACAGATCTAACACCAAATTTTTGTACGTCTAAACCATGGTCTAATGCGACAGCATCTTTACAATATTCCTCTATAAATGGATCCATTGACGGTCGTCCAAAAGCAAAAGCACAAGAGAAAATAAGACAATTTAAAGTGATTAGTAAAAAATTGCGCATCTCTATGAAAATTTAATCTGTTAGATTAATTAATTCAATGAAAGATCTTCAGGGATCATCGAAAGGGTGGCATGTTTTCCGCTATTAAAGGCAGAAAATATTTAGTGCAAGGAAAGATCTTTTGCCTTTCATAGCTTTCCATTATGCTGCCTAAACATTTCATAATTTGGTTGATATGTTTGAAAAGTTTTGTCTGCGTCTCCTCATTATTCTAATGACTTTTACTTCTTTATGGGCCGATGAAGAAGAGTTTGATGATGAGAATGAAGATGATTATGAAGAATATGCATGTGTATGCGGAATAGTCGACGAGGATGCTAATTATGCAGAAGCATTTGAATTATTTAAGCGAGCATTGGCTAATAGTTGCATGTCAAGTGACGTAGATATCCCAAGTGCAATAGAACAGTATTTTCCACCTTGGACCAATCTAGGACGTTTTCCACCAGAACATTACCCTATCGAAGCTAAAATCTCATGGGATTCATCGGAAGATAACATTATCGACAGGTATCAATACAAGCCCTTTGAAAATGTAAAAAAATTTGTGTTTCATAAAAATTATTCTGTAATTCCACAAGCTTTCCAAGTTTTAAGGGAAGATATCGATCTTTATTACAAAAAAAATGAGATTTTTCTCGAAGAAAGATCAAAAGATATAACTAATGGAATCCGTATTTTTGAGCCCAACTATGCCTATGATTATAGACCCGTTCCAGCAAGTTTGAAAAGGCTTTATGAAACAATAGAAAGAAATAAAAATCAGTATGATAGGGAACTAAAGAAATTTAACGAAAGAGAAAGCAAAGCGCTTACAAAATGCATAGTATCTTTAGATAATTGCATTAAATATCATGCCAATTCAGTTGCCCATTTTGACAGAAGCTTCTTTTATTATCTGGATGGAGATATTTTTGATGCTCTAGGACAGATCAATAAAGCCTTTGATAAATCAAAATCTCTAGATTTTGAACAGATTAAAGAAAGCGCTTTGCACTTAAAGGCCCAGACTGAACTAGAGGCTGGTTTATTTGCAGATGCAGTCATCTCATTGACTGAATTGATTGAACAATATCCAGAGCGAAAAACAAGTTATATTGATCGTGCTGGCGCGTATTTTGAACTAGGTGAATTTGATCTTTGTGTTAAAGACTTTATTGCTTCTGATTTTAAACCTGAAAATTCCATCACAAACAGCCATGCTTTATTTACTTTTTCCTTGGGCATAACTAAAGGACTGTTAGCTGGTGGTATTCAGGCAGGTGCTGAATTTATCCCCTCACTTTTATCGACTATGCATGGACTTAGCCATGGACTTTGGGTTTTTGCTCAAGATCCAATCCAGGTTTCGGTTTCATTTATTGAAGCTGCAAAGAGCTGCGTGGATCTTATTAGGAGCCAAACATCAGATGAAAATGTGCAATTGTTTGTCCCTGAGTTAAAGGAACTTTACGAAAATGGGGAGACCATTAAAGAAGAAAGAAAAGGGGAGATAATTGGGCAAGTCATTAGCAAATATGGAGTAGAAATCTTTGCTGGTGTTGGAATTTCTAAGGCAATGACAACTTATAGAAATCTTAAAAAAGCTAATGATCTTCTTACTTTGCAGGCCATTGCTTCAAGCAAGCAGAATAAAAGCGCTGTCATTGCTCAAGCGATTAAAAGATACCAAATAAAAAATGAAGTAAGAAAAAGGGCCAATCTAAAGATTCATGAAGGCAAGCAAGGGAAACATATTGAAAAACATAAGAATTTTGAATCAGAACGAAATAGGAGCATTTTAGAGCATAACAATCCCGAAAGATTAATTAAAAAATTTGCTGGTACTGGACAACGAGCTTTTGGCGAGATACCGGGAGCGCCTGGGCATAAAGAAATAGTTAATTTTAATGAATTTATTGGATATGCTGTTTATAGAGAGACTGGGGAAAGAGTAGCTACATCTTGGGGAACAATTCATTATGCCAAGGATGGCTTACATATTGTTCCAACATTTCCCCCTAAATAAACAAATAAAAAATGCGAACAAAAGATCCAATACTCGAAGAGGCTCTGCTTGACATGCTAGTTGCTTTGTGTGATGAAGTTGTGCCTTCTCTTAGGGCAGTTGTGGTAGATATTGATCCGATAAGAAAGAAGCGGTTTTATTCTTTTTATTATGATTGTGAAGTTGATGATGTTCTTTTTGATTTAGCAAGCGTAGCAGCTTGCGAGGCAAGTTGCGGCTCATTTGCTTTTTATGAGGAAGAAGAATTAATCATAAAACGTCTTGATTACCCTAGCCCAATCCCAGTTAGGGGAGCTTTGGCCTATTTAAGAAAAGAGCCAACGCTTGTGCTAAAGCAAGAACCCAGGGCAATAGAAATTGAATCTCCTTTGGATCCTATACCCAATTTTACCCATGAAGAAAGAAAAGAAGAGTTTTCAATGTTGTGGGAAGTACCTCTTAGCGTGCAAAGAGCTCTGCTTGGTAAGGTAGTTCCTCAGCTTAGAGAAGTGTCAATAGAAATTAATAAAGAGAAAAAAATGATAGGCCTCTTTTTTGTTTATGATTGTGAAGTGAGCACAGAGTTGCATGATCTTGCTACTGCTGCAATGGCAGAAGTAGCTGCTGATTTTCCGGATTACAGCGTTAATAAATCAATCGAATATGTGCCATACCCAAAGCGGGTGCTGTTTAAAGGATATAGAGTTGTCTATTACAGAAATGAGGGAAGATTAGATAATAAATTGGTTTGCTACGAGAATACAAAAGATCCTCTTCTTGGGAAGGCTTTGCTTGGCATGCTAGTTGCCTTGTGCAATGCTGTTGTGCCTTCTCTTAGAGCAGTTGTAGTAGATATTGATCCGATAAGAAAGAAGCGGTTTTATTCTTTTTATTATGATTGTGATGTCGATGATGAACTTTTTAATTTAGCAAGTGTAGCTGCGCGCGAAGCTAGCTCTTCGTTTGCTTTTTATGAGGAAGAAGAACTATTAATAAAACGTCTTGATTACCCCAACTTGATCCCAGTTAAGGGAGCCTTGGCATATTTGCGAAAAGAACCACTTCTGATGGTAAAGCAAGAACCACGGGGGGTAGAAACAGAATCTAAAAAATCCTTTTGGGATTCAGCTCTTAATTTTATCCCGCGATTTAAAGAAGAAAAAAAAGAGAAGTTTTCAATGTTGGATAAAGTGCCTCTTAGCGTACAAAGAGCCTTGCTTGGTAAAGTTGTTCCTCAGCTTAGGTCAGTATCAATTGATTTCAATGAACAGAAAAAAATAATCGATCTTTTTTTTGTTTATGATTGTGAATTGGATATTGAACTTTCTGCGCTTGCCAGTGCCGCAACTGTTGAAGTAGGTTCAAATTTTCCTGCTTATAGAGTCAATAAATCTATCGAATCGGTGCCTTTTCCACAACAGATTACCTATAAAGGGAAACGAAGTGTGTACAACAGAAAAGAACTAGGAATTTAATTTAAAGAAAGATCTTCAGGAATCATTGAAAGGGTGGCATATTTTCCGCCCATTTCGCGCAGTATGGTCTGCCACATTTTGTCTGCAGGGGTTTCAAAGACAAGGCGCGATGATCCTGGATGCAAAAACCAGTTTCCATTTAGAAATTCTCTTTCAAGCTGACCTGCCGGCCATCCAGTATAACCAAAACAAAGATGGACAAATGGTCCACTAGGATTTGCAAGCGCCTCTTGAAGGAATTGCAAATCTCCACCTAAATAGACGCCATCGCATAATTTCAACGCCTGCTGCGCAATAAAGTCAGCTGAATGGACAAGCATCATCTGATTGGGTTGCACCGGGCCGCCTGCTCGGATTGCCACGTGAGGATTGGCCTGTCTTTCTAAATTCAAAAGATCCTCTGGCAGTTGGACTTCGAGCGGTTTATTGATAATAATGCCAAAAGAGCCATTCGGCGTATGCTCGCACAAAATAATGACAGTGCGGAAGAAAATCCCGGCGTCAATATCGGGACTGGCTAAAAGAAGTGTTCCCTTGGATAGATTTGAATAGGGTACTTGTTCCATTTCTTTATTTATTAAACTCCGTGGCTTGCATTAGTTGCTGATTGTAGAGGCGTAGGTGATCTGATAGCTCTTCTGCTTGTCTCATCAGTTCTGCAAAATCCCTCTGAAAAAGGCCGCTTTGCAAAATCGCTTCTTTTTCTCCACTTTCTCCTGCACGTTCAATGAGCATGGAAAGTCTGCTCATGGCTGTATTGATGCCATCGACCTCTTCTGTGAAATAGGTTTTAAAGTTCACAGGATTGCTTAAGGCATTCAAAGAATTGACCTTTTGCAATCGCGTGCGCTGCCATCCTTTATTGAGATGAAATAACATACCGTAATGATTGACATCATTCATCAGTGTATTCAGCTTGCTTAAAATGGCATTGAAACCCAAATAAAGCTCATCGCCTGCCACAATCTTACCCAAAGTTCCATTGCCTTGATTAAGAGAGGTCATTGTCTTATTCATTTGATCCAGTACGCTATTAGCTGTTTGAATCGTGGTGCCTACATTGTCAGCATTATTTTTCAGCCAGCCATTGATCGAGCTAAAGGTCCCATGCATTTCTTGGGCAAGCTCGGAAACTTCACTCCATGTATTTTCAAAGGCATCAATAGAATCTGCGTAGACAGGATGTTCACTGAGACGAACCGATTCACCTTCTCGTGTTGATTTGGGAGTAATGCTGATCACTTTTTCACCCATTAAACCAGCAGATGCGGATGTGATCGCATCTGTATTGTAAACAATGATCGAAGAATCAATTTTCAAGGTGAGTTCATAGCAGTAAAGCCTGCCTAAGGAATCCGCAGCGGCTTTGCGGGCATTATCAATCGGTTCTATGGCCACTACTTCTCCTACAGGCTTCCCCGCAAAAAGGACACGCGTGCCTTCGCTAATACGATTGATATCTGCAAAACGGACATGGAGCGTCTGTTTCATATCGCCCACAGAAGGTTTTAAAAATAGAACAGTCGAGACAAATAGAGACAGCGCGGCGATCACAAAAACGCCAATAAGAAAATTTTTTAAATGTTCGTTCATAGGTTCACACTACTCTCTTAAAGAAATCAATAAAGGGATCCTGAATTTTCATAAAGTCATTTGGCTTTTCTAAGTGCGCAATTTTGCCTTCTTTGATGAGTGCCATGCGGTCTGCGACATAGTGCGCAGAAAGAATATCATGGGTAACGACGATGCTTGTGGCCTTCAATTCTTCCCCAGTTTTCACAATCAGCTCATTGATTTGCATTGCAGTAAGAGGATCAAGCCCCGTTGTTGGTTCATCGTACAAAAAGACTTTAGGCCGGTAAACAATTAGGCGTGCAAGGGCCGCTCTTTTACGCATACCGCCCGAAAGATCAGAAGGCATCAAATGCTCGGTGCCTTCAAGTCCTACCATTTCTAAGGCATGGGCCACCTTTTCTTTGATTTCTGTCTTACTGCACTTTTTCCCCGTCACATGATCGCCATGTTCGCGAAGATAAAACCCCACATTCTCTTTGACATTCATCGAGTCGAAAAGGGCGCCGCCTTGGAAAAGCATGCCCATATTGCGTATCGACGTATAAAGCTCAGGCCCGGAAAGCTCTGAAATACAGACACCATCGATGTGAATGGTGCCTGTATCTGGCTTGGTAATCCCGATAATGTGCTTTAGCAAAACACTTTTGCCCACTCCCGATCTTCCCAAAAGGACCAGTGTTTCATTTTCTAAAATATCAAGGTCCAATCCGTCCAAGACTGCAAATTTTCCGTACTTTTTTTTCAAATTACGTATGGTGATCATGA
>DATIJP010000055.1:0-75011 GCA_035478495.1 Rhabdochlamydiaceae bacterium
GAATTCTGCTAATTACCCATAAAAATTTTTGTTTGCTTTTATAGAATTTAATTAATCCTTTTTCAAATTCAGATCCTTCAAGGGAAAAATTGCCTTTAAAAGACTCATACTGCGCTCTATAAATTTTGTCTATTGCGCTTAGTCTATAATTAGTTGGGACAACACTATCTGAATAAGTACGCTTAAGTTGACTATCAGGCGGACTGGAGGGGAACCAAACACCATTCATAATTGGGCTAGAATAGTACTTGCACTTTTATTTATTTCCAAGACATCTCAATGTCTGACACAGAATTTTGCAAGCAATAAGAATCCTTCATGAGGGAGCATTTTCTCTCTAGACAGAAAGATAATGCTGTTCGACGACCGATCGGTCGATAATCAAGTTGATTCCTAAATGTTCTGATTCTTTTTTAATATGCGCTTCTAAAGAAGGCTGAAAAAACTTAGTGAGCAGCAGATATAGGTTAGATTGCTTCTCATCCAGTTTTCGTTGCGCACACTGGGCAATTTTCAAAATAGAGCGATAGGAATCAATCGTTGTCTTATCTAAAGTAGCTTTTGCTTGATAAAGTTTATCCAATTTCTGCTTTTCAATTAAAAGATTTTCTTGCCATTGAACGAGGTCTCTTTCTAATCTTTCAATTTCTTCTTGGCCGCCTGTATATTTTCCGCGGCTTGCGGCTTCGACAGTGCGCAAAGAAAGAATCCTATTGGTAGCAAACAGAATCTTTTTTTCTAGCGGCGTTTTTTCTGCTCTTTCAGTACTGGCGACGCAAAGCTCTAAAAGATCGAGCGCAGTTGTAGGCTGGGGCGCTTGGGGATCAGCGCTTGATTTTGCATAAACTTGCTGCACTGTATCAGCCTCAATGATGGGCGCATCTGGATGTGTTAAAATCGCATCGCCTAAAATTTTTACTGTCTCATCAACATCAGTGCTTTTGATATTGACTTCTTTGAAACGATTATTAAACGCTGGATCTTTTTGAATATGATCTTTGTATTCTTGTTCAGTCGTAATTCCAATCACATGTGGAAATGCCCCATCTCTATCCAACATAGTCTTCAACTGATTAGCGATGGGTTCATTGTTTGCGCAGGCCATATGAATTTCATCAAGGACCAAAATAATATCATTGCGATGGCGGCCCATTTTTGAGCTGATCTGATGGAGAATGTTATTTCCTCCTCCTAGAAATGAAGCCTGTTGCTTAAGCAAGTCCGCAGTGTTGATACGGAAGACGACTTTTCCTTTGAAGTCAGGATAGTCTCCTTTTAAAATTGCTTCAGCAAATGCTTTGGCTGTCAGACTTTTTCCGACGCGGGAAGGGCCTGTCAAAATCACGTGGCGGTTTCGTTTCAAAATTTTGTACATCCTCTCTAACTTGTCTTTTCTTCCGTAAACGGCCACGCTTTTTTCTTGTACCTGCTTGCTCCAATTTTCTGCATTGGCAGGAAGATAAGTTGGCATCGGTTTAATAAAAGGCCAGATCAGACTTAAAACAGAAATCGACAAGATGATGATGGCAATGATTTGCGCCCCTGCAGCCGCACCAAAAAGTGGAAGAAGTGTTGAAGTTAGAATGCTAAAAATCCCGGTGATTCGAAAAAAAACATTCGATTTAGCTTCAGCCTGGGCTTCATTGTCTGCAGGTTTAAAAAATTCAGCGAGCCCAAAGACATTAATGAGCCCTTCAATCACAGCAATAAATGCATTAAAAAATGTTAACAAATGGGCTGTCAATGGTGTGTCTGCAGCTGATTTTGAGTTAAGATAGAGTTTTGCTTGTTCTACTTTGGTCTCTATCTCTTTCAATAGATTTGGTACAGTGGCTGTTTCTTGAAGCTTTCTAGCAGGAATCAGTGAAGCAAGCCGATCTAAAGAAGAGGCTGCTTCTTCAATTGAACCCTTTTCGATCAGATCTTCAAAAAAGAAATTTAGTATTTTGGCAAGTTCGACAGGTTGGACATTTTCTAATTTCTTCACGAGAGCTGAGTCATGCCAAAATGCAAAACGATGATTGATCCCTTTAAGCCGTTCCATAATATCATCAGATACGGACGAAGGAAAAAATGGTGTTACAAGTCCAGATTGTTCTAAATTAAAACGATCAACTAATTTTGTCATAATTAACTAATTATAATTGATTATTTAATAGAAATAAACAATTCAAATTAAAAGCTTATTGATCGAATTGAGATTGTTACAGAAACACCCACTTAAATCGAATGGGTGTGTGGGTTACATTAATAATAAAATCTTTTATTTACAAAGTACTTAAATTAGATGGTTAGAAATTAAATATGAATAAGAGGCGATGAGCGGATCTAATTAAATTCTAAACCTTATAAACATCGACAGTTTCTTCGACAACCTCTTTCGTTGTAAATTGAATACCAGCGTCGATATATCCTTGAAGTGTGGCCAGGTCAGTAATACGAATCAATTTGCTGTTATATGATGTGAAGTTAAAAGACACATGGGTCAGTGTGTTATGGTTGTTGACAATAAAAAGAAATGAAACGTCTTTCAGAGACTTAATTTCAGCTGCTGTTAAAGAACACTGTTTGAATGCACCAATAGTATGATTTAGAGGATAGTCTCGAGATTTATCTAGCATTAAAGGAATTGGTCCGCCTTTTTTCTGCTCTGCCCATAAAAATTTCAATAAAGATTCTCCATGAATTCTGCTAATTATCCAAAAAGATTTTTGTTCGCTTTTATAGAATTTTACTAATTCTTTTTCAAATTCGGATGACTGGATGGGAAAATTGTCTTTTAAAGACTGACACTGCGCCCTATAGATTTTGTCTATTGCGCTGAGCCTATAATTAGTTTCGACACAACTATCTGAACGAGTACGGTGTAGTCGACCATGAATAACAATGGGTCTATGATCATCGAAGGGAGTGGAAGGGAACGAAATATGACTCATAAAAATTAAATAGGTTTAGTTTTAAAAAACCGACAGCATTCTTGGAATGTCAATGTAGGGGAACGATCCTTCTTTCCAGACAAAATAGACTTTTGTGGAAAAACCAAGACCAGTTCTTGACCCGAAAGATTCCAAAATTCGAATAGCCTCTACATCGTGAACTTGTGGATCGGAAAGAGAAGCTCTTTTATATAATTGTTTTCCAGTATGGACCATTAGATCATCAATCATACTTTTCTGAGGTTTAAAACATAAATTCAAAACTAGACATGCAGCTTCATTCCTAAGTAATGACGCGATTTGATCCTTTGGTAAATTGATTTTTTCCGCTTGCTCTCTGAGACGTCTAAAAATTAGTGCATGAGCATAATAATTTCTGTCATCTTGGCATAGCTGCGCAAGCTCAATAGCGTTTCGTATGTAAATCGTCTCAAAATTGCATTCATCTGGTGGAACTTTCAGCATTAAAGCTTGCTTAAGTATAGGCAAAGCGTTTTGGGGAGTAGTACTTCTAAACAGTTTGATCCCAGAAGCTGCAAAAATATCATATAGTTTTTGAAGTTCAGAAGGATGTTTTTTATAAAAATCATAGTTTCTAAGATGGGCACCAGAAATAGCTGAATAGTGAGAAGAGAATTCTGTTAATTCTGCCATGGTTTCCATTGCATTTAAGGAATCTTTGTAATCTTGTTGTGTCATTCGTTTCATTACAAAATTATGAAGCACTTTTAAAGCATCTTTTTGTTCTTCTTCGCTTAACCCTTTGAATCCATGACGATTATAAGTTACTCGTTCATGAAGTTTAGCATCGCCGCAATAGAATCTTTTTTGAACAACAGAAAAAGCAACCGCTCTTTTATCAGCCACTGGCTGGAATAGAGCAGTAGCAGTGCGTGGAGCAATTAAGCTTGAGAAAGATCGTGAGCAGAGTCTTATCATATCAATTATCCTTGGTTTAATATGCGAGTAGTATGCAGGCCAGCAGCAATTTGAAGAAAGGAAAAAGGCGGCAATAGTTATGTCTGATAATAATCGTTATGTTGTGTATGCACAACATAACGTTGGGTGTCAATTCCGTAGCTTTTATATAGCTTGGAAATCATTCCTTGGTAGGATTGACGAAATACAGGAAAAATATCAAACTGCGTGTCTATATGAGATTAAATTTTTTGCCTTTTATCTGTTGTGCCATTTCTGGGGTCTGCCAAGATAATGAGATAAATAGAATTCCTATTCATCAATTTGAAATTAGAAGCACGGGTCTCTGTAAAGTAGATGTGAACCAGCTTCCATTACCTGCCGATTTTAATAGACTAGAGCAGATGTTGCTTCAATTTCCTCCACATTGTGTGGTAGGAAATCATAGACATCTCTATTTTTCAAGTTTTTCTCTTAATTAGACAGAACTTTATTAGCCTTTCTTTTGAAACATTTTGCTTTGATAAAAAGCATACACGGAAACTAGTCTTGCCACGAGAATAGCTATATAAAACTGTCCGATAATGCCTTCGATGATAGTGGCAGTCTGGGCTGCATTTTTTAAAGGCGTGATATCGCCAAAGCCAATCGTAAGCAACGTCACAAAGCTGTAATAAAGCATCTCAGAAAGATACTGATTAAAAGAAAATGTAGATACCCGTTGAATGAGATGGAATGAGTCGGGACTGACATATTCGATGAGATAGTAGATATAAGCAAAGGCAAACCCCACCATAAAATAGGCGCAAATCACTCCCCTTAAAGTTTCTAAATTGACTTTACTGCGCACTAATACATCAGACACAATTGAACCAGTGCAAATCAGGATAAAAGTAGCTGTCAAAGTGGCATCACTAACGAATAGAACTTCCATAGGATGGAATAGATTGAGCCAAGTGAGCAAAAGGGCCGGGATCATTAAAAACCCGGTGATCGTCTTTACCACGCGCGGATGGTTCACATTAAAAATGGCGGAGAAAAAGACCATCGTTAGCAAGAGTTTCCAGATGCCTAGATAGAAAAATCCGAGATCATAGGGGCGAAAGATAAAAAGCAAAGTCAGACATAGAAGCAGGAGATTATAATGACCGGTAAAAAAAGGACGTAGTTTCTTTAACAATTAGATCTTCCGTTTCTTCCGGAATATCTAATAAAGTTTAACTGATGTCAAGATGGTATTTGTGCAGAAGGCCTGTTTCTTTGTCTTGTAGAACGAGTTTAAATGAGGGCCGATAATCTTTCTGCTTCACAAAAAGGATTCGATTTATTGTGGAATAAGCAGGAATGATTTCTTCATACTTTTTAATGGTCTTTGCCGCGTAATCATGGCGCATCACTTTTTGACTTTTATAAGTGATGATTCCATCAATTGTGCTCGGCACCGTAAAAGGCCAAAAGAAAAGAGAGGCAATTTTTAAAGCAAAAGCCCGCGGGAGTGTATCTTTAAAAAATTGGGTTGCAATCTGGTTTCCACACGCTAAAGGCAGATCTACTGATAGATCACCTAAACCAAGCGGTCTGGATGTATTGTTTTGTATGGAAATTTGAATGGGCCGAAAGCCTTTTTCAAGTAAATTTTGATTTAAATAATATTTACTATCTGCAGCTGTATAAGCTGTTGCTTGAACAAAAATTCCTTCATCTTTAAAAGCAGTAACAACGTCGTGGCAGGGTACTGCAATGGGGTTAGATCGATAATTTCCAGACTTAGTTACAAAGAATAAACAGCTTACTGTAACAAAAGAGATTAATAATACTTTAATAATGTTTTTAATCAAAATAACTCTCCGTTTTTTTAGTGAATTATATAATTCAAATTAGTTTATTTCAATGAAAACAGGCTTTTCAAAAAATTAAAACTAAAGTAGGATGGGGTCATGATAAAATTTATTATACGCGTTTTGATTTTAGCTGGCGTTATCGTTGGCATCGCCCATCTCCTGCCTGGACTTTCTGTCCCCCACCTCGAAAATGCTCTGATCTTTGCTTTCGTAGTCGCTATTTTAAATGCAACAATTACCCCGATTTTGATTGTCATCTCCTTCCCCTTAACTGTGATGACCGTGGGGATATTTGCTCTTTTGGTCAATACCTTTGTTTTTTGGCTCGCAAGTCTGCTTTCTTATGGGATTGAAATCACTTCATTTTGGGGTGCTTTTTGGGGCGGATTAATTGTTTGGGCAGTCAGCGCATTCTTAAACCGCTGGCTTGTCGAATATTAATCTAATGAAAAGTCTAATAAAGAGAGACCATAGGCTTCTTGTCCGCAGTTAACTTTGGTCCTTCTTTTTCAACCATTCTGAGATTATTTCCCCAGCCTCCTATACCTCCTCTTGGATCTATCAGTTCTGTGAAAGTTTGAAGATGGCCTCTTGGGATTCTTCTATATAAATCACTTAAGTAACTAACAACCGTTTCATAATATCGCGCAGTCTGTTCATAAAAAATATATCCTGATCCTGCTGGGTACATCAGGATAGAGGTGATTTTTCCCTCCTCATCTTCCACATCTGAAAGATCCCGGACTCTTCCAAATAGGGCATAGGCTAATTTATCGCCTTGATAATCTAGGTAAAATGGGACAATTCCGAAGGAAACAGAAAGTGTCTTAAGATTGTCCACATAGATTTGTTCTGTCTTTTTTCCAAGTTCGAACATATTTATTTTATGTGTCTTAATAGATTGGAGCTGGAGGGCTGAAAGTTGGATCATAGGGATGCGCATTAAATTAAGCTGACCTCCAAAAAAGCTCAGGATCTTTCGATCAAAAAGTTTGAAAATCCGTTCCTTTTTATCATGAGGTAATTGATTGCCACATTTTTTTGTTGCATTCCGAAATGAGCGGCATACCAATCTAAAAATGCGATGACGCACCTCTAATCTTAAAAAAGAAGCAATCTCGATTAAAGCATCCTCAGGCAAATCTGGTGGGTGATAAGATTTGAGGGGTTCTTGGAACTTCGGTATTTCATATTCAAAATCGTACGTTATGTTAAACATTGTTTTTTCTCCTATGCGAGTTAGAAAAGAGAGACCATAGGCTGCTTGTCCGCAGTTAACTTTGGTCCTTCATCTCTAAAAACCAAAACCCGGGTCGTTGGAAACACCACTCTCCGGAAAATGTAATAATGACCTCTTGGGATTTTTCTATATAAATCGCTTACGTAAGTAGCAAGCGACTCGTGATATCGGCTACATTGTTCATAAAAAACAAATCCTGATTCATCTGGGTACATCAGGATAGAGGTCATTTTTTCTTCCCTGTCTGAAAAATCCTCTGAAAGATCCTTAACCCTTCCAAAGAAGGCATAGGACAGTCGATGATTGAAGTAGTCGTAACATTGGACAATTCCAAAAGAAACCGAAAGTTTCTCTAGCTTGTCCAAATAGATTCGTTCTATCTTTGCTAAATCCTTAGATTGGTCAACCTCGAGCTCTGAAAGTTGGATCATAGGGATGCGCATTAAATTGAGCTGACCTCCAAAAAAGCTCAGGATCTTTCGATCAAAGAGTTTGAAAATCCGTTCTTTTTTATCATGGGTTAATTGATGGCCGCATTTTTTCGTTGCATCCCGAAATGAGCGGCATACCAATCTAAAAATGCGATGACGCACCTCTAGTCTTAAAAAAGAAGCAATCTCGATTAAAGCATCCTCAGGCAAATCTGGTGGGTGATAAGATTTGAGGGGTTCTTGGAACTTCGGTATTTCATACTCAAAATCGTACGTTATGTTAAACATTGTTTTTTCTCCTATTTTTAACGGGAGAATCAATGTTTTTGTAGATACTCCCTCAAGTTTTTATTAATTAACTTCAAGGCATTTGAGCCTCGTGTTATTTTTGAAATACTTAAACTTAAATGTTTGGCGATCTCTCTTTGCGTCCTCTTTCCTTCAAGCAGCTCTTGCACGATCAGAGCCCTTTTTCCTAAATCTTCCTTTTCCTTATGTGTGAGGAAGAAGTCAAAAAATTGACCCATCCGCTCTTCGGTTTTAAGCTCTGTGCAAAGCTTTATAAAGCTGCGCCAACCAGCTTTGTTTGTGTTTTTCATTTTTTATCCTCATTATTCATTTTGAACAGATGTAATGTTACATCAGTACATGAATTAAAGTCAAATAATATAGTGATTAAAATACAAATTTGTCATATCCAGCTCATACTCAATGAAATAAATAGATGATTAATCTTCGATTCCCTTCAATTTCTTGACGACGTAGCTTTCTAAGAATTCTTTAGCTTCCTTTTCTGTATCAAAAAGCTGTCTACCTACCACTTTTTGGCAGCTATCATCTTCAAAAATAGTCGCTTCCCAGCACTCTGGAGGAAGGTCCTCGCGATAATCAGTGACCTTTTCTACGATTAAATTCTCAAAATTTTCCAATCGAAAATAGTCGGGATAGCGTAAATCCTGTAACCAAACAAAATTTCTTTCTTCTGGCAGCATTTTATCCTCTTTTACGCATCATCAAATTAATTAGTCCGCCGGCAAGCACTTCTTCTTCTTCTCTTTTGCTTAAATCAAGGCCCACATTAAAGCTTTTATTTTTTGTCTTATTGATTAATCGGATGGACCCAGATTTTAGTTGTCTATAGACATTCTCAATGCGCAAAATGTCACCGGCATCAATAGCGTCATAATCACTGCTATTTGAAAATAAAAGCGGCAATATCCCGAAATTAATCAGGTTTTTTCGATGGATGCGAGCATAGCTTGTTGCAATAACGGCACGCAGTCCCAAATACCGCGGTGCAATCGCAGCATGCTCACGGCTTGATCCTTGCCCATAATTTGTTCCCCCAATGACAAAAGAGCCTGTTTTTTGATATTTCTGCGCGCGGTTATAGTAGGTATCATCGATTTGTGAAAAGGTGAACTTGCTGATTTCAGGGATATTACTTCTAAAAGGAAGCACTTTAGTTCCTGCTGGCAAAATTTCATCTGTGGAGACATTGTCTTTCATCTTCAAAAGCACCGGCCCTTCCATCTCTTTTTCCAAAGGCGCAAAAAGCGGAAGAGGCTTTATATTTGGTCCCATTTCTAGTTCATAACTTCCTTTTTTTGGAGGAGGGATCAGCGCTTTGGGATTCAATATCATCTTTTTTGGTTCTTTAAATTTGGGATAGGCCATTTTTAATTTGCGCGGATCCGTGATTTTTCCTGTAAGAGATGCAGCAGCAGCGGTTTCTGGGCTGCAAAGATAGACAAGATCATCTTTTGTTCCCGACCTTCCAGGAAAATTCCTAGGAACTGTACGCAAGCTGATTTTTTTACTTGCAGGCGCTTGTCCCATGCCAATACAACCATTACATCCTGCTTGGTGAATTCTTGCCCCTGCTGCCAGCAGCATTTCAAGATAGCCGCCGGTCGTTAAATTTTGCAAAATCTGACGTGAGGTAGGAATAATATCGAGCGAAACTTGCTCGGAAACTTTCTGATTTTTAAGGATTAAGGCAGCGATTGCAAAATCGCGCAGTCCTGGATTCGCAGAAGAGCCCACCATCGTTTGAAAAACAGGCTTCCCTTCAACTTGTGTCACTTTTACCACATTTCCAGGACTATGCGGGCAAGCAATGAGCGGCTCTAATTTAGAAAGATTGATCTCATCATGTTCATCAAAATCTGCTTTAGGATCGCCTACCAGCTCTATCCAATCTTTAACACGGCCTTGTGCCTTTAAAAATTGTCTGGTGATTTGATCTGAAGGAAATAGAGTTGCTGTGGCACCGAGCTCCGCGCCCATATTGGCAATCACGTGCCGGTCCATCGCACTGAGCTCTTTCAGCCCAGGTCCATAATATTCCAGGATGCGTCCTACTCCCCCATCCACATCATGCCGCCTTAACATTTCCAAAATGACATCTTTTGCACTGACCCATTTGGGCAGTTTGCCTGTTAAATGAATTCCCATCACTTTTGGCATGTTCACATAAAAAGGTTCCCCCATCATCGCTAGGCCAACTTCTAACCCTCCTGTTCCAATAGCCAGCATTCCCAAAGAACCTCCAGCACAAGTATGGCTATCTGATCCTAAAAGGGTTTTTCCTGGTTTGCCAAAATTCTCCATATGGACCGGATGGCTTACACCATTCCCAGGCCGGGAAAACCAGATGCCAAATTTTCTGCATGCACTTTGTAAAAAAAGATGGTCGTCCGCATTTTTAAAATCAGTCTGCAAAATATTGTGGTCCACATATTGCGCAGAAATTTCTGTCTTTACTTTTTTGGCACCCATGGCTTCAAGTTCTAGCATCACCATGGTGCCAGTAGCGTCCTGAGTCAAAGTCTGATCAATTTTTAGGCCAATCTCTTCATCCGGCACCATATTTCCTGATACCAGATGGCTTTCAATTAATTTTTTAGCAACATTTTTTCTCATGTCTCTCTCTCTTTACATTTCGGTATAACTAGAAAAATCCTTTTTAAGCAATAATGCTGACTCGTATGAAACAAAAGAAAAAAAAATCCTCCCTGCTTGCCATCCTGATAGCTATCGTACTAGCTATGATTATTGGAACGTGGACAGGTAAAGAAAGCGCTCTTTTCGGAATTACCTTTTATTCCATTTTTGATCTGGTTGGAAAAATTTTTATTAATGCTCTCACCTTGATCGTGGTGCCGCTTGTTTCCACATCTATTATTACAGGGATTGCGCGCATCGCAGGAGAGTCTTCTTTTGGGCGCTTAGGCCTTAAAACATTTGGTTTTTATCTTTGCACAAGTTTTTTAGCCATCTTGATTGGCATCTTTCTTGTGAATCTCATTGAACCCGGCCATTCCATCACGGCGAGGCCAATGGTAGAAGCCTCACAACTTGCCAGCATCGGAGAAAAATTAGATGAAAGCGGACTGCATCGCATTGCCAAACTTTTTTTAGATATTGTCCCTTCAAATATCGTTGAGGCCTTTTCCAAAGGAAATATGTTGGGGCTGATCTTTTTTAGTTTGCTCTTCGGTTATGCACTCTCGCGGATAGAAGAAAATCACTCCTCGATTGTGATTGGCTTTTGTCAAGGGCTATTCCAAGCGACTCTGTACATGACTCATCTCATTATGAGATTTTTGCCTATCGGGGTCTTTTTCCTTGTCGCAAAGGTCTTTGCAGAAACAGGTCTTGAGTCTCTGCAATCTGTTTATTATTTTTTTATCACTGTCTTAATCGGTCTTGCACTCTTTCTTTTTGTCGCTCTTCCACTTGTATTAAAATTTGTCGGAGGGGTCAGTCCGATCAATCATTTTCGCGCAATGGCACCGGCACTCATCACCGCTTTTTCAACAAGTTCTTCAGCAGCCTCTCTTCCCATCACTTTGGACTGCGTAGAAAAGCGCGCAGGCGTTTCAAATCGCATTTGCAGCTTAGTGATCCCCCTCGGCACTTCAATCAATTTGTCTGGTTCTGCACTTTATGAAGCGGTCGCTGCCCTTTTTGTTGCTCAAGCTTATGGGCTCCATCTCTCTTTTTGGACACAAGTGGTCTTTACTTTTGTGACTTTATTAACATCTATAGGCGTGGCCGGTGTCCCTTCTGGTAGCCTTGTAGCCATTATAGTGATCTTGAAGGCCATGGGCCTTCCGATAGACGGAATTGCTCTATTTATTGCAGCCGATAGAATTCTTGACATGTGCCGTACAACCGTAAATGTCTTTAGCGATAGTTGCTGTGCTGTTCTTGTCGCACGCTCTGAAGGCGAAAAAGGTATCCTCACTAAACGCGTTTTTGAAGAAGAATAATCTCAGTTTTCAAAAAATGTGCGGTCAAGCTCATAATTCTGAAGATCTCGAAACCAGAGCTTAAATTGCCCAATTGCTTGGTTCATAAACATCTCATAGCCATAAACGATCGTGCACCCTTTATTTTGAGCTTCTAAAAGCAGTGGGGTGTCACGATGCTTTGTGTTGATATCCATGATCACTGTTTTTTCTAGAATGAATCTTGGATCGACAGGAGACATCTCAGGGGTGCAATTAATCAGGATGTCGTAACCATCTTTAAAAACAGCTTCAACCTCTTCAAATTTTTTTAAATCAACATCTCTGATCGATTGCGCATGCTCAGGCCGCCTTGCCAGAAGAGTCACAAGTGCCCCTCTTCTTTTGGCTTCAAAAGCAATGGCTTTTGCAGAACCCCCAGCACCTAGTAAGACGATTTTCTTGTCTTGGACAGGCAATTTTGCTTCAATTGCATCAAGCGCGCCAGAAGCATCTGTATTAAATCCTTTGAGTTTTCCGTTTTCAAAAAGAATGGTATTCACAGCGCCGATCTCCATAGCAAGTGGATCAATCTCATCGAGAAAAGGGATCACAGCCTCTTTTAAGGGAATCGTCACACTTAAGCCTCGAATGCCAAGCTCTTTTGCGAGCGGAAAAAAGGCAGGAAGCTCTTCTTTTGTGAGTTGCATCTTCACATAGACCGCATTCAATCCTTGCTTTCTAAAAAAAGCATTGTGCGTCATCTGGCTCGGACTTTGAACGATAGGGTCTCCAATAAGACCATAGACTGCTGTATCTTGATTTAATGCATAGTAATGATAAATTTCTGAAAGTTCCTTAAGTTTCAACTGACCTGGAGCGCAGGGCTGATCAATTACAGCATAATTGATTGCACTGCCAAATACCGGGGCTAAAATACGAGAAATCTGTCCCCTTTCTCCCATACAAATGCCGCAAATTTTTATTCCTTCTGCTGTCTTTTCCTTTACAAATTTTAGCATGCGCAATGCATCAAGTGTCGAATGGGCAAGTGTTGCAATCTTGTAAACATCCGTTTTTCGTTGCATCATGCTAGCAAGTAATGTGCTTAAATCTTTTGGAGTCTCTTCAAAATGGTGATAAGAGCAAAGAGTTTGATTTTCTGTTCCTGATCTGATGCTGACAATGGGCTCACCAGAGTTCAATATCAATGGAAGATGAGTTTTTTTACAAAGCTCTGCTTTTTCTTCATCACTGATTGGATCAATAAGATCTAAACGCAATTCAATTCCTTCTGCAAGCTGGTTTGCTTGCAAAATCTGCTCGCTGGCGTTATAGTATGTTGGACCTATGATCACTGCAAATAACATAGCCTTAAAAGTTAGCATACTTAGCCGCCCAATTGAAACAGAAATTTATTTCGGCACTACTTTAGAAGTTCTTCTGCCTTTACTGAAACAAAAAAAAAGTAGACTAGCTCTCATCACAGACGAAACAATCCAACATGAATATCGGTGTCTATTAGAGGAGTTAAGGATCAAAATATTTTCCTTTCCAGCCGGAGAGATGCATAAAACGCGGCAAGCCAAAGCCTTTTTAGAAGATGCTCTTTTAGACAACCAATTTGCCAAAGATTCCACTCTCATCGCGATCGGCGGCGGAGTCGTATTAGATGTTGCAGGCTTTGTCGCTGCTACTTTTTGCAGAGGAATTCCTCTCATTTTAATTCCCACAACCCTACTAGGCATGGTCGATGCTTGCTTAGGAGGAAAAACTGCCGTCAATACCCATCACGGGAAAAATCTGATTGGAAGTTTTTATTTCCCCGAAACGATCATTATCGATCCTGATTTTTTAAATTCTCTTCCTGCACACCAATTTTTAAATGGCATTGCAGAAATGATAAAATATGGATTGATCGACTCCAAACCTCTTTTTGAGAAATTAGAGGCAAAATGCGAAGTTAAAGAGCTCATTCAAGAATGCTTAGAAATTAAAAAAAAGGTGATCGAATCAGATCCCTATGAAGAGAAGGGCTATCGCCGCATTTTAAATTTTGGACATACCTTTGGCCATGCACTAGAGCTCCTTGAAAATTATCAAATCCCGCATGGAGAGGCCATTGCAATTGGAATGATTCTAGAAAGTTACATCAGTATGCGATTGCAACTTTTAAAAAAAGAAGAATTCGAACGGATTGTTGCGCTATTTCATGAGTACAAGTTTCCCTTAAAATTATCGCGCCGTTTTACTTTAGAAGAACTGCTTTTAGCATTTTCTAGAGACAAAAAATCCACTAGCTCTATAGCACGTTTGGTAGTTTTAAAATCGATTGGGCAGGTCGAACCATTTAATGGAGAGTATTGCACTGAAGTGGATTTAAAACTTATCAAAGAGGCAATAGAGGAATTCATATGAAACTTTCGATTCATTCAAGCAAGCTTTCGGGCTCCATTCAAATCCCCTCTTCTAAATCACACACATTGCGCGCCATTGTCTTCGCATTGATGGCAAAAGGAAAGTCGGTCATTCACCATCCGCTTCCCTCTCCTGATACGGAATCAATGATCCACGCTGCAGAATTAATGGGCGCTAAAATCACTCGATTCGAACATCATTTGCACATTGAAGGAGTGGGCGGAAAGTTACTTCCTCCTGACGATGTCATTAATGCAGGAAATTCTGGCCAGGTGCTCCGCTTTATTGGAGCCTTAAGCGGGTTATCTTCACACTATACTATCATTACCGGCGACCATTCTATTCGTCATAGCCGTCCAGCGCTACCCTTGCTAAAGGCACTCCGAGAGCTTGGCGCTCATGCAGAGAGCGCGCGCGGCGATGGCCATGCGCCGCTGATTATCAAAGGCCCCCTTCGGCCAGGCGTTGCTACTTTGTGTGGAAAAGATTCCCAGCCTGTCTCTGCTCTACTTATAGCCACCTCTTTTTTACCAGGCATTTCAGAGATTTATGTGACAGATCCTGGTGAAAAACCGTGGATTGATCTGACCTTAAGCTGGCTTTCAAAATTTGGAATTAAGATTAAAAACGATCGTTATGAACATTATACTGTTCCCGGCAATGCCTCTTATTCAGGTTTTGAGGCCACTATTCCAGGAGATTTTAGCACAGCCGCCTTTCCCCTCACAGCAGCTTTGATTACCGGTTCAGAACTGATTTTAGAAAATCTGGACATGGATGATGTTCAAGGCGACAAAAAAGCGATCCAATTATTAATTGAGATGGGAGCGAATATTGAAATTAACAAAAAAGATAAACAAATTATCGTGAAGAAAGGCGGAAAAATTCAGGGAAGAAAAATTGACTTGAATGATTGTATTGATGCCATCGGAATATTCGCAGTGATTGGCTGCTTTGCAGAAGGGAAAACCGAAATTGTAAATGCTGCTATTGCTAGAAAAAAAGAGTGCGACCGCATTAGCGCTTTGACCAAAGAATTAAAAAAAATGGGGGCAAAAATAGAAGAAAATGAAGATGGACTCATCATCTACCCTTCCGTTTTAAAAGGCGCTAATTTGGAAACTTATCATGATCATCGGATGGTCCTTTCTTTTGTTGCAGCCTCCCTTGCTGCCCAAGGAAATTCCACGATTGATGGAGTAGAAGCAGCAGCTAAAACATATCCCAATTTTGCAGATGAATTTAGAAAAATAGGAGCAGATATCCGATGAATCTTATTTTGTTTGGGTTTAAAGGATGCGGCAAAACTCACTTTGGCAAGCTTGTAGCTGATCGCCTTCACCTCCCTTTTCTAGATATTGATCATCTCATTGAGCAAGCTTATTTCAAACAGTTCCACCTTCCCTTTTCTTGCAGGCAGATTGCCCTGGAAAAAGGAAATGGCTATTTTCGCGCGCTGGAAAAAGAGTCTGTTCATTCACTTGGAAACATTAAAAATTACATTATTGCTTTAGGCGGCGGAACAGTACTCGATGAAAATAATGTGACTTTTTTAAAACAGCTTGGAAAGTTGCTTTATCTTAAGATAGATAAAGAAACATTAAAAAAAAGGATTCTGTCACATGAGCTCCCTTCCTATCTCGATCCTGATGATCCTGAAGAATCATTTGAAAACATGTATCACGATCGCAAAGAAAAATATGAAGCAATCGGAGCAAAAGCAATTGACCTACAAAATAAATCAGATGAAGAGGTCATTGAAGAAATAATCTCCTATGGGAAGTAATTCTTTCGGTACTATTTTTAAAATCACAACGTGGGGCGAATCCCACGGCAGAGCGTTGGGTGTCGTGATTGACGGCTGCCCAGCTGGACTCTCTCTTTCTGAATCAGAAATTAATCAGCAGCTCGCTTTAAGGCAGCCAGGAAAATCTGCTTTCACCTCTCCTCGAAAAGAAGAAGACAAGGCTGAAATCTATTCAGGTCTTTTTGAAGGAAAAACGACAGGCGCTCCTATTTCAATCCTCATCATGAATAAAGATGCTGATCCCTCCAAATATACTCCCCTTAAAGACAAACTGCGCCCCGGACATGCGAATTTTACCTATTTAGAAAAATATGGGATTTTTGATTATCGAGGTGGAGGAAGGGCTTCAGGTCGAGAAACAGTGTGCCGTGTTGCGGCAGGAGCTGTCGCAAAAAAATTGCTTGCACACTACAACATTGAGATTGCCGCATACATCAAAGAAATTGGAGGGATCTCACTACAGAACATCGATCATGCAGAGATGGGCGAGCTTAAAACAGCCATTTTACAAAGTCCCGTTTTTTGCCCTGATACTTGCTCTTCTGAAATAATGATGGCAGCCATCCTTGCTGCCAAAGAAGAGAAAGACTCTTTAGGCGGGATAGTTGAGGCCATAGCGACCTCATTGCCAGCTGGACTGGGCGATCCTATTTATGAAAAATTACAGGCCAACCTTGCGAAGGCCATGTTCACACTTCCTGCTGTCAAAGGATTCGAAATAGGTTCTGGCTTTTCAGCTGCTAAAATGCAAGGTTCTACCCATAACGATCTATTTTCTACATCAAATGATAAAGTCATTACAAAGACCAATTTTGCAGGTGGAATTCTCGGAGGGATTAGTACGGGTATGCCTCTTCTCATGAGAGTTGCATTCAAACCGCCTTCTAGCATCCAAAAACCACAAGAAACGCTTGATCTTGATAAGCAGAAAACTATATTGGAAATGCCTGAAGGCTCTAGGCATGATCCCTGTTTAGCCATTCGTGCTGTGCCTGTTGTGGAGGCCATGTGCGCGCTTGTGCTCGCAGATAGCTTATTAATGAATAGAACCGCACGACTATAAAAAAAAATAACCACAGAGTCACAGAGAGCACAGAGTTCGGAGGAGTTTCTTTTATTTTTTTCGGGAGCGAACCGAAAAAAATAGAAGTCCATTTTTTTGCTTCGCTCGCAAAAAAAGTGAATTCTCCTCCGAACTCTGTGCTCTCAGTGTCTCTGTGGTTGTTTTTATTTGATTAATGAGTAAAAAGATTCAGGTGCTTTGGATTCGAAGGAGAGCTTTTTCCTTAAGACCGGATGGTCAAAAGCAAGATGAGCGGCATGCAGATAAAGCCGATCTCTCTTGGTTTTTCCATATTTGATGTCGCCTAAGATGGGAAAACCTGCTTCAGATGCATGGACACGGATCTGATTTTTTCGCCCAGTCTCCAGTTGTAAACTGAGCAAAGAGAACTGTTTGTTCTGCTTGATCATTTTATAGTGCGTAATGGCAAGCTGGCCTTCAGGAGCGCTTTTGACATAATAGTTTCGATCTTCGCGCAAATAACTTTTCCAGGTACCTTCGATCGGGTCAATTTTTCCTTCTACGACCGCAGTATACTCGCGATAAATAGAGTGTTTCATAAATTGCGCTTTCAGCCCTTCTCTTGCTCCCTCACTGTAAGCAAATACCATCACACCAGAAGTGTCGCGGTCTAATCGATGTACAGGATAGACTCTCTGAGAATGGAACCTGCGCTTAAGCACATAATGCGCATTATTGGTCTCATCAGTATTAGTCATCACGCTTAAAAGACCTGCCGGTTTTTCAATCACAATCAGATGCTGATCTTCATAAAAAACTTTAATCTCTCTTGAGATGAAATTGACTTTTTTCCCAATACAGACCTCTTCTCCTTTTTTCACACTCATACTCGCCTTCTTAGCTTCTTTGCCATCGATTGTGACGCGTCCTTTCTCGATCCAAGAACGTAAAGTATTTCTTGAACTTTCAGGGGCTAAAAGTGCCAATACTTCAAGAAGTGAAAGATCATTTGGAGATTTTAATCGCATAGCGATAGTATATTCTACAAAACAGTTTAAAGAAAGGAGTCTCTCTATGAAAACAAATCGCGAAAAAGTGAGCTATTGCATTGGTTTAGAAACAGGTAAAAACTTAAAAAATCAATTTAAAGATCTAGATGGCACTCTCCTTCTAGAAGGATTTCAAGATGCCCTTCAAGATCGCACTCCCCCTTTAGAAAGAGAAGAGATTAAAAATATTATGACTGCCCTCCAACAACAAGTTCAAAAGCAGCAGCGCGAATTTGTCATGCAAGTGGCCCAAGTCAATATGAAAGAAAGTGAAACTTTTCTTGAAGAAAACAAAAAAAAGGAAGGGGTCACTACAACACTTAGCGGCTTACAATATAAAGTCATTTCTTCAGGAGAAGGCCCAACACCTACCATGATGGATGAGGTCACTTGCCACTACAGAGGTTCTTTTATTAATGGAACTGTCTTTGATAGTACCTATGAACATGGCAAACCGCAAACTTTCCCTTTAGGTCGCGTGATCCCCGGTTGGTCAGAAGCGCTTAAAATGATGAAAGTGGGCGATAAATGGCAACTTTTTATCCCTCCCTATTTAGCTTATGGAGAGACGGGATATGGTCCACAAATTCAACCTAATATGACGCTCATTTTTGAAATGGAACTCCTAGGGATTAATTAAATCTAAGGGAGTTTGATTCCGTTTTGTCCAATAGTCAGGGCCATAGTCATAGCAAAGTTGCTCTCCTTTGGCAATTTGCCGCAAGGTGATCAGAATTACATGCATGGCCCCTGCACAGTATACAGAGATAGGTTCTAGATTTGATTTACTAGTGTGATTGATAAAACGGGTGTAATTGCCCTTTTCTTTGGCATCAATGACAAAAGGGGTCTTCCAATCATCGCCTATGGCATATTGAAAGCAGTAGCTATTTTCTTCTCTTCTTTTGCGTTTGCGCACAACGCCAGTATATTCCCCAACAAAAGCGCCTTTCGGCAGATTTTCACCTGCAATTACTCCATAACCAATTGTATGACCAATCCATGAAATGATAAGATCAGGATGGGAGCCTTTCTGAATTTCTTGCGAAAAAAAAGCGCCCAGCCACTTTTGTTTAATCGCAAAAAGATCCCGTCGCAGGGCTTTTTGACAGCGTCTGCTAACACGTTTTTGAAAAGAATTTTTCAAAAATTCCAACTGAGGAAGCCATTTGACTCCGATTGCCTTTTCAAGTTGTTCCTCAGAGTAAAGAAGGATTTCTTTTGAATCTTTAGGAATGAATTTAATCATAATCCCATTATAATGCGCCTCTAAAATATGGACTATTTGATTTCACTCGCACCCCCAGAAAATCACACTCCTGTCATTGAGGCTGCCGGTTGCATTTGCAGATATCAGAATAAAATACTTCTGCTGAGACGCCACCCTGACATTCTTCATGGTAACTGCTGGACAGAGCCTGCTGGTAAACTGGAAAAAAATGAAGATCCCAAAACGGCTGCCATCCGAGAGGCGTATGAAGAAGCAGGCTTAATCCTTGATGGTGATAAAATAGAGAAGATCACACAATTCTATATCCAATGGTCAGATAAAAAGTTTATCTACCATATGTTCCATACCCAATTTTTAGTCATTCCTTCGATAACATTGGATTTTAAAGAGCATCTTGAAGCGCGCTGGGTGACAATTGAAGAGGCATTGCAACTTCCACTTATCGTAGGGGGAAAAGAAGCACTACTCTTTTATGAGCAGTTTATTCGTGATTATGCCTGCTAAATGCAATTGCAAGATCTGCAAGTTTGTTAAGACGCTCTGTAACCAATGGGTCTCGCGCTTTGACCTCCCATTCCCCTCCAGCCAGAGAATCACTAATCACAAATAAAGCTAATGCTTGCACATTCTTCTCCTGCGCAATGGCATATAAGGCTGCCGCTTCCATTTCTACGGTACTGCATCCTTGCTCTATCACACGGAGGACATCTTCTTTTGTTTCACGAAATACAGCAGGAAAGGACCAAGTAGCTGTTTTTTCAAACTTGGGGTGTTCTGGGTGTCTTGTTTTTATAAAAGAGATCCATGCATCAAAAAGGCTAGAATGAGGAAAGGCAAATGAAAGCTTCTCCTCAAGATATAAGTGGGAAACCCCATCTTCGCCTAGAGCTTTTGAACAGATCACAAAATCACCAGGGACCAGTGCGCTAGTTAAGGAACCTGCAGTGCCGACGATTAGGAATTTCTTAGTGCCAAGCGCAATTAATTTTTCCATTTTATGCGCTAGTTCAGGACCACCTAGTCCACTTTTCATTACGGCTACTTTCCCATCACCTAGAAAGTAAAGGTCGGAAAGCATGGGCTCTTTTCTTTGCTCATGAGGATGACCCGCAAGAATAGACTTTAAAAGTGAATTGGAAAAGATGAAAATGACCGTTTCTGGAGGAGTCACATTCGGATAATGGCCATTTGCCTTTAGGTAGAGGCAGTATTTCTCCGCAGAAGTAATATGATTTTTAGACATATAAGTCTCAATTTGAGCAAGGATGATACCATTTCTGCTCTTTATTTAAAAATCCCTAGTTCTAATACCCTAAAAATCAATATGTTAGACATTTAATAAAGAATACAATTAAAAATTGAATCTATGTTATAATTGCTGTGATGAATTTCTTTAGAAACAAAATTAAATCAGATCCTTTTAATCAATTAGCTAATGCTGAAATTGAAGCGCGATTTGGCAATCGATTGTCATCCTCACAATTAAAGGAAAACCTTGTTATAGCTGCTCAAATTAACCTCCATGTACAAAAAACGATTCCTTTCGTCTTCAATGATTATGAAAGATGCAAACAAACATTCCCTCGTATAGAAACAATTGCTGATGAAGAATTAAATGAAATCTACACAGTAAGAAAGAATTTAGTCGAGAGATTCCAAACGTTCAAAGGAACCGATCTCGACAGAATCTTAAAATGTGCAGATGAAGTTGAGAAATTTGGAATGTCAAACTGCGATGGGCTAGCTTGTGCAGGTTTTAAATTTGCACTGACCCATTTTCCTCATGCAAATGTTGAGATTTTTGAGATTGCAGACGGGGATCATTTTTTTTTAGTCATAGGAAGAAAAAAAAGATCCCCTCCGCATAAGTTTATTGATTGGGGATGCAATACGGTCGTTTGTGATCCTTGGGCACTAAAATATTATTTAGCTTCTGAAATTCCAACTCATTTAGAAGATCTTGCGACTTGCGTGGGCCATAATGGAAAATTACAAGCTATTAAAAAACCATTTGACCCATCAAAGCAGGTGTTAGCTCTTGTTCAAAGCAAACCTGATTCTAAAAAGGCTCACTTATCAAAAGTCCTAATTTTTATGGCTGCTTTTGTTTTCTTAGCTATCGCTGGATTTTTGTAATTCTTCCAATACAGCAACTGTAACAATGGTAGATACAAGCGAAGCCGTAGCGCTTAAAGTCCAGCCACGATACATATTCCGCAGAAATTTTTTTGAAAAAAGCTCAGAAAATTTAACATCAGAAAGACGCCAAGTCTTCCAAACATCAGTGGGTGCAGAGACAACACTGACTATGCAAGCTGTACGTACGCCAATATCTACAAGTTGAAAAGGCGTTAGCTCACCTTCTTTACGCATTTTGTCGCTAAAATACTTTCGTGAGACCAAAAATGAAGACCATTTTGCAGATAAATTGAGGAAATTTGCACCAGATCCTTTCCATCCTTCTTTTAGAAAAGGACCAAAGGAAAACTTTCTATCCTGTGTAATTGAAGTAACTTTTGTCTTTTCAAGAGGATTTAACGCAGCAGCTTGAAAAAAAGAAATGACGACCCCTTTTAGAGCTGCCTTATGTAAAGGATGGATTTCTCTATCCTTTAAAAAGTGAGCAGAATCTGGTATGATCGTCCACGCCAATGCATTAAGAGTTGTTTTAGCAAGTTGAGGCCAAAGCCCTTTATAAAACCCTTTTATCCCTTCCTGGCGAAAAATATCTGTGGCAATGAGATAATTTCTTTTTTGGGAGCATTCTGATTGCTTTTTAAGTTTTATTACTTCTAAGGGATGGAGAAGAGCGCTGAGTCCGCAGTTGCGTGCAGCACCAACTAAAAAATGGTAAAAGGGCGAGGGTGTTGCTTTTTCTGTCATATTGCAACCTCCTTTTTGTTTCGAATAGTAAAGAGTAAAACAAAGCTGCTTGCAAATGCAAGCGCCATCCAATACCAGGCAATGCTGGAAACAATCCCTGTTGTTTTATAGAGCCACAGGGAGATGGCGGAGGTTGGCCCTCCAAAAAGTTGCGTTCCAATGGAATAGCCAAAAGAGATCAAGAGGTAGCGATAAGAAGAAGGGATGAGTTGTAATACCCAGGCGTGAAATGGAGCGAAAAAGGCAACGCCTAGCAGCACTAAAAAGATTCTCGCGAAAATGATCGAAGAAATGGCACCCTCTTTAATCAGCATACATAAAGGAATTGCACAAAGAGCAGCTAAAGCGGAGCTAAAAAACATTAGTTTTTCTCTTGAAACTTTAGAAGAGAGCCATCCAAAAAAGGGAAGCGCGCAAAAATCTAAAATAAGCAAAAAAGTATTCATTCCCATCATTTGTGCCTTTGAAAAAGAGGTCACAAGAGGAATGAACCCATTCATTAAAACAAGCGCAATCGTATAATTTGCATAGCTAAATCCTGCACTGATCATAATGCAAAAAAGCGGTCTGCGATATTCCCAAAACAGTCTCATTAGATTTTGATCCTGCAGCGTTTGTGTATTAGCTTTGGTCAATCTCACACGGCGCAGAAAGAGACCAAAAAGTGCGGTGAGAGTGCCAAATAAATAAAGGATTCGCCAGCCACTCTCCACTTGATCATAGATGCAGAGTAATAAGACTCCAGCAGAGGCCAGTAAGATACCGCCAATTGTTGAAGCATTATAGAGACCACTTAGCCAATCATGTTTTTTTTCAGGACTATTTTCTAAAAGATAGATTGCTCCTCCCATCGATTCACCTGAGGCAAAGAAGTTTTGCATCACTCTTCCAATGCAAAAAATGATAGGGGCCAGAATCCCTGCCTGTGCATAAGTAGGACTAAAAGCAATAGAAGCGGAGACGATAGCCATTCCACTAAGCGAAAGAAAAAGAGCCTGCTCTCTGCCTCGCTTATCACCAATCCTGCCAAAAATGAGCGATCCAAAGGGCCGCGCAAGCATGCCCAGGGGGATCATAGCATAAGTGAGGATGAGCGCTGTAATCGGTTCTTGCTGTGGAAAGATTAAAGGTGCAAGAAATGGAGAAAGAAAACCAAAGAGCGCGGCATCATAATGTTCAAATAGATTTCCGCACCATGCACTAATACTCAAAGAATATTGAGTTCTTTTTTTTACGATCACTTCTCCCTTCGCTGGTATTACCCAGATCAAGTTTTAGGGTATAATCTCAGCTAAGCCTCAAGGCTTAGCACCCCTGGTGTTATTTATGCGCAATAGTATAAATTTGCTTTCTATTATTGAATAGATAAATATTATTTATCATGAAAACTTATAATGTTTTATTTAAAGATCAGACAAAGCCCTCTTATCTGAATTTAAATGAGCTTCAAGAAAAGCTTCAATTTACCTACGTAGAACAGCTGGCGACTTTACATGCCGATGAAAAAGAAAAAATGACTCTTGAAGGGCCCAATTATCTCAATTCAGAAGCAGAAGAAAATGGTAAAAAATATCAAAGCCTCATTGAATCTTCATTCACTCCTAAAGTTTCTGTGCGCTGGGTCTCTGAAGAGGTAGGATATGGCCTTTTTGCAGAAGAGGATCTAAGAGAAGGTAGCTACGTGGGAGAATATGTGGGCCAGATTCGAAAAAATGACGAACATGGCACATTTAATCACTATTTATACAGCTATCCGGTGCTTGATTTTATTGGCCGCAATTATGTGATTGATGCCACTTGCGGCAACTTGCTGCGTTTTGCAAATCATAGCTTTGAATTTAACTTGAAAAAAGCTTATGCCTACTTCCCTCCCTTTTATCATGCCATTTTTATTACCTGCCGTCCTATAGTGAAAGGAGAGCAGCTCACTTACAATTATGGCAAAAAATATTGGTATTTAAGAGGGACGCCACGCATCTTATGAAACAAAAAATCTATCTGATTCGTCACGGGGAGACAGAATGGACGCTATCCGATCAGCACACGGGCCTCACAGATATTCCCCTAACTCCGCAAGGAGAGTCTGAAGCCAAAACATTAAAAGAGCGCTTAAAGGGCCATGCATTTAAACAGGTCTTAGTCAGTCCTCTTCAACGCGCAAAAAAAACATGTGCGCTCGCCGGTTTTTTAGATCAGGCGGAATTAGATAGAGATCTTGTGGAATGGAACTACGGGAAATATGAAGGCAAAAAAAACAGTGATATTTTTAAAGAAAATCCTTCTTGGGAGATTTTTAAAAATGGCGCGCCGGGCGGTGAGTCCGTTGCAGAGATTGAGAAAAGAGCGCTCAGGGTTTTAAAAAAAATCAAAGAAGTAGAAGGCGATGTCGCAGTGTTCTCTCATGGCCATTTTCTGCGTGTGCTAACAGCCTGTTATCTTCAATTAACTGCGGCAGAAGGCAGACTTTTTTTTCTTTCGACTGCCTCTATCTCAATCTTAGGTTATGAAAGAGAAAATCCCGTGATTATTCTTTGGAACTCCCATTCTTAAAACAACCCTTAAAGCAACCACAGAGGCGCAGAGAGCACAGAGTTCGGAGGGGAATTTTTATTTTTTTCGGGAGCGAACCGAAAAAAATAGAAGTCCATTTTTTTGCTTCGCTCGCAAAAAAATGATTTCTCTTCCTAACTCTGTGCTCTCTGTGACTCTGTGGTTGAATTGAATTTATTTAAATTACCATCACAAGTTTGGATTTTGCTTTACCGTGATCTATCTTTTGATGGGCATTTACGACTGTCTCTCTTGAAAGATGACCGACCACTTCAGGCTCAAAGATACGCAACTCTCCGTTTTCAATCAGCTTAGCTAAATAAGAGAGCTGCTGGCGGTAATGATTCCAGGATTTCGGAGGACCTGCAAAAGCTTCAGCCCCAACAAAAATAAAATGGACAGATAGGCTTTTAGCAAATGAAATACTCTCCCCCCGCGCCCAAAGCTCAATGGGAAATCCTTTTGTTTCCGGTAAAATAGTGGCAACATGGCCGCTAAAGTCTACAACGGCAAAGCAAAGCTCTTTCATTTTGCCGCCAACTAAATCAATCGTTGCTGGAAATAGTTCTTGTCGATTCATCTCCAAGAGTTTTTCTTTCATTTGTTCTACATTAAGCCCTGTATAATTAAGAATATGCTTCTTAGTAATGCCAAAATGATCCATTAGTAATCGATCACCCTCTTCATTGCCAGCCGTTGTGAAAATCGGCCCTGCTTTATAAATTTGTGCAAGTTGAATCGCAATGTTTCCTACAGCGCCCGTTCCTCCAGCAATAAAAGCTGCGCGCCCTTCTTGAAGCGCACCTGACCAGATACAAGCCCGATAAGCTGTGAGAGAAACAAGTGGGACTGTTGCTGCCTGCTCAAAACTAATATTTTTTGGCTTATGGACAACGAAGGAGCGCGGGACACAAACATATTCTGCATAAGTGCCGCCTGAACCTTGCCCAAAAACAATGGCCATCACCTCATCACCTACAGAAAACTCATGGAAGTCCTCTCCTACAGCATCAATCACTCCACTGCAATCTGCCCCTAAAATGATTGGAACCTTAGGCTCATAAGCTCCAGCGCGCAATTTTGTATCGACAGGATTAAATCCTGCGGCCTTAATGCGGATCCTCACTTCATTGCGATTGGGCGCAGGTTTTGCCACCTCTTTGAGTTTAAAACCGCTCACATCCCCTATAGATTCTAAAACAACTGCCTTCATCATCTGATTTTTCGTCCTATGGTTGCTTCAATTTCAGCTTTAGTGATTTTACCTTCTCGCAAAAGGGTAAAAGAAACAAGATCAAATACTGTAGAATCGATGCCGATAGGACATCTTCCGCCATCGATCACAGCAGCAATTTTTCCTTCTAGATCTTGCAATACCTGGCCACAAGAAACTGGGCTTGGTCTCCCAGAACTATTTGCAGATGGGGCTACAAGCGGCGAGCCTGCTTCTTTGATCAGCTTTAGCGCAATGGGATGGTCAGGAAAACGAATCCCAATGGTGTTTGTTCCAGCGCTTACAAGATCAGGAATGTGGGCTTGCTTTTTTAGAATAAGAGTTAAAGGACCAGGAAAAAATTTTTCTGCGAGCAGATAAAATTCGGTTGGAATTTCACTGGCGATTTGCTCCACTTGACCCAGCTCGCTAATGTGTGCAGAGAGCGGCTTTGCTTTAGGACGCCCTTTTGCTTCATAGATCTTTTCAATTGCACTGATATTAAATAGACCACCACCAAGACCATAGACAGTTTCAGTAGGGAATGCCACGATCTCTCCTCTTTTTAAAAAGGCAGCTGCTTCTTGAATTTGCTTCTCAGAAAAAATTTGAGTCTTCATACTTACAGTTTAATTAATTCGAGGTTAGAAAAACATGAATTTTGCAGCATGGACCACATTGATTTATGGGCTGATTATCCTGATTGGCGGGCTCATGGGCCATATTAAAGCCCAAAGCCGTATCTCCCTTTTTACCGGTCTCTTCTTTGGACTGCTTTTACTCCTCTCTTCTTGGGCCCTTTTTAAAGAAATGAAACTAGGTGTCTATGGAGCGCTTGTATTGACCCTTGCCCTTTTATGCGTCTTTACCTGGCGCTACATTGAAACGCTTAAAATATTTCCTCCGCTTGTCATGGGCCTAATTAGCTTATTTACTTTGATCCTTTTGGCCCTGAATTTGAAGAAACATTTGTGAACCTTTTCGAGACAGTGACCCAATCTATGTTTTGAAAAAAGGCATCGATGTATTTGTCCCTGTCAAGGCCATATTGAGGCATATAGGCATGCTCAAAGACATCCATAATCAAAATCGGGGTCCCGCCTGCCAAATGGCCAAGGTCATGTTCATTGATCCAAAGATTGGTCAATCTTTTAGTGATTGGATCCAAATATAGAACTGCCCAGCCAATTCCTCGCATCATTCCGGTCCCAATAAAGTCCTTCTTCCATGCATCGACCGAACCAAAGCTTTTAACCAGTGCTTGGGCTAAAGGATCGGTACTTGATAAAATGGTCTTTCCACCCAAATTTTCAAAATAGAGCTCATGAAGAATAACGCCATTGAATTCCCAAGCCAGACGTCTTTTTAAAGCCCCAAATTGTGTCTGATCTGAAGGAGAGATATTTTTTAATACGGAAAGCAGCAAATTGGTATTTTTCACATATCCTTGATACAGAGTGAAATGCATCTTTAAAAGAGAATCATTGAAGCCGGACATTCCTAAAAGGCGGCTATAATCTTTTGGCTCCAGCACCCCAGAATCTTCCTTGGAAGCCTTGGATTGAGGGGGCGGCACCATCTGCGCTTCTCCTGTGAAATGAACTAGTCCTATGGCTAAAATTAAAGTTATTTTTAATAGTTTTTGCATAGTTTCTCCTTTGAATGTTATTAAAATTTATAGTATAATAGTTGATATTAATGGAATTATTTTATGGCAATAAAACCAATACATACTGAAAGTCGCCTTGAACAAAGACGACCTTCTTCCATTGTTACTACTCGGAGCTATGTTGTTGATATGGCACTGGCGCCGGCTCAGTTTACCCTCTCTGCTGCCAAAACCGCACGAGCCTTTTTTACGCATGATGAAGAAGGAGTCATTGATGGAGCAGGAAAAGTTGCAAGCGCACTTGATCTTTTAATATCAGGGACATCAGCAGTTTTCCGCGCGATCATTTATCTTGGAATCTGGCTTGGAAGGGATTTAATTAGCGGTTTGCCACAGGTTTATAAATTCGTTCTCCTTCCTTATGCAATTATTGGCCTAGTTTTAAGCTTCTTTGAACTTGCTTATGAAGTTGTGAGTTTGTACCGAGGAATTTCGCTGCGCTCTAAGCTTAAATTTTCTAACGATACAGACGTTATTGGAAATCGAGAAGTAATTCGAAATGAATTTTTTGAAGTAAATGAGGACGAGAAAGCGCAAATCAATAAGTTTTTACTTCAAAGACACCCTGGAGATAACAATCTTCTCGTAAGACTGCAGATTTATTCTTCTTTAGAAAAAAAGATACTAGAGAATAAGTTCCAAAATTTGGCCCGTAGGATTTCAATGTCCGCTGCAGAAGAAGTGAAACAGATCATCAACTCAAAGGAATTAGAGGATTTACGTGTACTGACTAAAATTGTGGATGTCCAAACACGCAAAATGTTACAGACGCATACTGTGGGTCTATTTGCAATTATCTTGTCCGCAGTTTGTTATGCTTTTCTACTTGTTGCATCTCCTTACGTGATCTATATTTCCATAGGAATAGCTGTTGTCAGCCTTATTTTGATTCTGATCTATTATGCTTTAGAGAAAGGATACTTTAACCGGCCCGGTTATACATTCTCGTTTAAAGCATGCCTCCCTGATTGCGTGAAAAAGATCTTCAATTGTGATACAGTGGCTGCGTCAACACATTATTCATTGTCTTCAAGAGAGATTCGATTGATGGATACGAAGGTCCACCAAGTTGCAAATCATCATTATAGAGATACCACTTGCCCTCATTTAGCACCGGCGTCTTCTCAGTAATTTTGCCATCCCATTCACTATAGGTCAGGGTAATGCATTTAATCGGATGATCTGGATGCTGCGCATTCAATTCTGCTTCTAAAAGCGATGCAAATTCGTCTTTTCTAAAAAGATAGGTGCCTACTGGACAATCATTCAGAAGTTTTTCAGCTTGGATGCGATCGACTTGATGCCATGCCTCGTGGATAAGGTCTCTTTTTTTCTTTTTTTCGATGCCGGATTCAATCTCAAGTTCAGAGAGTTCCTGGAAAATCCTCTCCGCATTTTTTAGTTTTGCTGCAGGATAAGCCAGCTGATTTAAGGTTTTTACTGTCTCGGAAAGGGCATGGAGAGCGTCTGGTCCAAGATCACCCATTTCAAAACTGAGCTCTTTAGCCCCCCCTTCACTGATTTCAAAAAAGCCTTCTTCTAGGTGTTCAGGGATATGCATACGAATGCGGATCACTTTCCAATCTTTTCCCGCTGTATGTTCATTATCTAATTCCACAAAACGGATTTCACCTGTTTTGCGATGGATCACTGCATCGTAGCTCTTTTTCATCATGAGAATGAGCTTTTCATTTTTTTCTATCTGCTTTCGGACGAGCAGCTTAAATAACTCAATATTATGTCTTACAACTTTATCAGATATGGCAACACGCATGCTTCACCTCACTGTTTCTTAATCTTACCACTTTTTAAAATTAACTTTACTAAATCAATTCAAGGAATTATGTTGGAAAGAACCTAACTAATTGATGGTAAGAATCTACCTATGAAAAATGAAATTTCTGCAGAAGTAAAACCCTTTCGCAAAACAAAGTATCCCATTCTTCCTCTTTTTCTAAATCGTTGGTCCCCTAGATCGATGACAGGTGAAGAAATGACAGATGTTGAAATCATGACCCTATTTGAAGCAGCAAGGTGGGCCCCCTCTTCGTATAATAATCAGCCTTGGCGCTTTATTTATGCTAAACGCAACACGCCCTCATGGAAAAAGATTTTCGATTTAATGGTAGAGGCAAATCAAACCTGGACCAAAAATGCCGCTCTCCTCATCGTCGTCATTTCGCATAATTCATTTGAAAAAAACAACAAAAAGTCGATGACACATAGTTATGATACAGGAGCTGCCTGGATGAGTTTAGCCCTTGAAGGCGAGGCAAAAGGCTATGTCGTACATGGGATGGAGGGGTTTGATTATAATAAAGCGCGCACAGCCCTTGAAATCCCCAATGACTATACTGTAGAGGCAATGGCGGCCGTTGGAAAAAGGGCACCAAAGGAAAAATTACCTCCGGAATTGCAAAAAAGAGAAGCCCCCAGCAATAGAAAGCCCCTAGAGGAGATTGTGATGGAAGGAAAATTTAGATAATTGTTTGGAAAAAGAAATCGAGCAAGGGCTACTTGCTCGATTACCTTTTTATTATAAAAAGCCGCTACTTTTAAAATTAAACTGCAGCTCTACGTCTACGTCGTCTTGCAGTAGTTTTTCTGGCTTTTCCAGCATGTCTCCTGCGTCTTTTTGCAGAAGTTGCTTTTCTTTTTCGTTTTGCCATAACATTTCCTCCTTGTTTGAAACATAGGATTTGTGCTTTTAATTTAATGATCTAGAAATCCATCAAATTGCACTTATATCTCCTACAAATCTCAATATAATAAATATTAATTTAAAAAACAAAAAAAATTTTTTACAATTACTCAATTAAGTGCTATTTTAATAGAATTTCCTCCTTTTGTAAAAAAAGGACTTTTAATCTATGCTCATATCGTTTAAACAGTTAGGAAAACTTTTCACAGGATCTTTTAATTTCATGGCAATACAAAAAAAATCTTCTTCTGGATCAGAAGCACCCCGCCGAGTACTCAGTATTTTTGTCCTTGTCATGCTTAATGTGGCCATTATGGCCAGTTTACGCAGCCTTCCACTTGTGGCTTCTTATGGCCTATCCGCGATTACATTTTTTGCGATCGTTGCACTTTTCTTTCTGATCCCTAGTGCCCTAGTTTCTGCAGAACTTGCCACTGGCTGGCCAAAGGCAGGAGGCGTTTATATATGGGTTCGCGAAGCGCTGGGCGATCGCTGGGGCTTTTTCGCCATCTGGATGCAGTGGGTCCATAATGTGGCCTGGTATCCCGTTATTCTATCCTTTGTCGCCACTACACTAGCCTTCGTGATTGATCCTGCTCTGATCGACAATAAGTATTATGTCATGGGGATCGTTTTATCCTGTTTCTGGGGAATGACTCTTTTAAACTACCTTGGAATTAAAATTTCCAGCTACTTTAGTACCATTGGAGTGATTGGTGGGACGATACTGCCGGGGATATTTATCATCGCCTTAGGTCTTGTCTGGGTCTTCCAAGGACGTCCGATCGACACCTCTTTATCGGCAGCTTCTATCCTCCCTGATTTCAGCCACTTTGGAAATATTGCTTTTTTGGCAGGTCTTTTTTTAGCCTTTGCAGGCCTTGAAGTCTCGGCCGCTCACGCCGGAGAGGTCAAGGACCCTTTAAAAAATTTCCCGCGCGCTATCCTTCTAGCAGCTTTGATTACTTTCTTTCTTTTTATGCTCGGTTCTCTAGCAATTGCCTTTGTCATTCCTCATAAAGAGATCAATTTAGTGGCTGGTTTGATGGATGCTTTTCAGATTTTTTTCGGGTTTTATAATTTGGGGTGGGTATTACCTATCATAGGCGTTCTTCTTGTTATTGGAGCTATCGCTGAGGTTAATGCTTGGATTGTAGGGCCTGTCAAAGGACTTTATGCAACTTCGATCCATGGAAATCTCCCGCCTATCTTCCAACAGCTCAATAAACATAATATGCCAACTAACCTTCTTCTTTTACAGGCGATCATCGTTACTGGCGCTTCCTTTGTATTTCTCCATTTACCGACCGTAAGCGCAGCTTTTTGGATCTTAAGCGCCTTAAGTGCCCAAACCTATCTTTTAATGTATATTTTGATGTTTATAGCGGCAATTCGCCTGCGCTATACCAAACCGAAGGTTCCACGGCCTTATAAAGTGCCTTATCAATTTAAAGGCATCTGGGTCTTATCAGTGATGGGTATTATTGGCTCAACTTTTGCCATCTTTTTTGCTTTTTTCCCCCCTACTCAAATCGATGTAGGCAATGTATTCTTCTATGAATCCTTTCTTATTGTCGGACTCCTTATTATGTCGGGTATCCCCCTTATCATCTATCAATTGCGTAAGCCGCATTGGATTAAAACCGCTATTTCTGGTAGCCCTTAACATGTAATGCTGCAACCTGCTTGCGGAGGCTAGCAATCTGCTGCGTCTCGCTGCATCGACAACCCGCTGCGGGGTTGCCTGCTTCGCGTAAACCGCTTATAGCGACTCCTTGCATATTACTAACCTGCGCTTCGCATTTTTCGAGCATTACATGTTGCGGACTACCAATTTCTGCTGATTAAAATATAAGGGTTCTGCTATTCAGAATTTATTACCCTGATTAAGAGGGATAAGGAGAAAAATATGCAAAAATTCATCGTTTTATCGATCGTTTCAATTCTATTTTCTTGTTTCTATGGATGCAACAAACAAGATGATATGGGCCAACCACCTAGAGATAGAGATCATAGAGAAGGCGGCCATTGCGGCGGTTAATTAATTAAAGATAAAAAAAAACCTTCCTGTCGATTCATATTGGTACATCTACCAGATAAGAAGCAGGAAGGGTAGAAATCGCTTTTATCCCTGGGGGACGTGGACGAAAGGCTGTTAATGAGACAAGGCCAATCATCTTCAGTCTCTATAAGAGACTCTGCTGCCAACAGGTATCCTGATGTTTTTGATCCACCCCCAACCGTTGTCGTTAATGTCGATTCCGTTAAAAGGATCAATTCAGGAAAGCGGTTTCTTTTCTATTCTTAATATAACAATAAAAGAAATTTAATTTAACATAATTATATTTGCTTAGTTTTAAGAAACTAACCATCATTACTATATAATTATCTCAAGATTATTAATCAAACAAGATATAGGATGAGACTAAAAAAGAGAAAAGAAGCAGGATGGCAGGATTAACAGGATAGAAGAACAAGATTAAGAAAGAGGAAGAATAGCAGGATGGCCAGGATGAATAGGATAGAAGATTTAGAGAATTTCATCTGTTGGAAATGGAAGTATGAAAATGAGTCTTTTCTCAGATCATTTTCTCTTAATCCTATTCTTCTATCCTGTCCATCCTGCTATCCTGCTATTTCTTAAATCTTGTTAATCCTGTTAATTTTTTTCGAAAAAGATCTAATTAAGAAGCTGCCGCCAAAGGTCTATTGGCTTCAAAAGCTTTTTTGCAGTGGGGATAATCCTTTAAATCTATTACTGGATTACTTCTTAAATGTTTTATCGCTAAAGAGATAGCCTCTTTTGCGAAATCATGGTCATAGAGGCCCAAATCTTTATTCACTTCATGGAACTCAAGGTATTTATCTAGCGCCCGTAAACGCAAGTGAGCAGAGACTGCCTTTGAAAACTCCTTTGCAAGCTCTAGTTTTTTAACATCTTCTTTGCAAGAGGAAAGCCCTAATCCAGTGGCTAGGCGAAGAGCCAATTTTGCACTTGTAAAAGAACAATTGCCTATTTTTTGGGCTTTTTTTGGTGATAAAATCCGTTCTACCATAGCACAAAATTCACAGGTCGCAGCTGAAAGCTCCTCAGGTAAGACTTTATATAGATAATTTTCGGCTTCCTCTAACGTACCTGTATCAGAAATCTCAAATATTTTTTTTAAGTCCTCTAAAGAGAAGTTGTCTTTATTGATTTTATATCCTGCAACCATTTTTACAGAGTCTGGGTTACCACGATTGCAAATGAACATATAACCTAAGGCAAAAACAAGATAAATTTCATGATCCTCACTTCCTGCAGGAATAATCACTAGATTACCTTTATTAATACCTTTAACTATTTCATCCTCAAGATTTAGACATGCCTCTTTAAATGCTTGTTCTATCACCCCGAAACACTCTTCAGGAATCATTTTTCTAATATTCTTCGGTAAATCTTTCAAAATGAAAAAAATCTGTTTTGCTCCGTCGCGTGCACCATTCCCCTCTTCAACTTTCGAATTACTGATTCCATTATATGTGCAGATGGCATGCTTTAAATGATAATCTTCCACAAATTTTTCCGCGTATTTTAACGACTTATTTAAGAGAATAGAAACCATTTCTACTTCCTTCTTTTCACATGCACGAGTTAGTGCTTCTGCTGGACAGACACAAATACGTTGCTCTATTAAATATCTGATCAACCAATCATTGATAGGCTTATCGTCGCATAAATCATCCAATAAAGTTTCGTATTCTTCATTTTTCAGACAGTTGATATCATCCACACATTTTTTTAAAAAGAAATCAACAACGGGTAAAAAAGAATTCTCTTTGTTTCTCATTTGATCAAAAAAGTGTTTTTTATTAAAACCAACCCCTTTTTCAACAGCTTCTTTTAATAGGGACAAACACTTTTCAGGTTTAGCTTTTTTTGAACTTAGCACCACATCAACGATTTTGGGTTCTTCTGCTGCTACTACACGAACTGCTGTTTCTTTGATTGCCTCAAGAGCCGATGGGATTTGTGCAGCATCTGCTCTTTCTTGAATAGGCGTCGATAGACTCGAACTCGCTACTGCTGTCGTTTCCTTATTTAAAATTACGCTCATATGAAATAAATTATATTAATAATAATTAAATATATGATATACAAAAACCACTTAAAAATCAAATTATTTTTTAACTTTTAAGTCGTTTTTATACAGCTACTTATGGTGAAGAATCGTGGATTTAGATTAATTGAAGATTATGGCGGTTTTAACTGGAGTCAGCCTTTCAGCCCCTTCTAGAATCGATCTATATTCGTGAAGCTGTGCAACAAGCTCTTTTGGCATGCTCAGAGGGTTGTGACTGAAATCAAATCTTATAAACGCACTTAACTTTAGCACTTCATTTGGTAGTTTAGTTATCCGGTTGTGGCTGAAGTTAAACCTAAGCAGCTGCTTTAAGTTTCCAAGCTCTACCGGTAATTCAGTTAGTTGGTTGTGGCTTAAATTAAGTTCTCTCAAGACTCTTAAGTTCCCAAGCTCTGCTGGTACTCGAATTAGCTGAATGTTGCTCAAGTCAAGCACTTCAAGCTGACCTAAGTTTCCAAGTTCTGCTGGCACTGTAGTGAGCTGATTTTTGCTATCAAGTCCTGCATAATTGTTCAAGTAAAGTTCTTTTAAGACGCTTAAACGTGTAAGCACTTCTGGTACGCTATTAAGTTTGTTATTGTTTAAATAAAGATATCTAAGCTTACTTAGGTCTTCAACCTCAGTAGGTAGATCTGTTATCCGGTTATTGCCTAAATCGAGTGAACGTAACTCTCGAAGAAGGCCAATTTCTGGTGGAAGATAAGCAAGCCCAAGATTAGATAAATCTAAATAATTGATTCTTGCCAAAGCAGCTTTATTCTCCCTCATCCATACACAGACTTGTTCAGCGCGTTGGATCACTGTCAGATTTGGGTTACTCTTTAACTCAGATAAAAAGGTTTGCGCGGCGAAAGAAATTTGCTCTGCAATTTTTTTAAATATTTTTAGCGTGTCTGAAGCATTTTCAGGAGCATTTTTACTTGCGTTTGTCCATTCTACAATTTCTTGGAGTCTTGAAGGATCCATTGGAGCCATTATTGAATCGTGCTTTCCACGCGTATTACTTAGTACTACTTCACTGTTCGGAAATTTTTGTGCCTCTGCAATCACTCTTTGATAGACTCCTGTCACAAATTCGCAGGGTGAAAGAGGGAAATCAGCACAGACTCTATCGGCAATTGGTTTTAGAATTGGAAGATCACAATAGCCCTTCTCAAGCGCCTCATAAACATCAATAGTCTTATCAGGGGATTTTTGATCAGAGGATCTTGGGGATTTTTCCTCTTCCTGCGCTTTAGATGCTGCCTCAAAAGAAAACGGAGGTGGGACTAGTAAACTACAACTTTGTGTCATTTTAATTTAATTGTTAAATTTACAAGTTGATTCTAACAAAAAAGGCCTATAATAGATATGTAAATTAAACTAATTTATAAAGAAGATATTTTAAAAAATAAATTATTTACACCAAAACAGCTGTGTTTTCAGCAGCCTCAGGCTCTTCCCAACGCCCTTGCGCTTTAATGAGCTCAATAAGCTTTTCATCAGCATCTGCAAAAGCAATGTCCTTTTGGACACATTTTTTCCCAATATAAAGATCGATTTTGCCAGGCTTTGAACCTACATAGCCAAAATCGGCATCTGCCATTTCTCCGGGCCCATTCACAATACAGCCCATAATCGCAATCTTCACGCCAGGCAGATGGGCCGTTTTGCTTTGGATTCGCTTTGTGACCTCTTGTAGATCAAAAAGTGTACGGCCGCAGCCGGGACAAGAGATAAAATCAGTTTTCACACTCCGCATACGGCATGCTTGTAGAAGGTTAAAGCTAAGTCTGCTTAAGAAGCGCAGATCATGTGGCCCTTTAAGGCAAACGCCATGGCCAAGCTTATCAGCAAGAAGAGCGCCACATTCTGAAGCTGCATGAATGATGAAATCTTCTTTTTCAGCTCTATTCTCATAAGTCCAGATGACAGGAACTTGAATTTGATGCGCTTTCAACCAATCAAAAAACTTCCGGCCTTCAAAGATGGGAAATTCTTTAAAAGAAAAGAAGATGATCGATGGATTAGATTGCAAAAGAGCTTCCCAAGGTTGATCAGCTTCGATAAATGCAATGTTCTTCTCTTGATCTTTGACAATCACCCCAATCCCCGCTTTCTTAAGGCGCTCTAACTTTTCAGACTCTATGGGCATTTCGAGTAAAATAGCATCGATAGTGGAAATTGTTCGCTCTATCCTGCCAAAATGGACTTTACAACCAATCTGCTCAAAAAAATCATCCTGTAGCACTTGTTCTAAAGTGACAGGTAAGATCACAGAGCCATCGCGGTGAAGCGGAGCAGGGACATCTATTTTGTCGATATTGATTGTTTGAGGAAAAGGAAATCTTGGAGCATTTTTTCGTTTTTCATAGAGATGCACTAGTCTTTTGCATGGATCAATCTCTTCCCAGGGGTCTTCAGTTAGAGAGACACGAATCGTATCGCCAATACCATCTAAAAGCAGAGAGCCGATGCCAACAGCAGATTTGATCCTGCCATCTTCACCAAGTCCGGCTTCGGTAACTCCTAGATGCAAAGGATAGTCCCAGCCAATTTTACTCATTTCTAGCGCAAGCAAACGATAAGCTTCAATCATCACTACAGGATTACTTGCTTTCATCGAGAAACAAAAATCATGAAAGCCGAGCTTACGACATACTCTGGCAAATTCAAATGCTGATTCGACCATTCCGGCAGGAGTGTCCCCATAACGGTTCATGATTCGGTCGGATAAAGAACCATGGTTAACCCCAATGCGCATGGCACGATTCAAGCGGATACATTTTTCAACAAGCGGAGAAAATCCCTCTTCAATTTTTAAAATTTCCTGCTGGTAAGTCGCATCATCATATTCGATTTTTTTAAAGATGGCGCGTTTATCAACATAGTTACCAGGATTGACCCGCACCTTATCAGCAAAATCAGCGACTTTCATTGCAGCAGGCGGATAAAAATGGATATCTGCAACAAGAGGGATGTCATATCCACGCTTAAGAAGACCATTTTTAATTCCTTCACAGGCTTCGGCTTCTTTCATGCCTTGCACCGTGACACGAGCAATTTCACAGCCTCTATCGGCAAGTTTGATGATTTGCTCAATTGTAGCTTCCACATCGCGTGTATTGGATGTGGTCATCGATTGAATGCGGATAGGCTGGTTTCCACCAACCCTAACCTTTCCAATGTTAATTTCTCTTGTTTTCCAATTTAACGTTTTAATAGTCAAACTCCGCAGTATCTATTTCGCAATAGCGAAAGTTTTTGTTAAGACGATCTAAGGCCTGCATCTCTTTGGCTGTAAGGGAAAAATCAAAGATGGCAAAATTTTCTTCTAAGTGTTTTTTAGAGGATGCTTTGGGAATGACAGGGATGTTTTTTTGTACACACCAGCGCAAGATTACCTGCGCGCCCGATTTTCCATGTTTTTTTCCTACTTCTGCAAAAGCCGGTTCTTCATCAAGGAGCTCTCCTTTGCCAAAAGGGCGGTACGAAACAAGGCAAATCCCCTCTTGAGTGCAAAATTGCAAAAGCTCTTTTTGATAAAGATAAGGATGAAACTCCACTTGGTTACACTCAACCTTTAGTTTTGCATCTAAAGCATCTTTTAGATGATGAATCGTGTAGTTGCTGACCCCAACATGAAGTACTTTTCCTGTTTTAATCAGTCCATTCATCGCCTCCAAAATTTCAATCATGGGTCTTTCCCGATCTGGCCAGTGGATGAGATAAAGGTCCAAATAATCCATTCCTAGTTCTTTTAAGGCTTTATCACAGGCTTTATCGACAGATTGCATAATTTTTTCATCCTTTACCTGCTCTAAAGCAATTTTTGAGGTGATAAATAGTTTTTCACGATCAAATCCCTTAAGTCCTTTCCCCACTGCTTGGTGATTCTCATAGGCATGTGCAGTATCAAAATGGCGGTAACCGATTGCAAGGGCTTCTTTAATCACCTTTTCGCATTTATGGCCGAGCAGCTTATAAGTACCAAGGCCAATTAAAGGAATTTTTAGTTTGTACTCTGCTTTCACGAAATGCTCTTTCGCTTGAGAATTTGGTGTGAAATCATAGGAAATCTGTAAAAATTATGAAAGGAGATTTAAATAGACATCGGCCTCTCCCCACGGAAAGGAAGCAGCAAACTGCTTAACTGTAACGAATTTTTTTGAATAGTCACTTAGAGGGTAACTTATTGTGATGATTTTTGTTTTAGGTGAAATGCCATCAAATTTTTTGATCAGTTCTTGAATTTCCTGGTCACTTAAAGCACTTCCATAGAGATAAATGACGGTGGCCTCTTTAAAGTCTGCTGCCCCCATATCAGTGCATGAAAATTGAATGTTTTTGCAGGCCCAGCGCTGTGCGACTTTCTGTGCCATCTTAACAAATTTTGGGATTCTTTCGATGGCATGTACTTTGCAGCCCACATACTGGTTCAAGAAAAAAGAGGTCCTTCCCCTACCTGCTCCCATTTCAAGGACAAAATCATGAGAATCGATTCCACATTCTTGGACGATATGGCGCATTGTTGTAAGAGGTGTTTCTCCATAAGTATGAATGTCAGTTGCGCCTTGTTTTTGTAGATATTTTCGACTGATTTGATAGGGATTTTTAAAAAAGTAGGCATCTAAAAGGCCTCTGTCGACCTGTTTAAATGGCTCATTCCAATAAAAAAAATCTTTCATGCGCTTTTCTTCTTTATAGAGCCAAATCCTGGTTTTTATAAAAATTACCAATTGAGTTTCACTCCAGGTTCTATAATGCGGAATTGCGAAGGTTCTATCTTATTTTGTTTGAGAGCAAGATAGAGATCATAGGGAGGTTGGTGCATCGGTTCATCTGATAAGCGGAAAGTTCTCCAATGCATCCCAATACTTAACTTGGATCCCACCTCTTGATGAATGCGCACTGCATCTTTGGGCTCTATATGAACAGGCGACATGAATCTACGCGGCACATAAGAACCAATTGGAATTAAACTTAGGTCAAAAGAGCCAAAAGTCTCGCCGATTTTTTTAAAATCATGAGTGTTGTAGCCAGTATCTCCAACAAAATAAAATCGTTTGCCCAGCTGAAAATCTTCAACGACCCAACCAAGCCACAATGTTTTATTCAAATCGTAGCCGCGTCTTCCAGAAAAATGCTGAGCTGGTACTGCTGTGATTTTAAGATGAGGAGAAAGAGAGCTATCTTCCCACCAAGAAAGCTCTACCACTTTAAAAATTTTCTCTTTAAGAAACCACTGTTTGACTCCTTGAGGCACAATCCAGTAGATGTGCGGAAATAAGTGAGCGAGTCGTTTCACTGTGGGTTTATCTAGATGGTCATAATGGTTATGGCTAATTAGAACATAATCGATCTTGGGGAGCTCTTCGAGCTTAATTCCCGGAAGATGTTTGCGCTTGGGGCCGCAAAAAGCTACAGGCGATGGCCGCTCATTCCAAATTGGATCTGTGAGAAACTGAAGTCCATTTAAAGAGATTAAAAAAGAGCTATGATTGATCCAAGTTACATAGGGCTTATTGGGGTCATATTCAGAGACAAAACGGGGAAATACAAAGTTCGGATCTAATGGGCCTCGTCTTTTATCATCATAGTAACCTAAGCGCCAAAGGAGAAAATGCCAAAACTTGCGTTTAGAGTCACTTTTGTGCGGGTTAACGTACCTTGCCATTCTTCTCCAAAGTGAGTGTAAATGGTATTGAATCTGTTAAGTCAGCATCTCCAAAAAATTGTATTGGGCCGGGATAACGATAATGGTCCTCCACTGCCCATGTACCACGATGCAAGTCAAAGTAAGAAAAGGGCTTTCCCTTCAAATCCACCAGCGCTTTTTGGATCACCGGTTTTTCTTTTCCTTTTCTTTTTTCCATATTCATAAGCATTGTGATTGGCAGCCCTGCAATGTTCCATTCATGGACAGCTTTTTCAAGATTCCCTACACAGGCCATATATCCTGTGAGATTTTCGTTAACAAGTAGCGCCGCAGTGTATCCTAAAGCAGTGCAATAATTAGCATCAAAGTTAGAAGGTAGGCCAGCGCGCCCTTCATATCCAAAAAAATGGTTCAATGGAGCAAATTTTCCTTTAAAATTTCCTTCTTTTTTTCTTTTATCTAACTCTTTTTTTACTGTATACATGAGAAGCTGTTCTGTATCAATAAGAGAAACTTGCACATTGCCGTGCGGATCTCGATCTAAAAGCAGCTGTTTTTGGATTTCTTGAGGCAAGGACTCAAAACAGCGTTTGGACTCAGGCGTTAATTTTTTGGCTACTTCATGAGCATTAAGAGACTCTCCTGCAGCCATCTGGTTAAGCTCTCCAATCAATACTCCCATTTCAGGAATAAATTCGATCAGCCCTTCAGGAATTAAGACAATGCCATAATTTTTTCCCTTTTCTGCACGCAAAGTGATCACATCGCAAATTTCGTTTGTGACTTGGTCCAATGTTTTTCTCATTGCAAAAACCTCTTCTCCAATAATGGCAATATTGGGATGAGAGGCAAGAGCGCATTCCAGGGCAATATGTGAGGCAGAGCGGCCCATTAGCTTGATAAAATGGGTATATTTTTTTGCAGAGAGCGCATCGCGCGCAATGTTCCCAATCATTTCCGAATAGACCTTGCAAGCCGTATCAAAACCAAATGAAGTGGCTACATATTGGTTCTTTAAATCGCCATCGATGGTTTTCGGGACTCCTACAACCGTGATTGGGCAGTTTTTTTGCAAAAAGTATTCAGCTAAAATCGCAGCATTCGTATTGGAGTCATCTCCACCAATGATGACAAGGCCGTTTAAATTTAAGCCCTGAATCACCTGTAGCGATGCAGCAAGCTGCTCTTCCGTTTCGATCTTAGTGCGCCCTGATCCAATTAAATCAAATCCGCCTTGATTGCGATAAGACGCAATAGTTTGAGTTGTAATTTCAGTATAGTCGCCTTCAATGATTCCACTTGGTCCACCTAAAAAACCGAAAAGCTGGCTTTTAGCATTTAAAGCAAGCAGTGCATCTAAAAGCCCAGCGATCACATTATGACCGCCAGAAGCTTGGCCACCCGAGAAGACAACACCAACCTTGAGAAGTTTAGAATTGCGCGCCTCACCTTCTTTTGCCTGCACAACTCTTCTGCCAAAGGTTTTTGGGAATATTTTTTTCAGTTCTTCGCTATGTTTAACAGCAGAGGTTTCCTCGCCTTGATGGAATTGAATACGATTTAAGTTCTGAAGAATTTTTGGAAGTTTTGGAATATATTTTTGTCTCTGCTCTTGCAAACGGCTTGTCATTGACGCCTCTAGTTATTTTTTATAAACATTTTACAATCAGAATGGTATTTTGCAAAGATTAGACTAATTCTCTTAATAACGTGCCCTTGCCCCTGCCCTTGCCCTTGCCCGATTCTTCGGTCCTGATCCGAAACTCACGGAGCACTTTTTTAATTTCGGGCAAGGGCAAGGGCAAGTTTAACACTCAACGACAGCGGCATTCACGTGTAGGGCAAGCCCCCCTTCGGAGGTCTCTTTATAGATATGTTTCATGTCCTCGCCCGTTTGCCGCATTGTGCGGATCACCTGATCGAGCGATACCACATGCTGACCATCTCCATGCAGCGCAAGGCGCGCAGCATTGATCGCCTTAATGGCGCCCATCGTGTTGCGTTCAATACAGGGAATTTGCACAAGGCCTGCAACAGGATCGCAAGTAAGTCCCAAATGGTGCTCCATCCCAATCTCAGCAGCGTTTTCAATTTGCTCATTTGTTCCACCGAGCGCTGCCACTAAAGCGCCAGCTGCCATTGAACAAGCCACTCCAACTTCTCCTTGACATCCCATTTCCGCTGCCGCCAGCGAAGCGCCCTCTTTATAAAGAATTGCGATTGCCGCTGCCGTTAAAAAGAAATTCACAATGCCATCTTCAGTCGGATTCTCAGTAAATTTCATATAATAATGAAGTACCGCAGGGATAATACCAGCAGCCCCATTTGTAGGTGCTGTGACCACTCTTCCTTTGGCAGCATTTTCTTCATTAACGGCCAGTGCATAAAGACTGATCCAATCCAACATTGTAGAAGGATCTTTTTTTCCTGAAGCCTCTTGTTTTAAAAGCTGCTCATAAAGAGGCTTTGCCCGCCTGCGCACATTCAACCCTCCTGGCAAAATCCCCTCCTGCTGGACTCCCCGCTTGACGCAATCTTGCATCGCTTGCCAAATCTTGAGAATCCCTGCACGAATCTCTGCAACACTCCGCCATGCCATCTCATTTTTCATCATGATTTCATAAATCATCTTCTTTTCTGCATTGCAAATGGCAAGAAGCTCATCACATGTTTTAAAAGGATAGGGAAGAAGATCATCTGCATCTCGAACTGGTGGAGCAAAAATCTGTTCATGGTCCACGATAAATCCGCCACCGGTAGAGTAATAGATTTGCGCAAAAAGCTCTTTGCCACTCTCATCAAAGGCTTTAAAACGCATGGCGTTCGAATGATAAGGAAGTCGCTGTCCTTTGTGAAAAAGAAGATCAGTTTGTGGATTAAAAGAGATTTTCTTTTTTTGAAGCAAATGAAGAGCATTGGTGTTTGATATTTCATCAAAACGAGTATCGAAGCTATTAGGATCAATCTCTTCTGGTGTTTCTCCTTCCAAACCAAGGAGAATGGCAGCGTCTGTTCCATGTCCCTTTCCAGTCATTGCCAAGGATCCAAAAAGTTCAATTTGAATATGTGCGACCTCAAGCAATCTTTCATCTTTTTCGATTCCGGAAATAAAAGCGAGCGCAGCCCTCATAGGGCCAACAGTATGCGAACTAGAAGGGCCAATTCCGATAGAAAAAACTTGAAAAAGGCTTACAGCCATGATGAACCTATCCCGTTATTCCAAAATTTTGATTTTTGAAGTATTTTTTCACAGGTTTTAAACCCGCTTCGTAGTACATACTTAAATAAGTAGGACAAGAAGCGGGTTTAGAAGATGTGGAAAAAGACACGAAAAGCATATTTTGCGAATAATGGGATAGGTTCATTATTTCCTCATGAATTTGCCAAGAATCTAATCAAACGATCGTTTTGCTGCAATACCAGTGAATAATTTACTACTATGAACCTAGCCCAATATTCTTAATTCCCGCTTTTCGCGCCTTTTTTTTCAGATTTCGAGCCCGGTTCTTGGCCTACTTAATTTAAGTATGTCCTGCGAACCGGCCTCAAAATCTGACTAAAAAATGCATCAAAAATCAAATATTAAGAATATTGGGCTAGGTTCATATTGAGTTTTTCGATCTTTCGTATTAAAATAAAACGATATGGGACCAAAATATATTTTTATTACTGGCGGTGTTGTTTCTTCACTAGGCAAAGGTCTAACCTCCGGATCAATCGCCATGCTTCTTGAAAGTCGAGGCCTAAAGGTCTCTATGTTGAAATTAGATCCCTATCTCAACGTCGACCCTGGAACGATGAATCCTTTTGAACATGGAGAGGTCTACGTCACCGATGATGGGGCCGAAACAGATTTGGACCTTGGGCATTACTATCGTTATACCAATTCCCCTCTTTGCCGCGCCTCTAACGTCACTTCTGGCCAGATTTATGACACAGTCATTAAAAAAGAACGTAGAGGAGATTATTTAGGTAAAACAGTTCAATTTATCCCCCATGTTACAGATGAAATTAAACAAAGAATTTTAAATGCATCTACCCAAGAAACACATACTGATGTGGTCATCGTTGAAATTGGGGGAACAGTGGGCGATATCGAGTCCCTTCCCTTTATGGAGGCCATCCGCCAATTTCGTTATCAACGACCAAAAGATTGTATTAATATTCACCTTACCTACATCCCCTTTTTGGAAGCCGCGGGTGAGTTTAAAACTAAACCTACTCAGCACTCTGTGCAAGTGCTGCGCGAAATTGGGATCATGCCCGATATGATCTTATGCCGCTGTGTTCAAAGTCTTTCAGAAGATAAAAAAGATAAAATCAGTCTCTTTTGCAATGTGCCTAAGGAAGCAGTGATTGATGTCGTCGATGTCACATATACTATTTATGAGGTCCCCCTCTCTCTTCATAAGCAGCAGCTGGAGGAAAAAATTTGCGATCTTCTTCATTTGCCCAAAGCAAAAACTGATTTAAGAAAATGGGAAGAGATGCTTGAAAAAATTAAACGTCCCAAAGAAAAAATCTGCATTGGCATTGTGGGAAAGTATGTCCAACACCAAGATGCCTATAAATCTGTAATTGAAGCGCTCCGCCATGGCGGCATTGAAAATGATGTAGAAGTTGAAATTAAAGGTTTTGAATCAGATAAGATCTCAAATGAAGAGGATATCGAAAAAGCAATTGGTGGCTGCGATGGCTATCTGGTCCCAGGAGGATTCGGTGAGCGGGGCTGGATGGGAAAAATTCTCACGGCAAAATATTGTAGAGAAAATAAAATCCCCTATTTTGGACTCTGTTTGGGAATGCAAGTGATGTGTGTAGAATTTGCAAGAGAGGTCCTTGGACATAAAGATGCAAACAGCACTGAAATGAATCCCACAACGCCTCATCCTATCATCAGCCTTTTAAGTGAACAAAAGGATGTGAAAAACTTAGGCGGCACTATGCGGCTTGGCGCCCACACGTGCGTAGTAAAAGATGGTACCAAGGCCAAAGAAGCCTATCAATCTAACACCATTTCTGAGCGCCATCGCCACCGTTATGAATTCAATAATACATTCAAAGAAGAATGTGAAAAAAATGGTCTCATTCTCTCAGGAACATTAGAAAATGATGTGCTCTGTGAAATTGCAGAGCTGCGCGATCATCCCTGGATGCTCGGTGTCCAATTCCACCCAGAATTTAAATCTAAGCCTACAGCTGCCCATCCTCTTTTTCGTGAGTTCATTCGAGCAGTGATTAAAAGAAAAAAAGATGAAAAATAGGGTCGCTGGCATTGATTTTGGATTGCAGCGCATTGGACTTGCCCTTTCAGATGAGCGCCATATTTTTGCCTCTCCATTTAAAATGGTGCAAACAGCCAAGAATCTAAAAGATACAGCTGCCCTGCTTGCAAATGAACTTTCAGCCTATCCTTTACAGTGCCTTGTGATTGGGCTTCCCTTGCATTTGAATGGAAAAGAAAGCGAGATGTCTTTGAAAACAAGAGAGCTTGCTGATCTTCTCAAAGCTCTTTTAAATATTGAAATCATTTTATGGGACGAAAGACTTTCTTCCCTACAAGTAGAACGTACACTTAAAGAAGCCCAAATTTCCCGAAAAAATCGAAAAGCACTTTTAGATAAAACTGCGGCAGCAGCCATTCTGCAGAATTACCTCGATAGCAAAAATATTTTCTAGCCTTAAATTTTTTTTTCCTTTTTAATCTATTCACAAATTTCGCTTAAAAAGGAGCACCATGATGCAACATAAGCTATCGTTATTGGTATTATCATCTGCATTTTTATGCAGTGATCAAATCTCAGGTAAATTATTTGCCCAAATGCGAGATGACACCCCTGATTCTGCTTGCTGCCCGAAACCGTTACCCTGTTGTCCTTCAAAACCAGATTGCATCCCGCCACGCTGCGCACAATTGGTTGATGGCCCTAAAGGTGAAATCACTCCTAATGCAGGCCCTTGTGTGGCTTGCGGCCTTGATTTTTACATCACAGCAGATTTTATTTATTGGATGGCCCGTGAAGATAATTTAGCCATTTCAGTTGTAACATCAGGTTCTAGAAATGCGATTGTCACAGGTGCTGGAGGGCTGGCTCCATTTCCCCCAAAACCTCCCATAGGGGAAGTTGAAATTCCAGATTTTAAATGGAGACCGGGGTTTAAAGTTGGTTTAGGCTGGAATTTTGGCGATGATGGCTGGGATCTGTTTGCGCAATATACCTGGCTGCGTTCAAATGATAACAAAGGATCGCAGCATCAACCTACAGTTCGCACGGTTCTCGGTGCTCTTGGAATAAGTCAAGGGACCTCGTTAGTAGATGCCTACTGGAATAATATTGATAGAATCGCAGATTTTAGCGTCAGTGGTGATTCTGTTTTCACTGATTCAAGCGGAAAATGGACGCTGCATTTTAATGTGATCGACCTTGAATTAGGTCGCAATTTTTATGTTAGCCGCCGTTTAGTCTTAAGACCTTTTATTGGAGTGAAAGGGACTTGGGATAAGCAAAAATTATCTCTTACCTATACCGATAATAATCCATCTGCTGTTGACCCCGGCACACCTTTTTTCTTTTTTGAAAATCAAACCGTAGACATCTGGGGTGCTGGCCTACGTGGAGGTCTTAATACAACATGGCATTGGACCAGAAGTTTTAGTTTTCTTGGAGATATTGCTGTTACAGCTTTATGGGAACATTTCAAAACAGAGGCGCTATTATCTGATCAAAGAACGATGTCCGGTACCGCTCCTACTGCGATATCCGAATATACTATGTTCGTTGAAAGAAAAGCTTTCACATTAAAACCTGTCTTAGAAATGCTGCTTGGAATGCGCTGGGAAACATACACGTGTGATAATGCTTTCCACTTTGCAGTTGATGCAGGATGGGAAATGCAATGGTGGCCTGACCAAAATCAATTCCTTAAAAGAACTTTAATTGAAACTGCAGGTGGAGATCTATTTATGCAAGGCCTCACACTCAAATTCAGATTTGATTTCTAATATCTCAATAAAGGGAGCTAACATGATACAACAACATAAGCTATCGTTACTGGTACTATCATTTGCATTTTTGTGCAGTGATAACATCTCAGGTAAATTATTTGCCGACTCAACCGCCTATTGTACTGAAGATGATGAGGATTATTATGATGATCCAGCTACAACTTCTCAGAAAAAGATGCCTAGTGATCGACCATTTCAAAGTCAAAACCAGCAAAAACCCATGATGCGTTCAGACCAAATGAGCAATAGAGAGATGGGTCAAACGGATGCAATGATGGGCCCTGTTTGCTGCCCTGAGATTTGCGAAGATTGTTGTTATTGCGATGTCTGCCCTCCAACAGACATGATCACGCCACTTGCTGGTCCCTGCGTGATGAATGGCATGGGAGTTTATCTCACTGCAGATTTCATTTACTGGACTGCTCGTGAAAGAGAAACTGCGATTGCTGCAACGACGGGTTTTGCAAACTCTTTTCAAATTGGCATACCCAGTACGCCTAAAGGAAAAGTGGTCCGATTTGACCAAAGTTATAAACCTGGTTTTAAAGTGGGGTTAGGTCTCGATTTTTGTCATGATGGCTGGGACCTCTTTGCTGAATACACTTGGTACCGTTTAGGAACAAGCAAATCAGTCTCTGCTCCTACCTTGCCCAATACACAATTGAGCTCAGTAGCCACTACCGGCCTGACTCTTTGGGATGCCTATTGGGGTCTGAACGGAAATAATAATGTGATCGGCCAAAATACCTCCTTTGATCTAGTTGGAGGTGTGGTTCTATTTCTTCCTCAAGCGATCGTCTATGGAAATGCAAGTGGAAAATGGCGTCTTCACTTTAATGTTGTCGACCTTGAACTTGGACGTAATTTTTATATCAGCCGCCGGCTCATGTTGCGGCCCCATTTTGGTCTAAAAGGGACTTGGCAGAAACAAAACTTATCCATTGCATTAACAAATGGCATCAGTAATTTTTCTTCTAATCTTACATTCTTGCCTGAGCATGATCGTTTTATGAACCAAAAGTTGACCGAATGGGGAGTTGGTCCTCGAGCTGGTCTAGATAGCGCGTGGCACTTTAGCAGAGAATTTAGTCTATTAGGAAATATTGCTGTAACAGGCTTATATGAGCATTTTTCAGTAGACCGCTTTGATTACTCACTTTTTCCTCCTTCTAGTCCATTTGCGGGGTTAAGTAATAGTTTCGTCAATTTGGAAAGCAAATTTGGTACCTTCCAAGCAGTGATCGAATGGATGCTTGGTGTAAGATGGGAAAAATGGTTTTTATGCGATCAATATCATTTTTCTTTAGATGCTGGCTGGGAAGAACAAATTTGGTTTGGACAGAACCAATTTTTACGCGTTCAGAATTTGGAGTCGCCAGAGGCTATCCTTACTTTGGCAGGCTTAACTGTGCACGCAAGATTTGATTTCTAATCCTTGCATCAGGATAACAGGGTGGGCAAGATGAAGAATATCTAGCAGGATGGCAGGATGGTCAGGATAAAAGAACAGGATTAAGAAAAGAAAATGTAGCAGGTTGGCAGAATAGACAAGATGAGGGATGAAGCCCCAGATCATTGTTCATAATACAAATGAGGAAAGGCTTCCTTTCTTACCTCCATTCCCAACTGATGAAGTTCTCTAAATCATCTATCCTGTTCATCCTGCCATCCTGCTACTCTTTTCTTAGTCTCCTGCCAATCTTTTCAGTGCAAAAATATTTTCTAGCTATAAATTTCTTTTTTCTATTAGTCTTTGTTCAAGCTATTTAGAACAGGAGCTTTCATGAACCACAAGCGTTATTCTTTACTTGTTTTGTCAATTGCCTTTTTGTGCAATGGGAACGTTTCAGGAGCTTTGTTTGCAGATTCGAGCGATCGCTACGCGATCGATGAAGAATTGGTCGAAACTTATTTAGATGATGCAGATGATGAAGAATATGAAGCTCCACGCCTTGCTCCAAAACGAAAAGAGCGAGCTAATAAAAAGGTCTCTCAAAATCAGCAACGGCCCATGCGCTCTGACCAAACAATGCAGAGAGATCAAATGATGCGCTCTGATCAGATGATGCAGAGAAATCAAATGTGTAATGAAGAGGTCATGACCGGCCCTGTTTGCTGTCCTGAGATTTGCGAAGATTGTTGTTATTGCAATGTCTGTCCTCCAACAAAAAAAATCACTCCGCTTGCTGGTCCTTGCGTAATGAATGGCATGGGCGTTTACCTTACAGCAGATTTCATCTATTGGACTGCGCGTCAGCGAGAAATGGAGCTAGCAGCAACTACCGGTTTTTCACTTTTCCCAACAGTCACAGCGCCGACTCCGCCACATACAGCCCAAGGTAAAGTCATTCGATTTGACGAAAAATATAAGCCTGGCTTCAAGGTAGGCTTAGGATTAGATTTCTGTCATGATGGCTGGGATGCTTTTGTTCAATATACATGGCTTCGGTACAACGTAAGCAAATCCAAGTCGGTGCCTAATTTCCCTAATACTCAAACAGTGGCCAATGGCGCTTCAGGCACTACTCTTTGGGATGCTTATTGGGGTCTCGATGGAAACCTTCAACCGATTTCAGCGAATCTCGTAGTCGATCCATCTCTTGTTGCCTTTTTTGCTCCAAGTGCAGCCGTTTATGGAAACATTAGTGGAAAATGGCATCTTCAATTTAATGTGGTCGACCTTGAACTTGGTCGGAACTTTTATATTAGCAGGCGTTTAATGCTGCGTCCTCATTTTGGATTGAAAGGCGGCTGGCAAGAGCAAAAATTTTCTATTTTCCTCTCTAATGGCATTACTAATCTAACCTCAGGCCCAGTTTTGACCACAGTCTTTACGACGGCAGCCAATGAATCAATGAAGCAAAAATTAAATGATTGGGGAATTGGCCCACGCGCTGGACTCAACACAGCTTGGCATTTAAGTAGAGAGTTTAGTCTGCTTGGAAATATTGCACTAACAGGTTACTTTGAGCGTTTTACAGTTAAACGATTCGATTATTCTGTACAACCCACTCTCCTTTCTACGAATGCTGTACCAGGCACTGCAACTGCGGGCATTGGCGATAGTGAAGTCCATTTAAAAAATAAATTTAGTACGATTGAACCGGTGATCGAATGGATGCTAGGCGTAAGATGGGAAATGTGGTTTCTATGTGACCAGTACCATTTTTCACTTGATGCCGGCTGGGAAGAGCAGGTTTGGTTTGGACAGAATCAGTTTTTGCGCAACCAGGTGATGGTATCTCCTGAAGGCAATCTGGTTTTAGGCGGCCTCACTGTTCACGCACGCTTTGATTTTTAATTTTGCTAAATTAGGGGGCCAGGCTCTAAAATACAGAGATGGATGAGCCTACCCCCCACCCACTCGAAGAACCTGGAATTTCGTCACGTTTTGTTAACCCCTGTATTTTGGTCATTTTTGGGGCCACTGGCGATCTAACCGCTAGAAAGCTCTTCCCTGCTATTTATAATCTCACTCGAGAAGGCCAGCTTCCAAATCAATTTGCTTGTGTTGCCTTTGCCCGTAGGGATAAAACCAATGAACAGTTCCGTCAAGAGATGCACGATGCCATCAATACCTATTCGCGCGTTAAACCTATTGATGAGTCCATTTGGAAAACATTTAAAGAGTATGTTTTCTATCACCGCTCTGAATTTCATGAAGATGAAGGCTATGAAAAATTAGCAGCACTGCTAAATGAATTAGATGGGCGATTGGGGACAAAAGGAAACCATGCTTTCTATCTTTCTACCCAACCTAAATATTTTACAACTATTTGCGAAAAACTGCACAAACATGGGCTCATCTACGATAAAAACAAAGTGACTGATAAATGGTCTCGAGTGATCATTGAGAAGCCATTTGGACATGATTTAGATTCAGCCTTAAGCTTACAAAAAGAGCTGACCCAATATCTCAACGAGGATCAGATTTTCCGGATTGACCACTATTTAGGAAAAGAAACAGTCCAAAATCTTCATGTCTTTCGTTTTGCCAATTCACTTTTTGAGCCACTTTGGAACAATAATTATATCGACCATGTACAGATCACCGCCGCAGAGGATATTGGAATTGGTACTAGAGGGGCTTTTTTTGAAGAAGCAGGACTTTTGCGTGACGTCATGCAAAACCATATGATGCAACTTATCTCACTTGTTGCAATGGAACCCCCAATTAACCTGTCGGCCAATGCGATTCGCGATGAAAAAGTAAAAGTCCTACGCGCTATTCGCCATTTTTCCCCTCAAGAGATAGAAAGTTCTGTCGTGCGCGGTCAATATGGAAAAGGACTTATTTCAGGAGAAGAAGTGGCTGCCTATCGCGAAGAACCAAACGTAGATAAAAATTCAAATGTAGAGACCTATGCGGCGATGCGCCTTTTTATCGATAATTGGCGCTGGCAAGATGTTCCCTTTTATTTGCGCAGCGGAAAAAGACTCCCCAAAAAGGCCACTGAAATTGCCATCACTTTCAAACGGCCGCCTGAGGTCCTTTTTCAACATCCCCAAAAACTCAATGAACCTAATGTTCTTGCAATCCGCATCCAACCGGATGAAGGGACTTCTTTAAAAATTAATTGCAAAGTCCCAGGACAGGGTATTTCTATCCAGCCTGTTAAAATGGACTTTCGCTATGGCGCCTATTTTGGCATCGCTCCTCCTGAGGCCTATGAAAGACTCATCTTAGACTTTATCATCGGAGACAGCACCCTCTTTGCACGTGAAGATGAAGTCGAGAATTCCTGGCGCATCATCAACCCCATTTTAGAATATTGGCAAAAGAACAAACCGACAGATTTTCCTAATTATCCAGCGGGCACTTGGGGACCGAAATCAGCAGATACTCTGATCGAAAAAGATGGACGGCGCTGGAGGCTCCTTTGACAATGCCATTTGCTCAAAGTCGTCTTGTCTCTCCTTTAGAAATTCAGCCTGAATTAACGCGTATTTGGGACGAGCTGCAAAGCAAAAATAAAATGCGCGCCAGTCTTTTTAATCTTATCTTTTATACTCCAAAATCACAGCGCACAGATTATATTCACTCGATCGCCGAAAAAGTGATTGAAAGATTCCCTTCCCGCATTATTTTTATCACGGCAGATAATGAGACGAAGGATGATTTTCTTCAAACAGGCGTTTCAGTGATCCCAGCAGGTCAATTTGATATTGTTTGCGACCTCATCCAGATTGATGTTTCTCAAAAAAATAAAGCCAAAGTTCCTTTTCTTATTCTGCCCCATTTTTTGACCGATCTACCAATCTACGTGATCTGGGCAGATGATCCTTCAAAGGATGATGCTCTTCTGAATCAATTTGAAAAAATGGCCGACCGTCTTATTTTCGACTCAGAGTGCTGCAAAAGTCTGCCTGAATTTGCAAAAACATTGATCAAGATAAGTGCTAATTGCGCGATTGCAGATTTAAATTGGGCGCGCATGGAAAGCTGGAGAAACTTGCTTTCCTCAACTTTCTATAGTGAGGAGCGCTTAGCAGATCTAAAAAAAACCGATACCATCCAATTATTTTATAATAAACGCACCACTGCAAGTTATTGCCATACTCCCTTTCAATCCCTTTTTCTCCAGGGATGGATTGCCGGACAGCTCGATTGGAAACTAACAAGCGTCCGAAACAGTCAAGATGATTATTTTATTGAATATCAAAGACCGGGTGGAAAGGTACAAGTGGCGCTATATCCTGAAAACTATGATACGATCCAAGCGGGTGCGATAGTTTCAGTAGAACTCATCACAGAGGATCAAGTGCATTTTTCTTTTGGGCGTGATCTCACTTCTCCCCATCAGATTAGCATGCGTTTTTCCACTCTTGAAAAATGCACCATTCCGCTAAAATACCTTTTTGCAAAGGCTGAATCTGGACAATCTCTTGTAAAAGAGATTTCGCATAAGGGAACAAGCAGCCATTATTTGAAATTGTTGAACTTACTTCAAACAGATGAATTCAAAAATATCCTCTCTTAAATCCTGGGATGATCGGCGTGATTTAGCGATTCCCGGAGATCATGATGCCACGGTCCGTTTTTGTATCGAGCATATCATTTCAGTTTATAAGCAGGCCGTAGCAGATCACGGATATTTCACACTAGTCTTATCAGGAGGATCGACTCCCAAAGAATTATATGAAATCCTCTGCACTCCGCCTTATAAAGAAGCTATCAATTGGAGCAAAGTCTTTCTCTTTTGGGGAGATGAGCGCCCTGTCCCTCCAAATGATCCTAAAAGCAACTATCATATGGCCATGGAAGCTGGTTTCAAACATCTTCCCATTCCTTCCCAGCAGATCTTACGCATGCATGCTGAAGAGAAGATTGAAGAAAATGCGATTGCTTATGAAAAAAAAATCCGCGAAATCTTAAAAAACCACTCTTTTGATCTCATTATTTTGGGCTGTGGCGAAGATGGGCACACTGCTTCTCTTTTTCCCCATACCAAAGCCTTAAAAATAAAAGATAGGCTGGTGGCTGCCAATGATGTTCCACAGCTACAGACACAGCGAATGACCCTTACCTATCCATGCATTAATGCAGCCTCCAATAGCATCATCTATGTTTTAGGAGATTCAAAAAAAGATATTGTGGCAAAAGTCCTCACTTCCCCGGACCAATTTGAAATTTACCCCATACAAGCCATAGGGACGAACGAGCATAAAGCGCTCTGGATCTTAGATCAGGCCGCCGCAGAATTACTTTATTAACTTGCCCTTGCCCTGTTTTATAATTAATTTTTCAGCATAAAATTCCTTGGCATCTCTTAGTTAAGATGACACAGAAACAAAACTAACAGGGCAAGGGCATGGGCAAGGGCACGGGCAAGTTAATGAATAGTAGTAACTTTCAGTACTAATCGATATAATTATCGACAATATTAAAAATATAATTATTTATGCTTGTACTTGGAATTGAATCCACTTGCGACGAAACTGGCTGCGCCATCGTTGAAGATGGCACAAAAATCCTATCCAATGTCATCGCCTCCCAGTTTGATATCCACAAACCCTTTGGTGGGGTTTTCCCCGAACTTGCCTCAAGAAGGCACGCTGAGGTCATCATTCCTATGGTCCAAAAATGTTTGGATGAAGCCCGAATTCAACCTGCAAATCTTGATCTCATCGCTGTGGCACGAGGACCAGGTCTTATTGGACCCCTTCTTATCGGCTTAAATGCCGCTAAAAGTCTTTCTTTGGGTTGGAACATCCCTTTTATCGGAGTGAATCACGTAGAGGCCCATCTTTATGCTGCGATGATGTCTTCGGGATCTTTTGATTTCCCGGCGCTTGGTGTTGTCCTTTCGGGAGGCCATACCTTTATGGTGCATATTCTAAGTGTAGGGAGGTATCAATTGATTGGTACAACAATCGATGATGCCCTAGGTGAAGTTTTTGATAAAGTCGCCTCTTTACTAGGCCTCGGTTATCCTGGCGGCCCAGCAATTGAAGCTTTGGCAAAAAAAGGTAATCCTTCCCGCTATCTGTTTAAAGCAGGAAAGGTAAAAAACAATCCTTGGAACTTTTCTTTTAGTGGATTGAAGACAAATGTGCTCTATACCATTAAGGGCCAGAATGGAAAAGCTAAAGATGCATGCATCATAGACGAAGAAGAAAAAGCCCATATTGCCGCCTCTTTTCAAAAAACAGCATTTTCTGAAATTGCAAATAAAATCAAAGAGGCCATTCAAGCCTTTCCATGCAAAGCTCTTTATATTGGCGGAGGGGTGAGCAATAGCCAAACCCTGCGCGCTACTCTCAATTCTCAAAATCTTTCTATTCCTATTTATTGGCCATCAGCAGGTTTAAGCTTAGACAATGGAGCCATGATTGCGGGATTAGGGATGCATCTTTTTAAAAGAAACGATAAAGGCGACGCCATGGACCTTGAGCCCATGACGCGCATTCCTTTATCAAATTGAACAATTATTCCTCGAATTCTTCGACTTCCACCGTTGGTCGTTTCACTGCAGTGTTTTTTCTTTGCATTTGTGGTTTTTTCACTGCACTACTTTTCTTTTGAGCCATATTGCTGTTATTTTTTAAAGCTGGGTTAGCAGGGTTGGCTTTTCTTTTAACTGTTCCTGCTGCCCCATTCTTTTTCGCTTTTTGTCCATTTTGTACGACAGTTGGCGAGCGTACAGGAAGGCTTTTTTTAACCGGAGCCGCAGGCTGTGCTTTCACAGCAGGAGCTTTCTTTTGAGGGACTCTTTGAGCTTCTTCAGCACTCACTTCCGCGTTTACTTTCTTTTGTCTTCTTACTGGTGCAGCTTCCCCGGTTGTTACCTCTTGTTTCATCTCTGGTCGTGCTTTTTTTTGCCTTATAGCTGGCGCAGCTTCCTGCGTAGTCACTTCTTGACGTGCCTTTTTTTGTTTTACAGCTGGCTTAAGCTCTTGAACAGTCAACTCTTGAACTGCTTTCTTTTGCCTTACAGCTGGCTTTTTTGGCAGAGCGGCATGATCTTGACGGAAGGGTGAAAGTTTAGGTTGACTTTGTACGATCCGGCTTCTTTGAGGGACGGATTCAGTGCTTGGCGAAAGCTCTGAATTAAAACTATCATCCTCATCGTAACTTTCAACTACCTCATTTCTTTTCGCACCTTCATCAATTGCAGATGAATCTTCTTCAGTGAATTGATTAAAAGAGGAAACATTTTCTTCTTGATCAACTAGAGAAAAATCATCCTCTTCCTCAGTTCCGAAGCTAACAAACATCTTTGCAATTTGATCATGGAAATTTTCATTGAACATCTCTTTTTCTTCGATCGAGTAGGTCGTATATTCATTAAAAAGCAGGTCATCATCGTCTGCTGTAGCAAAAACTAGCATTGGAATGGATAGTAAAAATCCAAAATATTTCATTGTTTCCCCCTTAAATAATCTTAGCCATCTAAATGTGACTGTAAAGATAACTCCTTTTTTGTAAATAATTTTTTTTAAAAATCCGAATTGATTTTTTTAGCTATTTAAAAAATCTGAAATCTGTTTTAAGAGTGTGTTGTCAAATTTTATATGAGTTTATCCTATTGGGAAATGTCTTAGACCAACCAGATAATCGGCTTACACCTTACCCTGCTTCGAGCTTAAGAGAGCTCCTTTACCTCTCTTCTCCTTTAATTTTAAGTTTTTTTTCTGCCAGTTTCATGGGATTTTGCAGCCGCCTCTTCCTTTCTCATTATTCTTTGGATGCATTACAAGGTTGCACCTGTGCTATTTACCTTTGCACTCTTTTTCAACATCCGTGCATGAAGCTAGCAGCTTCTGCTCAAGTCTTTGTAGGGTTATTTAAGGGTTCCAATACATTGGATCGTATTGGAGAGTATATTTGGCAAATGATCTGGTTTTCTTTTCTATCCATGATTCTGACCATTCCTCTAGGACTATGTTTCGTCCCCTCTTTTTTCGAAGGGTCGGCGATAAAACAAAGCGGACTATCCTATTTTAATGTTTTGCTCTTCGCAAATTTTCTTTTTCCTTTAGGCACAGCACTTTCCTGTTTTTATATTGGCCAGGGCAAAACAAAAATCATCTTTTTCACTACTTTCATCACTCATACAATTAATATTCTATTGGATTTAATTTTAATCTTTGGAATTAAAGGGGTGATTTCGCCTCTCGGCGCGACGGGAGCGGCGATCTCAACCGCCTTGTCTCAGGCCTTTTTTTGTTTTGTTCTTTTAATCCTTTTTTTGCGGAAAAAAGAGAGGCAAGCTTTTGGATCTGGCAATTATCGCTTCAAGTGGGGTTCATTTTGGGAGTGCACACGTACGGGCTTTCCACGGGCCCTTGCACGCGTCTTTACCCTAACTGCATGGGCGGCTATTGTGCATATCATGACTTTCAAAGGGGGCGATTATCTCATTGTGCTCTCTATTGGAGGCACACTGATGTTGTTATTCTCTTTTATTAATGATGGAATGCTGCAGGGCATGATCACCATTGCCTCCACTCTTATTGGCGCTAAAAATTACGCCGGCATCTGGAAAATGGTCCGTTCAAGTTTTCTATTCTTAGTGATCACAACTCTTGTACTCTCAATCCCCTATTTATTGTATCCTGAAGTTACGCTCTCATTTTTTTCGCTAGAACCTATTAACGACTCGACTTTGCAGCTCTTAAAACGCTCATTTTTATGGCTTTGGATCTTTTTCTTTTGTTATGGATTCTGTGCTATTGGACTCAGTTTAATCACCGCTTCTCAAGACATCTACTTTTACTTAAGCATCATTGGGTTTGTTTGGCTCACTTCCTACGTGCCTGCTCATTTCTCTATGAATGTTTGGCATTGGCCTGCTGACTCAATTTGGCTGATCATGGCCTTTGATTCTTTAATTTTTGGCACCATTTTCCTTTGGCGCGCGTCAAAAGAATCTTGGAAAGTATATAATCGCATATAATTTTTTTTAGATTTTAATCTAATAGTTACTCCAGCTATAATCCGTCCCAAAACACAAGATATATTGGGGTATTATGGCTAAAGGCGCACGTGAGTTTGTTAAATTAAAAAGCACTGAAAGCACAGAGGTCTATTGGACCACTAAAAACAAGCGCAATACAACGGAGCGTATGGAGTTAAAAAAATACGATAAAAAACTAAAACGCCACGTTGCTTTTAAAGAAGCCAAGTAACTCTTGCTAGGGGCCGCTTCTTTATGTTTGAATTTTCGCTTGTAAAGAAATACCTTACCCCCAAAAAAAAGCAGCTCTCTGTTTCCCTTATCGCCTTAATGTCGGTCTCGGTCATCTCTATAGTGGTGTGGCTGGTCCTTGTCTTTCTTTCCATTACCGAAGGTATTGAGCGCAGTTGGGTTGAAAAACTGACCGCTTTAAATGGTCCGATCAGGATCCAGCCCACAGAAAAATATTTTTCTTCTTACTTCTATCAGGTAGATCAGTATGCAAATGGTGCAGGATATCATCTCAAAAACATCAAACAAAAAGCTACGTCACCGCTTTCTAATCCCTATAATCCTGAAAGCGACGAAGAACTTCCATTTTCTTTTCCAAAGCCCGACTTAGAATCCGATGGCACGTTAAAAGATCCTGTGAAAAAAGCCTATAAAGTACTTGGCCAATTTAAAGAAAAAGTTCCAGGTTTTGCTTTCCAAGACTATGAGGTCAGCGGAGCGCTTTTACGTTTACAGCTCACACCCAATCCATTTTCCCATCAATTTCTGACCCAAGTTTCATATCTTGTCTCTTTTACCGACCAAAATCCACACATTCACTCCATTTTGGCAAACCCTGCAGTAAAAGACCTTAACCATCTTATTTTGCTTGCGGGTAAAAAATGGGACCACGTTTGTGAAGATGTTCCCAAAGTAGAAGAAAATGCATCTCTTGCAAATCTCTTGCCCATTTTAAAAAACATTACCATAGAAGAGATGCAAACAACCCTGCATCTTTGGAAGTTGCCTACATCTCTTTTGCCTGAAAATGGCTCCTTTAATGCAGCGGCCTCTTCACAGCAAGGGCAAATCACCCATTTAATTTTACAAAAAGATCCTGCAACTAAAGGCCAGCTTAAAATTAAACAGAATGAACTCTTCTTTAATGGCGAAAAACTCGCGCGATCAACGCCTATTTTTGTAGAAGGCCCCTTGCAATTTCAAGCTTCATTACTAGAAAGCTCTTTAAAGGGTGCAAAAAGCGTTTCAGATATCAGATTTAAAGTGAAAACTGTTTTGCAAAAGCAGCGCCTTGAAGGAGAAATGAATTGGGAGGGCCTTGAAATATCAAAAGCGCAGGTCCAAAATCATTTTAAAGCCTCTCCGCAGGAGCTGCCTCCTTGGCCCCATTTTATTGAGAAAGCCATTGTACTTCCAAAAAGTAAGGAAAGTGCCATGCCCATTTTTCTTTCTCGCAATTTTCAAGAAAATGGAGTGAAGTTAGGCGACCGCGGATATCTCTCCTACCCCTCCATGACCGCAAGCGGACTTCAAGAGCAGCGGTTTGCTGTTGCTGTCGCTGGATTTTATGACGGCGGGATCATGGCCATGAGCAGTAAATATATTCTTGTTCCTCCGCAAGTGACCGAAGTGATCAATGCGTCAAATAGCCCTTATAGCGTGGATAGAATGACTGCAAATGGGATTGCACTTTGGCTAGATCAAAGTTTGCAAAGCGAAAAAATGAAAGAAGAATTGGAAGGTGCCTTCAAAGCAGAAGGCATTGATACTTATTGGAAAATCACTACTTATAAAGATTATGATTTTGCAAAAGATCTCTTGCAACAATTCCAAAGCGATAAATACCTCTTTACACTGATCGGTGTGATTGTGCTGGCAGTGGCCTGCTCAAATATTATTTCCATGCTGATTCTTCTTGTGCAAAACAAAAAAAGAGAGATTGGCATTTTGCAAGCAATGGGAGCTTCTAAAAATAGCATCGCCCTCATTTTTGGACTTTGCGGTATATCCATTGGAATTTTGAGCAGCTTAATTGGAATTACACTTGCTCTTTTAACTTTGCACAATATCGATTTTGTTGTGAAAATCCTCAGTCTATTGCAGGGCCATGAGGCATTTAATGCCCTATTTTTTGGGCAGTCTCTGCCTGATGCCCTTAGCAGCCGCGCACTCTATTTTGTTCTGATTGCCACTCCTCTTATCTCTCTACTTGCTGGACTTATTCCTGCAATTAAAGCTTGCCGCTTGCAACCATCCCAAATTTTGAGGGCAGAGTGAAAGAGACCATTCTAAAATTAGACAATATTCATAAGAAATATGCAGATGTTTCCGTATTAAAGGGCATTTCATTAGAAATAAAACAAGGCGAGATCGTTGCCATTACGGGGAAATCAGGAGAGGGAAAAAGCACCCTTTTGCATATTATTGGAACCCTTGAAAAACCATGCCAGGGCACTCTAGAAATTTGCAGCAAGATCCCAATGGACTCCTCACTCCATCAACTCCGCAATGAGCATATTGGTTTTATTTTCCAAACTTACAATTTATTAGATGAATATTCTGTATTAGAAAATCTTTTAATGCCTCAAAGGATCGCGCGAAAAAACTGCAGCAAGGAGAGCCCAAGCTATAAACGGGCAATCCTTCTCCTCGAAGAGGTACAGCTCTCTTCTAAGATAGACACCCTGACAAAGTTTCTTTCTGGCGGAGAAAAACAGCGCATCGCCATTGCCAGGGCCTTATGCAATGATCCCGATCTTATTTTAGCTGATGAGCCCACAGGAAATCTTGATGGCGAAAATTCAGAGAGAGTCCAGCGGCTTTTAATCGAGAGTGCAAAAAAAAGAAACAAAACACTTATCATTGCCACTCATGATCAAGAACTTGCAAAGCAATGTGATCGCACTCTTTTGTTAAAAGATGGCCTCTTCTATACTGCGAACTAGGTATGAACCTATCCCAGTATTCGCAAAATATGCTTTTCGTGCCTTTTTCCACATCTTTTAAACCCGCTTCTTGTCCTACTTATTTTAAGTATGCCTGCGAAGCGGGTTTAAAACCTGTGAAAAAATCCTTCAAAAATCAAGATTTTGGAATAATGGGATAGGTTCATGAAACTACTAATTGTTGGCACCGGATACGTTGGACTTGTCACAGGGACCTGCTTTGCCGAAGCTGGCCATCATGTCACCTGCCTTGATATCGACGGGGAAAAAATCAAGCAGCTCACTTCCGGGACGATTCCCTTCTTTGAACCTGGCCTTCAAGAGCTCGTATTAAAAAATCGCAAAGAAAAAAGGCTTTTCTTTACCAGCAATTATGCAGAGGCTGTGAAGGGAGCAGAAGTCTGCTTTATTGCCGTGAGCACTCCCGCAAGTCCTGATGGAAGCTGCGATCTTTCTTACGTCTATGCAGCAGCTCATGAAATTGCCCATCATATGGACCGCTATCTCATTATCGTAAATAAATCCACAGTGCCTGTGGGGACCCATGCGGAGGTCTCTCAGATCATTCAAAAAGTTTTGAAAAAAAGGGATCTTTCTATCCCTTTTGATGTCGTCTCAAATCCAGAGTTTTTGCAAGAAGGCTGTGCGCTTAAAAATAGCATGCATCCTGACCGGATCATCATCGGTTCTTATTCTTCAAAGGCCACCTCCATCATGAAAGAGCTAAATCAACCGTTCATGACCCATGATAATCAGTTTTTCGTGATGGACCCGCCGTCTGCTGAACTTGCAAAATATGCTGCGAATGCGATGCTGGCCACGCGGATTTCATTCATGAATGAACTGGCCTGCCTTTGCGAAGCTAGCGGGGCCAATGTCGAAGAGATCAGAGCCTCTCTTTGCGCTGATAAACGCATTGGCGGCCACTATCTTTATCCTGGCTTAGGATTTGGTGGTTCCTGCCTGCCAAAAGATATTCTTGCCTTAAAAGCCATGGCAAAAAAATTCAATGTCGATTCCTTGCTATTAAATGCAGTGGAAACGATCAATCAGAATCAAAAAACCATTTTAAGCCAAAAGATCCAACGATACTTTGCTGGAGAGCTCAAAAACAAGACCATCGCGATTTGGGGACTTTCTTTTAAGCCAGACACAGATGATTTGAGGCAAGCCCCCTCTTTACTTCTGATTGAACAGCTTTTAGGTCTTGGCGCAAAATTGCGTTTATTTGATCCCGTTTCATTAAAAAAAGCGCAGCATTTATTAGCCCATCGAAGTGGACTTGAGTTTTGCAAAGATGAATATGAGGCAGCACAAGGGGCCGATGCGATCGCCCTTGTGACCGAATGGAAACAGTTTCGCTCTGTTAATCTCGGTAAACTGCGCAAACTCATGCAATGCCCCGCTTTCTTTGATGGACGCAACCAATTTTCAGCTAGTGAGATGTTAACAAATGGTTTTGAATATTTTGGCATTGGCATCTCCAAAGCGCGATAGGACAAGTTTATGATGACAGGGTTTATTGAGACACATCTAAAATTATTAGAAGAGAAGTTGGACCAGCTCATTCAAGAAAAGCCCTTTATGTACCATAATCCGCTTTTTCAGGCGGCCCGCTATTCCGTCTTTTCATCAGGTAAACGTCTACGTCCCCTACTTCTCCTTGCCACTACAGCAGCTTATGAGGTTCCTTTAGAAAAAAGTATCATTCCTGCTTGCGCACTTGAAATGGTCCATACTTACTCACTCATTCACGATGATCTTCCCTGTATGGACGATGATGATTACCGTCGAGGCAAACCCTCTTTGCATAAAGTCTATCCTGAAGGCCATGCCCTATTAACTGGAAATTTTCTGCTGACCTATGCTTTTCAATTGCTTTGCGAAAGCCCTTTATTAACTGACAAGCAAAAGCTCAAACTCATTAATGTCTTAGCAAAAAGCGCTGGTAGTGAGGGGATGATTGGCGGCCAAGTGGTAGATATCGCATCTGAAGGAAAAAAAATCGATTGGGAAACATTAGAATTCATGCACCTTGGCAAAACAGCCTCTCTCATTATTGCGAGTTTGGAGCTCGGCGGCATTATTGGCGAAGCGCCAAAGAAAGATATGCTTGCATTGCATACCGCTGGGAAATACCTTGGCCTTGCCTTTCAGATTCAAGATGATTTAGATGATGTCAAAGAAAAAAAGGGATCAGATGCCAAAAAACAAAAAGCGACAGCTCTTTCCTTGCTAGAACCTGAAAAATCCAAATTCTTAGCAGGCCAATTCTTTAGCCTCGCCTTTAAATCCTTGGATAATCTCTCTCAGCCAGCCCCTTTACTTCAGGAAATGGCCAGAAGCCTTATCAAATCTTAAAGATTTTGATTTTAATTTCGTTTTTAGCAATCCTAATAAAATGTCTGTTCATCTTGATTTAGAAAATAAATCTAAAGTTCCGCCATCACCGACAGTTTCATCTCCAGGTTCATCTCATTTTCGAAAAACAGTTGAAAATTTATCACCGGTTTTAACGAAGGCTTCCAATATCCTCTCAGTAGTGAATCAAACTGCGGTAGAGACAAGTCAATATGTCTCCAATGCCCTTCCTATGCTATCTTCTCAGCAAACAACTCCTTCTCTTTTGCCACGAGTCCAAGCTTCGGAAAGGCCATCTAATGTTGGAAAAAGAAAATTCCAAGAAGTTGAAGACGTTCCCCAAACAGAAACTTCTTCGAAGACTCTGGAAACCCGAGCACCTCTCAAAAAACAATTTCCTGCTTTATTTGAATTAATATCTATAGCAAAGAAAAGCAAAAAAGCACTCTGCTTTCACGAGATTAAAGAATATTTAAAAGATACCACAGAGGAGGTAGAATATAAAATAAGTCTGTTTTTATTTACTCTTTCGAAAATAAAGCCCCTTGTTGCAAAAATGCTTCGCCAAGCATTGTCTAAAGAAGGAATGAACTCAATATCTCTTACTAAGGAGGAAGTAATTAGTTTGAGGAGTTTTGATCTCTATCGAGGCAAACTCGCACAACTAATCGACAAAAGATATTTTCATAAACTCACTTGGCAAAGTAGGTTTCTTCCTTGGGAAATGCAAGCAGATTTTGAGAAAATTGATGCCCATACTCGATTCTTTGAAAAAATTGAAAATGAATGATATTGTCACTAGCAACCCTATTTGCACCTCAACTTAGAAGTTGTAATCACCATGTCTGTTCTCTTCGACTTAGAAAATGGATTTAATGGGTTTTTAAGCACAGCACCACCATCGCCACCTCCATCTCCAGCTTCATTTCATTTTCAAAGAGAAGTTGAAGATTTATCTCCAATTTTAACTGATCCCGATTCCCCCTTAGAAGTGAGTCAAACTGCTTTAGAGGTAAATCAATATGTTTCCTCTACCCTTCCTATACTATCTTCTCAGCAAGCAACTGCTTCACAAAACTCTCAACCTCTTTTTCCAAATCCGAGGGTGGGAAAGCTCTTGGAACTTTACGATAATGAATTCCGATCGCGTTTTATAGGGGCAGTTACTCTCCCCCTTTTTAATCAGACTTTTTCTGATTTCTTAGAGCGCTATATTGCACTAAATGGGCCTCCTGCTTTGCAACCACCACCTGCTCAAGTCCAAATTTTGGAAAAAAAACAACCTAATATTGGAAAAAGAAAACTCCAAGAAGTTAAAGATTTTTCCTCAACAAAACTTCCTTTGAAAACTCTGCGAACCCGACCAACGAGCCTGAGAAAACAATTTCCCCATTTATTTGTCTTAATAGGTAAAGCAAATAGAGTGAACCAAAAACTCTGCTTTCAAGAGATTAAAGAGTATTTAGAAGACTATCCAGAGGTGGAATATAAAATAAGTCTGTTTTTATTTGCAGTTTCGAAAATAAATTCCATCGTTGCAAAAATGCTTCGCAAAGCATTATCGAAAGAAGGAATCAACACAACACTCTTTACTAGCGAGGAGCGAACTTATTCGAGCAGGTTTGATAACTATCGATACAAACTCGTAGAACTAATCAAAAATAAAGAATATTTTCATATATACAATAATCGAAGAATCCGCTTTCAGCACATGCAAGCAGATTTTGAGAGAATTGATGCGCATACCCGATTCTTTGAAAAAATTGAAAATGAATGAAATTTCCTTTTGTTTTTTGATTTTAATTTCGTTTTCAGCAATCCTTCCTGCATCTCAAATTAGAAGTTGTGATCACAATGTCTGCTCGCCTCGACTTAGAAAACAGACCTAATAGATTTTCTAGCGCAATAACTCCATCGACAGTTTCATCTCCAGCTTCATTGCATTTTCAAAAAGAAGTTGAACATTTATCTCCAATTTTAACGATGCCTTCCAATGTCCCCTTAGAAATGAGTCAAACTGCTCTAGAGGTAAATCAATATGTCTCCTCTACCCTTCATATCGTATCTTTTCTACAAGCAACTTCTTCTCTTTTGCAGAGCGGCTCGCCTAATAACCCTTTTTTTTCAAGTCCGCGGGCGGGGAAACTCTTAGAACTTTATGATAATGAATTCCGCTCGCGTTTTATTGGAGCAGTTACTCCCACCCTTTTTAGTCAGGCTTTTTCTGATTTTTTCAAGCGCTATATTGCATTAAATAGGCGTCCTGATTTGCACCCACCTTCTGCTCGAGTCCAAATTTCAGAAAAAACACCCACGGCTGGGAAAAGAAAATTTCGAGAAGTTGACAATTTTTCCTCAACAACAACTCCTTCGAAACCTTTAGTAAAGCAGCGTGATAGCTTAGGTTCTTGTCAAAATGCAATTGTTTTACGAGTAAAGCAGCCTGATAGTTTAGGTCCTTGTCAAAATGCAATTGTTTTAAAAGAAGAAGATCTAACGAATCTAGAACAACAATATCCTGGCTTATTTGCATTAATATTGAGCGCAAGGGGCTGGAAAAAAACACTCTGCTTTCGATTAATTCAAACGCATGTAAAAGATAGTTCAGATGTAGAATATAAAATAAGTCTGTTTTTATTTTTACTTACGAAAATACAGCCTGTTATTGGAAAACTGCTTCGTCAAGTATTGGCGAAAGAGGGAATGGACAGAACATTCCTGATTAAGGAAGAAATAAATAAATTGCGAACTTTTGAACACAATCGAAACAAACTTTTAGAACTAATCAAAGACGAAGGATACTTTCATATACAGTATGGCAAAAAAACTGCTTCTCGGCACATGCAAGCAGATTTTGAAAAAATTGACGAATATACTCGATTATTCGAAAAAGTTGAAAAATTCTTAGAGATAAGTTGATAGAAAAATAATGGTAGTCCGCAACAGGAAATGCTCGAAAAATGCGAAGCGCAAGTTAGTAATATGCAAGTAGCCGCTATAAGCGGTTTACGCGAAGCAGGCAACCCCGCAGCGGGTTGTCGATGCAGCGCGACGCAGCAGATTGCTAACCTCCGCAAGCAGGTTTCAGCATTACATGTTAAGGACTACCAAAATAGTCAAAAGCTGTTTAGAATAGTCTCTCTATGTATAAGAGACCTGAAAAAAGAATTTTCGATCTTCTCTTTAGCCTTTTTTTTCTGGCCACTTTCTCTCCTATTTATCTTCTCATTTCGATTTTAGTTAAATGCACTTCGACAGGTCCAGTTTTTTATAAAGGACTGCGTATGGGGCAAAATGGAAAATTGATCCATTGTTGGAAATTCAGGACAATGTGCCTAAATGCAGATGAAAAGCTCCATCAGATCTTGAAAACTTGTCCTGAACTTAATGAGGAATGGAAAAAATATTTTAAGTTAAAAAATGACCCGCGTTTAACCCCCATTGGAAAGTTTTTGCGCAAATCTTCGTTAGATGAGCTTCCTCAAATTTGGAATGTTTTAAAAGGAGATTTAAGCATTGTTGGACCAAGGCCCATAGCCATTGAGAACCGCGAAAAGGCTGGGGAAGAAATCCGCAGCCACTTTGGGGATAAAACAGATAAAATTTTATCTGTTAAACCCGGGTTAACCTGCATTTGGCAAATTAAAGGAAGAAATCTTCTCACCTTCGAAGAGCGCATTCTTTTAGAAGAAAAATATGTGGATACTCAATCCTTTGGTCTTGATCTTTTCATCATTTTGAAGACTGTCCCGATCATTCTTTTCCCAAAAGGAGCTTTTTAGTGAAAACAAGTGTCCTTGTTGTTGGCGGCGCAGGATATATCGGAAGTCATGTTTGCAAGGCTTTAGCTGCAAATGGAGATATCCCCATTACATTTGATAATCTTTCTTCAGGACACAAGTGGGCTGTCAAATGGGGGCCATTTTTTGAAGGGGATATTTTAAATACGGACCAATTAGAAAAGGCCATTTTACTCCACCGCCCAACGGCTGTGATCCATCTTGCTTCTTATATCGATGTTCGAGAATCGAAAAGAGACCCCTTAAAATATTATGAAAATAATTTAGTGGGTACTTTGTCTCTATTGCAAGTCTTGTGCAAACATCAGATTAAAAAACTGATTTTCTCCAGTTCTGCAGCTATCTATGGAAAGCCACTTTATACACCTATTGATGAAAATCATCCTAAAAATCCGATCAATCCTTATGGAAAAATTAAATGGGCCATTGAAAATCTCTTAGAAGATTTCTACCACTCTCACGGCCTCTCTTCTATTTCACTGCGCTATTTCAATGCTGCTGGAGCGGATCTCGAAGGGGAAATTGGCGAAGCACATCATCCAGAGACCCATCTCATCCCACGCATTCTTTTTACTGCATGTCAAAAACAAGAAGTTCTTTCTATTTTTGGATCTGATTTTCCCACACTGGATGGAACGGCCGTGCGTGATTTTGTCCATGTGACCGATCTTGCTAGCGCACATGTTAAAGCTTTGAAGCATCTTGATGAGCATCCACAACTCCTTGGTTTAAACTTGGGCACTGGAAAGGGATTTTCCATCTTTGAAATGATTACACTTGCAAGTCATGTGACAGGCAGTAAAATCCCCTATACCATTGAAAAAGCAAATGTTGAAGACCCCCCCCTGCTAATTGCAGAATCATCCAAAGCACAAAAAATTCTGGGATGGCATCCTACACACTCCAATCTTGAAAATATTCTCGCGACCGCTTGGAAATGGCACCAATTTTGGGAGCAAAAATGACACCGCTTATTGTTCCTTTTTTACTTGCCTGTTTTGCTCTTTTTTTTTCTCCACTATTTTTTCCCACCTTTCATCTCCTTGCATTTGCCCCTTTTTTTGCCACTGTTTTTATTCGAAAGGGATTTCTATTTTCTATTTGGACAGCGGTCTTGTGCGGACTTTTAATGGACCTTTTAAATTCAAAATTTCACTTTGGATTTTGCGCTTTTAATTTCTGTTTAACGACGCTGCTTGTCTATGCGCAAAGGCGCAATTTCTTTGAAGATAGGCTCTTTTCTATTTCTTGTTATACCGCTTTGATCTCTGCTGTTTCCTCTTTAATTCAACTGATTTTTTTGGCATTGTTTGAAAAACATTTTCCATTTAAATGGCATCTAATAGCGACGGATCTGATTTTAATGCCCGCCTTTGATGCGCTTTATGGATTTTTATGGTTTACTTGCCCTATGAAAATCTACAAAAACATAAGAAAATTGAAATTTAGATGAAATCCATTGATTCCTATTCTCCGCTTACATTTGCAGCCGTAGAAGCTGCTTTAAAGGCTGGAGAACTTCTGCTTTCAGGATTTGGAACTGATTATAAGATCTCTTCCAAGAGCGGAAATCAAAATTTAGTCACAGAATATGACCTAGCATCTCAAAACTTAATAGTCTCAACTTTGAAAAAACAGTTTCCAGACCACCAATTTTTAGGCGAAGAAGATAAAATAGAGAGCAAACTCGATAATTCAAAAATCGTTTGGATTATTGATCCCTTAGATGGAACGGTGAATTTTGCAAGATCAATCCCCATTTTTTGCGTTAGTATTGCTGCTGCTCTAGGAAAAGAGATTCTGACTGGGGTTGTCTACTACCCTTCCATGAATGAGCTTTTCGTTGCAGAAAAAAATCAGGGCGCTTACCTCAATGGGAAGCGGATTGCCGTTTCTCAAAGAGACCGTTTTGATATTTCTTTTATGGCAACCGGCTTTCCCTACGATGTGGACAAAGATCCTTTAAAATGCGTTGAGCGTTTTGCCAGCATTGTGAAAAAGGGAATTCCCATTAGACGCTTGGGGTCGGCAGCGATTGACCTTTCTTATGTTGCTTGTGGAAGATTTGATACTTTTTGGGAAGTCGGATTGCATCCCTGGGATTTAGCTGCCGGAAAATTGCTCATTGAAGAGGCAGGAGGTAAAGTGAGCCACTATGATGGAAGAGAGCATCAGCTTTATGGATATTTCCCCACGCTTGCTACAAACGGTCATTTACATCAAAAAATGGTAGATCTATTAAAACAGGACATGGTTCATGCAACTCATTGATGGAAAAGCAATTGCTGCGAAAATTGAAGCCAATATTGCAGATGCAATTCAAAAATTAAAGGGTAGACCTCCCGCTCTTGCTTTTATTTTAGTCGGCAATGATCCTGCTTCACAAAGTTATATTAAAATGAAAAAGAAAAAATGCCATGAAGTAGGCATTCTTTCTATCGATAGAGAACTATCAGCTAATGTCACAGAAAGCCATCTGATCAAAGAAATTGAGCAATTGAATCAAGATAGTGATGTCGATGGAATTCTGGTCCAGCTCCCTCTGCCATCGCATATTAATACAGACAACATCATGCTCTTCATTGACCCTAATAAGGATGTGGATGGTTTTCATCCGATGAATGTAGGAAAAATGTACATCGGCGAGCAGGATGTTTTTTTTCCTTGTACGCCTCATGGAGTTCAAGTACTACTTGCGCAAAGCAATATTGCAACCGAAGGCAAACATGTTGTGATTTTAGGAAGGAGTAATCTAGTCGGAAAACCACTGGCTGCTCTTTTAATACAAAAAAGGGCCCATGCAAACGCCACCGTCACCATCGCACATAGCATGTCGCAAGACCTGAAAAAAATTTGTGCTTCAGCTGACATTCTTGTAGCTGCCATCGGAAAACCGCGTTTTGTAGGCCCAGAAATGGTTAAACAAGGAGCTGTTGTCATTGATGTTGGCATCAATCGGATTAGAGAAAATAACAAAGACATTCTGGTCGGAGATGTCGATTTTGATCAGGTTGCCTCCAAATGTTCCCATATTACTCCTGTCCCTGGAGGAGTTGGGCCGATGACCATTGCGATGCTATTGTCAAACACCTTGCTAAGCTATCAAAGAAAATTACGTTAGATGCACGTTATCCCGCTTTTATTTGCGCTTGTTTTTGGAAATAAAAGTCTAGATATGTTTAGCGAGCTTGAAAAAGGGGCTTTGTTAGAATATGACTGCGAAAAAAAACTCTTCCTTCATAATCAAAAAACTTATCATATCCTCACTGGAAAATTAGAAAATGTCTCCTCAAAACCTCTGATTTATATCGGCTCTTACCCCTTAGGCCGCGAGATCCTATGCTTTGACCCCGCTGCTTCCCCTCTTTTAGAAGGCCATTATGCTTCCTTTATTTCCCTTATTCCAAAGAATAGCACTGTGATTGAACTCCTTTCTCTTATGACCAGTTATATTCGCAATGCTGTCTTTAGCATGGAAAGGTGCAAGGAATCCACATTAAATGCTTTTATTTATGATTGGGTCCATGATAAAAAAAGAACCGATTCTGATTTTACACCCACAAATAAGAATTTTTATCTGCCTTTGATTTCCATTGAAGAATTTATTCAAAGTAAAATAGGGGTTTGCAGACAGCTTGCATTTGTATCTACCTACTTCTTAGATCGGTTAATAGACAGCAAATTGCTCGTTGGCAAGGCCTATTTTGTGAGGGATTTGGTCTCAGCACGCCATCGAAGTGGCGGCCATGCCTGGTCGCTTTTCATTGATGCGGAGGGAGATGCTTGGCATATTGATCCGCTCTGGAATGTGATTTACAATCTTACAGATCCTTCCCAATATGAAATTCTCTGCAATCTCTATGGCACCTTAGCGATGCAAAGACAGTTGCAGAGACTGCTGGAGAAATAACACTACCTTTGGGGAGCTGAAAGTGCAAGGTTGTAGATTTTATAAAGAGCTCGGATAGCTCCTAGAGCCGATCCAGCAGCTACTGCAATAGGCAAATAAGCCACTTGTCCAGTTACGATCGCAACTGTTCCACTCAAAAGAACCGCACCTGCAATTAACCCAACCACAGCAGCGATCATTCGAATACCTATCTCACTTTTTGGTGTCGCCCTATTAATTGAATATTTTGAACTTAAAAGTTCGCCTGCGCAATATGCAATAGCTCCATTAGCTGCTAATGCCACTGGTCCTAATACTGCCATAAATCCTCCTTAAAGTTTTTTACCCTATTATTTTACTCTTTTTTCAATTTAAATTCACTTGTAAAAAGAAGTAAAACAAATATTTATTTTAACTAATTTAAAAAGAATTTCTTCCTCTGTGTTCTCTGTGCTCTCTGTGGTTAAAATTTCTTTAAGAATTTCTGCGTTTTGGGCGTCTCTTTCTGCCTTTTTGTTCTTGCCGTCTAGATTTGCCTTTTTCTTTGCCTTTAGCTTTTGGTCTGCTGGCCATTTCCCACTTGCTTTCTAAAATAATAAAATCGACTGCTTTGAGGCGCACGGCAATGGTCTCTCCAACGGTATATGTCTTCCCTGAATGCTTCCCAATAAGGGCCGGTTTTTTTGGCTCGTAAATATAATAATCAGACCCAATCTCAGAAATGTGTAAAAAACCCTCCAGGAAAAATTCTTGCAATTCAAAAGTCAAACCAAAGGGCTTAATGCGCGTGACCATGGCCTTAAAGACTTTGTCTGGATTCTCGTGTAGATAAACATTCAGAAGGCGTAGTTTTTTTAATAATTTAACACTGCTCTCTGCTCGAAAAGCAATGCGCTCCTGTTCCGAACATTTGAGGGCCACCTCTTTCAAATCCAGCTTTTCATCCTCTTCATCAAAAAGCAATCTTTGTGTGACAAGATCACTATAGCGCCTAATGGGACTTGTAAAATGGCAATAATATTCAAGCGCAAGTCCAAAATGGCCCACATTTTCAGGAGAATAAATGGCAAGTTTCATACTTCTAATAAAACCCACTGAAAGCTGCTGGCCAAAGGCTGTTTTCTTTGCCTTATAGAATAACTTTTGAATCGCTTTTTGATCTGGATTTTTAGGGAGTTGAAAACCTAAAGAACGGGCCAAATTTAAAAACTCTTCGATGTTTTCTGGAGAAGGCGCTTCGTGAATGCGATAGAGTACGGGCTTACCGCGATCAGTGAGGTTCTTAGCAACAAGTTCATTGGCTTTCAGCATAAACTCTTCAACAAGCTGATGGGTAATGTCATACTCCACTTTTCTTGTTCCAGTAGGCATTCCTTTTGCATCCACCTCAATGACCATTTCAGGAAGCGCAAAATCAATACTTCCTCTTTCAGACCGCTTTTCTTTAAGAAGGTGGCAGAGCTCGACCATTAATTGTAGACTCTTTAAATGGACACTTTCCTTCTCTTTATCTAGGATTAATTTTGCTTCCGGATAGGTCATGCGCTTTTTGCTTTTGATGAACGATCTAAAAATCTGATACCCTAACAAAGTGCCTTTGGGATCAAAGTCCATCATGACAGAAACGGTAAGCCTGACCTGATTTTCTCTTAAGCTGCAAAGGTTGTCCGAAAGTTCATGAGGCAGCATGGGAACAACTGTGCCCGGAAAATAGACAGAATTGCAGCGGGCATAAGCCTCTGTGTCTAAATTGGAATGTTGCTTCACGTAATGGGCAACATCAGCAATATGAACACCCAAATGGTAATTGCCTTTTTTGTCTTTCGAAATAGAAAGGGCATCGTCGTAATCTTTGGCTGTCTCAGGATCGATGGTAAAAGTTTCAGATTTACTGAAGTCCTTCCTACTGTGGAGATCTTTTTTTGTGACCTTATTTCCAATCGCTTTGACTTCATTCAGTGTCTTTTTGGAAAAAAGATTGCGCAGATCATATTCTTCAATTGCAGCAGGAACATCGCAAGAAGGATCAGAAATATGTCCAATGTAGTAGGAAACTTCACAAATAGCCGGAGCCGCAGTATCGCCCCAGTCTAAAACCTTCATGATCACACGATCGCCGACTTTTAACGTTTTTTCTTCAGGACGCGGTTTAACAAGAACAGATTTTGAAAGTCCGAGCAAAGGGACATAAGCATGAATTTTTCCCTTTGAGGAAATTTCGCGAATAGTGCCCGCAAGATGCGTGCGCCCCCGTTTCATGATTGAAATAACCCTGCCCTCGGGTCCTTTTTCCCAATTGGAGTCAGGGTTGACTTGAATTTCCACATGATCCCCATCGACTGCATTATCTGTCAGGTGTTTGGGAATAAAAACGTCCCCAGGACAGTCGAAAAGAGAATCAGGGACCACAAAGCCAAATCCCCTTGGATGCATCCGCAATATTCCAGTAATAATCTCGTTTTCGGCTATCCAATCTGGATGCGGTCTTTTATTTTTTGTCATAACTTATATTTTAAAATTTTTACCATGCTATCTAGTTTGGAGTATAGGGTAGCACCACCGCGTGGACAAGTAAAAAAATATTTAAATAGTTGAAACCTTCATACACTTTCTTTATACTGGCGATCTTTCATTGGAGTTAACTATGACACGCATGAGCAAACAAGGAGAGCGCAGACACGTGAGTTATAAAAGACCTGCTCCCCCTTCCCCAAAGACAGGTCCTTTAAAAGACAATCTTCCTGCAGGCTACAAAAAACAGATTAATGCAGTTGAAGCAGACGTGAAAAAAAGTGCTTTTATTCCAAAAATTAAATAATTAGGATTTAAAAATGTCAAGACATCGCAGCTATGGAAGATCGAGCAAAACAGCAAAAAAGAAAAATGTGCTAAAAAGATTTGAGCGCATTGAAATCTTGAGAAAACTCGGAAAATGGAAAGATGGCGAAAATAAAAAAGTCACAGGACTCCCCAAAACGCCAGTCACAGTATAATTTGGACATTGCTGTTTATAATTCTCAGAAAATTATCTCTCTTTCGCAAAGTTCCGTAAAAAAAATGGTCAAGGGCCTCCTAGACCATTTTCAATTAAAAACCGAAGGCCTCGCTGTCCATTTTGTCACAAAAAATAGGATATCCCACCTTCATCACCAATTTTTTAACGATCCCACGCCTACTGATTGCATCACCTTTCCCATCGATCCACATTTCCTAGGAGAGATCTTTATTTGCCCTGAAGTGGCCATAGAATATGCTTCTAGAAAAAAAATCGATCCTTACGTGGAGCTTTCGCGCTATCTTATTCATAGTTTTCTCCATTTACTTGGCTTTGATGATCAGGATAGCCAAAGTAAAAGGAAAATGCGTCAAAAAGAAAATCAATTTTTAAAGCTTTTGAAAGAGCAAGGGTTGATTCTAAAGTGATTGAATCCCCCGTGCTGGCACTTATTTTTCTTTTTTGTGCAAATCTAGTGACAGGAATGAGCTCTGCCATTGCCAGAATGGGAAAATTCCAAGCAGAACTCATCTGTGCAGAAAGCAACAGGCATTCTGTTTTAAAATACCCTGTCCAGTTCATCTTTGTTAAAAAAAATCGCGACATCCTCTCTTTTGCTCTCCCTATGATCAAATACATTTTTATCATTGGATATGCGACATTTGCTTTTTCCTTCTTGTTTTCTCTCATGCCAGAAAGACAAACTTTTTTGTCCTTATTATTTGAAACTTGCATCATTTTAGTGCTTTTTCTTTGTACTGAGCTCATTTTTCATGGTCTAAGTCAATTTCGACCTAAAGCTTTTTTCAAAGCTGCCGTTCCGATAGTGTCCGCATTACTTTTTATTTTCTGGCCTTTTGCTTGCATTTTTTATCGCGTTTTAAAACGGGTATTTCCTGCACAAGAGACAAAAGAGATTACCTCGATGCGCATGCGTGATAAGATCCTTGAAATCTTGCAAGATCCAGAGTTTGCCCCTTTTCTTGATTCGCACGATCAGAAACTTATCCTTTCACTTGTCTCTTTTAAAGAGCGCAATGCAAGAGAGATCATGGTCCCAAGAATTGACATGTTTTCTTTGCCTGCAGAGTCAACAATCCGGCAGGCGGCCAAAAGCTTTTTATCTGAAGGGTACAGCCGGATTCCTGTTTACCAAGAGAGCGTGGATAACATCATCGGTGTTGTCTATTATAAAGATGTACTTAGCCATTACGTGAAGTGTATTGAAGAGGAAGAGATGCAACAGGAGCTGAATAAACCGATCATCGACTTAGTTAAGTCCATTGTTTACACTCCAGAGACCAAACGCATTTCTACCCTTCTCCAAGAGTTTCGCAACAAACAGATCCATATGGCAATTGTCGTCGATGAATATGGCGGTACTGAGGGTATTGTCACCATCGAAGATATTCTTGAAGAATTAGTCGGTGAAATTGCAGATGAATATGACCGAGAAGAAGAGGCATTATATACCATGCTGCCGACGGGAGGTTGGATTGTAGATGCCAAAATGGGGATTATTGACATTGAAGAAGAGCTGGGCATTAAAATCCCGCAAAGCCCAGAATATGACACCATTGGCGGCTATATTTTCCATAAAGCAGGCACAATCCCTTCCAAAGGATGGCGGCTCCACCAAGATGAGTTCGACATCGAGGTCCTCAGCTCCGACGAGCGCTCCATCGACAAAATCAG
>DATIJP010000056.1:0-1621 GCA_035478495.1 Rhabdochlamydiaceae bacterium
ATCATAGTATCTTAGATGGAAAAAAACAAGTATCTATGATTGATGTAGTTGAGCTTTCTTTAAATGGACTTAAATTAATTAAGCCAAAGGTATTTTCCGATGACCGAGGATTTTTTTTGGAATGTTACCGCAGAGAGCAATATCTGAAATGCGGCATTGAGTTTGAATTTGTTCAAGACAACCATTCTTATTCAAAAAAAGATGTTTTGCGCGGAATGCATTTTCAAAAAAGCCCAGGGCAGGTCAAATTAGTTTCAGTCTTAAAAGGAAAAATTCTTGATGTGGTTGTGGATATTAGGTTGGCCAGCCCCACCTTTGGCCAATTTGAATCGGTCATTTTAGATGGAGAAAGCCATCAGCAGCTGCTCATTCCAATTGGATTCGCGCATGGATTTCTCGTGCTTAGCGAGGGCGCCCATGTCTTCTATAAAGTCAGTAGTCCTTATGATCCAGCGGAGGAAAAATCATTTCGTTTTGATGATCCTATGGTCGGCATTCAGTGGCCCATAAAAAACGCGCTGGTTTCTGAGCGCGATCTAGAAGCTCCCCCATTCGCGGAGGCAATCCCATGCTAATTTGGATTTTAGGCAGCGATGGTCTTTTGGGAAGAAGCATGCAGACCTATCTCAAAAATAAGCAAATTCCCTTTTTCGCGACAAATCATGAGCAAGCAGATATCACTCAGCTCAAAAATCTTAAAACAGTGGCTGAGCAAAATAAACCGACTCATCTCATCAACTGCTCCGCCTATAATAAAGTCGATGAGGCCGAGAAACAGCCTGAGCTCGCCTTTGCTGTCAATGTAAACGGACCGGAAAATTTAGGGCTGCTGGGGATTGAATTTGGAATTAAAGTGGTCCATGTCTCCACCGATTATGTGTTCAGTGGTGAAAAAAATAGCCCTTATTTAGAAACAGATCTCTGTGTCCCTTCAAATGTATATGGAATCAGTAAACGAGAAGGTGAAAAAAAGCTTTTATCTTTATTCCCAGACGCCTGTGTAGTGCGCACTTCGTGGCTTTTTGGAAAAGGGGGAATTAATTTCATTTCAAAACTACCAGACCTCTTTAAACTCAAAGATGAACTTGAAGTGGATACTAAACAAATTAGCCGTCCCACTTTTTGCATGGACTTAGCAGAGGCGCTCATAGACCTTTTACCAGAAAGTGGAATTTTTCATGTTGCTGGAGGAAAACCTTCTTCTCGCTTTGATATTGCAGAAGAGATGCTTGAAATTGCGCACGCGTTGAAGCTTCCTGTAAAGTGCCGCAGGATCAAACCTCTCAGCGAGCCAATATTTTCTGCGCCACGTCCTAACTATTCAGTGCTTGATACTAAACACACTGAGAAATTTTTAAAAAATCAGCAAAGACCATGGAAAAGTGCAGTGCAGGAGTTTCTGAAAGATGTTTAAACGACTTCTTGTTACAGGCGGAGCTGGTTTTATGGGCTCGGCGTTTATTCGCACTATCCTTACTAAATTCTCCGAGGTTGAAAAAATCGTTAATTTAGATCTTCTGACCTATGCAGGAAATTTAAAAAATTTAAGCTTAATCGATCAAGATCCGCGCTATCATTTTGTTAGAGGCAATATCTTAAATGGACTCCTCGTCGAAGAGCT
>DATIJP010000057.1:0-56845 GCA_035478495.1 Rhabdochlamydiaceae bacterium
CCAATGATGTCGCCTAAATCTATTTTTTTCTCGATGAATTTTATGGGCGAGAGTTCAGGCGTGCCGCTAAAGCCAGTCACAGTTGTATGATCGCGGTTGAACATGACCTGGATTCTTCCCGACATATCTTGGATATGGGCAAACACATTTTTACCCATTGCACGGAAAAGCACTAACCGACCAGCCACAGAGGCAGCTTGACCTTTTCCTTCCGCAGCATCCTCGTAACTGCCCACCTCTTTAGTTTCAAATTTTTTTAATAGATCTGCAGACTCATCAGAAGGGGTAAATTTAGCTGGATAAGGGTCTACTCCAAGCGCGCGGATTTCTTCAAGCTTTGCAGCCCTCGTGCGGAAGTCCTCTTGATTCATATATTCGGGGTGGTTCATAAGCAGCATTGTAGGCTATCTCCTTCTAAAAATAAAGCCGGAATGAATGATTGAGAGTATATCTCTTTTCGATTAAAAAAAAGATTTAAAACTATGAGACGGGACGCTCTTAATTTTTTTGATGGCACGCTTTATATCAATCTTCCGCAGCGCACTGACCGCCGCAAGAAGATCAAAGCTGAATTACAGAAAGCTGCTTTAGACCCTAATAAAATCTTTCGCATCGAAGCCTCCTACGATGAACTCAATGGCATCCGAGGCTGTGTCTTAAGTCATATTAAAGCGCTGGATTTTGCCATAGAAAAGGGGTGGAAAAATGTGCTTATTCTAGAAGATGATTGTCTCTTTCTGAAAAATCAAAATAAAATGGATTCCTATATTAATCATTTTCTGGTGCATTTTAAAAATGAGTGGGATGTTTTTTTCTTAGGGGGAGAAATTCATCTTTCGGAAAAGACAGATCATGCAGAGTATGTAAAAGTGCAATTTTCTCTAAGAGCTCACGCCTATGCAGTGAATGGCGACTACTTATGCAAGTTAAGGGACCATTTCGTCTCCACCTATGAATCGACGAAAGAGGATCTTTTTTTTACTCAGTCATTGCACAAAGCTTTGGATAGGCGTTGGGCAGAGTTGCAGCTAAAAGATCGTTGGTATGCCGGATTAAAGCCCATTGCGCGCCAGAGTAAATCTTTCAGCGATATTGAAAAGGGCATTAAGCCTTGCAGATAAATAAAAATGAAATTAAATCGGCCTCTTTATACTATAGCACTAAGGTTACTATCAATGAATGATACAAGCCCGGAAATCACTAAAAAAATGCATGAGATGCTTCGAACAATCCCGCCTGTTAGAAGGTTAGAAATGGGGTGGTCAATGTATCTCACTTCAAGGACTTTGGTCATCAATGCAATCTTGAGGAAAAATCCCAATATTTCGGATCTCGATCTTAAAAAAGAGCTTTTCTTAAAATTTTATGGCGATGAACTTTCGCAAGAATACATAGACAAGTTTTTTAGGTTTCTTGAAAGTCGTGAAACTGAGTGTACCTAAATGATTGAGACGGATTAAAAAAAAGAAGCAGGATGGCAGGATGGCCAAGATGTAGAGTAACTTTATATCTTCTATCCTATTCATCCTGTTATCCTGTTATTTTTCTTTAAAAAACGAACCGAACGGGCATTAAACTAAGCTCGAACAACGCCTGCAACCACAAGCGCTTGATAGTGGTTGGGGCTTTTTTGGAAGAGATATTGGATCAGTTTGGCTTTGACAGGCCGTGATTGGCTTAAACCCAATGTATGGATGACTTGAAGGATCTCTTTTTCTGCCGCAGCTATTTTAGTTTCATCCTCAACAAGAAGTTCGATTTCAAGGACGCGATAAATAAAATCATCAAAATAGGCAAGATCAAGGTCTAATGTGAATTTATTTAACCGGTACTTTCTGCGTATGGTCTGAAATGAAGCATAGGGGACAATCCCTGCTTTACTCAAAGCTTTTGGCAGGCTGCTCTCATTTTCAAGCCCGAGTTTTTGTAAAATTTCCTGTTCGTTTTTGATTTCAAGATAGCGATCAATGGACCCATTCATTCCTTTAATGGCGATCTTTAACTCATATTCGCAGTTGCGCTCTCTTAGCCAGATATCACTAGTGGTAAAACGAAAGTCTGAAGTGTCATAGTAGGTGTCTGTAAGAAAAACGCTCTCAAGGAATTCGGCTGACTCTTCGATGGTCTTAAGCTGGGACTCATCAATGAATATTTTGCGCTCAACTTCGATCATGCTGTTATACTAATCGAAATTAAAAAAAAGTGGAAGCAGGGTCCACATCTAGAACGATTTTTAGTTCTTTGTCTATAAAAGATTCTTTGAGTTCTTTGAAAGCCTTCACAGCGGGAAAGCAGTTTTTTCCTTTAATCACGAATTGAAAGCGGTGGTTGTCTTTAATTTTGGCATGGCCGCAGGCAATCAGCGGCTGAATCTCGAATGTCGCAGGGAGTTTTGCGATTAGCTGTTCACGAAATCGATGTGCGCTTTGCTGTACTAAGGGCAGATTGTTGGAAGAAAAAATGACTTTTACAAGATGGGTGAAGGGAGGGTAGTCAAATAGTTTGCGCACTTCAATTTCTTTTGCATAAAAGGATTCAAAATCTTGGGTAGCAGCAAGGGCGATTGTTTCATGTTCAGGAAGATGTGTCTGAATGATGACCTCTCCTTTCACCCCGCCTCTACCTGCTCTTCCGGCGACTTGGGTCAGTAATTGAAAGGTATTTTCAGAGGACCGGAAATCTGGAATATTTAAAGAGCCATCAATGGCCAGCACGCCGACAAATGTCAAAGAAGGAAAATGGAGTCCTTTTGCAATCATTTGTGTTCCAATCAAAACATCCGCTTTGCCGGCACGGAACTGTTTGAAAATTTGCTCATGGCTTCCTTTGTGGCGTGTGGTGTCAGCATCGAGTCTTAAGGTGCGCACTTCTGGAAAAAGAGCATGAAGGGCTTTTTCAACCATTTCTGTGCCTACGCCTTTATATTTTAAACCGCCATCGAAATGACATTTCGGGCAGCTGCGCGGAGGAGAGATGCGATAATCACAAAGATGGCACGATAAGATCTTTTCCCCGAGATGGTAAGTGAGGGAAATGTCGCAATGGGGACATTTAAGTGTGTGTGAGCACTGAGGGCAGATGCTTGAAGTGTGATAGCCCCTGCGGTTCAGAAAAAGAAGCGACTGCTCTCCTAATTTTAGTCTGCCTTTTAAAGCGTGGATAAGCGCTTCAGAAAAAAGGGTAAAGCCTCTATTTCTTTCAAATTCCCGTTTCATATCAACGATAGAAATAGTGGGAAGATCTGCTGAATCCGGACGTTTCTTTAAAGTGCTTAAAACAAATTTTCCTGTGAGCGCATTGTAGTAGCTTTCAATACTCGGTGTCGCAGTGCCAAGAACAGCTGTTGCATGGCAGAATTTGGCCCTCATAATGGCAACGCTGCGTGCATGGTAGCGTGGAGATTCATCACTTTGTTTATAGCAATTGTCATGCTCCTCATCGATGATGATGAGACCTAAATTTTGGACAGGACTAAAGATGGCCGAGCGGGCGCCGACTACAATGGTCGCTTCTCCTTTTTGAATGCGGCGCCACTCATCAGAGCGCTCTCCTTGTGAAAGCCTGTGATGGAGGATGGCTATTGTGCCTTCGAAGCGTCCTCTTAATCGTTCAATGGTCTGCGAAGTGAGGGCGATTTCAGGAACAAGAAAAATCACTCCTTTTTTAAGTTTTAGTGCACACTCAATGGCCTGCAGATAGATTTCAGTTTTTCCGCTTCCTGTGACACCATGCAAAAGATGCACCTTAAACTGCTTCTGCTCCAAAGTAGCGACAATATTGTTTAATGCGATGGCTTGTTCATCGCTAAGCTTTTTGGATTTTGTAGGAAAATAGTCCTGATCTTTTAAGGGCGAGCGATCGATAACAAGGGGACGGCATTCAATGATGCCTTTTTTAGTCAGTGTTTGAATGGGGCTTTTGCTTCCATTTGTCTCTTCTAAAAGCTGAGTCAGCAGCAATCCTTTTTTCCATTTTAAAAGAACATCTAAAACAGTGGCCTGCTGAGGAGATTTTGTTCTTAATTCTTCACAAAGAGTGCGCATTTTATTTAATGAAATCAGCGGTTTTACAAAAGTTTGTATTTTTGGTTCTATTTTTTCTCTAAGAGACGGAGGAAGGATTGTTTTGAGTACTTTTCTTAAAGGAGCGCCATAATAGCTCTCCATCCAGAGAGCAATTTCTAAAAGATCTTGAGACACTCCATCGCTCAATATGGCATGGATTTTTTTTAAATTGGAAAAGGTAGAACTATTTTTGATCTCTATCACGATCCCTTGGGAAAGAGTGTTTCTTACGGGGATTTCAACACGCATGCCTGGACGAAGAGAGGAGAGCAAAGCGGCAGGGATAGCATAATCTAATGGTTTGTCGATGGCTGATTCTAAAATCACCCCTGCAACAGCTAGCTTTTCAGAATCTGACATAGTGTGCTCCAAAGAGTGCGCTTCAGATGGGGGCTTTTTTGGTACTGATCGGGTGCGCTCAAGAGCAAAAGGGGTGTTTTTCCTAAAAAACGTGCTTGTGTTTTAGGAATTTCTGTATAGCGGCGCATCAGATCAAAAGAGGTTTGAACTCCTTTTTCGGGAGCGATAATGAGTTTGTAATTGCCTTCTTTTAAAAAAAGATCCCATCTTTTCTCATTGCTGATCCGCCTTGCATCAATGAGCTTGGTTGAGGCATACGAAGTGTGGATGGCCTTTGCTAATTTTTTTAAAAATTCAAGATCCCCAGGTGACTCGCCAAAGTAAAGAATGACCACTTGCGAGAGTGGCCCATTTTCTTTCCAGCTTTCGGCTTTTTTCTTTGCAAGAGCATCATCTGGAACCTCATTTGCTAAAGGGAAATAGGGATGGACTTTTTCAATGATCTTGCGGATGGGTTCTGCTGAAGGTTCCTGTTTAATCACAGGAGGCTGGGCTGGCTTTCTTTCTTCTTTGAAGACTTTCGCTTTAGGAGTAGAAGGCGAATAGATAGGAGCTACTAGTTTTTTTGGCTCTTGTTTTGTTTCCATTTTAGGTGAAGAAAAAAAGAGAGCGTTTTCTTCTGATGTCAATAGAACATTAGAATGAAAATCGCTCTCTTGGATCCATTTCAGTGTATCTGAAATAAGCTCTGTGACTTCATGATTCATAAGGGGAAAGCAGCCGGTCAATTTCAGTCAGTAACAGGGTAAAGCCGCGATCATGGTATTTATTGCGCAAAGTCTCTGAAAGTTTTTTCAGCCCTTCAGGAAACATGCTATTTAAAAGATGTGAAAGATCATCCGTGCCGGCCATTTCGCAGATATCCTCTTGATTTTTTAACAAAAATAAAAGCAGTCCTTCATTATCCCTACAGGCAATAATAAAAGGAAACAGCTGTAAATAGAGCTGTCTAAAATAGCCAAGAAGCTGGCTATTGTCCACCTCTTTTTTGTCTTTCTTATGCTTGATGATATAAGAAAGTGTTTGTTCCAAATGGTTTTGGAATTTGACAAGCTCTTGTTGTTGTGAGGGGAAGGCATATTCGAGCAGCATGGCATGTTCATGGATCTTGTTTAAACAGCCTACTTCATAGGACCAGTCAAAAGGGAAAAAACAGGCAGGAGATGAGAAGACAAATTCCAGAGGGTCATTTTTTTCATGCGCATCTTTAGCATTTAAGAGTTCTGTCAAAATAAACTGCAATAGCAGCGCTTTATTTTGTTCTTCGCCAACTGTTCGCATGGAAAATGGAGAATATAGATAGACGGATGAAGGGGACATTGAAGCCATAATTTTATCCTCGAATTATTAGTGAGTTGCTATGAGAGAACAAGTACTAGAAAATGGGAATCGAAGTCAAGGATTAATTTTCGTCAGAGAATAATGCATTGACGTAGCCTTCAGAATCAAAGGGCATCAAGTCATCGACTCCTTCTCCAACTCCAATCCATTTGACCGGGATTTTTAATGTTTGATAAATGGGCAGGACCACGCCGCCTTTTGCTGTGCCGTCTAATTTTGCCAGCACCAGTCCGGTAAGTGGTGTATATTGATGGAAAATAGCTGCCTGATTAACGGCATTTTGACCAGAGGTTGCATCCAATACAAGCAATGTCTCATGGGGACTTGTTGGAATGACTTTGCTGCAGACACGCTGTAGTTTTTGCAGCTCTTGCATGAGATCTTCTTTATTTTGCAATCTTCCTGCTGTGTCAATGATCACCACATCATAGCCTCTAGCTTTAGCAGCTGTAAGAGCATCAAAGGCGACAGCTGAGGGATCACTGCCAGGTTTCGCCTTCACAATTTCTACTGAAATGCGCCCAGCCCATAGAGCAAGCTGATCAATGGCTGCTGCGCGGAAGGTGTCTCCGGCGGCAAGAAGGACTTTTTTGCCCTCTTTTTGCAAGGCATGCGCGAGTTTGGCAATGGAAGTTGTTTTCCCGCTGCCGTTCACACCCACAATGAGAATTACATGTGGTTCATTTTCAGGTGCGCTTTTTGAGCTTGTTTTCGCTTCCTGATTTAGGATTTCTAAAGCTCTTTTCTTAAAACATTCTAAGATCTCGCTCATAGAGGCTTCAGGTTTTTGTCTCAAGAGGCGGCGGATGCTGTCTACAAGTTCATTTGAAAGGGCGGTGCCTAAGTCTGCTTCGTAAAGAATTTTTTCTAATTCTTCAAAAATTGTTTCATCGCGAGGGCCTTTAAAAAGCGCCCTAATGCGCTGACTCAAAAGGGATTGAGTTTTAAACAGGGCATTTTTGATTTTTTGGTAACTATTTTGAATAAATCGTAGCATATAATATAAAGATATTTTACCAGGGATGGGGTTTTTTGTCCCTTACTCTAGGAAAGATATGAACACTCATGAATATCAGGCAAAGGAGATTTTGAAAAAATATGGAATTCCCATCCCTGATTTTGGCGTAGCATCTAATGAAAAAGAGGTGCGCGCAGTCATAGAGAGTTTAAAACTCAAAGAAGCGGTCATCAAAATTCAAGTCCACGCAGGAGGAAGGGGAAAAGCCGGCGGCGTTAAATTTGCCAAAAGCCCCAAAGAAATTGTGGAGATCGCCGATAAGCTGATCGGAATGAAAATAGTCAATGAGCAAACAGGGCCGCAAGGGATTATTGCGAATAAGGTGCTCATCACTGTTCCTGCAGAAATCAAAAAAGAATATTACATTGGCGCGATCATCGATCGCGAAAAAGCTAGAGCTGTTTTAATTGCCTCTCCTGAAGGCGGCATGGATATTGAAGAGGTAGCTGCTAAATCACCAGAAAAAATTTTGACCGTGCCGATTGGTCTTAATGGACAGGTGAAGTCTTATCATCTGCTTAGACTCACTAATTTTATGGGGTGGAAAGAAGACAAGGCTAAAATTGGAAAAAAAATTGCAGCCGCTTTGGCGAAAGCCTTTATTGAAACGGATGGCTCTCTTTTAGAAATTAATCCCTTGGTTGAAACTCCCAAGGGCGAACTCTTAGCGCTTGATGCTAAGTTAAGCATCGATGACAATGCGCTTTTCCGCCATCCCGAACTTGCGCTGCTCTATGATCCAACTCAGCAAACGCCAAGTGAGGTTGCTGCAAAGCAATTTGATCTTGCCTATATTGCGCTTGATGGAAATATTGGCTGCATGGTCAATGGCGCGGGACTTGCCATGGCCACGATGGACATTATCCAGCATTATGGGGGCAAACCGGCCAATTTTCTTGATGTAGGCGGCGGCGCTTCTAAAGAAAAAGTCGCAGAAGGTTTTAAAATCATTTTATCCGATCCCAAAGTGAAAGCGATCTTAGTCAATATTTTTGGCGGGATCATGAATTGTGCAGTTTTAGCTGAAGGAATCATTTCGGCTGCAAAAGGGGGCGGTATCAAGGTTCCTTTGGTTGTTCGAATGGAAGGGACCAATGTAGAATTAGGAAAAAAACTCCTTAAAGATTCTGGTCTTTCTATTGTGACAGCAGATGGTTTGGCAGATGGGGCAGAGAAGGTAGTTAGTTTCATCGGGAAAAAGAAAAAGTAATGTCAATACTCATTGGAAAAAATACGCGTGTGATCACACAGGGCATTACGGGACAAGCTGGAAGGTTCCATACAGAACAATGTTTGGAATATGGATCGAAATTTGTTGGCGGTGTGACTCCGGGAAAAGGCGGAGATAAGGTGCTTGATCTTCCTGTTTTTGATACTGTCTATGAGGCTAAAAAAGCAGTCCATCCTGATGCGAGTGTGATTTTTGTGCCGGCTCCTTACGCTGCAGATGCCATTTTAGAGGCAGAAGATTCAGGAATTGCTTTGATTGTTTGTATCACCGAAGGGATTCCGATTCGGGATATGTTGGAGGTGAGCAGAGTGATGAAAAATAGCAAGACAAGTCGATTAATTGGGCCCAATTGTCCAGGAATTATCACTGCTGCTGAATGTAAAATTGGAATCATGCCAGGCTATATTCATAAACGGGGAAAAATTGGCATTGTTTCTAAATCAGGCACACTCACCTATGAGGCAGTTTGGCAAACGACTCAATTAGGACTTGGACAGACTACTTGCGTTGGAATTGGCGGCGATCCTTTAAATGGCACCAACTTTATCGATGTGCTTGAGCTTTTTGTAAAAGATAAGGAAACTGAAGGCATTCTTTTGATCGGCGAGATTGGGGGAAATGCTGAAGAAGAGGCCGCACATTGGATTAAAAAAAATTGTTCGAAGCCGGTGGCCGCTTTTGTCGCTGGGAGGACCGCGCCTCCAGGAAAAAGAATGGGACATGCCGGCGCCATTGTTTCCGGTGGTAAAGGCACTGCAGATGAAAAAATTCACGCATTTAAAAAAGCAGGCGTTTTAGTTGCTGAGTCTCCTGCAGAAATGGGAAAAGCTATGCAAATGGCTATGGGGAAAAAATGATTCGCATTCCTGGAAGAATTCCAATTTTTATCCATCCCGCTTTTTGGGTTGTTGCGGCAATTATTGGATTTTTCAATAGCCTCACCTTTACAGGGACTTTGATCTGGATTTTTGTGATCCTAGTTTCCGTGCTTATTCATGAACTTGGCCATGCGATCACTGCTGTGGTCTTCGGCTTAAATCCGCGCATTGAACTTGTTGCGCTCGGCGGATTGACTTATCATAGAGGGGACAAACTTCCCTTTTTGAAGCAGTTTTTTATTGTTCTAGATGGTCCTTTATTTGGATTTTTTCTTTTTTTGGTCGCCTTTTTTTTGCTCAAGGTCCCTTCTTTAGCAGCAGGGACAAGCGGCACGATTATCTATTATTTTTATTGGGTCAATTTGGTTTGGACTATTTTAAATTTAGTTCCTGTCATGCCACTTGATGGCGGCCAGTTATTGCGTATTGTGCTCGAAGGGGCCTTTGGACTTAAAGGGTTTAAATACTCTTTGATTATTGGGACACTGATTGCAGGGCTACTGAGTCTTGCATTCTTTCTTTTTCAATATTTTCTCATTGGGGCCCTATTTTTTCTCTTTGCTTTCCAAAGTTATGATATTTGGCGCTCGACTCGAAATATTTCAGATAAGGACCGCAGCGAAGATTTAAAAGGGGAATTTGAGAAGGCTGAAGCTGATCTGCAGGCAGGAAGAAAAGAGCAAGCGGCGCAAGAATTTGAACGGATCCGTTTGGAGGCCAAAAAAGGCATGCTTTATAATTTGGCTACCCAATATTTAGCATTTTTAAAATACGACCAAGGAGATCTTGAAGGAACATATGGCCTTTTGCACTCCATCCGCGCCGAATTATCGCCGGAAGCTCTATGCCTATTCCACAGAGTTGCCTATGAGAAAAAAGATTATAGCACAGTGACAGAACTTGCAGGGAGCTGTTTTCAGACAATGCCCTCTGCAGAGGTTGCTCTTCGCAATGCGCACGCCCACGCAGCGCTCTCCCAGTCGCGTGCGGCAGTCGGCTGGCTTGAAACTGCTTTTCAAGAAGGATTGAACCACTTAAGCAAAATCATGCAAGATAAGATCTTTGATCCGATTCGGGAAGATCCGCACTTTCAGGCATTTGCCAAACATCATCAAGGCTAACTTGCCCCTGCCCTTGCCTAGGTGAAATAAAAAAAGAAATTTAACCACAGAGGCACAGAGAAACAGAGAAAAGAGGGAGTGTTTTTATTTTTTTCGGGTGCAAACCGAAAAAAATAGAAGTCCATTTTTTTGCTTCGCTCGCAAAAAAATGAACTCCTCCGAACTCTGTGCTCTCTGTGCCTCTGTGGTTAACTTCGGTTTAGAAGGTGGTCAATGAGATAACCGAATTCTTTTTTAAAATCTTTCTTTTCGAATGGAAGGGGTCTATTTCTAAGTTGTTTTCTTCTTTCGAAGGCTTTTGTGAGAAGGGGCAAAAGGCGGTTTTTATTTCTTTTAAGATTATTTTTAAAGAGTGTCCTGCTCGACATTTTGAAACGGGCGCCTAGATCCATTTTTATGCAGAATTTCATATTGAATACTTCCCAAGTCATGAGCGCAAAAGGGGCGTGGAAAATCATGGGAAGTTTTTTAGCGAGCGCTTCATTGGTCGTACAGCCGCCCGGTTTTGTGATCAAAACCTCTGAAATGCTCATCAGAGAAGCGATATTCTCAGTTGCAGGAACGCCTTGAATTTTTACTTTTTTATTCACAGGCTTCAACTGATTGATTTCTTCTAGCATCTTCTGATTTTCATGACTTGTCATATCCCCGCAAAGGCAGAGTACATGAATGGGATAGAGCCCCTCATTCAATTGATCAAGATCTTCATCTGTGATCTCAGCTAGAATGGCGGCATATTTTTTAACTGCGAGTCCTGCATTCCCTCCCATCATGACTAAAATGACCTGTTCATTGTCCTCTATTTTAAGTTCTTTCCGAATTTGATCTTCTGGAGTTGTTTGATTGAAGGAGATGCGTACAGGGAATCCGCTCACATGGATTTTTTCACGCGGAATGCTTTTTTCCATGATCGCGCGCATTTCAGGGTCTTCATAAGCCAGCGTCATCCGGTAGCGCGGATATCTTAAGTCGCAGGTCATTTTTTCCATTCCCTTAATGAAAAAGCGAGTGTCTAAATCAGTTGTGACAAAAAGCATAGGAAGGTCAAGTTCTTTTGCCACATTCAAAAACATCGCATTCATAATAGGAAAACAAGAAATGATCATGTCGGGGTTTTGCTTGAGCACTTCCAAACGGATCAGCCGCTCGATATTCTCTTGCTGCATCATGATGAAAAAAGGTCCAATGGAATACATCAATTTCAACCACTCAAATTCTTCGTTTTTGAGTAATCTGTTGTAGAGCTTTTCTTGGGAAAAATCTAAAAGCATCTTCTTTAACACGTCCGAGGAGGCAAGTGTCTCTTCTAAAGTGCTTGCAACAAGGATATGGCAGTTGCCATTTGCATACTCGGCCATGGCTTTTGCAGTGCTTAAATGTCCCTTGCCGCCACCGCAGGTGAAGATCAAAAGAGAAGGGGCTGCAGGATTAAGTTCAGAAGGCGCAATTTTTTCCTCATGGAGGTTGATAACCCGGTTATTAATCGGCCAAAATTCATTGATATTGTCTGCGAAATGGCACATGCAGCATAGATGGGTATCTAGCTCTTGTTTTAGGATTTTCCCTTTGCATGTTCCATAAGCATTATTGATCTTTTGGAAACTTTTGCGGAACTTGCCGATGACAATCGCTCGTTGGGTCTCAGTCAAAACAGGAAAAATTGTGGAGCTGAGCGATTTGCCTAAGTATTTATGAAAATTCAAAAGCTCTCTTTCGAAAAAATCAAATTGCAAAAGAGAAGGTTCAAATTCTTCGTCGCTAGAGGAGATGTTTTGTAGATCAGTCTCAATTTCGTTTAAGGTCTTTTCCCACAAATTCAGCTGTTCAATGCAACTGCAGAAACGATTTAAATATTCCAGTTCATCGTCGCTTTTTTGCAATTCTTGCAAAAAATCTTCGAGGAAAAGTTTATCTTGGACAGTAAGAGAAAAACTTTGTTCCTTAAGGATGTTTTTTAAGATCCTTTGAATCTTTTTGCTAAGATCAGCTTCTTTAAGGTTTTTAAATTCAGAGGGATATTCCACATTGAGGAGTTCAAACCAAGAATAAAGGGTATGTTGGATACAGCGGATGCCCACTTCCAAAAGAAAATGGCTTTTATGGGGGTTCGTCAGGTAAAGATCGAGTTGTTTTTCAAGTTCAATAGAGTCATGGAGGATATCTTTATCTTTTGCAATACGATAGCTGAGTTGCAGGTCCAGGTAGCGATAGACAAGATCGACCTCTCCCCGGGCAAGCAATGTCTTTAAATGGTTGCATTCCTCTTCAGATATCCAGATCTCATTCCACTCATCAAGCAAAGCAGTTGTCTGCTCTAGAAAGCTTTCATCTTGTATCGATGAACTAATCCAATGATTGAGGTGCTGTGGTTCAATGTGATTTTGCGGCCATCGCAGCAGCATGAAAAACCCAATTTCAAATCAGATTCCTCTTTTATAACAGAGACTTTGCCTTTCAGAGAAGCTCCATTTAATGAGATTTTATTGACTGTGAAAATTAAAAAATATTATATGCGGTTTTATAAACCATAAACCATGGGAGTACTTATGTCTAAATTTGATAAACACAAGCGTGAATTTGAAGAGTATCCAAAAAAGAAGCACAGAAAAGAAGAAAGAAGAGATGAATATGAAGCTGAAGAATTTGATACTTTAGAAGATCGTTCACAATATGATCGCCCAAGTTTTTCAAAAAACAATGAAGAAAGACGTAAAGGTTTTGAGCAAGGGCGCAAAGACAAAAATCAAGGATTTAACAAAAAGCGAAAAAGCGCCTAAGAAGGATATTGACAAGCGAATTAAAAAAACATTATACACAAATTTACAATGAAGTAACCCAAGGGAGTATTTATGTCCAAAGTTGACAAAAAAAAACGTGTGCCAGAAGAGAATGTAAAAAAACAACAGCAAGTTGTGACTTTAGAAAAAGAGCGCCCAAACCTTGCGAAAGGTAAAGCAGAGAAAGTTCTAGAGCAACCACGCCAAGAAAAAAACAAAAGCGATTTGGCCTATAACAAAAAACAGCGCAAGAAATAAAGGAATCTTCATGGCACGTTACGGAAAGAAATCGCAAAAATCGGTAGAGACCGCGATGCGAAAGTACAAAAAAGGGACTTTAAAGAGCGGGCGTTCTGGGGCGAAAGTTAAAAGTAGAAAGCAAGCGATTGCGATTGGACTTTCTGAAGCGCGCAAAAAAGGAGCAAAAGTTCCTCGAAAAGCGGCCTAAGCTTTTCCTTTTACACTAAGTAATTCCTCCCAGCAGGTCGTATAACGCTGGGAGGTACATTCTTTCTTAGCTTTCCAAGGTTTTTCTCTCCCTTCCGCTGCAAATTGAAGTGTATGATCTCCCCAAGTCTGATTCACAGCATCTAAGAGCTTCATCGCTTTGATTTTTTTTTCTGTGTGCGCAGGATTTTCGCCAAAAAGATCCCTTTGGTAGCAGTAATTGGGAACAAGGCCACATAGGATGACGCCTACTTTTTTATATCCATAATTTTCCTTGTAAATTTTCTTTAAGGCTTCCTTGGCATAAGAGATCAGAAGGGGCGTGTAATTTGTAGGCTCTGTCAAAGAGACATTAATAGAGTTCCCATAAGCATTTGGGATAAAGGGCGAAGTAGTGAGAAAGACGGAAAGGAAAGAGGCATAGGAATCTTCCGCGCGCATCTTTTCTGCTGCAGAAGCAGTATATGTAGAGAGCGCTTCATTGATCGATTCTAGATCAAAAACAGGCTCTCCAAATGAGCGTGAACAGGTAATGGACTGTTTGGCAGCAGCAATGGTCTCTAAGGACAAACAATTCATGCCGCGCAGCTCAAGGGCTGTCTTATAAACGGTGACGGAAAAGATTTTTTTCAGCCAACCGTCATCGGCATTTTTAAATGCAAGCGCAGTGTGAATGCCATATTCATTTAATTTTTCTTCAAGCCTGCGTCCAATGCCCCAAATTTCGGAAACAGGAAGATGTTTTAAGGCAACATCGACCTTTTCTTGTGAATCTAAAAGAAAAACACCATTTGCTTTTTCATCCTTTTTGGCCAAATCATTGGCTACTTTGGCCAAGGTTTTTGTCTTGCCTATTCCAATAGAAACAGGAATTCCAGTCCATTTGGCCACTCTATTTCTAATTTCGACCGCTTTTTCAAATGGGTTTTTGCACTCTAGCAGTAAAAAGGCCTCATCAACGGAATATTCTTCCATGTCATGAGTAAACTGTGAAAGCACGCTCATCACTCTATAGGACATATCGCCATAAAGGGAAAAATTAGAAGAAAAGACAGCAACGCCTTTGTCTCTAAAAAGAGATTGGTATTTGAAAGCGGGAGCGCCCATCGGGATACCGAGGGCCTTGGCCTCTTTAGATCTTGCCACCACGCAGCCATCATTGTTAGAAAGAACAACGACCGGTTTTTGAGAAAGTTTAGGATTGAATACTTTTTCACAGGAGACGAAAAAGGAATTGCAATCTACAAGGAAAAAAAGCGGTTCACCTTGTTTTGTGGATGACATAAGTGATGACTCCCCACACTTGAAGCTCTTTTTCTTTTCCTGTGAGCTTGATGACAGTAAATTCCCCGTCGGTAACAGCCAGGATAATATCGTCTTTTTTGGGATCTAATGAGCGGTCAACAACTAAAAGATCATCAGCAAAGATCCCGGCCCCTCGCATGGAATCTCCGCTCATGCGTACAAAAAAAGTCGCAGCCGGATGGTCGATCATGAGGGCATTTAAATCTAAAGTGGTATCTTCTACGTAATCGTTGAACATTTTTTTAAGTTAAGCTATCATTCTCTACTATGTCTTATCCTATGAAATTTGAGGTCTTTTCCACTGCCACTTCAGGCATCAATACGGTAATTGAGGCCAGTGCAGAAGGTTTGGACCCTTTCCCATGTGCCATTCCGACCCAATTTAATGGGCCGGGCGGCAGCTATTCTCCTGAAGATTTGCTTGCGCTTTCTTTAACCACATGTCTGATTGCAACATTTAAAGTATTCGCAGAAAAATCACAATTTACTTATGAGCATATCGATGCTAAAGCTAGCCTTACCATTGATAGGGCCGGCGGAGCAGTTGCAATTTCAAAAATTGAAGTAGAGCTCACAGTTTTTGGGGCACAAGACCAGCAAAAGGCCACTAGCTTGCTTCAGCAAGCGGAAAAATATTGCTTAATTTCGAATGCCCTAAAGGTCGAAAAAAAGGTCTCATTCCATTTTCAATGAATAAAAGCGGGTGATGTTTCCTTGTCTTGCTAAAATGAGGACCCGTTTCTTATTTTCAGAATCTTTCATTGCATCGTTAAAATCATCGAGATTGGTGACTTTTTTGTGATTGATTGCCATGACCAAGAAACCAGGACGCATGCCAGCCACTGCTGCAGGAGAGCCGGGTTTAATTTTAGTGATCACAACCCCTTCTTCTCCTTTGGTATAGCCTAATTGTTTGGCGAGTTCAGGAGTGAGATTGTCCACTTCCAATCCCATTTTTTGCATTGCGCCATCAGTAGAGAAGCTATCCGATGCAGAACCTAAAGTGACCTGGATAGTGATGATTTTTCCTTTGCGGTTAACTTTTAAATTTACTTTTGAGCCAGGGGTCATTAAGGAAACATCATTTCTAAAGGAGCCCAAAGTTTTTACAGGGCTATTGTTATATTCAATGATGATATCTCCTTGCTGGATTCCGGCCTTGTCAGCAGGGGAGTCTTTCACAACTTCCGAAACCAGCGCGCCTTCAGGTTTAGCAAGATTGAAAGCATCTGCGATATCTTTATCAACAGGTTGCAAAGAGACGCCTAAAAAGCCTCTTGTTACAGAGCCTTTATCGATAATCTGGGCCATCACATGTTTAGCCATATTGCTTGGGACAGCAAATCCAATTCCCATATAGCCGCCGGTGCGAGAGACAATCGCGGTATTGATGCCGATCACTTCACTATCTAAATTCAGAAGGGGGCCACCAGAATTTCCAGGGTTGATTGCTGCATCCGTTTGAATAAAGTCTTCCAAGTCGGTAATTTTTAAATTTTGACGCCCTTTAGCACTGACAACTCCGACAGTGAGCGACGCTTCTAGTTGGAAAGGACTTCCAATAGCCACGACCCATTCGCCAATTTCCATCGCATCAGAATCTCCAAGAGCAATATAAGGGAGATCTTTGCCTTCAATTTTAATGATTGCAATATCTGTATGGCTGTCCATTCCTACTAAAGTGGCATCCATCTCTTTCCCACTATTGAGAATTACTGTGATCTTATCCGCTCCCTTGATCACATGCGCGTTGGTCATGATGTGGCCATTCGGGCTGACAATGAAGCCAGAACCTTGCGAGAGTTGTGGTTGTTTTGGTACTTTTCCTCTTGGAGAGGCGCCAAAGAACTTATTAAAAAAATCATCTCCAAAAAAATCAAAAGGATTTTGATAACCTTCTATCGCACTGCCATCTTCGTCAGTGGCCCCAGTCACTTTGATGAAAACAACAGCAGGAATGGCTTTTTTTGCCACGATGCTGAAGGATTTAGAAGTTTGTGGAACAGTCGCAGCAGGAGTGGCTTTATCTTTAGAAAAAGCAGGGGCTGCTGCAGTGAGTAGGATGCTAGTGAGAGCGACAAAAGAATACATAATGTTAACTTCCTTTTAGTAGGCACATGATAAGCCATTTCAATTAATTGCTCAAGAAGCTCTTTAATAACCTGCCCTTGCCCGTGCCCGATTCTTCGGTAGGAAACTCACATAGGTAATACTATCGGAGCACTTTTTTAATTTCGGGCAAGGGCAGGGGAAGGGGCAGGGGCACGTTATTAAGAGAGGTTAAGCAACAATGTTTAATCTAATGTTTCTGCTAGATTAATCGGACTGACATGTGTGAAAAGTGAGACGAGGGCAGGATAATAATGAAGCCCTTGCCCCAATTGATTAAAGGCTTTTTGAAGGGGCCACTTGTCAATAAGGATATGGATACAGGCGGTGACAAATTCTACCTTACCATCGTTCTGTGCTGAATAAAAATAAAGAGATTCTCCGCTAGATGTAGCCTCTTTTAAAATATTTTTAAGTTTTACTACTTCCCCTCGATCTAATTCAGAAGGTTCGATGGGAAAAAAAAGATAATTAAAGTGGTGCCTGCCGATATTTTCTTGAGGTTCTTCTTGAGCTGATAAATTAAACACAGTTCGAAAGTGATGCTGTGCAAGCAGGTCAAAACCTTTTTTAGAGGGTCTTTCTCCTCGGTAAATTCCGACAGTGACCTTTTCAAATCTAGCGGGTTTATCGAGGTAGAATTTGATTCGAAAAAATAGGCTGTAAATTTTGGAATAAATCCAATCAAAAATACTGAAGGGTTGTTTGAAAGATTGTATTGAAGAAACGCAGTCGTAATAATGAGAATATTCATATTTTGAATAATCAAATTGTTCATGCGGATAGATTGTGCTTCTGTTTATTCTTTGTATATCAGGCATAATTAGCTATTATAAACTATTTTGAATATCAAAATAATATATAATTATATTTAAATTGGAATAATTTTTAATGGTTTTTGGAGAGAGCTGTTTTCTTTCTCAATCTGTTCTTTGCCGGCAAAGGTCACTACTGTAGAGCTCTCTTTTTTAGTCAGGATCTGCTTTTGAACAGCCGTTTGCATTTCATCAACAGTTAACGCCAAGAGCTTATCGCGATGGTTTTGGCGCATGGCTTTTGTCTTACCATCACGCCACCAGGAATAGGCCATTAAGGCTTTGCTGCCAGGTGAAATCGGTTGATCGAGTTGTTGAATAATTCCCAATTTGGCCTCATCAAGATCATTTTCATCAAAATGTCCCTCAGCAATCGTCTCGGCGGCTTCATTAAAAGCTTGGAGCGTTTTGGCAATATGAGGGTCTCGGTAAGAGTAAAAGCTGAAATTTCCCCAGAGAGAATTAAAAGTGGCCCCGGAGCCATAAGCGCCGCCTTTTTCTCTTATCGCTTGATGGAGGACCTCATTATCAAAAAGCAAGGTAGAGGCATGTAAAGCAGGAGCATCAGGATGCAGATAATTAATTGTGTTAAAAGCTTCTACAGTAAATGCAACAGGAGAACTGATCACACGGGCTTGCGACGGGATCTTTTTTTCGATGGGTTTGCTCACCCAATGCGGAAGTTTTTTGATGGGAAGCCGAGTCAGGCCAAAAAAGTCTCCCTTTTTCAATTCATTGTAGATTTCTTGATCTGTGCTTAATACTAAATGGGGGGTATTAATGCAAAGGAGCCTATCTTTCAGCATCATTAATTTTTCCATGACAATCGGGAGATTTTTGTCCAAATCAGAAGCAATGTCTCGAATTTTTTGATAGAAGGTAATTCCAGACCAAAGCTCGCTAATATGGCCTGCTTCAGAAAATCCGCTGATCGCAAGCAAGCTGGCATATTTCATGGCATTGCGGGTCAAATTGCTTTGCAACCCAGTGGCCACTTGATTGATTAAATCGCTAATCCGTTTTTCTTCATCAAAGCGCACTCCAGAGACCATCTCACCTAAAAGTTCAAAAAATTGGGGGATCTTTCTCTTTAACGCTTTGCCGCGGATGTGGAGCGAAGGTGTCGTAAGATGAGGATCTGATACAGGCACATAAAGATTGCCCGATGCTCGAATCCCACCAGTGTGGGCATGGATAAGCTCTAAGTTCTCTTCATAATTTCGTTTGCCTGCGCCTACTTCTGCAAAAAACATGATTAGAAGCTGCGCATAAAAAAGATCTTCTTGCTCAAGTTGAGGAAAATCAAAAATCAGATCGACATAAAGAATGTGATTCGTGAAACACTCGTGGCGAAAAACTTTTAAATGGCCCAATTGCTCTTCTTCAAGGAGCAAATCACGGGCACCCTGGGGTACATCTTTTAAGGTGACTTTCGGGAGACAGTCCAGATTTTGATGTTCAACCTCTTCTTGATAAGAAGAGAGCACTTTGGCCTGGTCCAAAATCCGTGCTTTTTGCTTTTCTGAAAGCTCGCTTTGAGTTTTTTTCAAATAAGCTTTTTCTTCCCCAGCTTCTTTGGCAGATAGAGAAGGGTCTGGAACAAAAGTGAGACGGACGAAATGAGGATTGTCTATGAAATATTTGCGAAGGACTTGAGTTAAAAATGCAGGATCTCTTGCCTTTTTAAGGATATTTTGAAAAAGAGAGTGCATCGTGAGCGCATTTTCTGGCGGACAGCCATGTTGTTTGGCAAGGGCGCAACGCATAAATAGAGTCAGTCCAAAAGGTGCCTGGTCTTTTAAGATTTCAGTGCGGGAAAATTCAAGCAGATCGATGGCCGCTTCAATTAAATGATAAGGGATCTTGCTTTCAACAATTTCAAAAAGGCGGTCAAAAATCGCTTTTTCGAGCGCTTCGGCATCTTCCTTGCGGCAGCCCTTGCATACAATGAGATAAGGCACTTCACTCATTTCCGTATCGATGACGCTATCAGCTTTGACGCAAAGACCCGATTGCAAAATGGATTTTTTTAACAAGGAAGCATCGGTATCCATCAATACCGAATCTAAAATACTTAAAGCTAAAACCTCTTCTTGATCAATTAAAGGTGAAGTGAGCCATCCAAAACAGAGGATGCTCTTTTTCTCAAGGTCATTTTTCTCCTCGGTGGGGTAAGAGTACTCTTTCTTAATTGGCGTATTGAATCGTTTTTGCTTAGAGATTGCTGGAATCGGCGGAAGCTTTTGCACTGCTTTAAGTGTGTGCTCCTCTAAATAGTCCAAATGTTTCTTTAGAGGAAGGTCGCCATAAAAGAAAAAGAGACAGCGCGAAGGATGATAGTAGGTCTCATAAAACTCAATGAGTTGCGAATAGCTCAAAGAAGGGATTTCACTGGGGTCGCCGCCAGAATTATAAGCATAGGGAAGTCCTGGAAAAAGATGCTCCATCATTTTGTGCCAAACGCGTGTGTCAACGGAGGATAGACTGCCTTTCATCTCATTATAAACGATACCCATGAGCTTTATTGGAGAAGAAGGGTCATCTGGCCGTGTGAATTCGAAGCGATGGCCTTCTTGCAAGAAACTAGCTTCTTTAAGTAGGGGATGGAAGACGGCATCAAGATAAACTTCTAATAAGTTATAAAAGTCCTTTTCTACTTGAGAAGCAGCCGGATAGCAGGTGAAATCGGTTCCCGTCAGCGCATTCATGAAAGTATTTAAACTTCTACGGTTCATTGAGAAAAAGGGATCTTTGATTGGATATTTTCTTGAGCCGCAAAGGACAGTGTGCTCCAAAATATGAGGCGCTCCATTTGAGCTAGAGGGGAGCGTTTTAAAAGAGAGACAGAAGAGATTTTCAGGATCATCATTTTCGATATGCATGACCTCTGCTCCTGTGGGGATATGGAGGATTTCACGCAACGTTGCTTGGAGTTCAGGAATAGGGACGATTTTGATCAGTTCAAAGTTTCCATACCGCTGCCCAGGTCGAGTCAAAAATTCATTTTGCATGGAGAGCATTCTAGAGGAATGAGCAAATAAAAACAAACCCGAAACTCAGGTTAAGAAAAGAGAATAGTAGGCGGATAGCAGGATGAATAGGATAGAAGATTTAAAAATACAATGGAGTAAGAACTCACGACCGATGAGAAAAAAAATCGGTGTGCATTTCTATTGACAAATGCCAGATAAATATTTTTCTATATCTACACTGAAATCGGCGAACCATTTATAAAATCACGGCTATTCAGTTTGCTAAAGATGTGACATTACAAATAATAAACTATTTTTCATAGGAGAAGGAGCATAATTAATGAAAAATATAGCCAAGTTTTGCTTGTTTTTTTCTTATATCTTTGGATTTGCAACGATGTATGCAAATGAAATATATCCCTTTTTCTTAACTCGTGAAGATGGTACCTCCTTGGAAGGATATTTTTCTCCTCCGGAATCTCCTTCTTCTTCTATAGTTTTTGCCATACAAGGCTCTTCTTGTGAGAGGGTTTTAGAGTGGCATAAGCGTTTGAGCGATCAGATGAGCCTCCTTGGCTTGGGAGTGATTACTCTTGAAAAACAGGGGATTTCTAGGGAAAGTATTGACTTGCTTGTTTATAGCCAGACAAATTGCTTGCAAAATCGTTTGAAGGACTATGTTGTATGTTTTGAAAATATGCATCTCATTTGTTCTGAATGGACAGGTAAACCCATTTTTTGGGGTGAGTCTGAGGGAGGTATGTTAGCTGCAGTTTTAGCAGGTCAAATGCCACAAACGGCCGCTGTTGTATTATTTGCTACCGGAGGCGGTATGAAACCATGCGAAGAGGTAAAATGGGCGCTGCTGCATCGTATGGAAAAACTTGGCGCCTGGCAATATGATCTTGACCATTATACGGACTTTTTAAATGAGCAAATAGATGCAATGCTATTGGATCCTACGCCAGAAAAACAGTTTTTAGGCAATACATACAAATGGTGGGCCTCTTTTCTTAATGCGGATGAGGCCGCAAAGTCTTTAGATCAACAATCTCTGCCTATTTGCCTTGTCCATGGAGTCAAAGATAGTCGAATTCCTGTCAGCAGTGCAGACATTGCTGCCGAAAATCTATCAAAGACAAATGCGCTTACTTATTTTCGTTTAGAAGAATTTGGTCATGATTTGAATATGCCTGATATCCAGGAGGTGGCATGTCGTTGGTTGGCTTCTGTTTTGTTTGACCAAGAGCCCGTGAATGAGATCTGCCTGGCTCATCTGCCTTCTCCTGCGTGGGATTCACTAGATGACCCGCAGACTGAGATGTCTGATTATGTCTTCAATCGAGGAAGAGATAGGGACGGAGGGGGAAGTCATGGAGATATATATGGAAGTGCGCGATTTGATAAAGATTCAGATGGGAATAAAAAAGCATCCGCCGATATTGGAATCAATCATGACTTTGGCAATGGGTGTAATACGACGTTGAGAGGTGGAATCTCTGCATCCGAAGATAAAGATAGAAATGTTAAAAGCGATGTGCATTGTGAGGCTTCGTTAAATTATGGATATTAAAAATTTAAAATATTTTATATTTCTTTTAGTCACTGCCGCTATTGTTTACGGAGTACTGTTATGTAGACCTTTCTCAGGTTATTGTTATGTTTTTCCAGTGACTTATAATAAATACGCTTGTCCTTTAATTACGACCCAATTGGAAGGTAATCCCTATACATTAAGCGTTAGTGTAGGAAGTCGGTTTCCTATATTCTTGCGCCAGAAAGTGCTCGATGGCATCGATAAACAATTTCAAGGAATGGACCTATATCGTAGCATTGATGGCAGCCAGGAAGAAGTTCCCTATTATCTTGTTCCGAAGTTGAAAGTGGGGGATTTGGTCCTAAAAAATGTTTTTGCTTACCACTCAGACAAGGACGACCATGATGGCCTAGGAAAATTTTTGGGAGGCGACTTTAATCTCCTTTTGGATTTTCCACACGATCGCATTGTTGCCTGTGATCGTCTTTCTAAACTCCAAACTAAAGGGGTTGCTGATCACAATTGGATACAATTACCCTTCGAGATGGATCGGGTTGGTGTTGTTTTGAATGTAGATACAGATTTTGGAACTTGCAAGCTTGTTCTAAACACCGGATGCACCGTGAGTGTACTTAAATCTTCTGTTTTCCCGGCTAACACATCTTTTTCTTATGTCTCTTCTTCTTTTATTTTAGATGGGCACCAATTTCCCAATATCTCGTTTAAATCTTTTGAATTTCCAAAAGATCTTAATGAGATTGATGGATTTATTGGCATGGATTTTTTAAAAGAATATACCATCTATCTTGATTATGCGCACAAAGTTGCTTATATACAGCCCCCGAAAAAATATTTTGAGCATATTCCTGTGACTTTGAGCTCTCAGAATACTCCTATTATCGACGTGTCCATAGAGGACAATGTTTATCCGCTAAAACTTGATCTTGGTTTTTTTTCTTTTGATCTGTCTGAAGAGGTCTTACAAAATATATGTAAAACTAAATATAGCACCTTTAAATGGCACGATTTCAGAGGAAAAGAATATGAATCTCCTGCCTATACCATTCCACAAATCAAAATTGGTAACTTAACCTTTGCTCGTGTGCTGGTTAATCAGGATAGTGAGGAATTTCACGCTAATGCAACACTCGCTGGTCCTCCCTTGCAACTTCCTGGAATGATCGGACGACCTATTCTTGAAAAGTACAATTTGCTCCTAGATTTTCCTCATGCTGCAATTTATGCCTGTAATGATCATGTGACTCTTCAAAATGCCGGCCTTCTTTCCAAAAATCTTTTGGCTGTCCCTTTTACTGTTCTTCCAGAGGGGATTATTTTTTCTGTTGAAACCGATATGGGAACTTATCGTTTAGCGCTAGATACAGGCTCCACGTTTACTGTAATACGGGCTCCACATTGTGATTCTACGCAGAAATTTTGTATTATGGGGCATGATTTTGGGGAGTGTACTATTAAAGCGCTTGACGTGAGTCCACAATTTGATTTTGATGGAATGCTTGGCATGGATTTTCTTTGCGAGTACCCACTCTTTATCGATTATTCCAACAAGATTGTTTTCATTGATCTTGAGAGGCATAAATGAAAAAATCTTCTTGGTATGTACTTACTTTGAGTTTAATTTTAGTCATAGTTATTTTCTTTGAAATCAAAGATACAATCACTGATAAAAAAGATTTTTTTATTAGCAGATGGTTTTCCTCGCTTCTCTATAGTGATTTTGAATACTCAAAAAAAATAGAAGTAAAACCATATCTTCTCAATGACGATCAAGTTATTGAAATGCTTACTCATCCAGAACAAGAGGTTCAACAGCCGCCTCAAAAGGATCTATATCTTAAAAATGTCAATTTAGTGCTGAGGATAAAGAATGATGGGGGCAGCGCCGTTTGGGGAGTATTAGCCTATCGTGTTTTTGAGAATGGTAATTGGTTTAGAGTCGAAGTGAATGTTCCCTCAAGCAAAAGAGAAATTAATAAACAAGTTTATGATTATGTAATCCCTCTCGGAGTGGTCGTTCCTTTTAATAATAATAATCTACCAGAACACATTCAGTATAAATGGTGTTCTCTTTATTCAAAGCATTAAGATGTTTTTCAAGTCACTATTTTTAGTCTGTTTATATATTCAATTAAGCGCGCATCCAATTCATTATTCCTATGATCACAAGGGTCGGATTCAACAAATTACATATCCGAGCGGAATCGGAGTTACCTATTCATATGATGTGGCTGGTCGACTAATAACAGTAGAGTTTTTGAACAGGAAAACCGAATACATTTATGATGAGGTCACCAATAGACTTTCAAAAATCATCCTTCCCAATGGAATAACTACAGAGTATGAATATGATAAGGCCAAACGGGTTATTGCACTATTTCACAAGCGGTCTGATAAGACGCTCATCGCAGGATTTCGATATAAATTTGATGGGAATGGCAATCGTATTTATGCATTGGAAATAACAAAAAGCGGTTCTTCAGAAATTGACTATTTTTATGATAAGCTTAATCGTCTTATAGGTGTCAAATATCCTTTTGGATATGAAAAGTATACATACGATCAACTTGGCAATCGGCTTACAAAAGAATCCAATTCTGGACTAATAAAATATGAATATGATCATGGCAATCGTCTAATCCAAGCAGGCGATACTCGGTTTTTTTACGACAGAAAAGGAAATCTGATAAAAAAAATAAGCAGCGATAAGACGGTTGAATATGTGTATGATGCCCAGGATCATTTGATTCAATATCAAGATAAAGATTATCAAGTGTCTTATACTTATGATGCCCAGGGACATCGTCTTTCTAAGTCTGTGAATGGCGAGATAACTTTTTATGTTAACGATGTCCGTTCTTCTATTTCACAAGTTCTCGCTGAATTAAATGTAGATTATACAGTAAAAAGTTTCTATGTTTATGGCCTATCGAGACTGTGTCAATTTGATCCGTCTAAGCTAGATTGTCAATTTTATCTTTATGATCACCCTGATAGAAATGTGATCGCTTTGGCAGACATGGAGCAGCTTTGCAAGAGTTATACTTATGAACCATTTGGAACCTTAAAAGGCCCTATTTCAAAGACCTCAAATCATTTTACTTTTGCAGGCGAGCACTATGAAGAAGAGACCGGATTAATTTATCTTAGAAACCGTTATTATGACCCAGAAATAGGGAGATTTTTATCAGCCGATCCTCAATTGGAAAAGGGAATAAATCCTCAAAGTTTTAATCCCTACGTATATGTTGAAAATAACCCCATTAATTTTATCGACCCCTTAGGACTTAAATCAGCTCGATTTTGCGCATATGCACCCGGAACAATAACAGAAGAGGGGAGATCAATGGTGGGTCATGGTTTTTGGATATTAACAAGAGATAGTGGAGATGTGATTACTATAGGAAGATATCCCAAACAGCCAAGATTTGATGATAAAATAGTTCCCGGTACAGTCTCTTTTGAAGTAGCTGCAACAGATTCTCAAATTGATGCGATCCTAGGGAGTGTTGCCAAGGGAAGTTATTGGTGGGGCATTGTGAATAATTGCATTGATGGACTAGAGCGGGGCCTGGAAATATTGGGAATTGATCACCCAAGTTTTGATGTTTTGGGAATTTCTGTGCCGACAAAAATGGTGATGTGGATTGAAAGTTTAAATGGGACCGACGAGTTTACAAAAGCGCTAGAACAAGATTTAAAATTTGTAGCCGAGCCTGACCATTTTTGGCCTGCTGTCCGGCACACTTCTAACATTGAGCAAGAATGTCCCTGCCCTTCTAGAAATGATTTTTTGTGCTGTATGGATTGTGATGATTTAGCAATAACTGTTCGTTCAGATTACCGAATCGGAAGAGAGAAAACGCAGATTGTTGAAGTCTCAAGTTCTGTGGGTTCCTCCAGCTATGAGTATGACGAAGTGGGAAATTTGATCCGTATTAAAGATGGGAATGGAAATGAAACTCATCTAAATTACGATGAAAACTATCACCTCATCGGTGTTATAGATGCCGAGGGAGGCGTTACTCGATACAGTTACAACAATTCTCACGATCTTACACACATCCTCCTTCCAAATGGATCTTTAAAAGAGATTGATAATCTAAATCCCTCTAAAAAAGTGCCTTTTTTCAATAACAGTAGAGAATAAAAATTATGAAAAAATTAAGCAAATTACTTCAAGTTTCATTGATTTTCTTTGCTGCATCAAACTTATTCGCCAATTCTATTGCAGATATGCCTAAGACTGAAAAACAAAAGGGCCAAGTCAAGCATGGGAAGAATGGGAAAAGTGGATTATATGGAGAAAATGGAGAAGATGGTCAAAATGGCGGTAAGGGCGGAAATGGGGGCTTCGGCTGGTTTCAAGGAGGCAATGGCGGTAGAGGTGGGGACGGTGTAGACGATTCATCAGATGATTCGATATCAGAGCAAACAAATGAAGATAATGATGAATTAGACTATTCCACGCTCAAGGAAATGTGCCGACAAGTGGTATTTGCAACCGTTGCAAAGTTTTATGACTCTTCAGATTATTATTAAATTAAAGAAAGTTTCTATAATCAATCTTAAAGAACTTAGCAAATCTTTTAGCCATTTCTTTCCCAATAGGACGCTTTCCATTTTCCATTTCACTCAAGTGGTTTTGACTAACTCCGATAATTTTGCCAAATTCTTTTTGAGTAAGCTCATGCTTGCATCTATAGGCTTTAAGTGTGTAACCAGGTTCAGTAAATTTCTCATGCTCTTTTTTAAATAAATCTCTCCATGGAATAGATTTTTCTTCCGTCTTACGATGAATTTTTTTTACTGGTCTAGCTATAGGTTTAATACGGCGCGTTCTCGTGTGTACCGACATAGTATACCTCAATTTTTTTGTTAGCTTTATCAATCACCTGCCAACATACTACATACGTAGGATGTCCTTTATTTAAATGGCAGTGAAAAGTCATTGCACTTTTGTTTAGTGCCGAAAAATGGGGCCATCCAGGTTGTGCATATCCTTTGTTCTCTAAATCCCTTAATAGTGCATATAACTTTTTTGTTATCACCTCAGATAAACCTAGCTTTTTGCTCATCGCTTTTGGTTTTACGACTACCGTCCAGGTGATCACAAAAGGTCTTTTCCTTACTTTATAGCTTCTAAGGAAAAAAGTATATCCCATATTTTGGGATATATGCAAGAATAAAAGGATTATAATTGGGAATTGGAAATCTTAATTGTTTCTATGATGATATTTCGATTGGGAATGAATGCTGAAGATCACACCAAGGATCAAGGCTGCGATTGCGATCATCTCATTACCATGAGGCAACCGCTCTTCAAAAAGAAAGCTATAGAATAACCCAAAAATAGTTTCCGAAACGATGAGCGATCCCCCAATAGATGGAGGGCAAATTTTAGAGCTATAAGCCCAGAATATATTCGCAAGCCAAGATGCTCCAAGACCCAATACGGCGCACCAAAACAGGTAGCTTTCGAACTGGGGATTGGTGAAGAGCGTTGAAAACCCATGAAAAAAACCAAAAAGTGGGATCATACAAGCCAAATTAAAGAGGCCAATCAAACTAGAATAATCCAAAGGTCGAATCTGTTGATGGCTCGCTAAAAAACGAGAATTTTTGATTCCGAAATGGGTCCACATGAAAAGGGCAACAAAAAGAGAGGCGAGTCCGATTAAACTCATTTCTAGCAAATTCAAAGAAACATGCGTTTGGAATAAGGGCCAGACAATTAGGCAGAGTAGTCCGATTAGAATGAGTCCCAAGCCTAGACCTAATTGAATATTGAAATGGGGTTTGCTAAATAAAATAATCGTTAAAGGTAGACAGCCAATGATCAAAGATGAAACCACTCCGCCGGTCAATTGGACTCCATAAAATAAAACAAGTGTATAGAGCCAATAACCCGTCGCACTTAAGCAGAAGATTTTTAACAAATCAACGCGGCTTAGCTGTTTGCAAAGACGGATCACTCGCGGCAAAAAGATCAGACTCACCAAGCCAAAAAAGAAAAATCGCCCAAAGGTGAGTTCAAAGGCCGTGAAACCCGATAAAATCATCGGAACTAAGAAAGGTGTTCCCCAGAAAACACCTGACAAGATGCCGGCAAAAATGCCTTTTCCTAAAGAAGAACGATTCAAAATCACCCCAGAAAATGGCAATAAGTATAGCAGGCATACTCGTTACATCAAGGCTTTTAATGCCTTTAACAAGAAGAATGAGCAAAAAAAAGGCAGAAATAAGATAGGCGTCGATTTAAAATAAGCAGATCTTTAGGCTTTTTGCAAAATAAATTCAGCACCAAATCGTCAAAGGAGATTCTTTATGCTTTTAACACTTTTTTTTGCTGTTCTGCCCTTTCTCAATCCGAGCCATCCGCTTTTGTCTGGATGTGCTGAAGCAATTTTACCCCAAAAAATCACAACTCAAGAAACTTATCATGACGTTGAAGAAATGCTTGCTATTGCAAAAAGCGAAAGAATTGGCGCAACTGTTGCTGAAAGCGAAAAAATGGGGAAACGTGGTCTTATCGGATTATCAGCGCCTCAGATTGGGATTAACAAACGCATTATTCTTGTTGATATCGATTTTAATAATGAAACACGAAAGTATGGGGAGCTTCGCATCTACATAAATCCTGAAATCATTGAAGCTTCAGAGGAGCAAACAACTGAGCGAGAGATTGGGTGTCTTTCAGTGGATCCACGGATACGCGGTGTGGTATCTCGAGCAAAGGACATCGTCGTTATTGCCTATGATAGAAATGGGAATCGCCTGCAAGAGAAGTTCTCAGGTTTCACAGCACGCGTAGTTCAACATGAAATCGATCATCTTAATGGCATTCGTTTCCCTGATCGAGTTGGAAAAGATGGCATTCTCCATTGGGTGGAAAAAGAAGAGCTTCCCTACTACCGGCAAACATGGCAAAACTGGCCCAATAGGTGCCCCTGGGAAAAATGGGTCAGCTTAAAAAGCTAATCTCTATCAAACCAAAATGACTACCAAGTCAAATTAGAAGCTGATTGATACTCTGTCACGCGGGTCTCAAAAAAGTTCTTTTCTTTGCCAAGATCAATGGTCTCACTCATCCAAGGAAATGGATTACGTGATTGATAAAGAGTCTTTAGGCCAATCCTCTCTAATCTGCGGTCAGCAATGTGCTGCACATATTCCCTAAACATCGGAGCTGTTAGCCCGAGAATTCCTCTTGGGAGGCAATCTTTGGCATAGGCAACTTCTAATTCAACCGCCTGTTTGACAAGGTCAATAATGTGGTTTTGGAAAGCGCTTGTCCAAAGTTCTGGGTTCTCCTCTTTAATGCCATTGATTAAGTCGATGCCAAAATTTAAATGGACTGTCTCATCTCTTAAAATGTACTGAAACTGCTCGCCAATTCCGGTCATTTTATTTTGGCGGTGGAAAGAAAGGATCATCACAAAACCACTATAGAAGAAAATGCCTTCCATGATGATGTAATAGCCAATCAGATTTTCTAAAAATTTCTGGGCTTTTTCTGTGGTATCAGTTGTGAATCCTGGCTGCAAAATATCTTCGGTCAGTTCCATCTCAAAGGAGTCTTTGGCATGGATTGTATTGACCTCATTGTACATGTTGAATATTTCGCCTTCATTCAAGCCTAGCGATTCTACAATGTAGTGGAAGGTATGCGTATGGATCGCTTCTTCAAAAGCTTGCCTAAGCAAGTATTGACGCGCTTCCGGATTGGTCACATGTTTGAAGATGGCCAGTACAATATTATTACCCACTAGGCTTTCAGCTGTGCTGAAAAAACCTAAATTGCGCATGATCACCTGTTTTTCATCAGCGCTAAGCTCCTTGGATTTCCAAAGCTCGATATCTTTGGCCATTGGCACTTCTGTCGGCATCCAATGGTTGGCGCAGCCATTTAGGTAGTGCTCCCAAGCCCATTTGTATTTCAAAGGCATCAGCTGATTCACATCGACTGCATTGCAATTGATCAGTTTTTTTTCGCCGACTTTGACTCTTTTGCTCGCGCCCGCGTTAGAAGCGTTTTTTGTCTCTTCAAATTGTAGCATTTTCCTGACTCCTTCTAGTGATTATTACTGGCAGCTTTCGCACCCTTCTTCCATGCTGCAAACCAACGGTTTTTTAGTTTTATCTTCTTCTTTTAATTTTTCTCGATCAACTTTAATGTTGCTAGAAGCTGATTTATTTTTCATCCAGCGCGGCTGCAATCCTCTAGCATTCACATCAGTGGTTGATTTTTCAATTTGCGTAGCAGCTAGCGTGCGCAAATAGTAGGTGGTCTTCAATCCTTTATTCCATGCCATGAGGTACATTTGATGGAGTTTTTTTCCTGAAGGAGCAGATAAATAAAGATTTAAAGATTCACCCATATCGATCCATTTTTGTCTGCGGCTTCCGCACTCAATGATCCATTCAGGGTCGATTTCAAAAGCAGTCAGGAAGATTCTTTTCACCTCATCGGGAATGCGCTCAATTTCACTGATCACGCCATCAAAATATTTTAAATCATCGAGCATTTGCTCATCCCATAGGCCAAGTTCTTTGAGTTTATTCACAAGGTAGATATTGGGATTGGTGAATTCTCCTGAGAGATTGGACTTCACATAGAGATGTCTATAAGTAGGCTCAATGGACTGTGTGACGCCGGAAATATTGGAGATTGTGGCAGTTGGAGCAATCGCCATTGTATTGCTATTGCGCATTCCATATTTTTTGATGGATTGGCGTACAGGCGCCCAATCCATTGTCATAGAGCGGTCCACATCCAAAAATCCGCGTTCTTTTTCTAAAAGTTCTAAAGTGTCAATAGGGAGATAGCCTTTGTCCCATTTAGATCCTTTGTAACTGGAATAGGTGCCGCGCTCTTTTGCAAGCTCCGATGAAGCAAGGATCGCATAATAAGAGATCATCTCCATGCTCACGTCAGCAAACTTCACTGCCTCATGGCTGGCATAGCTAATATTCATGAGATAGAGTGCATCTTGGAATCCCATGAGCCCAAGACCAATAGGGCGGTGGCGCAAATTGGCATTTCGCGCTTCTGGTGTTGGGTAGTAGTTGATATCGATCACATTGTCCAACATACGGACAGCAGTGCGCATGGTTTGGGCTACTTTTTCCTCATCGAGCCCATTTTCTGTCATATGTTCGACAATATTAATCGAACCTAAATTGCAGACTGCGGTCTCATCAACTGAAGTGTTGAGTAAAATCTCGGTGCAAAGATTAGAGCTATGGACCACGCCGACATGATTTTGAGGAGAGCGGATATTAGAAGGATCTTTGAATGTCATCCAAGGATGGCCAGTTTCAAACAACATACTCAGCATTCTACGCCAAAGCTGGACCGCCTCTACTTTTTTAAAGAGTTTGATCTCTCCTTTTTCGACCATTTTCTCATAGTGGACATAGCGCTCTTCGAAAGCTTTTCCATAAAGATCGTGCAAATCGGGAACATCGCTCGGGTTAAAGAGGGTCCAGTGGCCATTTTCAGAGACCCGTTTCATAAATAAATCAGGGATCCAATTGGCGGTATTGATATCATGTGTGCGACGTCTTTCATCGCCTGTGTTTTTTCTCAGTTCTAAAAAGTCTTCAATATCCAGATGCCAAGTTTCCAGATAGATGCAGAGTGCTCCTTTACGTTTGCCGCCATTGTGGGCAAGACCGGAAGTTGTCATGTAAGATTCATCATCTTCCACTTCTAAATCGCAGACTGCAACTGTTTCTGGAGTATGTTCAACGGATTCAACACGGCTCCAGATAAAACCATCAGTCTCGAGCCAATTTTTTTTCGTTACGGATTGGCACCCGATTTTTTCTGCAAGTTCTGCAGTGGCTGGAATGCGAAGATCGTAAGAGATTGTTTCTCCTTTATGCCTATTGCCCGATGTAGGAATGCCTAAACGCAGGCATTGATAGCGCACCCCTTCTACAAGATGCAAAGAAGTGTTGCAGAATGTGATCTCTTTACCTCGAGAAACATTGCCGTCTGTTTCCAAAAGCCCTTGAAGCAGTGCTAAAGTTTGTGATTTTGGAAGATGGGCAAAACGAGGGGCAATGTATTTGCATTTTTCATGATCATAGAGATCCTCATGGTCAAAAGGAAGCGTTGGCTCTCCTGCTGAAACAAAACAACCTGTCGTCGCATTTCTGATGGCGCCTCTTCCACTTGCCCAGCGGATTTGCAAATAAGTGTTGCCTCTTCCTGTTTCCCAGAAATGGATATTTCTTTTAGCCAAATACTCTCTGACAAATATCAAATGCTCGTCGACTTGTGGATTGCCTGAAACACCCCATTCTGACCCTTCGTTTGTTAAATGGCCATCGCCAAGCAGAATTCCATAGAGGCGGGCATCTTCTTCAGTAAATTCTGGCACTTTGACCACTTCTTTAGGAATCACTTGAGCAATATAATCTCCCGCTTTTAGCTTTTCTGCATCGACCCAATTAGCACGGACTTTTCCTTTATCAAGCCAATTGTAAGTTCTCTCATTAGCCTGTTCCATCGGAACATCTTGAATGGCATAGAAAGGGTGAGCTGTGGTGACTCGGACAGGATCAATGGAATGCTTAATAGTGATTGCGACCATCGGATCTTTTTGATTATAGACGAATTTTTTTGTCACTTGGCGGTACCTGCCGCTAATACCAAGTACCAGATCTCCTTGACCTACATTTCGAATGGTCTTTACTCCATCAGCTGTAAAAATGCGTGTATCCGGATCAAAACATTGGTTCACTGCTACTGCAGTATCATTTGCCACTTTTAGGAATGGGATCACGCCTTGGGATTTTCCATTTGTGCCTTTGATCATAGCGCCGGTAGCACGCACATTTGTCCAATCATTTCCAAGGCCGCCTGCCCATTTCGAAAGCTGCGCATCATCGGAGATCACTTTAAAAATGTGTTTGAGATCGTCCATCACAGTAGAAAGGTAACAAGAGCTAAGCTGTGGTGTCATCGTGCCAGAATTAAATAACGTCGGTGTACTAGAAACAAAACGGAAGGTGGAAAGAACGTTATAAAATTCGATTGCGCGCTCATTTTTTTGCTCTTTTTCATTGAGAGCAAGTCCCATTGCAACACGCATCCAGAAAATTTGCGGAGTTTCTAATCGTTTTTGTTTTTCATGGATGAAATAACGATCATAGAGGGTTTGAAGACCGAGCAGATAAAATTGATCGTCACGCCCAAGGTCCATTGCTTCAGCGAGCCCATCTAAATCATATTCAAGAAGAGCAGGATGGATTCTTTCAACAGAGATCGCTTTTTTGAGATAGTCTTTAAAATATTTGCGGTGACGCTCTTTGAGTTTGGGATCAGAAGCAGGGATGCCCATGGTTTCGCGATAAAGAAGATCAAGGAGGAGGCGGGAGGCCACTTTTGAATAAGCAGGTTCTCTTTCGATTTTGGCCCTTGTGGCCATGATGATTGCAAGATCAACCTCCGCCTCTGTAATGCCATCATAAAAATTTAAAATGGTGTTTTGAACAAGTTCGTCTACAGAAACAAGCGACTGGTAGCCGCGGCAAGCAAAGCGAAATCGTTCTTTAATTTCTTTTTCTGTAAGAGTGCGTTTTTTCTGAGCTGGGACTGCAACAGTGGTTTCTTTAGGCGGCTCTTGTAATTTTTCTTGAAGCGGCGTCTCTTCTTTGAATCCTGCGCGGTAAAGGATGAGCTGTTTGGCAACAGTAAAAAATCCTTCGCCCATCAGCTGATTTTCAATCTCATCCTGAATAAAGGGCACATCTAAAACAGCCCCTGATTTTGATAGAAAACTTGCGCGCGCAACCACTTTTTGTGTGAGAAGATTGACAGCTTCAATCACATCTTGAGGTGAGGGTCCTTCAATATTTCTTGCAAGACGAAAAGCTTTCTCAACACTAGAGGCGATTTTCATTGGATTGAAGCGAACTAGTGAGCCATCTTTGCGGTAAATTTTAAGGTTTTGAGGAGAGTCTTCACGAAGCGCTTTATGTTGATCGCGATAGATGATGTAATCTCTTGCCACGTCATGCTGTTCTTGGTCCATAAGGGTCACTTCAACTAAATCTTGAATCCCTTCCACAGTCAAGCAGGCGCCTTTGGAGGCCATAGATAAAAGCCGTTTAACAACAAGATCTGTCATCTCATCAATGGTTTGCGCGATTTCTTCCGGTAAAGAATCAGATTTTGGAATTTTTTTCGTATCCCGAAAGGCAGCTTCTAAGGCCTGAAAGATTCTTTTTCTTCTGAATGGAACCAAGGTCCCATTACGTTTGACGACTGTGAAACCATCAGTTTCATCCAATTCCTTAGGCGACTTTAGGAGGGCGGAGGCAGCTAAATTTTCAGAAGAGAAAGGGGCTTTTTTCATATGAGGGTCTCCTTATGTAAAAGTGAGGGATTCTACCACATCTAGTAGTTTATTTGCTTTTAACCACACCATATATAGTAGTTCGGGTTTAAGTCCACAAAAAATTTTCATTCGTTTTTTAACTCTATCAGGTTTAACAAAATAAAAAATTTTTTGGGTGAAAAACATTTCCAAAATCTGCTATTTTGTAAACATGCGCCGGATCTATATTATTCCAAATATTATCACTGCTTTTGGTCTTGCTTGCGGCCTTTTTGTTATTTTCAAAATGAACATGATTGAGCCGGGGATGGGGACCTATCAAGTACTCCAAACATCCGCTATTTTATTGCTGCTGGCTGCGTTTGCCGATTGGGTCGATGGGGCAGTGGCGCGCGCAATGCATGCGGTGAGTGAATTTGGTTTTCTTTTTGATTCCTTGGCCGATGCGGTTACTTTTGGGGTGGCGCCATCTGTTTTATTGCTCAAAAGTCTTTCATTAGAGCAGGGGACAGGGCTCTCTTTTTTTGCGGTCTGCGGTGCAATGCTCTATTCTATTTGCGGGGTGCTGCGGCTTGTGAGGTTTAATGTAAAAGCAAATCAGGCAAAGACCGATCCCAAATTGGAAGAGGCATATAAAAAACATTTTACAGGATTGCCTATTCCTGCAGCTGCGCTTGCTGCTGTCGCTGCCAACCTTCTGCTGGCCTCTCCTTTTGCAGATCAATATTTTGAATTTAGCTTGTCCACAAAAGCGATTATTCTCACTTGCCTGATGATTGCACTTGGCTATTTCATGATCAGCCGGTTTAAATTCCCTAGTGCCAAAGTACTTCATTTCCGTGTTCAATCTTTTTATTTAGTCTTTTTCACTGTGATCATTGCCCTTTTTGCCCTTTATGGAGTGCTCTACTTTTTCCCAGTGACTTTAGCTGTCTTTTCGTGGAGTTATGTGATTATAGGATGGGTCATTGCCATCATCCGAGTGATTGCAGGGAAAAAATCTAAAACATTAGAAGACTTTGAACCAGAAGATCAAGAAGACGAATGATTTTAAGTACGGTTGGATTTTTAGCATTTTGCGGACTTCTTTATGGAGCGCTTAAATTCCACCGCCTGCTTCTTCGATGCACTTTAGCTGAAGAAAAATATAAACATTTGAAAGAAACGCATGATCATCTTTCCGAAACATTCAAAGCCCTTTCCCACGAATCTTTAGAAAAAAATAGCCGCTCTTTTTTAGATCTCGCGCAAATGACTTTTGCGCCAGTTAAGGAAACTCTCGGCAAATTAGATTTAGGCATGCAAGCGTTGGAAAAAGAGAGAAAAGGGGACCAGGCAGGGTTAAAACAGCAGGTGAGTCAACTCATTGATGTGGAAAAAGAGCTGCGCAAAGAAACCTCCAACCTTGTAAAGGCATTGCGCACACCTATTGCAAGAGGACGCTGGGGTGAAATTCAACTTAAACGTGTTGTCGAACTTGCCGGCATGTTGAACCATTGCGATTTTTTCCAGCAAACGCATGAGGTGACAGAAGATGTGAGAATGCGTCCTGATCTGATCGTAAAATTAGCAGGCGGCAGGCAAGTCATTGTGGATGCCAAAGTGCCTCTAGAGGCTTATTTAGAAGCGATGCAAACAGAAAATGAATCATATAAAGAAGCAAAATTGAAAGACCATGCTAGGCAAGTGCGCGCACATATCCAGCAGCTAGGAAAAAAATCATACCATCAAAGTTTTCAGCCTACACCTGAATTTGTAATCCTTTTTCTTCCCGCTGAAACTTTTTTTAGTGCCGCTTTAGAACAAGATCCTTCGCTCATTGAATTGGGGGCAGAACAAAACGTGATTTTGGCTACGCCCACAACTCTGATTGCTCTTTTACGAGCGGTTGCTTATGGCTGGAAACAAGAAAGCCTCTCACGCCATGCGGAAGAGGTGAGGGAACTCGGCCATGAACTTTACAAAAGAATTGTGGACATGACAGACCATTTTTCAAAAATGGGCCGCGCCCTTACAAGTGCAGTGGATGCTTATAATAAAGGGATTGGTTCCTTAGAATCGCGCGTGCTTGTAACCGCGCGCAAATTTAAAGAGATGGGGGCCGCCTCTTCTACTTTAGAGGCCGAGACGGTCGAACTGGTGGAAAAAACAGCCCGCGATGTCCAGAAAATCACGCATTAAGCCTTCCAGAACTCTTTCGTGAGCAGAACACCTAATGTGGAACCTGCAGTTTCTCTATAGTCCACTTGCTCAATTCCAAATTTGCTCATCACAGCATAAAGCAATACAAGCCGGGTCACGGTGCCTTTAGGATCACTGACTGGGCCAAATTGACTGATCATTTCTCTGTCCGTTTTATTCGTCGTTTCTTCAAGAAAAGTTCTCACTTCAGCAATAGAAAAGGAGTTTTTTTTCAGCATTGTAGAAGCAACTCCGAAGATCGAACTGATATCCCCAATGGCCACTATGGAACCTTGATTTTTTAACTTATTTTCTAACCATTTCGGTAAAGCGATTTTATCTTGTACTTCTCCTATTAAAGCAGCACGCTCTTCTTCAGAAACAGGATTGACTTGATCTGCTTGACGATAGGGCCTTTTTCGAACATTTTCACTGAGAAGTTGAAGAACCTGACTATGTCCTAGAGGACCCTGATAAACATCATAGTTGTGATCGGTTTTTGAAACGATTTGAAAACTGGCATTGCCAGAATCCCAGGAAATCAAGTTTTGTTCATTGATTTCAGGAAATACAGCCCGAGCCGTATTAAATCCAGTCTCACCTTCTTGATCCTGCGAAAGAATTCGAAGTGGGATAGAGGTTTGATTTGATAACTCTTTCAAAAGATCTTCACCATTAGTTGCTTTGCGAAAAACCGCTGTAGCCACTCCCGAATAGGCAGTTGATCCTAGTTTTTCAGCTTCTTTTTTTAATTGGGATAAAGCAACAAGCGCTGCTTTCTGAATTGTAGGACTTAACTTTCCACCTTTGTTTTGCGCTAAATCATTTGCTAATAAGACATCGATACCGGTTGCGCATTTAATCTTTTTGATCTGATTGTTTTCCATTTCGGCAACAACCATTTTAAATCTGCCAGAGCCTAAATCAAATGCGGCTTTTGTGGTTGTTTGAGGTTCTACTTGTCTCGATGCATAAGCATAGAAAGTCGTTAAAAGAACAGTAGCAAAAAAAGCGGCTCTTGCTGTCATATTTTTCCTTTATTTAATTTTTAGTTTGCGGAACAACACTTTTCCAAAATTCTTTGTCTATTAAAAGACCGATCGTGCTGCCATTGGCCTCTTTGAAGGTCACTTCATGGATCCCAAATTTATCCATCACAGCATAAAGAAGGACAATTTCAGTTAAATAAGCTTTTGGTCTTGAAACGTTGTACTCTTGTTTGAAATCATCATCGGTTTTGCCTGCTAGATCTTGGATAGCTTGTCTAACATCTTCAATCGTAAAGTGGTCGCTGCCCACGCGTTTTGAAATATGGGCAAACATTGAGTTTGAATCGCCAATTCCTACAATGGACGCATCCTGATTTTTCATCCGATTTTTTAGCCATTTAGGAGCAGAAATTTTATTTTGAAGCGCTTTGACTAAGGCATCGCACTCTTGAGCTGATAGAGGATTAATCGGCGCCTCTTGCGTATAAGGCTGTTTGCGCACCTCTTCCATCAAAATTTTAAGAACTACAGCCGAGCCTAAAGCTCCTTTATAGATATTATAGTGGTCCTGGCCATCCGTTCCAACAATTTGGAAACTAGCGCCTCCAGAGTCCCAGGAAATCAGGTTAGTTTTATTTTCTTCTGGAGTTAAAACAGCAGCGGTATTAAACCCGATCATCCCTTCTTTTTCTTGAGAGATGACTTGAAGGTTGACATTGGCCACATTAGTTAGTTTAGTTAAGAGGGCTTCGCCATTTTTTGCTTTCCGGAAAACTTCAGTGGCGACGCCTTGAAATTCAGTCGCTTTTTGTTTTTCCGCATCTTTTTTTAGTTCTTGAAGGGCTTTAAAGGCAGCATCTTGAACACGGCTCGAAAGCGTTTGATCTTTGCTTTCAGCAAGATCATTGCCAAGACCGACAGAGATCATTTTGGAGAATTTTACGTTGACATCTTCGCCATTCACTTCGGCGACAACAACTTTGAAAGTTCCTGAGCCTAAATCAAAGGCAGCGCGAGTGACTTTTTTGTCATCAGCGCAAACGAGGGAAGTGGCAACAAAAAGAGCGGCTAATGTGAAAGAAATTAACTTTTTAGACATAATTCTCCATATAATTAGGTAATTATTATAAATATGGAGATATTATATTGTTAATTTAGGTTAATTTCAATTAAAGAAATTTCTATTATAAATAAAAAATTAATTGTTGCTTTTAAAATAATAGATCAATTATAATTTAGCTTTTAAATGAGGTATATTTTTATGACATATGGAATTCTAGCCCCTGTCGCAGTTGGTGCGGCTGCAGGAATAATGTATACTTGTATAACAACGGGGCGGAAAGCAAGTAGGCTAAGTACGGCAGCCGTTTATGCAGTAGGTACTACGTTTGTAAGCTACATGGCACAGAGTCGATTTGGCTCACGAACTTTTGAGGCTGTTTCTGTTATTTCACATCTTTTCATTGTTTATAATGTCATCAGGGAAAGACTAACCGCGGGTCGTATGAATTATCTTACGGAAGCAATTAATGATGCTAATCGACTTAGGGAAGTATTTGCAGGAAGACAACAGTTTGTAATGAGAGTTAATCAAAGACAAGCAGCAAATAATGTTGCTATAGTTAACTTAAGAATGAGGACTGCACCACCGGCCGCATAAGCAAGTGCTGACTCAGTAGTCTAAGCGTTCTTTAGATTAGTGATCCATTCAGGATCTAGACCGATTTTAGTGCGATGCTCTTCAAAAAAGCTAAGCCCTTTGGCGCGATCAGGCGTGAGTTTGGGCGGTAAAGATTCAACCCAAGTCTCCCACTCAGACTTTTGCTGATCTTTAAATCGTTTGAGCCACCTATAACCAAATGAAACATGAGAAAACTCATCTTCTAAGATTTTTTTCATGAGCGCTGCAGAAGCAATATCCCCATGCTTTGCAAATGAAGCGCCATAGAGAGGTGCAAAATCTAAATTGGCCATTTCAAACGTAAGACTCATTACACTGAGGTATTGGAGAGGAGTTTTCAAAAAAGGAGTATAGCTCCAAAAGTTACGGTAAAGAGGCAGATCAGTGAGCCCAATGCCCATCTCATTCATTCTTTTTAAATAAAGGCGTACATGCATCTGCTCTTCTTTGAGTGTATTCGCAACGCCTTTTCGAAAATGGGCAGGAGCATCGGGAAAGGCAAGAAGAGCAAATGCCATGATTTCAACAGCTAAAAGTTCATGACCGGCAAAACGGTGCAAACAGGCAGCCCGTTTATCTTGATCATGGTGGTCTTTAAATTTGGGTAGCTTATTTTTACTTGTATGCTTTTTAAACTGCATGCCGACAGGGCGCGTAGGTTCATTCCAAATCAGCGCCGGACCTGGATGATGATCTGTCAATTCTTGAGGGGTAAAAAGCTTTTCTTCGAGCACATCCGCACTTAAAATGCGGATGGCAAAATCGCGTAGTTCCATACGAAAAATCTCTAATTTTAAAGAATAACCACAGAGACATGAGGACACAGAGTTCGGATGGAGTTTTGATTTTTTTCGCTTTAATCGCGAAAAAAACGAAGCCTCTCTTCTTTACTCTATGCCTCCGTGCCTCTGTGGTTCAACATCATTCGACAGCGTGAACAAAGTAAGCAGGGAAGGCGAAGTTATTATTACTTCTTGGCGATCCTAGCAATGTGACTTTTTTTCCTACAAAAGGATGCAAGTCGATCTTTGTGCTGTAAACATAGGCAACTGGAATATCTTTTTCTTTCAGGATATAATCGCCTGGTTTGTTTTTAACAGGAGAGAGATAAGCCTCAAGGATTCCCTTGATAGGTACTGCAACTAACCTTTGTTCGTTGTAGAAATCTTCTCCATTTTTTTCATCATTTAAGACAGTCCAAGTTTTCATAAGGGCCTCTTCGATGGGATCCCACATTTTCATGCGGTCGGTAGGTTCTTGCGAAGGCTCTTCAGGCAGGCTTGCTAATGAAGCAACTTGCGTTTCAGACTGACTTTCAACATTGGCTTCTGCTTTGTTTTCTAGGTAAGCGATCCGTTTTTCTAGATAATTTTCCTGCAACGAAATCAATGCTTCTTTAGCTCTTTCGGCAAAATGGGGAAAGTCTGAAGAATCTTGAATGATTGCAGTATAGCTGCGTTTTAAACGCTCAAAATCGATCTCTTGGAAAGGTTTTTGTAATTCTGATTTTGTGAGAAGAGAAGCAGAGTCCAACAACTGCTCTAGAGTATTTCTTCGTTTATCGAGCTGCGCTTTTAGCTCAGGGCCGCCGGCAAATTCGATGAATTCTTTGGAAACATAGAATTTGGTTTGAGCAGGAGTAGGAATTTCTAGCCACTTATTATTTAGAGCGCTAACAATGCCTTTCACTTTGTCGCCTGAATTAAGATGCGCAATAATTGGCGACTCTAAATTAGGCTGCAGTCTCACATTAACTCTTGTCCCTTCAACTGTATTGTCCAAAATAAAGCTGCGGAAAACGTAAGCTTTGATGCCTTCCGGAGGTTGAATAGCCCAAAAGTCTGCGTTTTCATCAACAACAGTGACAAGATCATGTTTGCTGAGTTCTTTGATTACTTGGCAATCTAAATCTGGTTGCACGCGCACGCGCACTTTATTCCCTTTCACTTTTCCTGTAAAAGCCGAAAAAGGCTTTTTCTTTACGACAGGCGCTAAGACCTGAATAGGGGCTTTTGGTTCTGCTTTTTCTTGGGCATGAGAAGTGGCTTCTTGCGTTGGTTGAGATTCTATTTTAGGCGCGAGAATAATCTCTTGAGGAGTAAAAGCCTCATCAGCATTAACGCTGCTTAAGATAAAAACAGTTGTGACTAGAGATAAATAGGATGAAAGTCTGGACATGAATGAAAATCCTCCTGATCGGTAAAAATCCATGCGCCCCGCACATAGCAAGACGAATTTTCATTCTAGAACTTAGAGTTTTTTAACTCCACACTTTTTCTTAACTATTGAGTACGGCGCGCAAATGTTCGCAGTTTTTTGCGCCGCATGTACAGCCGACAGGACTTCCGACAAAAACATTGTAATGTTCTTCTTTGTCCAAAGGATTTGTCACTATATAGAGTTTGTCTGCCGTTTGTTTAATTTCCCAATCGCGGAATTTAAGGTCATCTTCTGTGATGATTTCTTCTTCTGATTCCTCAATTAATTCTCCATCTGGATGGACAGCGCGCATGATCTGGCAATAGGTGCAATTACAATGCGGTTCAGCTTTTGAAAAAGTTTCCGTATTGTCTAAGCCGATCATTTTTGAAAGCGAAGCAATTTTTTCAAGGACATCTTTGGGAAGGTCTGGGCCCGCTGCAGCATCGGGATTATGTTGCAATAAAGTGCTCATATTTTCAGGGTTCCCATCAGCACCAATGCGGAATGGAAAGCTGATAATCGTAGGAGATGGCTCGCCTGGAATTGGGGGGAGTTTTGGCCCGAAAAAGCTTAAAGGTTTTTTTTGATTAGTCTCTTGTTCCATGGCTTTTTCGTGGGCAGCAAAAATAGCCTCAATCAATTTAGGCTCTAAATTAGGGATCTCAATAAATGAGCCGTTGACCATATTAATGACAAGATAGATGGCTTCTTCTTTATGTTCGATATGAAGAGAAAGCACATTTTTCCAAGAGGTAGATATATAAGGTGGGATACTTAAAATTTTATGATTGATTCTCATAATGTTTATAACTATATTCCAAATTTATACTTAGTTTACTGGATTAGGGGTTCCTTGTCAATAAATTTAGCAGTCACTAGTCTGGTTTGCTGACATGTTTTTGTAAGTGAATAATTATCAAAGGGATAGGAATGGCTAAAAAAACGTATGTGATTGATACTAATGTCCTTCTGCACGATCCAGATGCGATGTTAAAATTTAAAGATAGCGATGTGGTGATCCCTCTAGCTGTCCTTGAAGAGTTAGATGGGATGAAGCGCAACTCCGATGAAAGGGGGAAAAATGCGCGTCAGGTCATCCGCTTTTTAAACTCTTTAAAGGGGCAAAATGTCCATAAAGGGGTAGAGCTTGGAAAAGGCATTCGTCTTTTGGTCCATGATCAAGGGGAAGTGGGCAAGGAGAGAAAAACACTCCCGATCCCTTTTGAGAAAAATCATCATAAATTGGTAGTGGCCTATCAGATCCAAGAGACCAATCCCAATGTGGTCTTTTTATCTAAAGATATTGTGATGCGCATCAAGGCCGATACTGTAGGCATTGCTTCACAAGATTATGAAAATTTGAAGTTTTCTTACGATAACCTCTATCGGGGTTATCGGAAAATCGAGGTTTCTAAAGCAGAGATCGACCTCTTTTACAAGGATGGTTTTTTATCTTTAGAAATAGCCGATTTACGCCCTAATGAATATTGCTTTCTTTTTTCCCCAGAAAGGTCTTCGGCAGTAGGCAAATATAATCAGGAAACTAAAAAGCTAGAGCCTTTGATGAAGCTGGCGCGTGATGTATGGGGGATCCTTCCTTTAAATATAGAGCAAAAATGTGCTTTTGACCTTTTACTTCGCGACGATATTAAGCTTGTGACCCTTGTAGGGCAGGCTGGAACAGGAAAAACGCTTCTTGCTCTAGCTTCAGCTCTGCGCAAAGTCTTTGATGAAGGGGTTTATTCACGTATTTTAATCAGCCGTCCCATTGTTCCACTCGGGAAAGATATTGGATATCTTCCAGGGACCAAAGAAGAGAAATTACACCATTGGATGCAGCCGCTTTATGATAATTTAGAGTTTTTGTGTGCATCTTCGAGTGGAGAGGGCAATGGCGGTGAGACCAAAACTTGGATCATGGAGAGCAATAAGCTTGAGGTCGAAGCAGTGACCTATATCCGTGGACGTACTTTGCCAAAGATCTTCATGATTATAGATGAGGCGCAAAACCTCACGCCGCATGAGATTAAGACCATTATCTCGCGCGCTGGGCAAGGGACCAAAGTGGTGCTTACGGGCGATCCAACCCAAATTGATAATCCTTATTTAGACAAAGATTCTAATGCACTCACTTATACAATAGGTAAATTTTGTGATCACCGTATTTATGGCCATATGTTCCTCGAAAAAACAGAGCGCTCGGAGCTGGCAGCTCTTGCGGCTGAGATTTTATAAGTAGGGGGCGAAATGGCTCACATATTGGAAAAAGAGACTGCTCAGTTTATTAAAGATTTAGAAGCACAAAAAGGTCCACCCCTCTATACACTTCCGATTTTGAAAGCCCGTAAAGTGCTAGATGATCTTCAAGCAGCTCCTATTGAAAAGCCGGCTGTAAAAATGGATGATCGGATTCTCCCATGTGGGGGTAAAAAAATTTCTGTTCGCATTGTCCGCCCTGCAAATAGCAGCAAAGAAAGATTGCCTGTGATTGTCTATTATCATGGTGGTGGATGGATTTTGGGCAATAAAAACACCCATGACCGTTTGATTCGCGAGCTTGCTTCCGCTGTCAATGCAGCGATTGTTTTCGTCAATTACACACCTGCCCCTGACGCAAAACATACCCAAATACTAGAAGAGGCATTTGCCGCTCTAAAATATGTAGCCGAACATGGCAAAGAATTAAATGTGGATTCCAACCACTTAGCAGTTGTAGGCGATAGTGTGGGGGGAAATATGGCTGCGGTGATGTGTTTGATGGCTAAAGAACATGGCTTGAAAATTGATTTTCAAGCGCTGTTTTATCCTGTAACGGATGCGAATTTTAACACACCCTCGTACAAAGAATTTGCAAATGGTCCATGGCTGACCAAACCAGCAATGGAATGGTTTTGGAATGCTTATGCGCCAGATCTTGCAGATAGAAAAAAACCTACCTTATCTCCACTACAGGCAACAGTAAAACAGCTTCAAAATCTTCCTCCTGCTTTGATTGTCATAGATGAAAATGATGTGCTGAGAGACGAAGGGGAAGCTTACGCCCGTAAACTCATGCAAGCGGGTGTCGAAGTGACCGCTGTACGGTACCTTGGCACTATACATGATTTTATGATGCTAAATGCCCTGCGCCATACACCGGCAGTAAGAAGTGCAATGGCCCTTGCCACGCATCATCTACAAAAAGCCTTACTGGGTAAAAAGTCAGAAATCTATAAAATCGCATAGTAAAATATTTATTATGTGTAAAAAAGAAAAAGTACCCAACAAAGCAAGAAAAATCTATTATTAGCTAAAAAAGGGGGCTTTTTTGAGGCTATCAAACTTTAATTGGATTCCAGGGTTATTCATTCTGGGCTATCATGCTTTCTTACTTGTTGCTTTGCCTATATACTTCATGCATCACACACCTTCGTGGAAATTAATCTCAATTTCCATTGCGCTTGTTTATATTACAGGAATCAGTGTGACAGCAGGGTATCATAGGCTCTATTCGCACACAACGTACAAGACAAATCGCTACGTAGAAGCCGTATTGCTATTTTTTGCAACGATGGCAACTCAAGGAAGTGCACTACGTTGGGCTTTTGACCATCGCCATCACCATGCCTTTGTCGATACTGATCGTGATCCGTATTCGATTAAAAAAGGGTTTTGGTATGCACACTTTCTATGGCTTTTTGAAAAGCCAAAAGAAATTGAAAATAAAGTGATCTCAGATTTGCAACGCAATCCTCTGCTTCGATACCAGCACAGATTTTATGGTACTTTAATGGTCATCACTAACGTGCTGTGTGTTCTTTTTGTTGGCTGGTGGTTAAATGATTATCTTGGAGCATTTCTTTTTGCGTGGCTAGTCCGCCTATTTTTTCTCCATCACTTTACCTGGTTTATTAATTCACTTGCGCATACTTGGGGTGCCCGTACCTTTTGCCAGGAACTTTCGGCCGTGGATAATTATCTCATTTCTCTAGTGACATTTGGGGAAGGATATCACAATTATCACCATACATTTGCTTATGACTACAGAAATGGAATCCGTTGGTACCACTTTGACCCCACAAAATGGCTCATTTGGTCCCTAAATAAACTGGGTTTGGCCCACAATTTGAAAAAAAATCAGCGTTATTTCATCGAAGAAAAATTGATCTTAGAGCGCAAACAACTTTTTTTAGATAAAGTCCGCTCGTCTTTTGTTGAATATAAAGAGGTTTGGGAAGAGAAAATCACAAAGCTCTCAGAGAGCTTGGTTGAAAAAGTAAGGCAGACCAAACAATTAAGTGAACTCTATCAAGGACTCAAAAAAGAAAAGAAAAAAGAGGCCCTACGCGAGCTCAGTCAACAGATTAAAGAAATCAAAAAAAGGTTAAAAGAAGAGGGCCGCAACTGGCTTGCTCTTTCACGAAATGTGATGCAGCTTCCAGAAGCTGAATAGATGGAAAAAACTCCTTTGCATTTAGATGCTTTTCCAGAGCCTTGGCGCTATAACCCATCCTCCTGGAAACAAAGAATTTATATCTGTTGCATTGCACTTATTGCCGTAATCATCGCTGTCTATATGGGGTTATATCAGTGGGGAATCATTAAAGATGTTTGGGACCCCGTCTTTGGTGATCAGACCAAAAAAGTTCTCGATTCTGATGTTTCTCACGAATTGAGAAAATGGCTTCGAGTTCCTGATGCCATCTTGGGCGCATTTGCTTATCTCGGCGATATTATTTTTGCTTTAGCTGGTTCTACTAGACGTTGGCAAGATAGGCCTTGGCTTGTCATGCTTTTTGGCATCGATGTGATCCCTTTAGGAGTTGTGAGCGCTATCTTAGTTTTTATGCAAGGAGCTGTCGTGGGCGCTTGGTGTTTTCCATGTCTAATTACAGCTGTGATCTCGATTATCCTGATCTTTCTTGCTTATGATGAAGTCTGGTCCTCTTTCCTTTATTTGCGCTCTGTCTGGAGAAAAAGCAAAAGTGCTAGTCTTGTTTGGGATACTTTTTGGGGAAAAGCATCTGAGATTGCCTATGAAGCTGGCGCAAACATGATTAAGATGCGAGAAGAGAAAAATAAGCAGAAGATGAGGTAGGGATGTGGGCGCGCGCTTTTGAATTACTTATGGCAGGTTGGCTAGTCATCAGCCCTTTTATTTTTCATTATTCGCGCGAAGATCATTTTTTTTGGACAAGTGATTATACCTGCGCTTTTCTCATTGCTTTTTTCGCTCTTCTTTCCTTTTGGGAGCCTTTAAGAAAAGCCCATCTTTTGTCTCTAGGGGTGGCCTTATGGCTTGTCTTTGCTGCATATCGCAGTTTTCCGATGCTCGCTACAGCGGCTGAAGAAAATTCTTTAGCTGTGGGGGTCTCACTTCTTATGTTTGCCATTGTTCCTTGCCATTCGCACCGGTTATCCCCTTCATGGCAAGAATTTGAAAAAAGCAAATAATAGAACAATTTAAGAAAAAATTTAGCAGGATCCGCTGCGCTGGCAGGATCATTCGCTAATGCTCATGGCAGGATAAAAAGTTCGAGAAAATTTATTTGCATTTTTTTCTCTGATCCTGCCGCGACCGTATGGGAGCAATCCTGCTAGCGAAGCGGATCCTGCTAAAATCTTATTTTCTGAACTATGCAGCCGCGTTTCAGCGGCTGCGTAATATGAGTGATTTAAGATAATTCGCGCTCGGCGAAAACTTTCATCCCTTCAGCGAGAAACATAGCCAATTTTGGATGATGAGGATCATATTTTCCAAAAAATTTTTTCCACTCCAATTCAGTATACATTTGTCCTAAAGCAGGAAAAGATTCCTTATCCGGCGTCCAGAACTGTTTGACCCAATTATAGAGCTTGTGAACGATTGCTTGCACTTCTGGGGAGCTAGAAGAAAATTGTTTTTCTTTTAGTTTTGCAAGCTCTTTAAAAGTAGCATCGCATTCTTTTCTTGCTTTCTCCTCATCTATTTTCGGCTTATTTTTGCTCTTTTTTTCACATTCAGCAAATGAGGGATGGTCTGCGCCCAATCGGTTTTTCAAATAGGTCTCATATTCTTTTTGTTTTTCTTTAGTAATAAAAAAACCATCATAGATTTCTTCGTCTTTCATTTGTTTTTCTCCTTTCAAGTGTTGGATTGTTTTATCGACGGTCTCAATTAGCTTCCCCATTCTTTCCCAATCTTGACTCAAAGCCTTCCTGTGAGAATAAAGAGCCGCAAGTTGATCAAAATCGCTGCGTCCCAGGAGCTTTTGGATCTGCTTTAATGGAAATCTCAATTCACGAAAAAATAGAATTTGCTGTAATTTTAACATCTCTTTTTCTTCGTAATACCGATATCCATTCTCTCCATGATAAGTTGGTTTAAGTAGACCAATTTCATCATAAAAATGCAGTGTTCGTACACTGACACCTGAGATTTGAGCTAATTTTTTTACTGTATGAGCCATCTTTTTCTCCTTTAATACTCCTTAGTATAAAGGAAGGCCTTACTATAAAGCATCACGTAACGTCAGGGTAAATAGTCATTTTTTATTTTAAAAATTCACTATTAAAAACCGTAGGAATAGACCTCTTTATGTTTTATAATGCAATACATGACAACTCCACTGCTTAGTTGCCAATCGCTTAGTAAATCTTTTGGTCCTCGTATTCTTTTTCAAGACCTATCTTTAAGTATTTTTTCCGAGGACAGGCTTGGGCTTATTGGACCGAATGGTTCGGGAAAAACAACCCTTTTAAAAATCCTAGCCGGACAGGAAAAATCAGACTCGGGCATTATTTCTGGGAGGCGCGGATTGCGGATTGGCTATGTGCCCCAAACTTGTGAATTTCCTGATTTAGAACCTAAAGTTATTTTGCTTGATGCACTTCGCTCTGATTTGGAAAAAGCAGACTATGAAAAAGAACATTTAGCAGAAATTTGGCTTAGTAAATTTGGATTTACTGGGCAAGAAAGATCCGCAGCGCGTCTTTCAGGAGGTTGGAAGAAAAGACTTAGTTTGGCCCAGCAATTGATCTCTTCTCCAGATCTTTTATTCTTAGATGAGCCAACAAATCATCTAGATCTTGAAGGGATACTTTGGCTGGAAAAATTTCTTTTGCGAGAGGTGCGTGGCTATCTTCTTGTTAGCCATGATCGTTATTTTCTTCAAAATGTAACCAATCGCATCATTGAAATTAATCCTGCTTTCCCAAAAGGGATGTTTGCAATCGATGGTTCTTATCACAATTTTCTAGAGAAAAAAGAGGATTTTTTAAAAGGTCAGCTCCAACATGAGAGATCGCTTGCTTCTAAGGCCAGGCGAGAAGTTGAATGGATGCGCAGTAATCCAAAAGCCCGCACATCAAAATCTAAAGCAAGGGGGGATGAAGCCGAAGAGCTACTTCAAGAACTTTCTCAAGTGGAAAGAAGAAATCTTAAAAAAAGAGTCGGCATTGATTTTACAGCAAGTGAAAGCGAAACAAGAAAACTTCTTGTCGCAAAAAACCTTTCGATGGAAATTGAAGGTCGCCTGCTTTTTCGAAATCTGGATTTTACCTTATCTCCTGGAACGCGTATTGGTCTTATGGGGCCGAATGGTTCTGGAAAAACCACTCTTTTGCGGCTGATTGCAGGGGAGATTTCACCAACTCAAGGGACAATCAAGCGGGCAGATTCCCTTCAAATTGTTTATTTTGACCAGCACAAGACAAAACTCCCCAATGATATTACTCTGCGGCAAGCGCTTAGCCCAAATGGGGATTTTATTCAGTACCATGGGCAATCCATCCATATTAATGGATGGTGCAAACGTTTTCTTTTTTCCCCAGATATGCTTGATCTATCAATTGGAAGATTTTCAGGGGGAGAAAGAGCGCGTATTGCAATTGCGCATTTAATGCTTCAGCCTGCTAATTTACTTCTTCTAGATGAACCAACAAATGATCTTGATATCCCGACACTGGAAGCCCTTGAAGAAACCCTTCTTGAGTTTCCTGGCGCTATCGTACTGATTACGCATGACCGCTGTATGCTTGACCGGACATGCAATGGTCTTCTCGCTTTAGGCGATCCGAATAAAACTCAAATTTATGCTGATTATGCGCAATGGCAAGCCTCACTTAAGACCGTTACGATAGAGGCGCCAGCTAAAGAAAGAAAAACAACTGCCGCTCCGCCCAAGATAAAGCTCACTTATGCAGAAAGAAAAGAGTATGAACAAATTGAAGGAAAAATCTTAAAACTTGAAGAAGAAGTAAAAGACCTTAATCAGTTGCTTGATAGAGCTGAAATCGCTCAAGATCCACTGCGTCTTACCGAAGTTTGCACAGCAATCAGCCTTGTTGAAACTCAAATCGAACAACTTTATCTGCGCTGGGATGAACTCAGTAAAAAAACATGAAAACTGGATATTTAGCCCCCCATGATCTAGAAGGCCCTCTTAGAGCAGAATTGAAAGAAATCGTCCATGAATATGGAAGATTAATGATTGCAAATGGTCCTCCACAAAAGGTCTATTGGGCGCAAAATATCTGGTACGATCCTCAAATGATCACTTTTACTTCTATTTCAGATGCAACTAAAAAACTCCGGCAGCTTCAAAAATTATGGTCCTTTTATCCTTACACTAATATCCGTCGGGCAGAATTGATTACGCAGCAGCTTCCCTATTTTTCTCCCAAACCTTTAGTTTTTCCTGCAGCACCCCCTAAAGCTCCCTTGGGATCATGGACTTTATTAGATTCACAAACTCTTCTAGCTTCTCCTCATTGCTCAAGTCCTTTTGCACAAGGAGAGGTACATTTTCAAGAATCCAAAATTCCTCCAAGTAGGGCCTACCTGAAACTTTGGGAATTATTTACAAGAATTGGAAAAATGCCAAAAGCAGATGACTTTTGTTTAGAAATTGGAGCCAGCCCAGGCAGTTGGACTTGGGTGTTGCAGCAATTAGGGGCTAAAGTGATTGCTGTCGACAGGGCAGCTCTTGATCCTTCAATTGCGCGTTTTCCAAAGATCACATTTATGAAAAAAGATGCCTTTTCACTTGGCCCTGATGATTTGCCCAAATTAGATTGGATCTTTAGCGATGTGGTGTGCTATCCGGAAAAGCTGCTTTCCTGGATAAAAAAATGGCTGGGTGCAAACCCTGAAATTAATTTTGTCTGTACTTTAAAATTTCAAGGAAGTGGGGGTTATGACATTATCAAAGAATTTGAAAAAATCGAAGACAGTGAGCTCCTCCATCTCTACAACAATAAACATGAATTGACCTGGTTTAAGCTATGAGCCTATCCGCAAATTCCTATGGAAAATCCCGGACTCCAATCGATTCTTTTCGAATAAAAAATCGAGTCCATATCACCGTCCCGATATTGAACTCGATTTTTTATTCAAAAATAATTCGATCGTAGCCTCGGGCTTTTCACATAATACTTTGCGGATAGGCTCATAAAAGAAAGAACTTTAGTATTTTTAGGGGGGTGATTATAACAATTAATATGCGGATTGTTAAACCCTCCGAACACCTAGAGCAAACTGAAAAGAACCAGATCAAAAAATTATTAGAGCTTATTGGTTGGAACCAAAATCAGGTCGAGGGTCAGTTAGGGGTTATAGAGAAATTTTTAAAGGAAAAAAACTGGATGATCTTATTTGCAATAGAAAAGAATACAATCATCGGCTATATTTCCGCAGAGTTTTACTCCTGGAATCGATTAGGGCAAATTCATGGCCTTGTCATACACCCGGATTATCGAAATAAAGGATTTGCTTCTACTTTAGTTAAAGATGCAGAAGTGTTTATGAAAAAAAATGGGGCGCGAGGCATCTACGCGGATACGCCTGTTGATAATTCCATTGGCTGTGCTTTTTATAAAGATAACAACTTCCAGCAAGCCTATGTGATGCCAGAATATTATGATAATGGTCTAGATGGCGTTACTTTCTTAAAACTATTTCGCTGAAAAAAAATAGAAACCTGTTATTGAGTGAAGATATAAGCTATGGCTAAAAAATACGATGAGAGCGCTATTCAGTCTTTGGACGCGCTCGCACACATCAGGTTGCGTCCAGGGATGTATGTAGGCCGTTTGGGTGATGGTTCGCACCCAGATGATGGAATCTACGTCATGCTCAAAGAGGTGATTGACAATTCTGTCGATGAGTTCATCATGGGAAATGGCAAAAAAATTGAGATTGAACTCAGTGAGAAGACCCATACGGCTTCAGTGCGCGACTGGGGGAGGGGAATCCCCTTGGGCAAGGTCATTGAGTGTGTGAGCCAGATCAATACTGGGGCCAAGTACAATGACGATGTTTTTCAATTCTCGGTGGGGTTGAATGGCGTAGGCACCAAAGCTGTCAACGCTCTTTCTTCACGTTTTACTGTGAAAAGTTTTCGCGATGGCGAATTTGTCGAAGCTCATTTTGCTAAAGGTATTCTTCAAGAAAAAAAGAAAGGAAAAACAACAGAGAAAAATGGCACCTATGTTGAATTTACACCTGATGCAGAAGTTTTTAAGAAGTTTGCTTTTCAGAAAGAGATCATCTTAAGACGCCTCTGGCACTATGCCTATCTCAACACAGGACTTACGCTTGTCTTTAATAATCAGGAGATCCGCTCCGAACATGGTCTTTTAGATCTATTAAATGAAGAGGTCAAAGAAGACCGCCTATATGAGCCGCTCCATTATAAAGATAAGAATCTTGAATTTGCCTTCCTCCACTCTTCAAAATATGGAGAAACCTACTTTTCATTTGTCAATGGTCAGTATACCCAGGATGGGGGAACCCATCTATCGGCTTTTAGAGAGGGAATACTCAAAGGGGTCAACGAATATGCGAAGAAAAACTTTCAGGGCGTTGATGTGCGCGAAGGGATAGTAGGAGCGATTCTCATTAAGGTAAAAGATCCGGTATTCGAATCTCAAACAAAGAACAAATTATCCAATAACGAAATTCGTACTCCAATTGTACAAAAAGTGAAAGATGCCGTCCAAAATCTTCTCTTTAAGCATGAAGAGATAGGCAAAAAAATCATTGAACGGATCCTATTTAACGAAAAACTTAGAAAAGAATTATCAGCTGTCAAAAAAGAGGCAAAAGACAAACAGAAAAAGATCTCTTTCAAGATCCCAAAGCTGCGTGATTCCAAATTTCATTTTGGAGATGGATCAAAAGAGGGCGAGAGTTCAGTGATTTTTCTTACAGAAGGGGAGTCGGCCTCTGCCTCCATTGTCATGACAAGAGATCCACTGACTCAGGCGGTCTTCTCTCTACGTGGCAAACCTCTTAATGTGTATGGAATGAAACTGGATCAGCTCTATAAAAATGAAGAGATGTATAACCTGATGTCTGCACTTAATATTGAAGATGATTTATCCAATCTTCGTTATAACAAAGTGATCCTTGCCACGGATGCTGATGTCGATGGAATGCACATACGCAATCTGCTTGTGACCTTCTTTTTGACCTACTTTGAAGGCCTTGTGATGAATGGCCACCTTTTTATTCTCGAAACTCCTTTGTTCAAAGTAAGAAATAAAGAAAAAACGATCTATTGTTATTCTGAGGAAGAGAAGAAAAAGGCAGAGCATGAGCTCAAAAAAGGAATTGAAATCACCCGCTTTAAGGGATTAGGCGAGATCTCTCCAGGTGAGTTTAAACAATTCATAGCAAAAGATATGCGTCTGTTGCCTGTGATGATACAAAATCTCTCCGATATTAAACCTACTCTTGAATTTTATATGGGTAAAAATACTCCGGCTAGAAAGGCTTTTATTATGGAAAACTTAGTGAACGTAGAGTGATATGATGGATGACCTTAAACATCAGATGAAAGACCACTTCATCCAATATGCCTCGTATGTCATTCTTGACCGCGCGATTCCAAACGTGGTCGATGGTCTAAAGCCTGTACAAAGGCGTATTCTTGAGACTTTATGGCGGCAAAATGATGATAAACTGCATAAAGTAGCCAATATTGTTGGGCAGACAATGCAGTTGCATCCGCATGGCGATGCCCCCATCTATGAGGCCTTGATTACTTTGGCAAACAAGGGCTATCTGCTGGATAGGCAAGGGAACTTTGGAAATATCTATACAGGAGATCCCTCGGCAGCCGCGCGTTACATCGAAACACGCCTTTCTCCACTTGCTAGAGAGACGCTTTTTAATCCCGATATCACAGAAAAAGTTCCCTCTTATGACGGGCGGAATTTTGAACCTGTCACGCTACCTGCAAAAATTCCTCTTTTACTCATGCAAGGAGCAGATGGAATCGCTGTTGGAATGGCCACTCATATCATGCCGCACAACTTCAATGAACTTCTTGAAGCAGAGATTGCCTATCTTGAAGGTAAAAACTTCAGAATTTTTCCTGATTTCCCCACAGGCGGGATCATGGACAAGAGCCAATATGACAAAGGCAGAGGAAAGATCAAACTGAGAGCGACAATCGAAGTGAAAGATCCCAAAACTTTGATTATTCGAGAGATCTGCTATGGGACAACAACTGAAAGCTTGATTCGCTCCATCGATGAAGCAGCGAAAAAAGGCAAAATTAAAATCGAGGCGATCCACGATTATACAGCAGGGCAGGTCGAAATTGAAATAAAGCTTCCACGTGGACAGTATGCAGAAGAAATTCTGGATGCTCTTTATGGATTTACAGAGTGCGAGGTCACTTTGAATTCGCAGATCATCGTCATCAAAGAAGACCATCCTTGGGAGACCGATGTCCATGAGATCCTAGCCTATAATGCGGATAAAGTTGTGGAATTTCTTAAAGCAGAGCTTCAGATCGAGCGTGGCCGGCTTGAGGAAAAGATCTATTACAAGACCCTAGAGAGAATTTTTATTGAAAATAAGATTTATAAGAAAATCGAGACTGTAAAAACTCTTGAAGGGATCCATGAGACACTAGAATCAGCATTCAAACCTTATAGAAAAAAGCTTTTGCGAGAACCGACCCATGAGGACCGCGAAAAGCTTCTTCAGATCCCTATCCGCCGTATCTCACGGTTTGATATCGACAAAAATCAGGAGGAGATCGCACTCCTTAAAGAGACTCAAAAAGAGGTGGAAAAAAACCTTAGAAATGTCAAAAAATATGCCATTGCGCATCTCAAAAATCTTCTTCTAAAATTCGGGGGGGATTTCCCACGAAAAACAAGGATTAAAGCCATTGAGGAGATTGACCGCCGCGCGATTGAGACAAAAGAAATTAAAGTTGGTTTTGATCCCAAAACTGGTTTTGTTGGCACGAAAGTCTCAGGACCTACTCAATTCACTTGCACCAACTTTGAAAAGTTGCTCATTTTCTTTGAAGATGGCACTTATAAAGTCATCAATATTCCTGAAAAGCACTATTTCGAAAAGATTGCGTGGGTCGGAGTTGCTGATAAAAAGACGATCGTGAATGTTGTTTATAAAAGCAAGTTGACAGGGCAAGTCTGGGCCAAACGCTTCATTGTTGATAAGTTTATTCTTGATAAGAGCTACCGCTACTTAGATGAAAACGGTGAGCTTCAATACATTTCGGAAGAGCCAAATGCTGTGATTGAACTCCATTTTGCTCCTGGCGCCCGCCAAGTGAAAAAGACACATTTTGCATTAAATGAGCTTCTTGTGAAGGGAGCACAGACCCGAGGCATTCGTCTTGCAAAGCAAAAAGTGAAAAAGGTGACTTCTAACCTAAAGAATTGAATCTTTTGCTGGAATAATTTTGGCTTTTCTAATATAGATTAAAAAAAAGGTTATTAAGGAGTTAAATATGGATATTTCTATTTTTCTTGCAAAGTTGATCGGACTTTATTTCTTGATCTGTGCCCTCCTCTGTATCTTTAGAAAAAAGCAGATGGAACAGACTTGCAAAGAGGTCATGTCTACGAAAAGTGTTTTGGCAGTATCTGCTGAAATTAGCTTGATTTTTGGTTTGGTGATCGCAATTGATCATTCAATCTGGGAAGTTAGCTACAGAGGATTAATCACAGTTTTAGGATATCTTATGATCTTAAGAGGAATCATACGCTTTGCATTCCCAGCTTACGTGAAAAAGTTTTGTTCAAAGATGGGCAAAGGGCATATAGTCTGCAGCATCATTACACTTGCCATTGGCGTTTATTTGACCTACGTTGGATTCACCTACGGCTAATTAAACCTCGCTAAGATCTTAAATCTAAGATAAAGGCTTGAAAATTTTTCAGGCCTTTTTTTATTATAAAAGCTATTGCAACAAAAATAAGGAGAAGGGCTTTGGCAAAATCTAGAGGAACAGTTAAGTTTTTTAATGCACAAAAAGGTTTTGGTTTCATTACACCAGATGGCGGCGGCAAAGATCTCTTTGTTCATGCTAATAACATTCAGGGCAATGCTGAAATGATGCGCGAAGGACAAAAAGTTGAGTATACCGAGGCCCAAGGGCGCAAAGGTCCGGAAGCTACAGAAGTAACTATTGTCTAGCTTATTTCAAGGACTACGCGGAATCTAGCTTGACCACTCATCATCAGGTCATAAGCTTCATCTGCTTTTTCTAAGGGGAAAGTTTGATTCATTGAGTGCACGCCTGTCAGCGCGCTGAAGGCCATTGTGTCTTGAGATTCTATTGAGGTGCCGCTGGGCCATCCTGCGACAGAGCGGCGCGCTGATATGATCCATAGGGGCGATACAGAGATGGAATGGGGGGTAATTCCCACAACAACAAGTTTGCCGTTTGTTCCAAGCCCCTCGAAAATCGCATCGATCGCTTTGTAGTTTGTCACTGTTGACAAAATGATCTTAGCTCCTCCCAATTTCTTGAGCTCTTGGCTGACTTGCTCACTTTCACTATCTATGTAGTGATGAGCGCCGAGCACTTGCGCTAGGTCCTGTTTATCTTTTCCTCTTGCAATGGCCACAGTACGAAATCCCATTTTCACAGCATATTGGACAGCAAGATGGCCTAAGCCGCCGATGCCAAGGATTGCTACAGTATCACCGGCACGAGCGCCGCTATTCCTCAAGGCATTGAAAGTTGTGATTCCCGCACACATTAAAGGAGCGGCTTGGGCAGCAGTGAGTTCATTTGGAATTAGCGCTAAAGCCTCTATAGGAACAACCACATATTCTGCATAACCGCCATCATAACTGATGCCAGGAATTTGCAGAAAAGCGCAGGTCATAAAATCGCCTCTGCGGCAGGATTCACATACTTTGCAATGGCCGCCATGCCAACCAATGCCTACTCTTTGACCGATTTTCCACTCTCCAACATCTTCTCCCAAAGCATCAATTTTTCCTGCGATTTCGTGGCCAGGAACTCTTGGGTATTGGATTTCTCTTCGAAAGGTCCCTTCCTTTGTAAAAGAGTCGCTATGGCAAATCCCACAAGCGCCGACTTTCACGCGTACAGTCCCGCGTTTTGGAGTTGGGATCTCTTTTTGAACCAGTTGAAAAGGCTGATTAGGCCCTGGAACTTGAATCGCGCGCATTTTTGGCATAGTTTCAC
>DATIJP010000058.1:0-11500 GCA_035478495.1 Rhabdochlamydiaceae bacterium
GATGGTCTTGAACTTTTAAAATGGTTAGACCAAAAAGAGATCGCAATCGATTTTAGTCATGCATCGGATAGACTCTGCGATGAGATCATTAATGCCATCGACAAATATGGACTTCAATTGCGCATCATGGCCAGCCATTGCAATTTTCGAAAAATTTTGGACGAGCCGCGTAATTTAACAGATGAAATTGCAAAAGAAATCATGCGCAGAAATGGCATTATGGGAATTGTTTTTTATAAAAAATTTGTTGACCCAACTGATCCAACCGCACTGATAAAACATATGGAGCATGGGCTCTCTTTAGGCGGGGAAAATGCTCTCTGTTTTGGGGCTGACTTTTTTTCCACCGAAGATCCCTTTCATACACCACTTCAAATAACAGGTTTCTTCGATGAACTTTCCGATAGTTCCAAATATCCCTACTTGATTCAGCTCATGCAGCAGCACTTCACCCAAGACCAAATCCAAAAAATCACCTCACAAAATGTCTTAGATTTTATTAACTCATGTTATGCAGCCGCTGAACGCGGCTGCATAACATGAGTAAATTTATTGTTTCCAAAAAGCAGCAGGATCAACAAGATTAAGACATAGTAGCAGGATGGCAGGATAAACAGGATAAAAGAACAGGATTAAGAAAAGAAAAAGCAGCAGGATAGCTGGATAGACAAGATGAGGGAGGAAGACCCAGATCATTTGTTCGTAATGAGGAAAGGCTCCCATTCTTACCTCCGTTTCCCAACTGATGAAATTCTCTAAATCTTCTACTCTATTCGTCCTGTTATCCTGTTATTTTCTTTTCTTAATCCTATTCTTCTATCCTGACCATCCTGCCATCCTGCTATTTTTCTTTATTATTTAACTCATGTTATGCGGCTGCATAACATAAGTATGCTAAGGCAAGAACCGGGCTTTTTGTTCAGGAGTCAGCTCTTCTTTAATCGAAAGAGTGAGTGCATGACGATGCTTTGCCACCCATCTATAAACCTGGTCAATCCCAAAAGGAATGAAACAAAGCCACCCAACGAGGCGCCAAGCACCGCCGAGGAGCCACAAAATGCGGAAAACAGCTCGCCCACGTATCCAGAATCGGGGATAGACCGTTTTATAATTTTCAATCAAAACAAGGCTGTTTTCATTTTTAAGATATTCTTTATCACGGATAAGGAATGTCGCTGCAGTCTGTCCGGTTAAAGGAGCAAAAACAAAAAGCGGACGGCGATCAATGTGAATGATCCAACGCACTGATTTCTGGCAAAGGGAACAGTTATGATCAAAAAAAATTAAATGCTCCATCATCATTTGGGTAATTTTACTTGGGGTTGGTTTTTTTTAAGGGCATCAAAAGCTTTTACAAGTTCTGAAAGCTGCTCTTCAGTACAATTGCCGCTATTCATGGTGGCTTTAATCTCTTCGCGCTTTTGCATCCACTCTCTGACTATGATCCGTTGGACCACCTCAATCAAACCCTCTTCTGCTCTTTTTAGATTAACCTTTCTTTCTACAAGTTCATAAAGAAGGGATTGATCTTCTTCTTTTTGTAAAACATTGCCGAAAGAGATCAGATCGCACGGTTCATTTTTGGCATCACATTCAAGGTAAAATGCAAAAAGCTGTTTGCAAAGCGGATTTTGAAAATGATCAAGGGTAAGATTGAGTTTTGCAATCTCGACCAATTTTTTTTCTTCGCGCCCGCAAAGAAGCAACCAGCGCAAAAGGTCGCTCTCTAAAATACGGTCTGCATCAATTTCCGACCTGCCTGCTTTTTCCGTTTTTTGAATTTGGAGAGGGGAAGCCATTTCTGGATTCACGCCAATCACAGTTTCCGGCACGAGGGTCTGCTGCGCCAATTTCTTTAAACTCTCATGGACCATGACAGGTTCGTCCCATCCACGAATTAAAGAAGCAATTGTCTGTATTAACTGATTTTTCTGTGCAGGAATTTTAAGATCTAAAGTTTGTGAATAATGCTCTACAAGAAAAGGCACATAGTCTTGGCCCTCATCTAAAAGTTTTTGAAATGCCGCAGCCCCCTCTTCCCTTAAAAAACTATCCGGATCTTTTCCTAAAGGAAGCTTCACAACTCGCACGCCTACCCCTCTCTTTTGGAAAAGATTGCCGATCTTTACTGCCGCCTGCTGGCCAGCTTCATCTGCATCTAAAGCTAAAAAGATCTGATTTACTCCTAAATGCATGAGCTCTTTGGCATGCTCTTCTCCAAAAGCTGTCCCCTGTCCTGCCACGGTATAATTAAATCCCAAATAAATAAGCCGCAGTGCATCAATTTGCCCCTCTACTATGAGCGCTTGTCTTTCTTTAGCGATTCTTTGCCGCGAGTAACTCAAGCCAAAAAGCACATAGGACTTTTTAAATAAAGGAGTTTCAGCAGTATTGATATATTTGCCGCCAAAGGTCTCTTCTTTAAATTTACGCGCTGAAAATCCAATGACATTTCCAAATACATCACAAATGGGAAAGGTAATGCGGTCAGTAAAAAAATCGCGCCCTTTTTTTGAAATAAGCCCCGCCCCTTCGATGATTTCTCCACTAAATTTAAATGCCGTCAAAATTTTCTGCAGAAAATCCCCTGGCATAGGAGCATAACCAATGCGAAATGAGCGAATGAATTTTAGATCGATCCCCCGCTCGTATAAATAGTGGAGTGCGACATGCCCTTCTTTAGAATTGAGAAGAAGAAAATGGTAGATCTCACACGCTTTTTCCAAGACCTCTTTAAGCTCTGTTTTCTTTAGTCTCTGCTCACTCTCCCCAGGCAGGTCAGAGCGCTCTAGCGTCACTTGGAACCGCTCGGCAAGCATTTCAGTCGCTTCTGTAAAGCTAATTTTTAAAAAGGTCATTAAAAAGCCAATGGCATCGCCGTGTGCTCCGCAACCAAAACAATGGTAATGGGTATCGCCCCTTTTTAAGATGAATGAGGGACTTTTCTCTTCGTGGAAGGGGCAAAGTGCCTTGTAGGATGCACCCGATGGCAAAAGCTGCAAATGGGAAGAGAGCACTTCAAAAAGATCTACCCTTTGCCGCAGAGTGTCTAAACTTTCTTTTGTATAGAGAGGCATGAACCTATCCTGATAAAATAAAACTTTGATTTTTCAAAGATTTTTCCTTAGCTTTTAGTGTCGCTTCGCAGCACATACGTGCACACGTAGGGCAAGAAGCGACACTAAAAGATATGGAAAAAGGTTTAAAAAGCATGTTTTTTGTTTTATTAGGATAGGTTCACACGCTTGATTTTATACTATTTAGGCTTTATTTTTATGTCGATATGAACACGCCCACTCCAATGATGGCCCAATGGCAAGAATGTAAAGAAAAAGTTCCTGGAACAATTCTTTTTTTTCGTTTGGGCGATTTTTATGAAGCATTTCATGATGATGCGCTCTTAATCAGCAAAGAGCTTGATCTGACTTTGACAAAAAGACAAGAGATTCCGATGGCTGGCGTCCCTTTTCATATGGGCGATCAATACATTGATAAACTTGTGGCAAAAGGCCATAAGGTGGCCATTGCAGAACAGTTAGAAGACCCGAAACAGGTCAAAGGCATTGTAAAACGGGATATTGTGCGGATCGTGACTCCGGGCACAGTGATCAATTCTGAACTTCTACTCGATAAATCAGATAATTATTTTGCATGCCTTGTCCAAGTCAATCATTTTTTTGGACTTGCCTATATCGACATCACAACCTCCAAATTCCGTGTCGTGGAATTTGAAGATAGCAAGCTGCTTCTCGATGAACTTTTACGGCTCTCCCCAAAGGAACTTCTGCTTTCAGCAAAATGGAAAGAAAAAAATAAAGAGCTCATTAAGGAAATTAAAGATTTAGTCGATCTTTCTTTAAATTTTAAAGAAGAGTGGGCTTTTGAACATCGCCACTGCCTCCAATTCCTCTTGAACCATTTTAAAGTCGCTTCTCTCGATGGTTTTGGGCTGCAAACAAAAATCGCAGCCATCAATGCAGCTGGAAGTCTTCTCTCTTATTTGAAAGAGGATCTTGCGCTTCCCCTTGGCCACATTCAAACCATTCAAAATGATTCTCTTTCTTGCTATCTATCCCTTGACCGCACCACGCAAAAAAATTTAGAACTTACCACCTCTCTTTTTAATCTCTTGGACAAAACGTCAACTCCCATGGGTGGGCGCCTTTTGAAAGAATGGATCCTCCATCCCCTATTAGATCCCTTACTGATCCAAGAAAGGCAGCAAGCTATTCAATTATTCTTCTCTCACCCTGAACTTGCGGCCTCTCTTTCTTCTTATTTGCGCTCCATACGCGATCTCGAAAGGTTGATCATGAGGATCGAAACAGGATTTGCTTCGCCGCGCGATATCGCAGGTTTAAGTCTCTCTCTGCAGCAGATTCCAAACATCGCCACACTTTTACAAGGGCATGAAGAAAAACTTTTAAAAGAAGATTGCGCTTTGCTTGTAGGCACTGAAGAAATCACCCGCATCATCGATCAGGCTTTAGTGGAGACGCCGCCTTTTAGAATTTCTGATGGCAATATTTTTAAAAAAGGTTATAGCGCCGAACTAGATGAATTGCGCGCACTCAAAGAAGATAGTCATAGCTGGATGGCACGCTTTCAAGTAGAACTCAGAGAGAGCACGCAAATTAAATCGCTTAAAGTAGGCTATACAAAAGCCTTTGGTTACTATATTGAGACTAGCCGAGGCGCCTCTGAAAAAATCCCCTCCCATTTCCAAAGAAAACAGACCCTTGTCAATAATGAAAGGTACATCACCGAAGAACTCAAAGAATTTGAATATAAAATTCTTAGCGCAGAAGACCGGATCCAATCTCTTGAGCAAGATTTATTCTATGAGCTCAGAAAAAAAATCGCTGTCTTTGCATCAAGAGTGCGCAAAATCGCAGGCGCAATTGGCCGCATTGATTGTCTTTGTGCGCTTGCCATCGTCGCAAGAGCGCGCTCTTACGTCCGCCCTTGCGTTGACAACAGCGATCGTTTTGAAATAGATGATGGCCGCCATCCAGTGATCGAAGCAGCAATGGTCCTTGAGCATTTTATTCCAAATTCCGTATTTCTTGGAGAAAACCATCCGCGCCTTGCCCTGATTACAGGGCCAAATATGGCTGGAAAATCAACTTATTTGCGGCAATGTGCGCTCATTGCGATTATGGCCCAAATCGGGAGTTTTGTTCCGGCAAAGAGCGCTCATATGGGGATTATAGATAAAGTGTTTTGCCGGATTGGGGCCAGCGATGATCTTGCGCGCGGACAGTCCACCTTCATGGTAGAAATGACCGAGACAGCCAATATCTTGAACAATGCTACGAGCGGATCGCTGATTATTTTAGACGAAATTGGGCGTGGGACAAGCACCTATGATGGCATTTCCATTGCCTGGGCTGTTGCCGAGTATCTTTTAACAACACCAGGAAAAACAGCAAAAACTCTTTTTGCCACCCATTACTGGGAATTGACAGAGCTTGAAAAAAAGATCGCAGGCGCTTCAAATTTTCATGTTGCAGTCCATGAGAAAGAAAAGAATATTATTTTTCTAAGAAAAATCCTTCCTGGAAGCGCGAATAAAAGCTATGGCATCCATGTCGCACGGATTGCTGGACTGCCTGCCAGCGTTATCCACCGCGCTGAGGAGCGGCTTTTAGAACTTGAAAAAACCGGAGTGCGCATTAAATCCACCCCTTCTAAAAAGAAAGAACAATTAGAGTTTCTCTGATTATGAACATGGATTTAGATCAGTTTCCAAAAGAACCTGGCGTTTATTTGATGAAAAATCAGAAAAACGAGGTGATCTACGTTGGAAAGGCCAAAGTTCTTAAAGTCCGCATCAAACAATATTTTTCAGGCCATGATGACCGCGCAATGATCCCCTTTTTAAGGGATGAGATCGCACGGATTGATACCATTGTGGTCGATAATGAAAAAGAGGCGCTCATTGTTGAAAACACGCTGATTAAAAAACATCAGCCCAAATACAACGCCATTCTAAAAGATGATAAGACCTTCATCAGTCTCATGATCAATAAGCAGCATCAGTGGCCCATGGTCCGCTTGATCCGCAATAAAGGGAAGCCGAAAGAAAAAGGACTTTATTTTGGTCCCTATACAAGCGCTTATGCAGCAAGACAAACATTTGAACTCATCACCCGTCTTTTTCCTTTAAGGCAGTGTTCGGATGCAGAGCTGATGAGACGCACCCGTCCTTGTCTTTTATATGGAATAAAAAGGTGCATTGCACCTTGCGTCGGACTTTGCAGCAAAGAAGAATATGATCTATTTGTTGAAGGGGCGATTCAATTCCTTAAGGGGCATGATAAAGAAGTGGTCAAAAAACTTTATGAGGATATGCAAAAAGCTTCAGATAAAATGGAGTTCGAACAAGCAGCCGCTATTTTGAACACGATCAAACAGGTCGAGCATGTGACACAAATGCGCCAATTTGTTTCCCGCTCTGAGGGCAAAGATACCGATTGTTTAGGGCTTTATCGCCATGCAGACGAAGTCATTTTGATGCAACTTTTTATCCGCGATGGAAAATTAGTGGGAACGGAACATTATAGTTTTCCTCAAGCATTAGAAGAAGATCGAGAGCTTTTAGAATCTTTTATTTTACAATTTTATAAAAAACAGCAAGAGCTCCCTTCTGAAATCTTATTGCCTTTGTCCCTTGGAAATGAATCTCTTCTTTCAGAGATTCTCTATGAACAACATCATAAAAAGATCCACCTCCATTATCCAAAAAAGGGAAGTAAAAAAGCCCTTGTGAAATTAGCTGAAAAAAATGCTAAAGCCGCTTTTGAACAAGAAAGAAGTAGGCATGAACTCAAAGAAAAAATGTTGATGGACTTAAGTGAGAAATTAAAACTCAATCGATATCCCAAGAGAATTGAATGTTTTGACACTTCCAATATCTCAGGGACAGATCTTGTGGCCGCAATGGTTGCTTTTACCGATGGAGAAAAAGACACGCGCCGCTCCCGCTTATATAAAATTAGAGATATTCATAAAGGAGATGATTATAAAGCGCTCCATCAAGTCCTCACAAGGCGTCTTTCTCGCGCAAAGGATGAAGACGACCTTCCTGATCTGGTGATTGTTGATGGTGGGAAGGCCCAACTCAATGTAGCAACCAGCGTTTTTAAAGAGTTAGATATTGCAAACGTAGATGTTATCGCTATTACCAAAGAAGAAGCCAAACATACTAAAGGACTTACGGCAGAGCGTATCTTTGTTCCTGATCAAAAAGAGCCCGTCCATTTGGGCCTCACCTCCCCTCTTCTATTTCTGCTTCAAAAGATCAGAGATGAGGCCCATTCCAGGGCCATTAGATTCCATCGAAAAAGACGTGAAAAACGCCTGATTAAAAGCGAGTTGACGGAGATTCCTGGGATTGGGAAAATCAAGCAGTCCCGCCTTCTACGCCATTTTGGAAGCCTTAAACGCATCAAAGAAGCTAAGGATGAAGAACTTGCGAAAGTCAAAGGCATCACAAAAAAAGATATTCGCTCTATTAAAAGCGCGCAATTAACTTAATCTTTAAAATTGCCAATAAAAATTTGATTTTAACAGTAAAAAGTTGTATAATTCACGTATCAATAAACTTTAACAAGCAGCAAATATGACGACAGCAGGGTTAAACTCAAGAAGGCCGTCCTTATCAATTGAAGTAGTGCCTAATACTCCTAACACCGCCACGACAACGGGTTCTGAATCAGCCACAATGAAAGAGTCAAATTTGCACCATACATTTATTGCCCCAAGGCTCTCTTTTGCTTCTAATACATATAATGCTTTCAGAAAAATAGCGAGTCCTAGCAGTGGAGCTTTAATCATCCAATCATTAAAAGCAGAGGCTGCAAAAGAGTCAGCAAATGCTGTTTACTTAATTAGTCCACGTTTGAGTTCATCCCCAGAAACTTCAGGATCTTCGGGAGTCCTTAGTCCCTCTTCAGAGTCAGAGGAAGATTTTCTCAGAGCTACGCCTCTATCAGAGCTAACCAGCGATGATTCGAGTTTTGAAGAGGAACAATTTGTATTTAAACCTACTGATGAAGCAATCGGTAATATTAATTCTAAAGTACGAGGCGGGATTCAGCCTAAATTGGGTATCTTAGGTGAAGAGCAGCCTATGATGGAATGTCTTGCCCGGCATCTTGCTAGACCTAGAAGAAAAAATGCTATTGTCCCCCCGACTGCCTTTCTAACGATCAATTTCGCAAATCAACAATCCCAACTCAAATCACCTTCTTCTTCAACTTCTAGTCATAGCGAGTGCGAAGAAATAGCTGTATTCACATCATCTACATACAAAGATAAAGACGCTTCTAAAAGATTTGCGAGTCCTTTTAAAACTGGATCAGCACAAAAATTTATTCCTGATACTAAGTCACTAAAAGAGATTCCTGCAGATGATAGAGATGCCCGCATTGAGCAAATTCCACGCGATCAAGTTCATGATCTCACTATTCTTGATATTCGAGGCTGTAACGCAGACCGCCATTTAGGCAATATTCTGATGCATAAGAAAGATAATGGAATGACAGCAATTGACCACGGCTGCCTTGGAACAAAAAAATTTCTAGATCCTGCTTTATTTTGTTGGATGGATTGGCCGCAAGCCCGCCTGCCTTTTTCTAAAGATCAAAAAGCTTATATTAAACATTTAAACTGGGAAAAAACCAAAGAGGAGATCTTAAAAGATTTTCCAAGCTTCCCTCACGAGAGTTTAGAGACTTTGAGATTTTCACAGCTTCTTTTACAGGAAGGCGCCAAAGCAGATTTGACTCCTTTTGGTATTGGCTGCTTTTTGACTGGACTCCGTCTTGGGTCAGGCATGGTCCTTGATTCACCGATGCAACTACTCTCTCGGAAAATAGAGGAACTTGTCAAAAATCCTGGAAAACGAGAATTAGAGTTACCAGAATATTACCTATTTGAAGGAATCAAAGGCCTTGTTCAATCTCTTTCTGAAAACATGAGCGCATTAGAAGAGGTAGCTACAATTCATCGATTTTTAATAGAAAAGATAGAAAAAGCAGAGTTTTAAAACTCTTCAGTATACTCTTCTTTGGGAACCGCCTCTTTAAATTTACGCATCTCATCTTTCGAGATCATATTTTTAAAGACAACATGGACAGCAGCCACATGAAGCGCTGTTAAATGGCTCACTTCATGAGCAATTTTAGTCTGAATTTCTTCGGCTTTTTCCGGCAGAGAAGTCCCATAAAGAACATTGATCTCAACCTTGAGCTTTACCGAATGGTTTTTTTCATCTTGCTCGATCGAAATCCCTTTGAGCCGGTCAGCGCCTTCTCTCCCTAAAAAACTATCAATTAAATTCCCTTCAAGTAAACTAATTCCTTCAATTTTTGAGAGACATTCGATGGCAATGGCTTGGAAAACTCGATTATCAATATCACGGATGTAGACTGTCTCGGCCAGATCTAGTTCTTTGGTATCCATTTTTTTAAATTTTTCATTTAACATCTTAATTCTCCTTGAAACAAGGTCAATTCTTCTCTATTCTACTATGTATGCATGTTAATTGGATAACACTTTTAATTTGGCTTCTTTTTGGGTGCGCAACAGCCCATTTCGCGAAACATAGAGGCCGCAATCCCTACCCTTGGTTTTTTATAGGACTTTTTTTAGGTGTCATCGGCCTTGGCCTCGTCTTTCTCTTTCCTAAAAAAAATATTGTCATACAGAAGGCTAGCGAGCCTGAAACAATCGATCTCCCCCCAGAATTGCCAGAAATACATAAAAATAAATTTTGGTATTACTTAGATCCAGCAAATACGCAAGTCGGGCCAATGAGCTTTGATGCGCTTGTTCGTGACTGGAGAAATGGAATCGTCCAACCTCAAACTCATGTATGGAATGAAAATTTAGTGAATTGGACGCCCTTTTCAGAATTTCTAAAAAAACCTACTAGTAGCTAACCTTACCAGCTTGCTTTCGTCACACCTGGGATCATCCCGGCATTGGCAAGTTCTCTGAAACAGAGCCTAGAGAGTTGAAATTTTCTCAAATAACCACGGGCTCTTCCGGTCAAATTGCAACGGTTATGCACACGGACAGGAGAGGAATTTTTAGGGAGTCTATTGAGCTTATTTTGAGCTTCTAAGCGCTCATCTTCGCTCTTATCAAGACTACGCACAATTTTTTTTAGCTCTTGTCTTTGCTTCCACTTAAGGTCGACAAGTCTTTTCTGTTTTCTTAATTTTGCTTTTAACGCTGCTGTTGCCATGAACCTATCCCATTATTCCAAAATTTTGATTTTTGATGGATTTTTTTACAGATTTTAAAACCGCTTCGCAGGACATACTTGAAGACGTAGGCCAAGAAGCGGGTTTAAAATCTGTGAAAAAAGACCCGAAAAGCATGTTTTGCGAATAATGGGATAGGTTCATAGTGCTCTACTTTTTACGAGCAGGGCCTTTTTGCCTCTGCTTGCGATTTGGATCAGTTTTATTAATCACATAAATCCGCCCACGGCGGCGGACAACCTTGTCTCCTTTGGAAGGATCGGCTTTGACAGATGCTCTCACTTTCATAATAATTCCCTTATCAAAGAAAACCAAAGTTATACAGCACAAGGGATATTAACGTCAATTTAATAGCATGTAAAATAAAATTTATAAAAATTGGTAGTCCTTAACATGTAAGACTGAATATTACGAAGCGCAGGTTAGTAATATGCAAGGAGCCGTTAAAAACGGTTTACGCGAAGCAGGCAACCCCGCAGCGGGTTGTCGATGCAGCGCGACGCAGCCAGATTACTAGCCTCCGCAAGCAGGATTCAGCCTTACATATTAAGGCCTACCAAAAACTCTCCTTGCCGTTTTTTTTTCTATAAGTTAGCATGGCATGCTAATTATCTAGAGAGTCTTATGAAGAGAACATATCAACCAAGTAAAAGAAAGCGTCAGAAGTCATGCGGATTTCGAAAAAGAATGAAAACATCGTCAGGAAGAAAAGTGATCAATCGACGCCGCCGTCACGGGCGCAAGCGTCTGACGACTGCTTAAGATTTTTTTTTCCTAAGACCGCCCGCCTTCTTTCAAAATTTCACTTTCAGAAACTATTCAGATCTGGCAGTAGATTCTTTGGAGAGTCTGTGGCGATAGATTATTTTACAGGCGCATCGGAAACTCCGAGACTCGGCATTACGGTCTCACGGAAGTTTGGCAAAGCCCACGAGCGCAATCGATTTAAAAGAGTTGTTAGAGAAGCATTTCGACTTTCCATGCCTTTTTTGCCAAAAAATTTAGAAATCAATGTGCTGCCTAAAGGGGCAATGCCCTCTTCCCCTGCATCTGTCTCTAAAGATATTCACGCTTTATTAGAAATAATGAACCTATCCCAATATTCTTAATATTTGATTTTTGATGCATTTTTTAGTCAGATTTTGAGGCCGGTTCGCAGGACATACTTAAATTAAGTAGGCCAAGAACCGGGCTCGAAATCTGAAAAAAAAGGCGCGAAAAGCGAA
>DATIJP010000059.1:0-2089 GCA_035478495.1 Rhabdochlamydiaceae bacterium
CCAAAGCCGCTAGCAGCCCCAATCAACCGATACATTAGCTTTCCAGTTTATCTTTCGCCCTTTCTTCTTTTAAAAGTTGGGCGATATGTTTGCGCTTTTCACGGCGAAATTCCGCTTCAGAAAAACGGCGAATTTCATCTCGGCTTTGTGGAATAACAAGAGGAACTTCTACGGGCTTTTTGTCATCGTCTAAAGCAACAAAAGTAAAATAGGCCGAAAGAATATGCCTTTTTTCTTTTGTTTTATAACTTTCAGCCACTACCTTGACCCCGATTTCCATTGAAGTTTTCCAGCTGCGGTTAATAGAAGCACTGAAAAGTAAAATATCTCCTTTTTTCGCTGGATTAAGGAAATGCATCGAATCCACCGATACAGTCACGCAAGTTCTTTCACTATGCCTCTCCGCTACGACCAAGGCAATGCGGTCCAATATGGACATGATGAGCCCGCCAAAAACTGTATCATAAGAATTTAAATCATTAGGGAAAACTTTGTAAGTATGGTCAATGACCGCGGTTTCGCTGGCTTTTTTGGCGCTAGGGTGTGTCATAGAATGATCTTTTGACTTCTTTATGACATAATTTTGTGTTATATTCCAAGTGAAAGAATGGGAGTAGTGAAAATGTGCGGGATCTTTGGATACATTGGAGATGGAGATTCAGTCAAAATTTGTCTCGACGGTCTTAAATTACTGGAATATCGCGGGTATGATTCGGCAGGTATTGCAGGCATTTTAGACGGAAAAATGCACTGTTATAAAGAAATTGGGACCATTTCAAATTTAGAAAAAATTTTAGAAAAGCACATCTCTCCTTTGAAGCTTGCCATCGGCCACACGCGTTGGGCAACACATGGAAAGCCAAGTCAAATCAATGCCCATCCCCATTTTGATCATAGTGGCAATATTGCGATTGTCCACAATGGGATTTTAGAAAATCACCATTCTTTAAGAGAAATGCTTAAAAAGCATGGGGCTGAATTCCAAACTGAAACGGATACAGAGGTCATTGTGCAGCTCATCGCCCATTTCTATGAAGGCGATTTTTTACTTGCTATTCAACAAGCCCTTTCACTCATGCAAGGATTTTGGGGAATTGCAGCGATTCATAAAGACCATCCCGATCAGATCATCGCAACAGCCAAGGAAAACCCAATCGCAATTGGCCTATCTCCAGGCCTTAAAGAAGCTTTTGTCGCCTCTGATTTCCATGCTTTTCACCGCAATGATTTAGATATTTATTTTTTAAAAAATGATGAAGTTGCTGTCATTGGAAAAGGCGCGATTGAAATTTTTGAAGGTTCATTGAAAATCAATAAAATGCCTGAGCGGCTAGAGCTTCAAAAACAGACTATTTCTAAAGATGGCTATAACCATTTCATGATTAAGGAAATTTTTGAGCAGGCCCAGACCATTAGAAGCAGCTTCCATGGCCGTTTTATCCAAGATTTTGGGACAGCTGAATTTGAAAACCTATCTTTTACTGCTAAAGATCTTTTATCGGTCCGCCGCATTTTAATTTTAGGATGCGGCACCTCTTGGCATGCCGGATGCGTAGCTGCGCTGCAGTTAGAAAACCTTGCCCGCATTCCAACACAAGCTGAAATTTCTTCTGAGTTCCGCTATAAAAATCCGATTATTTCTGAAGATACATTGGTCATTGCCATTTCCCAATCGGGTGAAACATTAGACACGCTCGCAGCTGTCCGAGAGGTGAAAAATAAAGGTGCGAAGGTTCTTGGCATTTGCAATGTGGCAAATTCTGCCTTGGTCCGCGAATCTGATTCTTCTATTTTGCTACGTGCAGGCCCAGAAATTTCAGTCTGTTCTACAAAAGCTTTTACGTGCCAGTTGACTGTTCTTTCTCTTTTTACTCTTTTGATGGCTAGATTAAGGCATATGAGCAAAGAAGGTGGTAAAGAGTTCTTGTCCGAAGTTTTAAAACTTCCGGAAATTGTTGAAAACATCCTATTGCGCCATAGAGAAATTGAAGCATTGGCAAAAAAATATGCCTCTTATGATGAATTTTTCTTCCTTGGGCGCCACTATATGTACACAACCTGTTTGGAAGGGGCTTTAAAATTAAAAGAG
>DATIJP010000060.1:0-2506 GCA_035478495.1 Rhabdochlamydiaceae bacterium
GATTCTCTTGTTGGCAGGCATAAGCGGGCTCTGACAGCATCTCAGATAGTGGTACATCCACTGCATGCATTTGTATTGAACATCCCTTTTCTTGAATTTGATGATTCATATTTTCCCAACAATAGCCAGAAGACATAGAAAAGCTTTGCAGACTCCAGGAAAATAGTATGGGCCTAAAATCGACAGAAGCTGAGTTTTAGTACAGCTTCTTAGGAATTATTTTTTCTTCTCCTCTTGGATGGCTTAATAGCCACCAGTTTATACTGATAGGGCGGGTGTCTTTCGATAATCTTACCGTTATGAGAATAGACGAGGGCAGTCCCTGTACGCACTGCTATTTCAAAAGCTTTCTGAAAGCTTTTTGCATGGGCCTCTAGTATCAGCTTGCTCAACTCGCTACTCTTGCTCATCTGCAATCTTCTCCATTTTCCTCCAAATAAGCCTATCTAGCACCTGTACCGAACCGTGCTTATTTTTTCTAGCAATCACTCTTTTTGCGGATTTCTCTCTTTCCACCCACTCTGATTGCACAAGTCCCTCTTGTTCCTGCGAAGAACTATCTATAATTAAAGCTTCATCTACCAAAGGCAAATATTTTGTAATGATATTTTTAATACCTGAGTAATAACGCCTAATGATTGATGCCTCAGGGATATTATGTCCACCCTGCTGCACTCTTTGAGCGACTCTCCTGACCGCCTCTTCGGGTGCAGATAGCCAAAGAAATGTTAGGCTCAGCTCATATCCTTCGATCTTTGCCGCATTCAAATATTTGATATAGTTAGTACCCGATGCAGTGGTCTCAAAAACAAAATTTTTCTTAGCTTCCAACAGTTCCTTCAATCGTTTAATCATGAGCTTGCTGGCAGTCAGCGCCATACTCTCAGGATGTTTAGGAGCAAGACCCCTGGCAATCTCATCTGCGTTAATGAATTCATAAAGCATGCGGCAGTCCCGAATGAGTTCTAAAGTCATGGTGGTTTTACCTGCACCATTAGGTCCTGCGATCATAAGAATTTTTCTATCCATGTCCGCTATTGAGGATTACCGCCTCTCCCAGCATATCTTAGAGAAGGAATAATGGCCACGGATACCGAATCGAAACCACCTGTGATTTCAAATTTTAACTGGAAAGATTAATCGAGAAACGTTTAACGTACACCTCTCAAAAATGGAGGTTAACATGTCTATTCCTATAGTCCATCCAGCTCATTTATATTACAATCAAACCCTATTTGCTGATGTGGCAGAAAATTCCTTGTTTAGTGTTTTTTGTTCAGGAGATCGGATCTTTGACTGTCTTGAACTAGCAACACTAGAGGAATTATTCCAGATGGGAGCGAAGATCAATGAAACAGACAAAAAATATGGGATGAATTTTCTTCAATGGTGCATTGTTGAGGAGTGTTCATACGCTGAGGTGAACGAATTCGAAAGAATTGTCAATTGGCTGTTTGTTAATGGCATCGAAATTGATCATCAGGATTTCAAGGGTCGTACCGCTCTGCACTTGGCAGTATCCGAAGGTATGTTTGACTTAGCAAAAATGCTTTTAAATCAAGGAGCAAATCGTTCGATTGTTGATGCCAATGGAAGGACTGCTCACGATTACATGAGTGATTTTGTGCCAGAAATAATGTCTGACTCTGACGAGAAAGACAGAGAGGAAATATTAGCACTGTTAAAAATTAAATAGATCAAAAATCACCATTTCAATGTACAATTAAACAATAAAGGAGGACCGTATGACGATCTCTACAGTGAAGAGTGTAATGAGTCTTACAGCTTCAAATAGCATAAGATTAGGAGTTACGTTCGGAGTGTTCTTAGGCATCACATCTACAATATCTTCTCCATTTATTTGCGTGGAAGAGCTATTTGGTAAAGCTAACAATCGCATTCAGGATGATGTAATGGATTATCTTAAGTGTGTCATAACTGTTCCTGCCAAATCCACTTTTTCAGGGATGGTATTGGGAGCGGGAATGGGAGCGGTGAGCGGAACCATAGAAGCTTTGGCGAGAATCAATGGTATCCTTCCCCAACACTGAAACAACCGCTAAAAATTAAAGTGGTGGGTTATCTGAGCTGAAGAGCGCTTTCGTCCCAGATCTCCAAAGTCAATTTCCGACTTGTAAGCGGGCTTCCGTGCCTCTGGGTAGTCCTCGACATTCACAATCGTTCCTACGCGAATATCTACTTTGAGAAAATCGGCAAATTGAACTGGCTGTGAAGAATCGTGTGGTGTTTCCATATCATCACCCTTCGCTCTCTATAGCAATGTAAACCTTAACTTCTGGATTTTTCTGAGGATTAAAATCAGAGCGATATAACTCAAAATCACTGGTGTAGGAACGAGAAAGACTTGACTTCCAAACCTCTTGCCACGTTGCGATGAGTCCCTGAGGAAATGCTCCTTTTGTCGTGAAAACCGCATATTTTGATGCGGGAATCGTTTTGCCAACAAGTCCTTCGGGCACATCGTCTAAGGAAGCAACCTCGCATC
>DATIJP010000061.1:0-6823 GCA_035478495.1 Rhabdochlamydiaceae bacterium
TTGGCAATCTCTGCGCGGAGCTGCTCCACGCGCTCTTGGATCTTTTTTGCATTACCAGCTCCATCTACGATTGTGGTCTCTTCTTTGCCTACTTTTATTTTTTTCGCTTTTCCAAGCACTTCTAATCCGACATCTTCAAGTGCAAGGCCAACTTCTTCACTAACAACTACTCCTCCAGTTAAAATGGCAATATCTTCTAACACAGCTTTTCTGCGATCGCCAAAAGCTGGCGCTTTCACCGCGCAAAGAGGAAGCCCCCCTTTAATCTTGTTGAGAACAAGTGTGGCTAAAGCTTCGCCGTCTACATCTTCTGCGATAATGAGCACGGGCCTTTGGCCTTTTTCTACAATTTTTTCCAAAATGGGAACTAATTCACGCGCATTAGAGAGTTTTTTATCTGTAATTAAAATCAGCGCATTTTCAAGTTCGACGGTCATTTTTTCAGGATTGGTAATAAAATAGGGAGAGACATATCCCTTATCAAATTGCATTCCCTCAACCACATCGAGTGTCGTTTCGATGCTTTTTGCCTCTGCGATAGTAATAGTTCCATCTTTGCCTACTTTTTCCATCGCCTTAGCAATGATTTCTCCAATTTCTGAATCATTATTCGCGGAGATAGTCGCTATCTGACGAATCTCTTCTGGCTTACTGACCTTTTTTGCCTGAGAAGAAAGAGCGCTACACACCGCATCAACAGATTTGTCAATCCCTCGTTTTACACTCATGGGATTTGCGCCGGCGATTACTAATTTAGCGCCCGAACTATAAATCGATTCTGCAAGAACAATTGCTGTTGTGGTCCCATCACCAGCAAGATCGGATGTTTTTGAAGCGGCTTCTTTGACAAGCTGCGCGCCCATGTTTTCAAACTTATCTTTTAGCGCAATCTCTTTAGCTACTGTCACGCCGTCTTTGGTCGAGAGCGGAGATCCAAATCCTTTATTGATGACAACATTACGCCCTTTAGGACCTAATGTGACAATCACAGCTTTTGCAAGGGTTTTGACTCCAGTTAAAATAGATTTTAGCGCTTCTTCATGATACTTAAGCATTTTTGACATATGAAATTCCCTTACTTATGTTAATTAGAAATCAAAACCCCAAGAACATCTTCTTCTGACATGAGCAGATATTCTGCATCTTGTTCATCTGTGTTCACTTCTGTCCCTGAATAAGAGCTAAAAAGTACGCGATCGCCCACTTGCAGATGCATCGCTTGAAGAAGACCTTTTTCATCAGTTTTTCCAGGCCCAACAGCAATCACTTCGCCCTCTTTAGGCTTTTCTTTAGCTGTATCGGGAAGAATGATCCCACCTTTTTTTGTTTTTGCTTCGCAGCGTTTAATTAGAACGCGATTTCCAAAAGGTCTAATATCTTTAATCGTCATCACTGCACTCCATGAGTTTTTTTGAAAGCCGAGTTTATTTCGGGAGATCATTTTTGTCAATCGTTGGCATCTTGAGTTTAGCAGATAAAAAGATCCAGTGCTAAGAACCTTTTTTTACTGCCTTTAAAAACAATTCTTTGCCTATAATCCCCAGCGAACTGATTCGTTTTGATTTAAAATTTTTTATAACATATTAATAAGATAAGGTCGGAACCCATGATGGATCATTATTTTTCAAAAGAAATGCAAGAGGCAAATGCGATCATCAAGCATGCCAAAAGCACATCTCTTACTGAAAATGAAAAAGAGAAAAAAGCGGTTGAATTAGCCAATCTCCTCCTTAGGGAGGCTAGCCGAGTGCAAACGCGAGAAGAAAAGCAGACGGGGGCCGAACTTGCACGCATGATGGATGATCCTAAAGGCAAATTTTTTACCATGAGTTTTACCGATGAATGTTTTCGCAGCCATAGATCTCCTCGTATTGCAGAGCAATTGCACTATTTGCTAGAAAAATTTGGCATTCCTCGGTATCTATCGAAGGTCAAACAATTCGAGCTTTTTTTATTCAAAATTTTTGGTAGAGCTTTTAGCTATGTGCTGGTGCCACTTGTCAAATGGACGCTAAGGCATACCACTTCCCGCGTGATATTGCCCGGGGAAAAATCAGCTTTGTCCCACCATTTAAAAGTGAGACGAAAAGAAGGGGTGCGCCTCAATCTTAACCATTTAGGAGAAGCGATTTTAAGCGAAGATGAAGCAGAAAGGCGGCTTGCTCTTTATCTTCGTGATTTGAAGCAGCCTGATATCGATTACGTATCGATTAAAATTTCTACAATTTATAGCCAAATTAACATCTTAGATTGGGAAAAAACAATTGAGGTCCTTTCAGACCGCTTGAAACAACTCTACCGTGTTGCGATGACGCATTTTTATGTCAATCCAGAAGGAATCAAAAAAGTCAAATTTGTCAATCTCGATATGGAAGAATACAGAGATCTGCAAGTGACTAAAGAGCTGTTCCAAAAAGTGCTCGACGAAGAGGAATTTTTACAATTTTCGGCCGGCATTGTGCTTCAAGCTTACGTTCCCGATTCATTTCCCATTCAAAAAGAGCTTACAGAGTGGGCAATGAAACGTCTTGCAAAGGGCGGCGCGCCGATTAAGATCCGTATTGTAAAAGGGGCAAACCTTGCAATGGAACAGTTCGAAGCAAGTCTACGCGGCTGGCCTCAAGCTCCCTACAAAACAAAACATGAAGTGGATGCAAATTACAAGCAAATGGTTCACTACGGCTGCATCCCCGAACATGCCCGCGCAGTTCATCTTGGAGTTGCAAGTCATAATCTTTTCGATATTTGCTATGCCATTCTCTTAAGGGCAGAAAATCGACTTGAAAAAGAGGTCCATTTTGAAATGTTAGAAGGCATGGCAGACCATATCCGCCGCGTCGTGCAAAGATTAACGCATGATATGCTCCTCTATTGCCCTGTTGCAACAAAACAAGATTTTCAAAGCGCTATTGCTTATCTGATCCGGAGGTTAGATGAAAATACCGGCGCAGAAAATTTTTTAAGACATAGTTTTGGACTGCGAAGCGGAACAGAAGCTTGGCAGCAGCAGGTCGAATTTTTTTCAAAAGCATGTCATGACATGACGCATATCAGCAATGAGCCCAGGCGCACGCAAGACCGCTCAAAACCTCCTGAAGAAAATTTATCTTTAGAAGACCCCTTTACCAATGAAGCCGATACTGACTTTTCTCTTTTGCAAAATAATGATTGGGCCCACAAAGTCGCTAAAGATTGGCAGCACCGCACGTTTAAACCAATTCCGCTTGTCATTAATGGAAAAGAGGTCCACCAAGAACATCATCCTTCTGGAAAAGGAGTTGATCCTTCTCATCCACATAAGGGAGTGCTTTACCATTATGCCCAAGCGTCTTGGGAACAAGTCGATGAGTGCCTTAATGTTGCCAAAGCGCATGAGTCCTATTGGTCAGGAAAAAGCGCGCACTCACGCGCTGAAGTGCTTTCCTATGTTGCAAAAAAGATGCGGGAAAAACGAGGCGACCTTATTGGCGTGATGATGCGCGATGGAGGAAAGACATTTGTAGAGGCTGATCCTGAAGTTTCTGAAGCTATTGATTTTGCAGAGTACTACTTGCGCAGCATGCTCAAAATGGACGCTTGTAAAGATATCAAATGGAAAAGCAAAGGCACGCTCCTTGTAGCTCCACCTTGGAACTTTCCCGTCTCAATTCCAGCCGGCGGGATCTGTGCAGCTCTTGTCACGGGCAATTGCGTCATTTTTAAACCTGCACCGGAAGCTGTATTATCTGGATGGGTCTTAGTGAATCTATTTTGGGAAGCGGGTGTTCCAAAAGAAGTCCTGCAATTTATCAATTGCGAAGATGAGCCCATCGGCAGCAGATTGATCGCAGACAAAAGATTAAATGCCGTGATCCTTACAGGTGGAACATCGACTGCTCGCATATTTATGAAATTACGCCCTGATTTAGATTTAGCTGCTGAAACAGGAGGGAAAAATGCTTTAATTATTACTGGCCTTTCTGATCGCGACCTTGCAATAAAAGATCTGATCAATTCTGCCTTTGGCCATTCGGGGCAAAAATGTAGTGCTGCCAGTTTAGCAGTTTTGGAAGCCGAGGTCTATGATGATGCCCATTTTAGAAAACAGCTCAAAGACGCTGTGGAAAGTCTGCCTGTCGGCTCTCCTTGGCATTTTTCAAGTAAAATCATTCCTCTCATCCGTGAGCCTAATGAAAGCTTGCTCCGCGGTCTCACAACATTAGATCCTGGAGAAACATGGCTTGTCAAACCCAAGCAAGACCCCGATAATCCATTGCTTTGGTCGCCAGGCGTAAAGCTTGGAGTAAAAGAAGGCAGTTTCATGCATCAAACGGAGTTGTTTGGTCCCGTACTGGCAGTCATGCGTGCAAACAATTTAGATCATGCTCTTAAACTTGCAAATGGCACCTCTTACGGACTGACATCGGGCATCCATTCTCTGGATGATCGAGAGCAAAAAAAATGGCTGAATAAAATTGAAGCTGGAAATCTTTACATCAATCGAGGCATCACAGGAGCGATTGTGAGAAGACAACCGTTTGGGGGCTGCAAAGCAAGTAGTTTCGGCCGGGGCTCAAAAGCCGGAGGCCCTAATTATATTTCAGAATTTATGCGCGCGACGCAAGTGGCACTTCCTCAAGAAAAACATCCAGTCAGCGAAACGGTCAACGAACTCACTTCTCTGATACAAAAAATCGCACTGCCTGCTGAAAAACTTGGAATCTGGTTTGCTAGTATTTCAAACTATGCTTACTGGGCACACAAATTCTCCCATGATCATGACCCCTCGAAAATCGTTGGCCAAGATAATTTTCTCCGGTATGCCCCACAGACAAATTTGACTTTTCGTATACAAAAAGAGGATGAACCATTAGATCTTTTTCGCATTTTGGCAGCTGCACTTTCTTGCGGTGTAAAATTGACAGTAAGTTATGATGCAAATGAGTGTCCCGTTGCCATCGGTCCCCATTGGAAAAAGATCATGCCTACCTTTACTTTCATTGAGGAAGATGAAAAAAGATTCATTTCGCGACTGGGGAAAAACGAATGTATGCGGGTGCGCCTGATTTCAAAACCACCTCATCATATGCGAGAAGCCGCTGCTGGCACCAGTTGTTATCTATCTACAGTACCCGTCCTTGCTAGCGGTCGATTTGAACTCCTCAACTTTTTAGCAGAACGTGCTGTTAGCATCGATTACCACCGCTATGGGAATTTAGGACAAAGAGAAGGGGAAGCTCGAACGCCAGTTCTTTAAATATTTAGATGTAGTTTTTTTGGTCGCTTTTGCAAAATAGTTGCCATATGCAACTAGAAGAACTTCAAAGATTGGTTTCTAAAGGCGAGTCTGAAGATTTAGAGTTCAAAAAAACAACCGGACAAAGGACCGAAGCAGGCAAAACTATTGCTGCCTTTCTTAATGGTCTTGGTGGATTTGTTATTTTTGGAGTTTCAGATAAAGGTGAGATCATTGGACAACAAGTCTCAAATAAAACACTCCAAGACATTGTAGCTGAATTTCGTCGGATTGAACCTCCTGCTTTCCCTGAAATTGAAACAATTCCAATAAAAGAAGACAGAAAAGTTATCGTCATAAGAGTTGCTGGTGAAAAAGGGACTTATACATTTGATGGCAGACTTTATTTACGCTATGGCGCTACTACTCAGATAATGCCAAGAGGTGAATATGAACAGCGGTTGCTTGAAAAATTTCATGCAACACACCGGTGGGAAAATCGTCCAGTTCCCAAAGGAATTTCCATCCAAGACCTCGACGAAGAAGAAATACAGAGAGCTCTTATCAATGCGATTCAAAAAGGGCGCATGGAAAAACCCCAACATACCGATGTAGAATCAATTCTCACTGGTTTTAGATTGATCCATGAAGGGCAATTGATTAATGCAGCTCTTGCTTTATTTGGAAAGAGCAACAAAATTTTGCCTTTGTACCCTCAATTTTCAATTCGATTAGCTCGTTTTAGAGGAAAAGACCGTTTATCTGATTTTCTAGATAATCGGAGTTATTCTGGGCATGCCTTTGACCTTCTTCGCAGAGGAGAATCTTTTTTGCTTGACCATATGCCGATTGCTGGCCGTGTAATTTCAGGAAAAATGATGAGAGAAGATTATCCAATGTACCCTCCAAGAGCGATAAGAGAGGCCATTGCAAATGCAATTTGCCATAGGGATTATACTTTTGCTGGCGGAGCCCTTGCCATTGCAATGTATGATGACCATTTGGAAATCATCAATCCAGGTAGATTTCATTTTGGCCTTACTCCAGACAAATTAACGCATTCTCATGCTTCCAAGCCTTGGAATCCAATCATTGCGGATGTTTTTTATAGAACCGGCATCATTGAAAATTGGGGGATGGGGACCTTGAATATAATTGAGTGGTGCAAAGAGAATCAAAATCCTTCGCCGAAATGGGAAGAGCAAACAGAAACTGTTGTCATTACTTTTTCACCTAGCTCTGTTTTCAATAATACCCCCCAAGTGACCGGACAAGTGACCGGACAAGTGACCGGACAAGCTGAAATTCTCCAGTTTTGCGCTACCCCAAAATCAGCTAAAGAAATAATGCAATTTTTAAGACTAACCCATCGTGAATCTTTTTATAAAAATTATTTAAAACCCCTCCTTAAGCTGCACTTATTGCAAATGACAATTCCCGAAAAGCCTAAAAGTCAAAATCAAAAATACAGCGCTAATCTAGATGTAGAAAAGATGTAGTTCTTCATCCTATAATAGAGGGCATGGATGCCTCTACTGAATTAAATCCCCAGCAACTCGAAGCTGTCACTCATGTCGACGGTCCTTTGCTTATTATTGCAGGAGCAGG
>DATIJP010000062.1:0-1974 GCA_035478495.1 Rhabdochlamydiaceae bacterium
TATTGATTTTGGACTGCCGGAATCTTTTGTAAAGCAAGCAGACGCAAAGTATTATTTAATTGATGATCATGCTTTGCCAAAAGCATTTCCTCCCATTAAACGCACAAGACATAAATATGAAGCCGGTTATGTGATCGCCGTTGCAGGATCCCCTGGAATGGCTGGGGCAGCTCTGATGGCCTGCTTTGCGGCGCTCCGCTCTGGTGCGGGAATTGTGCGCCTTTTTTATCCTTCTGGAATGGAACTTAGCGGCGCACCTTTAGAGCTTTTAAAAGAAGCGTGGGATTTAAAACATGATCAAAAGATTCTCACTGAAAGCAAACGCGCGAAATCATTCATCATTGGACCCGGCGTAGGAAGATCGAATGAAACAAAAGCAGCTATAGAAAGATTATTAAAGGAAATTTCTCTTCCCTGTGTGATGGATGCAGATGCTCTTTATTTCCTGGCAGAAAATCCAAAGATGCATCTGCCTGAGAAGACCATTCTCACTCCTCATAAACAAGAGATGCAAAGGCTTCTAGGTGATGTTGAACTCACACATGAAGCCTGTCAACATTATGTTGAAAAGAAAAAAGTCACTTTAGTTTTAAAAGGCGCCCCCACTTTTCTTTTCCATCCCAAAACAAAACCGCTCATTATTCCTCATGGAGATCCTGGGATGGCAACCGCAGGCACAGGGGATGTGCTCACAGGAATTATTGGCGGATTTTTAGCACAGGGTTTAGATACGCATACAGCAGCCGCTTTAGCTGTCGCTGTCCATGGCCTTGCCGGTGAGTTTATTGCTCTGCGCAAAGGGTCTCAAGGGATGATCGCTACTGATTTAATTAAAGAGCTCCCCAATGTCTTCAAGCACCTAAAATAAGCTATGGCATCAAGTGTAATTTCGAGATCAGCTTTTTATTCGGAAGAACCTAAAGACCTATTTTTTAGACACCACCGGCCAGAAGTTGTTGCAGCCATAGTTTTGGGCCATCCTTCATTTCCTGTAGCTGTAGCCGGAGTAGTTGCAGACTATATAACAAACAAAGAAGATGTATTTGGTGCGAGGGAATGGGCAAGGGTTTTTGGAGTGGATACAGTGGATCCAGAAAAAGAATTGCCTGCAAAATCATTTTATCATTTTTGGTTTAGGCCAGATCCGCTTGATGCTCAAAAAAAAGTGTGTGAAACACATCTTACTCCAGTTCTTCGACCAAGCGTTGTTAAAGTCCCTGCTAATAAAGATACCAAAGCTTCATTTGACGATTATAGCCTCGATACATTTGGACGACTCATTCAAAATCCTCGTCAAGGGCATCGCACACAATATAAAGATTATTTTAAACTCTCAGCTCAACATAGAACAACAAGCGCAGGACCGCCCTGCTGGCTCATTATGCGGGAAAATGTGATAGCACGGAATAAAGAATATAAAGCGCAAAAGCAAGAAATAAAAAAGGTGAATGCCAAAACTCAGATTGGATATGAAATGGAATCCTCTATTTTGGATCTTGCAACCGTTGTCTGTGTGCATTATGTGTGTACGAAAAAACGACATCTTGGCGATGCTTTTGGTACAGAAGGCGAAGAGACCAATGCCAGAGGAAAAGAAAGAGTTATATGCGACATCTGCGCCGCTGGGCAGAGTCACGAAGTAGCGGTTGGTGTGTTTTCAGAAATTTTTGGTTTGGATATCAAGCCCATCAGCACGATCGCGTCAGCAGATGCCGGCGTTGCGCTCATGAAGAAATTCTAAGGCTTAAAAACAAAATACATAGGAATTATGGCATCAAGTGCAATTTCGAGATCAGCTTTTTATTCGGAAAATCCTAAAGACTTATTTTTTAAACATCATCAGCCAGAAGTCATTGCAGCCATAGTTTTGGGCAATCCTTCATTTCCTGCAGCTATAGCTGGCGTGATTGCAGACTATATAACAAGCAATGAAGATGTATTTGGCGCTGCTGAGTGGGCAAGAGTTTATGGAGT
>DATIJP010000063.1:0-6865 GCA_035478495.1 Rhabdochlamydiaceae bacterium
AAAAAAAATGGAATTCTATTTTTTGCGGTTCGCCACCGAAAAAAATAAAAAACCTCCTCTTCACTCTGTTTCTCTGTGTCTCTGTGGTTGTATTTATGGTTGTATTATGAAGAAAGTTTTTATTTTGGGACTTGGAATTAGCGGCAAAGCGGCTTTACGCTATTTGCAAGAAAAAGGGGATCAAGTCACTGCCCATGATGACAAAAATGAGCCTCTTCCCAATATCGAACATGTAGATTTTAATCAGTTCGACCTCTTTGTTCCATCGCCCGGCATTGCACATTCACATCCTGTCTATCAAAAAGCTCTTGCTTCTGGAATTGAGATCACCTCCGAAGCAGAGCTTGGTCTTAAAGAGCTTCAAGAACAAATTTGTATTGGAGTGACAGGGACCAATGGAAAGACGACCACTGTGAAATTGATTCAGCATCTTTTCAATCAAGCAGGTTTACCAGCAAAAGCTGTAGGAAATATCGGAGACTCTCTACTCGATTATGCAAGAGTAAAAAATCCTAAGGAAATTGTCGTCGCAGAACTGAGCTCTTATCAGATTGAAACGATGAAAAGCGAGGTATTAAATTTTGGTCTCATTTTGAATATTTCACCCAACCACCTCGATCGTCATGCCTCATTCGAAGAATATATTCAGGCCAAATGCCGTTTAGAAAAATGTTTAAAAAAAGAAGGAAAACTTTTTGTTCATGAGCAGGTCTATTCACAATTCGGCCATCTCTTCCATAACCGGCCAGTCACATATGGCACCTCGCCAGTTGCTGACTATTCAACGGACAAGAGAGTTGTCAAGAAAAAGGGGAATGTTGTCTACTTTTTACCGGAAGATTATGAAAAGAAAGGAATGCATGAAAGTGAGAATGCGCTGGCAGCCTATTTAATCGCCCACGCATTAAAAATGAGTCCCGAACAATTTGTAAAAGGTTTAAGGACTTTTTCAAAACCAGCACATCGTATAGAATTCGTGGCAATAGTTGAAGGCATTTCCTATTTTAATGACAGTAAATCCACCAATACTGATGCTACTATTAAGGCGCTTGATGCAATGGAAGGTCCCGTGATTTTAATCGCCGGTGGTAAAGATAAAAACATTGCATTTGCCCCTTTAAAAAGTTTTAAAGGAAAAATAAGAAAAATCCTAGCTATTGGATCAAACAGAGACAAGATCCATGAAGAATTGAAAGAAGAGTTTAGTATAGAAAAGTTAGTTTCCCTTGAAGAGGCTGTAAGTCGGGCAGCTGAGCTGGCAAAAGTTGGAGACTCTGTTTTACTCTCTCCTGCTTCAAGCAGCTTAGACTACTACCGAGACTATGCCCATCGGGGAGAAGAATATAAACGTTTTGTTCATCATCTAGAAGAGAGGAGAAAAAATTCATGAGCCGCAAAGATACCATTATCATCGCAATCCTGGTCAATGCTGCATTGCTCGTGGCTCTTTTTGTGAGCGCGATAAAAAAAGATTCTGCACAATCGAAAATGGCTGCGCAAGCACCAAGCGTAAAAGAGCCTATTTTCGAAAAACCGCTTGAGCTGCCCAAACAAGATACTACAGCTATCAAAGCAGCTAGCGGAGACGAAGTTGATAGGGTCCTAAAAGAATTTGCTCAAAATAGGCCCACAGCGGGATCTGACTCATCAGTTGCCTTAACAAATAATGAAAATGAAATTAAATCAGCCGCTGCATTTCCACCTGATCCTTTCGCCTCCTTTAACCAGCCGCTGCCACAGCTGCAATCCCAACCGCAGCCGCAACTGGCAGAAGAAAGGAATGGTAATTTTGTCGAGTGGACAGTCAAAAAAGGGGATGCTTTAGAAAAAATCGCGCGCGCTCATAGGACCTCTGTCGAAGAAATCATGAGACTCAATGGACTTAAAAATAGTTCCTTGCGTGTCGGCCAAGTATTGAAGGTCCAAGCCTCTAAAATAGTTAACACAGTTGCAGCTCCTTCTGGAAATCGCCCTGCAGTAGCTGTAGCAAAAGAAGCAGCTGTTAAATATTATACTGTAAAAACGGGCGATAATCCTTGGACAATTGCAGTAAAAAATCACATGAAAGTGGAAGAGCTTTTAAAGCTTAACAATCTTAATGATGAAAAAGCGCGCCGCTTAAAACCTGGTGATGAGCTTCGTATCCGATAAAAATCTACTTGCAAATCGCACAGTGCTAATCTTATTGATCAGCATTGCGCTGATCTTTTCGATGGGCATCGTGATGGTGTTCAACACAACTGCTGCGGAAGTGATTGACCGTACCCTTCAGCAGAGTACCCATCAAGCATGCTTAAAGCAGATCTTTTTTGCATCGATTGCTCTTTTGGGCGCACTTTTAGTCTGGTTCATCGGTTATGAGAACATGCTAAAATTAAGTGGACCTCTGCTCTGCTTGGGGACATTACTTCTTCTGCTTGTTTTTATTCCCGGCATTGGCCAGCAAGTGAATGGGGCCAACCGCTGGATCCGTATTTTTGGCTATTCCTTGCAGCCATCGGAATTTGCCAAAATTTTGATTCCACTCTATTACATCCATTTTGTGACAACAGCCAAAAAGATCGATTTTTTCACATTTTTTAAGCTCATTGCTCTTCTAGGAGTACCCATCGGTCTAATTCTGCTCGAACCAGATAATGGCACCGTGGCCATTTTACTTGTGACACTTCTTGTGCTCTTTATTTTAACAGAAATCAAATGGAGCTATTGGCTGATTCCCTTTATCGCTTTTGTTTTTTGCGGAACTTTAATTGCTTCTCAAATGAAACATGTTCCTGAGCGGATTCATATTTATCTTAACCCGGAATTGGATTTGAAAGGAAAAGGCCACCAACCTCACCAGGCCAAAATTGCTGCCGGCTCTGGAGGTTTTTTTGGAAGAGGAATTGGTGAGAGCATGCAGAAGTTGGACTATCTTCCTGAATCACGCAATGATTACATTGCGGCCATTTACGCTGAAGAGTGCGGCTTTATAGGCATTTTAGGATTAATTATTCTTTATATGATTTTGGGCGGGATCGGTTTCTATTTGGCCACTTTGGTAAAGGAGGTAAGAGGCTACTATCTTATGTCGATTACCACCTTTATCATCTGTTTTCAGGCTTTTTTAAATTTAGGCGTGGTCTCAGGACTATTGCCAAGCAAAGGCACAAATTTGCCTTTTTTTAGCCAAGGAGGCACCTCTCTTTTGGTGAATTTTATTGCCTTAAGTCTCATGCTTAATGTGGTGAAAAAATCCAATGTCAAAACTTAAGAAATCAAAAGTATTACTTGCAGTCGGCGGCACAGGCGGCCATTTATTTCCTGCTCAAGCACTAGCAAGGGATTTAAAAGATGTCGATCTACTTTTCGCTGGCTCCGGCCTGTCTAAAAATCGCTATTTTTTAAAAAATTCCTTTCCTTACAAAGAGGTCGCAAGCGGCACTTTTCTGACCTCAAATTTCAGGCGCAATGTAAAGGGAATTTTTTCACTCCTCAAAGGCTTTCGTGAAAGTTTTAAACTTTTAAATGAATTTCAGCCCGATCTTATCGTGGGATTTGGAAGTTTTCATGTTTTTCCTCTCTTGCTCGCGGCTAGATTCAAAAAAACTCCACTGATTCTTTTTGCAGCGGATACAATTCCTGGGAAAGTGATCCGCTTCTTTTCCAAAAAGGCGCTGGTTTCCGCACTTCAATTTGAAGAAGCCGGGCAGCATCTCAAAGGAAAGACGACACTGGTCAAGATGCCTTTTTGGAGCACAGGAGGGACTATTTCTAAAAAGGAAGCAAGAGAGTATTATAGCTTAGATCCAGAGCTGCTCACACTCCTTATTTTTGGAGGCTCGCAAGGCGCTGCTGCACTCAATGAAGCTGCAAGCAAAATATCTCTTAAAGTTCCCTTTCAGGTATTGCATTTTGTGGGACATGAAAAAAATTGTGAGGCAGTCCAAGAAAATTATCAAAAACGGGGCATTAGAGCGTGCGTCAAAGCTTTTGAAGAAAAAATGCATTATGCTTGGAGTGCAGCTGATCTCGCCATTTGTAGGGCTGGCGCATCCACTTTGGCTGAAATGCTCGTTTATGAAGTGCCGGCCATTTTGATTCCTTACCCTTATGCAGCAGATGATCATCAAAAGGTGAATGCGGAAATTTTTGAAAAGAAGATAGGAGGGGCTCTCATGTTGCTTGAAACAGAACTCTCTTCAGAAAAACTTTCTTCGTTGCTCGATGAATTGCCGCTTTCTCTGATGAAAGAAAAACTCGCTGCATTTAAACAAAAAGAAAAAAAACAAGATTTATCAACCTTAATTAACAGTTATTTATGAACCTATCCCATTCTTCGCAAAATATGCTTTTCGTGTCTTTTTCCATATCTTTTAAACCCGCTTCTTGTCCTACTTATTTAAGTATGTCCTGCGAAGCGGGTTTAAAACCTGTGAAAAAACCCTTCAAAAATCAAAATTTTGGAACAATGGGATAGGTTCATGAAACATTATCATTTTATTGGCATTGGCGGTATCGGAATGAGCGCGCTAGCCAGAATTTTACTTAGCAGAGGAGAAAAGGTTAGCGGAAGCGATTTGAACCTTTCTCCGACTGTCCAGCAGCTCAAAGAAGAGGGGGCTGAAATTTTTATTGGTCACAATCCACAAAATTTACAAACGGCCCAACTTGTCATCTACACAAGCGACATCTCCCTAAAAAATCCAGAATTTCTTGAGGCTAAAGAAAGAAAAATTCCCGTTCTTCATCGCTCAGACTTGCTTGCTGAAATGATGGAAGGCTATGCTCCTCTTTTAGTGACCGGGACGCATGGAAAGACCACAACCTCGTCACTGCTTGCCCATTTGCTCTGCAAATGCGAATTAGATCCTTCTTATGCAGTTGGAGGGATTGTCCGCAGCTTAGGCTCTAATGCAAGGCATGGGCGAGGGATCTATTTTACGGCGGAGGCCGATGAGAGCGATGGCACATTTTTGCGCTATCCCTGCTTTGGCGCGATCATCACAAATTTGGACAATGATCATATGGATTTTTGGAAATCTGCAAATGATCTTCAAAAAGCTTTTGCGCAATTTGGGAGGCAAGTAGGCTCATTTCAACATCTTTTTTGGTGTAAAGATGATGTGCGACTTGAAGCACTTCATTTGAAAGGTTATAGCTATGGATTTTCAGAAAATGCTGATCTTGTGATTGATAATTTTCAGCAATTAGGATGGAAAAACTATTTTGATATCACGTTTGGCGGCCATCATTTCCGTGAAATTGAGATTCCGCTTGTCGGCGCGCACAATGTCCTTAATTCCGCAGCCGTTTTTGGTCTGGGACTCAAACTAGATATTCCAGAAGAGCAGATCCGCAAAGCGCTCAGCAGTTTTGAAGGAGTGGGACGCCGTTTAGAAAAAAAGGGCTCTTTTGAATCGATTGATATTTATGATGATTATGCCCATCACCCTACCGAGATTTTTGCAACCCTAAGGGCAATCAAGGCCGCTACACATGGCAGGCGAGTTGTAGTGGTTTTTCAGCCACACCGTTATTCGCGCACACAAGATTGCATGGAAGAATTTCCGGAGGCCTTCGATTACGCCGATGAGCTTATTTTGACCGATATTTATGAACCTAAACAAGAGAATATCCGAGCGTTTACTTCAGAAGATGTCCTTAAAAAGATCCAAAAAAAAGGAAATGTCTCTGCGCGCTATGTCAAAAAAGAAAATCTCGTCGACTATATTTTGAAATTCTTAAAAAAAGAGGATGTTTTTGTCACCATGGGCGCAGGGGATATTACTCAGGTTGGCCCTAAAGTTTTAGAGCGGCTGAAGAACCAATGAAGTCCCGCAGGCCTCTCCCACTTTCAAAAGCGCTACGGTGGATTGGTTATTCTGTGCTGCTGGTCAATGGACTTTCTTTTCTTCTTCTCCAAGGTTATTTCTTATGGCGCGATCAGAAGAAGAAATTTAAGCATGCATGTATCAGCACAATTGTTCAAACAGGGCCGCAAAAAGAGGCGCTAAAAACAGACTATCTCGTACAGCTTCTTGATCTTTCTAAAGACCGCCCTAAAAAAATCAAAGATTTCGATTTTAAAAAAGCGCAAAAAAAATTGTTGAGCTCACCGGTAATTAAAGAGGCCGAAATAAAAACTTTAGATTTAGGTACCCTCTATATCGATTATACCGTCCGCACGCCGATTGCGCTCCTTTATGATTTCGAAAATAGGGCCCTTGATGAAGAGCGCGCTGTTTTTCCACTCATTCCCTTTTTTTCGCCTAAGAATTTGCCAGAGCTTTATTTAGGGATTTCAGCTTCAGATATAAAAGGCGCTATTTTAGACGGCCCCAAAGTGGAACTTGCCTTAAAACTCCTCAAACTGATCAATGAGCCTTTTATAAAAGATCAGCTCAGTGTGCGTCGCATAGATCTGTCAAAAGCTTTTGAAAAAAGCTATGGAAGGCGAGAAATTGTGATCCAAGTCGAAGATGAGATCATTTCAAAAGAAGGGCAGCGGCAAGTCCATTACTTTTTGCCCCAGTATCTTCGCCTCAGCACCAAAAATTATCCTCAAGAGCTTTCAAACTATTTAAAGTTGCGTGAAGAACTCTTGAAAAATGAAGAAGGAAAGCTTACACTCCCGGCCCAAGATCAAACAGTTGTCAGGCTCAAATGCAAGATCATTGATCTTAGACTTGAACAATTGGCATTCATCAATGAGTAAATTTATTTATATTAACTGGACTTGCCGCAATCTCGAAGAAGCAAGAAAAGTGGCACGTCATCTGATTGAAAAAAAACTGGTCGCCTGCGCGAATATCATCCCTCATATCGAGTCACTCTATCTTTGGAATGACAAAATAGAAACAGACCAAGAGGTCAAAGTAATTTT
>DATIJP010000064.1:0-73296 GCA_035478495.1 Rhabdochlamydiaceae bacterium
ATGGAGCAAAGTCCCTATTTGGAAACGGCTGATCTTCTTTTGTTTAAATGCAAGTAGCGCAATATAGGGCATATCGGGATGCGCAATGATTGGATCTTCAATCCCCCATTTTTTATTTAATGCTTTTACAAGCTCATTGACTAAACGATCTTTGTCTTTAAGAGCTGCCATTTTTTGTTCGATTTCTTGGCGCTCTGTCGGAGAGGTCCGTCTCATGAACTCGGTATATTCGGGGTGATATTCCTCATCTCGACTTGCAATATTGAGATTATTTGCAATGATAAATTGTGTTGCATGTGAAATAGTCGTCATTTAATTACCTATTAATTATAACCAATATTATACAAATTATTTTAATTTAAATCAATTGAAAACGTATAACGCATCTATATGATTATTAATGACTTAAGAGATTATAAAGCTCTTCAATATTTAAGCTCTGCTCAAGATTCTCTGAATCAAACAGTTTATCCAAAAGCTCTGATTTTGAGTGCTTTAAGTCCATGATTTTTTCTTCGATAGTGCCTGCGGTCACATATCTTCTTGCAATTAGCACACCTTTGCGCCCTATGCGGTGTGCCCGGTCAATGGCCTGTCTTTCCGCAGCCTCATTCCACCAAGGGTCATAAATAAAGACATAGTCCGCTTGTGTTAGATTAAGCCCTACTCCCCCCGCTTTTAAGCTAATTAAGAAGAGAAGAAGGTCAGGATTTTCTTGGAATTCGGCGACTGTTTTTTCCCGGTCTTTGGTCTCTCCATCTAGATAAGCATAAGGAATTTGGCGCAGGTCTAACTCTACTCTAATATGCTTTAACATCTGAGTAAATTGACTATAGACCAAAATTTTGCGCTTTTCGCTCAAGGCCATTTCTAAATCCTGAAAAAACCGCTCAAACTTTCCACTTTGGTCTGAAAAACTGGGATCAACAAGCGCGGGGTGGCAGCAAATCTGCCTAAGGCGAAGTAGAGTCTCCAATATCTCCATCTGTTTTTTGTAAAGGCGCCGATTTTGCAAAAATTGATCGTAAAAACGCTTCTGCTCTTCTTCCATTTCAACCCAGATTGTCTGCTCGATTTTTTCAGGCAGCTGATCGCCGATTAACTCTTTGGTGCGCCGTAAAATAAAGGGCTTGGCTTTTCGATGGAAATCTCCCATTTCTTCTTCTAAAAGCTCTGGCATCAAAAATTGAAATAAAGAAAGAAGATCTTCAGTGCGATTTTCTATTGGAGTGCCGGTAATGGCCAATCTAAATTTCCCTTGAAGTTGAAAAGCAGCCTGTGCCGCTTGGCTTTTTGGATTTTTAATATTTTGTGCCTCATCAAGGACAATGCATTCATAGTCCAAGTGTTTCAAAAGCGAAAGATCGATGCGCAAGAGCGCATAGGAGGTAATGATGATCTTTTGTTTCGCTAATTCTTCTTCCCTTTTAAGCCGCTCCTTCCCTTGATGTTCATAAATAGAAAAAGAGGGAAGGAATTTTTCGATTTCTCTTTTCCAATTAAAGACAAGCGTTGTGGGCACAATGATCAAAATCGGTTTTTGGGTTCTTAGCAAAGAAAAAAATGCAAGCATTTGCACTGTTTTGCCAAGTCCCATCTCATCTGCAAGAAGGCCGTGGAATCCGTAAGTGTAGAGAAATTGGAGCCAGTCTAACCCTTGCTGCTGATAGGGATAAAGCGTCCCTTGAAAACTTTTATCTGGAGGCAGAAGTTGTTGTCGCTGAAATAGATCGAGTATTGCTCTTTCTTTTTTCACATTTTTTAAGTCTAGTAGCGGCTCAAAAAGACCAAAATTTCTTTTGTGCACTTTTTCTTCCTCTATTAGCTCTACAATCCCCTTTGGAAATTGTGCTGTGTCAATGAGCGCTACAGTGGAGGATGAGAGCTCTAAAAAGCAGTTCTGTCTTTTCAGCGGTGAGACGATACTTTTAATATTCAGCTGCTGTTCTTCGAATTGAATGGTGCCTTCCAATTTTAAATGATCATCCTCTGCAGAAAGTGTGAATTCTGGAGTAGAATGGATAAGGACTTTGCGCCCAGAGAAATCTAGCACTTTCCATCCCATCTCAATCAAAAATCGTAAGTTGGGGACCACTTTGTCTATAGGGCAATAGTAATGTGAATCTCCAACGGTCTTTTTTTGAAAATCGGTCTCTAAGAGATCTTTTTCCCAATACTTTTCTTTTTCCTTTGCGCGCCAAGGCTGGGAAGCTGTGTCATGGAAAGCAATTTGAACATCTCCATAATCAAGCCAGAGATCTGCAAAAGCTCCAGTGCGGTCTTTGAGCTTTAAGCATGGATAGACTTGCACCTCTTTTGGTGGCTGCTTGTAAATAATTCTAGGGGCCTCAGGATCCTCTTGTAAATCAGGCGTAAGCTTTGTGATTTTGATCCATTTCCAATCTGCAGCAATCTTAAACAACTTTTTTTCATATAAAAACCAAGGTGATGGCAAGGGAAAAAGAAAGGCACATTCTGAAAGAGCGACCTCTTTGCCCTCAAAGCGAAGTTTTCCAGTGAGCCTTTCCCCATCTACTTTATAGTAAAATTCTGCGTTTGATTTTTCTGGTCTGCAGGAGAGCAGTTCGAGGGCTTTGAATGCATTTTCAGCTGTTACATAAATGCGATTAAAGGAAACGGTTTCTGCTGCAGAACTTAAAGGATTAATGCCGAGATGACGCAGCTGCTGATCAATCAAAAATCGCACTGCTGAGAGCTCATCTTCCTTTGCTAACTTAAGCCATGTATCACGATACAAAAGGCGCGGATATTGAATCTGAATAATGAGAAATAATTGACCGCCTTTTTTTTCTTGGTCAATTTTGTATTTAATCATTTGAACAGTTCTTCGAGATCGATTTCTTGTTTTTGACCAATGATAAGATTGGCCTGTGAAAAATCGTGCTGCTCTGTAAAGCGATTGGGGAGTGCCACGGTAAACATCCCTGCCTTTCTAGCCGCAGTGACGCCGCTAGCGCTATCTTCAAATGCGATGCATTCTGCAGGGTCCACCCCAAGTAATTTCGCCGCATGGAGATAAATATAAGGCTTAGGTTTATTGACTCCTTCTGGATCATTGTAACTATCAAGATCATCTTTTCCAGATACAATCACATCAAAGTCTTCAGCAATACCTAGAAAATTTAAATTGACCATGATCTCTTCTTTGGGAGCTGCAGAAGCAACACCTAATTTCAATCCCAATTCCTTTTTTTTGCTGATCAAAGTGCGTACAAAACGCAAGGTGCGCTCAATTGAGGGTACTTTTCTCTCTTTCAAAAAGTCATCATAGATCCTTCTTTTATCATGAAGTAATTCCTCAGAAGAATTGAGCTCAAATTGCTCGCACATGGTGCGCGAGATCGCCTGACCACTTTTTCCGACATAGAAAAAATAATCTTCTTCAGCAAGTGGAATATTCCATTTGCTAAGCGCATGCTGCCAACTTAAATAATGGCAATGTTCGCTATCGACCAAAGTGCCATCACAATCAAATATGATGGCTTTGAACATAATGAGCGCTTTGATCATCATGAGTAATGATACCATTTGCGGAAGGGTTTAGGCTTCTCCCTTTTTTCATAGGGCCGAACTCTGTCTGCCTTTGTGCAATCTTCAGAGCAGCATCCGCCATATTTTTCTGCACAAGTCAGGCAGCAGACAAAAAGGGCATTACAGTCCATATTTGCACAATTGTAATAAGTGTCGCTCGGAATCTCACAATGATGACAGCAGCTAATCACCTCTGATTCCCCTTCTTCTGTTAAAGGAATAGCCAAACGATCATCAAAAACAAATAGCTTCCCTCTCCAGTGGGCACCGCCCTCTTGATGGCCATAATTGATGACCCCACCTTGCAACTGAAAAACATTTTTAAATCCCGCTTTTTTTAATAAGGCAGAATAGAATTCACACCGAATTCCTCCTGTGCAGTACATCATGACCTTGGTCTTTTCAGTATCAAGGTTCTTTTTTAGCTTTTCAGCATATAAAGGAAATTCTCGAAACATCTCAAGATCGGGCAAATCGGCACCCTCAAAATGACCTACTTTCCATTCATAGTCATTGCGCACATCTATTAAAACCGTATCTTCATCGCGCGTTTCTAACATTTCTTTCCACTCTTTCGGAGGAACTGGAGTCCCTCGCTGTGTTAAATCCGGTTTTAAATCTAAAGCGACAAGCTGCTCCCTAAACTTGATCGTTTTTCGAGGTAAAATATGTTCATGATAGGGATCGCATTTAAAATCGATATTCTGAAAGCGCGGATCTTGTTTTAGCCACTGCATATAAGCTTCCGCATCTTCTACGCTGGCGCTCATCTGTCCATTAATCCCTTCGTGTGCAATATAGATACGCGAGGTGACATCACGGTTTTCAAAAAAAGCATGCTGTTTGGCCACCTCTTCATGGGGATTTTCGATGGGTGTGAAATGGTAAAAGGCTAAAATTAAGTATTTTTTTGATTCCATAAGATTGTTGGTTTTCCTGGAAATGATAGTGCACTCTTGTATAAAAATAAAGAGTTCTATATTCTTTCCACATCTATTAAGACTAGAGGAGTTTCCAATGGTTCGCTACACCGGCCCTAAAAATCGAATTGCAAGACGCTTTGGCGCTAATATCTTTGGTCGCCTACGCAATCCCCTCCTGCATAAAGCCAATCCACCCGGTATGCATGGAGCCTCTCGCAAAAAGAAATCTGACTTCGGCAATCAGCTTGATGAGCAACAAAGGCTAAGAGCGATCTACGGCATGCTTCCTCGCCGTCAGCTCATTCGCTATTATAGAAGCGCTGAGCGCAGTGATACTTCGACTCCACAGGCTTTGATGGAGAGATTGGAGTGCCGTTTAGACAACGTTGTTTTCCGCCTTAAATTTGCTGCGACTATTTTTGCTGCTCAGCAGCTTGTTTCCCATGGTCATGTTTTGGTTAATGGGAAGAAAGTCGATCGCCGCTCTTTTCAAGTGCGTCCTGGGATGGTCATCTCAGTAAAAGAAAAATCGCACAATGTTCCACATATCAAACAATCCCTGGAATCTGCACGTGAAGTTCCTGAATATCTTTCTCTTGATTCCGGCAGTTTTTCCGGCACATTACTGGTTCTGCCCGTCATGGACCAGATCCCGATGCCTATTCCAGTGAATGTTCCTCTGATTTGTGACTTCTTAGCTCACACAAGTTAAGAGCACACTATGCGAAGGGGACTCTTTTTACGTAAGCACATTCATGGGGCGGCCTCCGACAAAGAAGAGGGAGCGCATCAACTCAAACGCCATCTGAGTTCTGTCCATCTTACGGCAATCGGTATTGGCGCTATTATCGGCGCGGGGATCTTTGTTGTTACCGGACAAGCAGCGGCAAATTATGCTGGTCCTGGTATTGTCCTTTCATTCATGATTGCTGCCCTCATTTGTGTCTTTGCTGGCCTCTGCTATGCTGAGCTTGCCTCAATTATTCCTCTTGCTGGAGGCTCTTATTCCTATACTTATGTTGCTATGGGGGAATTTCCTGCTTGGATCATAGGATGGTCCGTTGTCATTCAATATCTTGCTTCTGCTTGCGCTGTCGCTGTTGGCTGGTCAGGCTATTTTGTGAGCATATTGGGAGATTTTGGCATTCACCTGCCTTCCAACTTGGCGTCAGTGCCACTGACTCATAGTGCAGAAACAGGATGGCAAGCCACAGGCAGTCTAATCAACTTACCAGCTGTAATTTTAGTCTTTCTCATTACCACTTTGATCTCCGTTGGAATCAGGGCGGTTGCCAAATTCAATAATCTCATGGTGTTCATCAAATTGAGCACAATTCTCCTATTCGTTGTTTTTGGCATCCAATACATTCAGGTTGCCAATTGGCATCCCTTCATCCCTGAAAATACAGGAGTTTTTGGAGAATTCGGCTGGAGTGGAATATTGCGCGGCGCTGGACTAGTATTTTTTGCTTATAATGGCTTTGATACTGTTTCCACTCTTTCACAAGAGGCCATCAATCCACAAAAAGATGTGCCCAGAGGGATCCTTGGTTCTTTAGGAATCTCTACAATTGCCTATGTTGCCACCGTGCTCGTTTTAACAGGGATTGCAAACTATACACTTCTCGGCGTCTCTGATCCTATGTCTGTTGCGCTCAATGCAATGGGGGCTAAATTTCTTTGGCTTAGCTTTACTGTAAAGTTTGCCATTCTCGTTGCTTTAGCTTCAGTGGTTCTCGCGCAATTGCTCGGACAAACGCGCATTTTCTTTGCCATGAGCAAAGATGGTCTGCTTCCAAAACGTCTTTCAAAAGTGCATCACCGCTTTGGCACGCCTCTATTCAATACGGCTCTTACAGGTGTTATCTGTGCATTGATCGCGGGCTTTTTTCCTATAAATATCTTAGGTTATTTGGTCTCTCTGGCTGTCTTGCTGGTTTTTGGAATTGTTTGCTTAGGAGTTTTGATCCTTCGCTTCACCCACCCAGAATATCACAGACCCTTTAAGGTTCCTTTTGTCCCTTATGTTCCTCTTGCAGGACTGCTCGCTTGCTTGGCGCAAATGTTTTTCTTGCCGCTCACCACTTGGATACAACTGCTCTGCTGGCTTGTCATTGGCCTCCTCATTTACTTCACTTACAGCATCAGACATAGCAAAATCCGCAAAGCTGCAAAAAGATAGCTTGTTTCTTTGCGGGTAAAAAGAAGAAAAATAGCAGGATGGCAGGATAAACAGGATAAAAGATTAGCCACGGCGTCCTATGATTTTTTTGTGCGTCCGCATGCAAAAGCGCTTCATTTTTCCTCCTGTCCATCCTGCCATCCTGCTATTTTTCTTAATTTCTTAATCTTGTTCTTTTATCCTGGCCATCCTGCCATCCTGCTACTTTTCTTAAAAAAATGCTGCGCACCTTAGTTTGACTTTATTTTTTTTCAGAGTAGAATAGGACTCTATGAAAAAAGATTTATCTCATTTACTTGCCAAAGAGCTAGAGAAACTAAAAGAGAGCGGCTTATACAAAAAAGAACGCGTGATCACCTCGCCTCAACAAGCGGAAATTAAAATCCAGGGCGGACAAGAAGTAATCAATTTGTGCGCCAATAATTATTTGGGCCTTGCCAATAACCGCACTCTTATTCAAACAGCACAGAAAACTTTGGATGATCACGGCTTTGGACTCTCCTCCGTGCGCTTTATTTGCGGTACGCAAGATATTCATAAGGAATTGGAAAAACGGCTCAGTCAGTTTTTGAAGATGGAAGACACGATCCTCTATTCTTCCTGCTTTGATGCCAACGGAGGATTATTTGAAACGCTCTTTACCGCCGAAGATGCAATCATCAGCGATGAACTGAACCATGCAAGCATTATCGATGGAATTCGCCTTTGCAAAGCGGGGCGCTTTCGCTATCGCAATAATGATATGGCTGATCTCGAGGCTAAATTGCAAGAAGCTAAGACGAGTCGATTTCGACTGATTGTCACCGACGGCGTTTTTTCCATGGACGGGATCATTGCCGATTTAAAACGGATTTGCGATCTCTCCGATCAGTATGATGCCTTAGTGATGGTCGATGATTCCCATGCAGTGGGATTCATCGGTGAGCATGGTCGTGGCACGCACGAATATTGCGGAGTGATGGACCGAATCGACATTATAACAGGAACTCTAGGAAAAGCACTCGGAGGCGCCTCAGGAGGCTATACAAGTGGAAACAAGAAAATTATCGAATGGCTGCGTCAGCGTTCACGCCCCTATCTTTTTTCCAACACAGTGGCACCTGTGATTGTTGGGACCTCTTTAAAAGTTCTCGATTTTCTTGAATCGGGAAGCAATCTGAGAAAGAAACTCATGGACAATACTCAATATTTCCGCTCCCGTATGGAAAAAAGTGGATTTACTCTCATTCCTGGACACCATCCGATTATTCCGGTCATGATTGGAGATGCAAAACTTTCAAGTCTACTGGCAGATCGATTGCTTCATGAGGGGATTTATGTGATCAGTTTTTCTTATCCGGTGGTCCCTGAAGGAAAAGCGCGTATCCGCACGCAAATTTCAGCCGCCCATGAAAAAGAGCATCTGGACCGTGCATGCGAAGCATTTGTCAAAGCCGGTCGGGAATTAAAAATCATTTGAAGAGGGTGCGATGAAAGCATTAGGCAAGTTGAAAAAAGAACCGGGCATTTGGCTGTATGATGCGCCAAAACCGGTGATCGGACCAACCGAGGTGCTAATCAAAGTGAAAAGAACTGCGATTTGCGGCACCGACCTTCATATTTATAAATGGGATGAGTGGGCGCAAAAGACGATTCCTGTGCCTATTACCACAGGGCATGAATTTTTTGGGATTATCGAAGAGGTCGGCAAGGATGTAAAAGGATTGAAACCTGGCGATCGAGTGGCAGGTGAAGGACATCTCGTCTGTGGGATATGCCGTAATTGTCGTGCGGGCAGAGGCCATCTCTGCAGGAATACAAAAGGCATCGGAGTCAATACGACTGGTTGCTTTGCAGAATATATTGCCATGCCTGCCAGTAATGCTTATCTTTTGCCACCTGAAATTAGCGATATGGTCGCTTCTTTCTTAGATCCGCTTGGAAATGCAGTCCATACAACTCTCTCATTTGATTTAGTCGGAGAAGATGTTTTAGTGACAGGAGCTGGACCGATCGGCATCATGTGCGCCTTGATCGCCCACCATGTTGGTGCTCGCAAGGTCGTCATTACGGACGTCAATGAATACAGGCTTAACTTAGCTCGCAAAATGGGATTGAAACATTGTGAAAATATCACCAAAGTCAAACTCACCGAAGTCATGAAAAAATTGAAAATTGTCGAAGGTTTTGACATTGCCTTAGAAAATTCGGGTAGCCCTGCAGCACTTCAGCAGATTCTCGATGTGATCAATTTTGGTGGAAAGGTCGCATTACTTGGGATTTTGCCTAAAGCAGAAATCGAGTGGAGCAAGGTGATCTTTAAGAGTTTGATCCTCAAAGGAATTTACGGAAGAGAAATGTACGAGACCTGGTATAAAATGATTGCGCTATTGCAAAGCGGACTAGAGGTCGAAGGAATCGCCACCCATATCTTCAAAGCCGATGACTATCAAAAGGCCTTTGATGTCATTCAAAAAGGCGAATGCGGCAAAGTTGTCTTAGACTGGGATTAGACAAATTATTTCTCCCTCTGTGTTCTGTGGTCAATTAGCCACCGGCAAAGTCTCTTTTTTGCCGTACAGCAGGTTTGAAAGATTCTGCATCGTTAATTAAAAGATTTACCACAGAGGCATAGAGGGCACAGAGAGAAGAAGAGTTCATTTTTTTTGCGCGCGAAGCAAAAAAAATGGACTTCTATTTTTTTCGGTTCGCTCCCGAAAAAAATAAAAAAACTCCTCCGAACTCTGTTTCTCCGTGGCTCTGTGGTTAAAATTTCTTTTTTTTCACACCAGGGCATCTTTGAAGATGCCCTCTTGCATGAATTGCACGAACTTACATTGCTCTTGCTTGATCTGCAGAACAATTCATTTTGTATAAAATGAATGGCCCTAAGGGTGCTTTGAAAGGTGCGGCATTTTGAAAGATTCCATTGACCCAATCAACTAAAACAAAATGCACATGTTTGATCGCACCTTCTTGATTCACAAAAGAAAGTGTAAATTTGCTCTTTTCTTCCCCTAGACGAATCAAATAAGAGAAAGCAGGCTGTCCCTCTAAGATCTGCTCTGCTTCTTGAACATTTACCTCTCCTTTCCAACCATGTCTGTTTAATTCATCATTAAGATTGAAACGAAATGCCACAACTGAAGAAGTCCCGCATCGTGCTTTCAACATAAATACCCCCGGTTAAGGTTAAAAAAAGATTAAGAAATAAGAAAGATTACATAACCGGAATATGAATGCAAGGATATTTAAAAAAAAATCAAATATCGTGGTCGATATAGGCCCATTTGAAATCAACTCCCCCTGTGTCAAAATGGAGAGCTTGATGCAGATGTTTTTTTTGCATGTAATGGAAAACTTCATAAAAAATAGGAACAACTGGCATCTCAGTCACGAGAATCTTTTCAGCCATTTTTAAAAGTTCAAGTCGTTTAATGGAATCTATCTCTTGCTGGGCCTCATCAAGGAGCTTTTGAAATTCTTGATTTTCCCATTTCGCGAAATTCACTTTGTTAGTGCGATATTTGAATGCATTTAGTGTATAGATAGCATCATTTACCCAGGATTTCCAAGCAATGCCGCCCACGTGGTAATCCCCTTGGACCATTTTATTAAATAGAGTGTGGAATTCATAATTTTCCTGTTGGCAAAAAATGCCAAGCACTTTCTCAAGCTGACTTTTAAGAAGTCTGATTATTTTTTCGCGCATCTTATCTGCAGTATAAATAAAGGAAATCACCGGAAAGTCATCTCTTGTGATGCCAAGCTCGGCAAGCGCTTCTTCAAAAAGTTTGACGGCCAGTTTTTGATCCCCGCGAATCATTGAAGCATCGTAATTTTGCGTATGGTCAAGGGGCAAAGGACTGGCCGCAGGCAAACATTCATAAGACAAATGCTTAACCAATTCTTCTCGATTGATCGCATAAGCAAAAGCCTGTCTAATTTTAGGGTGCTGGAAGGGAAATTTTTCGGTATTGAAAATGCACCAATAGATGCCAAGGGGGCTTGCAAGAACGGTCTCTTTTGAGCCCTCTTCAAAAAATGGTTCCCATGGACGCATCGGCCTGCCAATCCAATCAATTTCATCTTTTTTAAACATCTCATTGGCAATGATTGCATTGCTTTTTGAAATGAGAATACGTTCCAAAGATACAGCTTGCTTGTCCCAATAACAATGATTTTTGACAAATTCCATTCCTGTATTTGGATTAAAAGATTTCAGTTTGAATGGCCCATTGCAGACATAAACATCCTCTTGTCCCTGCGACCAATTGGGATGAATTTTATCAATCAAATGATTGACAGGCGCATACAAAGGATAGGCCGTAAGCTCTAAGAACTCAGGAGTAGGATGCTCAAGCTGGATCACCAAAGTTGTGTCATCAATGGCGCGCACCCCAACATCATCTATAGGTAAATTCCCCTCTTTTGCTGCTTTTGCATTTTTAATGGGATAGAAAAAGTAAGCAAATGGCGTTGAAAATTTAGGAGAGAGGACTTTTTTCCAAGCATACTCAAAATCATAAGCAATCACACGGGTCTCATTGGACCAATAACATTCGCGCAATTTAAAGATATACTGCTTAAAATCCTTAGAGATTTCCACAGACTTTGCAATAGAAAGCATCGGCTTGCTTCCATGCCCGATGCGTGTGAGACCATCAAAGAGCATTTTTAAAATAGGACCTGAAAGCATATCGCCGCTAAAACGCGGATCAAGGATACGCGGAAGATCAAGAAAACTGAGTTTGAGAACTTGTTGATTTTTAACTTTTTTGGTCCACTCCTTGAGTTGTCTTAAAATTGCTTCTGCGAAGAGTTCCTGTTTGGCCTCCTCTGAAGTTTCGTAAATGTAACCTAGAATTAATGATCCTTGGAAATTCACCTGAGTTTTGATGAGAGACTTTGAAAAATTATCAAAACGATACACACCGTCCGCCAAAGCTTCCTTGATCGATGGCTCTCTTGCGCGCACCACAACATAGGTAATATTTTTATCTTTCTCTATTTTCCAAAAACAACTTTCCTTCTTTGGCATTTCGACTTCTATCGCTTCTAAATAAAGATAAAAAAGTTTCTGGATAGAAGAAAGAGGCAAGGTGGCCTGCATTTCAATCGGGTTTAAAGAGAAAAAGAAGTTTTCCAAAAGCTCATGATTTCTCTCTGCGACCTCTTTAAAAATATCCTTAAATTGAGAAAAGAGCTCCCCCTGCTTTAAGATCATTCCACCATTGAAGTCGCGGATATCGCCTAAAACCTCATGAAGAATTTGCACGACCTTCTGTCTTGCTAAATAAAAATTTACTGACGAATCAGCCCGCAAAATACCGCGATCTTTAGGAATGACAAGATGAAATACATTGGCCTCTTTAGGTGTTCTTTTCCGCAAATAACCTACCGTTTGCACGCGCTCAGGAATATATTTGACTGGCGTGCTTGATCTTTGAAAACATTTTTCTAAAGGCTGATCTGTCCTTTTAAGCAATCTGACGAGCACTAGTGTAAAGTACATGTCAGTGGGCGTCTGCTTTTCTAGTGAAATCATCACTTGAGGAAAGTCGGAGAGATATTTTAATTCTTGGTTGAGAAGAAGAATGTTTTTCATGATCTCTTCTTCATTTCGAATCATAAAAACAGAGGGAATGAGCTTTTCAATCCGTTTTTTTAATTCATCTTCTAATTCAAGTTTAAGAGTGCGGATCTCACTTTGCGAAAAACCCATTCCATCTTTTTTTTCTAATTCTACATAGAGCAACCGAACGGGGTCTTTATATCCTTGATAGGCAAAAAAGGAATCTTTCACGATATGAACACTATCGATAAATTTTAACATGGCAGACAGAATATGCGTTTCTTCAAAGGATTCATATTTGTCAAACAGTGTGAGCCCGATGGCGAGGCCTAAAACAGGCTTTGAACCAAATGGGAATCGAAGCTGAGTGCGGATCAAGCGGACTTCCAGATATCTTTTTTCTGGGAATAAACTAATTTCCCGTGAGAGTTTTTTATGCATCAAGTGATGGGATGCGACGAGCCTTGTGACATGGCGATGAGGTCTGAAATCACGAAAGTCCTTGTTGGACAAGGCTAAAAATCTGCCCATTTCAGTGAAAATTTCTTTGCTAAAGTCATTAGGCCTTTTATTGATCAGTCGGATCAATTCTTGATGGATGCAAGTCCCTTTTTGGTCATAAGAAAGCGCTTTGGTGTCCAAAAGATATTCAGCATATTTTGAAGAAGTGATAGCAAGCGCCAATTCTTTCGAAAGGATAGGAAGATTATTTTGAATGGCTCCAAGATCTCTACCATCTTCAATGAGGATTTTTAATTCAGAAATAAAGAAAAGCTCGCAGCCGATTTCTCGAAGATGGCAATACATGTTCTGAAATGAGAGAATCTGAATTTCTCTTTCAGGGATCAGCCATTTTTTGATCACATCAAGCAAAATATTTTCAGTCTTGACATCTTTTGAAGGCTTGCAAAATAAATAAATCGACAAAGTATCAGGGGTGGCATCGATCTCATTCCACTGAATGAGGGGCAGGCTTCTATTTAACCACTCCTGCATTTCGCTCTTTTCTTTGAGCAGAAACTCTTTGCAGAGCATCTTGGCAAGAATTTTTTTCATCTGCAAGAGATGTTCAACGAGTGCTCTCGATTTAGTCGAATGGGGAAGATAGGGCTGAATATCAAAACAAAAAAAGTGCGCATCCTCTTCGTTTTTTAAAGAAGGCTGCTCCACCTCCAAAATGGGCTTAGAGTCCAGTAGATCCAACACCTGCACACCTTAGAATTTTTGATGAATTTAAAATATATGGCCAAATTTTTCAAAGACTCTTTAATTTTTCTTCAATTTTTTCTGTAAAATAAACCCGCTCCAGGGTATCCTTTACGCACAAAATGATTGCACTGCGTTTATTTTTTTGTTGGTCCATCATGCTGATTTGTGCCGGATGTCAGGAATCTACTCCTTCCTCTTCTCATATACAATCCAAAATGCTCAGCCTTAGTTTGCCTGGCGATTTGGACGCATTTGATCCGCGCTATGTGATTTCTTCTCCCTCAATATTGGCTATTAAAATGGTTTTTGAAGGCCTAATGTGTACTGGCCCCGATGGAAAAATCACTCCTGCAATTGCTGAGAGCCTTGAAATTTCAGAAGATCAAAAATTCTATACTTTTCATTTGCGTCCTTGCCAATGGTCGAATGGGGATGAGATCACAGCTTTTGATTTTGAATATACATGGAAAACACTTCTCGACCCAAACCTAAACACAAAAGGAAAACATAACTTTTACGCCATTAAAAACGCTGAAGCTATTGTTCACGGGAAATTGCCTTTGAGCGCATTGGGAGTGAAAGTGATCGATCCTAAAACACTTGTCGTTGAATTGGAACACCCTGCCCCTTATTTTTTGGAAATTGTGGCCAGCTCTTCTTTTTTTCCTGTCAATTCCCGCATCGATCGAGAGTCGCCAGATTGGGCCAAAAATGCCGGAGAACAATTTGTTTGCAATGGACCCTTTCTTCTTTCGAAACATAAGCAAGAAGATGAAATGATCTTCATCAAAAATCCCGACTATTGGGATGCCGAGCATGTCCAGTTGCCAGGCATTAAAATTTGTATTATTAAAGATGCCACTACGATGCTTAGCATGTTTGAGAAAAATGAATTAGATTGGGCAGGAAAACCACTTTCGCGCCTCCCCTTAGACGCAATTCCCCATTTAAGAGAAAAAGGGGAAATTAACCAATTTCCTTGTGCAGGTCTTGAGTGGTACGTTTTTAATGTGCATGCTTTTCCATTTAATAATAAAAAAATGCGACAAGCTTTTACTTATGCCATCGATCGCCAGGCAATTGCAGACCATGTTCTCAAGGAAGGGGAGACACCTGCGCTTGGAATTCTTCCCCCAAGTCTTGCCACGCAAACTCAACCTTTTTTTACCGATAATAATTTAACCTTGGCCCGAAAATTATTTGATGAAGCATTAGAAGAATTGGGCCTCGAAAAAAAAGACCTTCCAGTCATCAAATTTAATTTTTCCAATTCACGCCTCATCAGTCAAAAAGTCACAGAAGCTTTGCAGCAACAATGGAAAGAGGCATTTGGCATCCTGGTAAAATTGGATCAGCGAGAAGCAAAAGTGCATTTTGATACACTGGCAAAAGGTGACTTCCAAATTGGTGGAGCGGGTTGGGTTTCTTGGTTGCGTGATCCCATCTATATCATGCAAACCTTTCGATTTGCTTCCGATAGCGTGAATTTTCCTAAGTGGGAAGATCCCGAATATCAAAGGCTGCTTGATGCAACGGACCAAGAGTTAGATCCTATCAAAAGAAAGCAGTTCTTCAATGAAGCCGAAAAAATCTTAATGGATGAATTCCCAGTTGCACCCCTTTATTACATGACAATGGCCTATGCAGTCAACAAACAGCTGAAAAATGTCTATTTATCTGAATTATTCGAAGTTGATTTCAGATGGGCCTACTTCGAAGAAGAAAGCCAGAATTAAGAAGCGAAATGAACACAACCACAGAGACACGGAGATAAGGAGTTCGGAGGAGATTTATTTTTTCGCGAGCGAAGCAAAAAAATAAAACCTCATTCTTTACTCTTGCTCTCTGTGCCTCTGTGGTTCTACAATTTTAAAGGCAGCTTTGTTCTTTTGCGATGATAGAGATACCAAGCTCCAAAGCAGATTGCTGCGACTCCCCAAACCACCATTCTAGGGAATACAAATGTTGCGTAAGGCGCTTGATTTGGATGGCCAAAACGACTGCCTGGCGGCCAGAAAATAAAATAGGGACCGCCACGGATATTGTCTTGCGGGACAAATCCAAAATCGCGGCTATCAGAGCTATTCGCATAATTATCGCCAAGCGCCAGATAAGATTTTTCGGGAATTTTCAATCCATATTTTTTGATTTTTTCTAAATCCGGTTCGCCTTCATCTAGAAAAGGGGTTGAACCCTTCGTTTCACTCTCGATAAACGAGGCAAGAGCAGGGTCGTTTTTGAATAAAAGAGGCGCTCCCATAACATAAAGATCGCCGCCCCGGAAATAGCTATACCGCGAAGTGATAAAAAGCTCGCCGCTAAAATCAGAAAAATAGCGGGGCTCAAAATCAATTCCGAAATTAAATAAAAATTGCAGTCTATCAAGGCTAAATTGATAAAGAGGATGATCACTTGGAACTTCTTTTGACACCCCATCAAAGGGTAGCTCGTAGGCTTTTCCATAGTAAAACTCGTAAGTGCCATCAGGAACACCCGCAAGCGGCGAACCAGCCCCACCCTCTTGATTTAATCGATGAGAATAAGCCACGCCATTTTTCACGTGAAAGCGTGAAGTATAAAGATGAGAAAATAGCCTCTTTAGATGCTCTTCATTTAATGGAATAAATGAAGTGCTTAGCTTAAAACTGGGCCTGATTCTTCCATAAGGATCTTTGCCGAGCTTCAATGCTTTAAGCGAAGGATGATGCTTTAATTCCAGATAGGCTAAAGCCTCTTCAGCAGGGAGCTGCTCCTTGCTATAAAAAGTTTTAATCTGTTCCTTGGTGAGCAGTCTTGTGGTCGCATAATTCTTAATTCCCCAAAGATCTCCAAAATCTTCTACTTGATAAGACGACGGGGCAATTGTTGTATGAGGCAACATTTCGCCTGCAAAACGGGAATCGCCAAGCATGCGCAAACGTGCAATGGGTTGGTTCATTTGATAAATCGTAGCGCTGCGGTAAAGAGTTCCATTTGGAAGCGCAAGTGGATCGGAAAGCTCTGTATTTCCATCGAAGCGAATGAATGGGATATGGTCGATTTGAGATAGCCGCTCTGGTTGCAGCTCAGCTGAGATCATATGGCCCTCTTTGTCGATCCCATAAATATTGCCACCATAAAAATAGAGAATATCGCCTGCCTTTCCTAAAAGACGTTTGACAAACTGTTTTTTTCCTGGAAATAGATAAAAATAGAGAGTATCGGGATCGCGCACGTCCATATTCTCAACAGTAAATACAAAAGTTCCTGCACGTTTCAAAAGCTCCGGATCAAAATAAAAATGGCCGGGAGTAAAAGGGAAATTGATCCCGAAATCGGTTTTTGAAACGACAAGACGATCTTTTTCTTTAAAAGTTGGCCGCATAGAGCCGGAGGGAATTTCATAAAGCTCAAACCAGGTCTGCCGAATGAGGAGTGCCACGATAAGTGCAAATGCAAGAGCGAGAACTAGGTCTCTTACATTTTCAAAGGGACCTTTTTTAAGATAAGTACGGCAAAAGCGCTCGCATTTTTTGGCCTCTTCAGAGGCTTTTTCGCGGTTTTTTTCCATGATTGCAAGCTGCAATGCATTCAATGTCTGTTCCATCTCGTTGACTTCATGAGCAGGGAGCTTTTTTCGCTTACGTTTGAAAAGCTCGTAGGTGTGAAATAAAATTTTTTTAGATTTTCTTAGAAAATATGTGCGCATAGCATACAATTTGAAAAGATTCCGCTTATTTTCTATAATTCTCTCTTAAAAGAAAACAAGTAATGAAAAAATCAGAAGAATTACTCATTGGCGCTCATACCTCAATAGCCGGAGGAGTGTATAAGGCTCTTTTGCAAGGAAAAGAGATTGGCGCGACTACAATTCAACTTTTTACTAGCAACCAGCGTCAATGGAAAGGACATCATTTGACGAGCGAGGAGATTGATCTTTGGAATGCAACCCTCAAAGAAACTGGCCTTAAAGAGCTCATGAGCCATGCCAGCTATCTGATCAATTTAGGCTCTCACAATGGGGAGCTGCTCCATAAAAGCCAGGAAGCTTTTAAAGAAGAACTGGTCCGCTGCCATAAATTAGATATTGCTTTTTTAAATTTTCATCCTGGAAGCGCCACCGGCTGGACGGAAGAGGAATGCCTAAACCAAATTGTGGCTAGTTTAAAAAAATTTGAACCCCTTTGCGAAAAGGGAAAGACCCGTCTACTTCTTGAAACAACGGCCGGGCAAGGAAGTTCAATTGGCCATCGTTTTGAACATTTAGCCTATATCCTTGAACATGTGGACAAAAAAATTCCTATTGGAGTCTGCATTGATACTTGCCATCTTTTTTCAGCGGGATATGATCTCCGCTCGAAAGAGGCTTGGGAAGAAACGTTGAAAGAATTTGACCGTATCATTGGGATTAAAAAGCTCTATGCTTTCCATCTCAATGATTCATTAAAACCATTTGCTGCAAGGAAAGACCGCCACGCACATCTAGGCGAAGGCTTGATCGGGCTAGAATGTTTTAAATTTGTGATGGCCCATCCAAAACTGCGTGAAATTCCCAAATATTTGGAAACTCCGCGTGGTCTTGTGGATTGGAAAAGAGAGATTCAATTATTAAGGGAATTTTCGAATGAAGAACACACTGTCTTTGCCACGCACTAAAATCCATTCTCTTGACCCTTCCCAAATAGGCAAGGAATTATGGGTCTGCGGTTGGATACGCTCTGTCCGCAATCAGAAAACCTTTACATTTATTGAGCTTAATGATGGCTCTTCGCTTTCTAGTCTTCAAGTAGTCGCAGAAGAATCTCTCCACAATTACAAAGAGATCTTGCCTTTGCTTTCTACTGGCGCTGCAGTAGGTATCCAAGGAATTTTGGTCGAAAGCCCGGGACATAAACAAAAGTGGGAGCTAAAGGCCACTGCAATCACAATTTTTGGAACCTGTCCTGCTGAAGAGTATCCCTTACAGAAAAAAAGACATACGTTTGAATTTTTGCGCTCAATTGCCCATTTGCGCCCACGCACCAATACACAAGGCGCAGTGGCAAGAGTGCGCAGCAGAATTTCTTATAATACGCATCGTTTTTTCACTGATCGAGACTTTATTTTTATTCCTACCCCGCTCATCACCACTTCAGATACAGAGGGAGGCGGTAAACAATTTAGAGTCACAACACTTGATTTGGACAAACTTCCAAAAAATTCCGATGGAACCTGCGATTTCACCAAGGATTTTTTCCATAAGCCCGCTTATTTGACAGTCTCAGGACAGCTTAATGGAGAGGCCTATGCCTGTGCCCTATCGGATATTTATACTTTTGGTCCTACTTTCCGCGCAGAGCTTTCCTACACCCCGAAACATCTTGCGGAATTTTGGATGATTGAGCCTGAGATGGCCTTCACTGATCTTGCCGGCAATATCAAAGTGATTGAAGATTACATCAAATTTGTGATCGATGACATTTTGAACACCTGCAGCGAAGATATGGAATTTTTTGATCAATTCATCGAACAAGGGCTGTTGCAGCGTCTGCAAGTGGTCTTAAACTCTCCTTTTGCACAGATCACCTACACAGAGGCCATTGATATCCTAACTCAATCAGGTCGCACATTTGAATATCCCGTTCAATGGGGAATGGACCTCCAAACAGAACATGAGCGCTATCTCGCCGAAGAATATTGTAAGAAACCGGTGTTCCTGACCAATTATCCAGAAAAAATCAAAGCATTTTACATGCGCGCAAATGACGATGGTAAAACAGTTGCCGCAGTCGATCTTCTTGTACCTAAAATTGGAGAATTGGTCGGTGGCAGCCAGCGTGAAGATAGATTAGATAGGCTTGAGAGAAAGATTATTGATTTTGGACTGAAACCCGATGACTATTGGTGGTATAACCAGCTTAGAAAATATGGCACTGTTCCTCATAGTGGATTTGGCGTTGGTTTCGAAAGATTTTTGCTCTTTGCTATGGGAATGGAAAATATCCGCGATGTGATCCCTTTCCCACGATATCCTGGTCACTCCGAATTTTAATTCCCCCAGTTATTTCTTCCTCTGTGGTCTCTGTGATCTCTGTGGTTAAAATTTCTTTTTTTATTTCACCACAGAGGGCACAGAGAGCACAGAGAAAACAAATCCTGAATTAATGAGATATATGCACTTTATTATCGCTATCTATTGCGATGCGACCTTCCGCAATCATTTTAATGGCAGTCAAACAGGCAGGTAGGTCGCTTTGCACCTTCTGCTTTGCTTGATGCAATAAGGCCTTTTGTTTTGTAAGAGGATATCCTTCTGTATAATCCACTGAAGGTCCTGTGACAAGGATGGGCCCATTATCTACCCCTTCATCGACTAAAAACACACAAGATGAGGTTTTGGTCTCACCTGCTTGAAGCGCAAGATAAACGCTATCGGCCCCGATATATTTTCTTTTTCCTTCCCCGTCAAGAATGGTTAAATCTGCGGGATGCACATTGATGATATTAAAATGGGACAAAAGCGGCGCTTTAACGAGCCTCATGTAGCCTGCAAGGAGAATCAGATCAATGGAAAATTGGTGCAGAGCCGCACATTCTAAAAGCAATCTTACTGCCTCTTCATCATATTCTAGACGAATTTCAGCAGCAGATTTTTTTTCTAATCCTTTTAAGGCAACAAAACGTTGAAAGGAGTGGTCGATGACCGGAATTTTTTCTAAATGCCCGAGATCTTGAAAGCGACAAGGGCGATCGGATAAAAGGGCTTTGATTTCAAAACAGCCAGGATTTTTTTTTCTCTCTTCTAAAAGAGCTTCTAAATTACTTCCATGTCCAGAACCAAACACCACAAGATGCATCGGGCGATCTTGTTTTGGAGTATAGAGAGGCTTAAATGTTGCTAAATTGATTGGCGATGTCATGGCGAAAATGGGCTTTTGAAAAATGGATTGATTGAGTAGCCAAATAGGCATGATGAGTGGCCTCTTTTAGAGTAGCGCCGAGTCCGGTCACTCCAAGAACTCTCCCTCCTGCTGTCATCAGTTCTCCTTTGGTATTTCGTCCTGTCCCTGCATGAAAAATTAAGGTGTTGGGAAAGTTTTTTGCCTCATCTAATCCTGTGATGATTTCGCCTGTTGTATAATTTCCCGGATACCCTCCTGAGGCCATCACGACGCAGCAAGAAGATAATTGTTTCCAAGAAAGTTTTTGGGAAGAGAGCTCTTTTTTAGTACAGGCATACATAATTTGACCGAGATCGTTTTCTAATAAAGGCAGCACTGCTTGGGCTTCTGGATCACCAAAACGGCAGTTGTATTCCAGTAGCATCGGCCCCTTTTGTGTTAACATGAGTCCGAAAAAAAGAATGCCGCAATAGTCAATTCCCTCTTTGCGTAATCCCTCTTTGGTGCGCTCTAAGATTAACTCCTGGATCTTTTCCATTTCGGAGGAGGTCACAAATGCAGCAGGGGCATAAGCACCCATGCCTCCTGTATTAGGCCCTTGATCCTGATTGTAAACCTTTTTATGGTCTTGCGAAGGAAGCATAGGAAGAATCTCTTTTCCATCACAAAATGCAAGCAGCGAGATCTCTTTTCCTTGCAAAAGCTCCTCTAGGACCATTTCTTCCTCTTTGCCCTCCAGCGCTTCTTTTGCCTCTTCTATTGTCTGACAGCTCGTCACCCCTTTGCCTTGTGCAAGTCCGCTAACTTTAACAACTATTCCCTTCCACCTGTCAAAATAAGGCGCGCAACTCAAAGAAGCCTCTTTTCTTGTTTTAAAAGTTGCAAAAGAGGCGGTAGGAATCCCATATTTGTTCATAAATTGTTTTGCAAAGGCTTTACTGCTTTCAAGTAAGGCCCCTTCTCTAGTGGGGCCAAAAAAAGGAATCCCCGCTTCTTTAAAGGCATCTCCCATGCCGCCTGCAAGGAAAATCTCTGGCCCAGCGCACGCCATATCGATCCCGTTTTTTTTGACAAAGTCGATGAGCGCCAAAAAATCAAAGGGATTGATAGATGGAGATATTTTTTCACAAAATTCTTCTGTGCCAGGATTACCCGGAATACAATAAACACTATGTCCGGATTGAGATAAGGAGTATGCGATCGCATGCTCTCTTCCCCCTGATCCTATGAGCAAAATTTTCATGTCTAATGTTCCCCTAATGGTCCATGCTTTTCAAAATTCTGGCAGCAGCTAGAGCGGCATTGGCAGGATCGATGACAGTCATGGAAGGCACTTTGCTTGGCATTTGCAAAGTGGAATGAATATTTACAAGATAATCACTGTAATCTTTAAAAGGAGGACATGCGATCACCGGCCATTTAAGATTTGCAGCTAAAACTCCCGAAAGGGCATTGCTCCTTCCAGCAACTGTGATACATACTAAAGATTCTAAACTTTCATTGTATTCGGTAATCAGCTCGAGTGTTTTGCGCGGATCTTTATGGGCAGAAGCATAGACAATAGAAAGTGGAATTTGTTGCTCTTGAAGAGTAGCTACGATCTTATCCACATGGGGTTTATCACTTTCACTTCCTGCCCAAATGAGAGCAAATACTCCCTGAATCATCTTGGCCTGTTTTAGATTTGCAATCAGCCGCTTGGAAATAGTAGCTGAAGCCGGTTCCAATTTTTGACCAGTGATTGCTTCATAAAGCGAAACATAGCCTGCTCGAACTTTCTCTATAATTTCTGGAGGCAAACTAGGAATGACTCCACTTCCAGTAAAACCTTGAGAGCGCAACCATTCTCTTAAAAATTCTTTATCGGGAAACTTGACCTCTTTGCGATCGTAATCATCTTGGAACCAAAATCTAGATGAATCGGGCGTATGGATCTCATCGATTAAAAGAATTTCTCCATTGGGAGCGATTCCAAATTCATATTTCGTATCCACTAAGATTAATCCTTTGGATTTAAGAAGTTCACAACCCCTTTTATAAAGTTTTAAGGCGGCCTCTTTGATATAATTCCAAGTAGAAGCGCTCATTACCCCGGATGCGATGAGTTCTTCAGCCGTGATATCCTCATCATGTCCCTCTTCACTTTTTGTTGTGGGTGTGACAATGGGCTCTTTGAGTGGATCATTTTGTTTTAAACCTTCAGGCAGCGGCACACCGCATTTTACTCTTTTCCCTTTCTGATAATCACGCCACATTGAGCCCGCTAAAAATCCTCTTACGATAATTTCTGCTTTGATAGGTTGGCATCTTTTTGCCAAAAGAACATTTGGATCGGGATGATCAACCAAATGATTGGGAACGAGATCTTTTGTCTGTTCAAACCAGAAGAGCGAAAGCTTTGTTAATATAGCCCCCTTGTCCTGAATTGGCTCCGGTAAAATGCGATCAAATACCGAAATCCGGTCACTAGCAACAAGCGCCAATTGATCTTTTAAAAAATAGATATCTCTTACTTTTCCTTTTGTAGGCCTTCCGAGTTCCGGAAGAAAAGTGTTTGGCAGTAGGTGCGTTTGCATAGTTCCTCTTTTTTAAAAATTAATTAATGATAAAAATAACGTTGCCCTGTAAAGATCATACACATCTCTTGAGCGTCTGCTGCTTGAATGACGCTTAAATCATTGTTCGATCCTCCCGGTTGAATACAATATTTAATCCCCTGCGATGCAGCGCTATTGATACTGTCCGCAAAGGGGAAAAAACCATCACTAGCTAATACACAGGTCGATAAATCTTTTTTCGGGTCATAAGAAGCAACATTCAGATTTTCTGCACGCAGGTTATCGATCGTTTTAGGAAGTGCAAGCCTTTCAAGACAATCGATTCTATTAGGCTGTCCCGAACCTGATCCTATCATCTGATAAGATCCCGGAGCATATTCTCTGACAATGGCAATGGCATTTGATTTTAGAAAATTTACAGCTAAAATTGCAAAACCAAACAGATTGAGTTGCTCAGGAAGAGGCGCTTTTTTGGTCATGATGCCCCTTGGGCTTGTTTCACTTGAAAGAGAAGGCATAAATAATTCTGCTAATGAACGGGTTGGGTTTTGTTTTCTTGTTTGGACCAACATTCCCCCACTAATGCTTTTAAAAATGAAAAGATCTTCTCTCTTTTTGCCAAGCTCTAGCAACCTTAAATTGGGTTTGACCTTTTCTGCCCACTGGATAAATGCGCTTTCAAATTTCGGGGCCACTATAACTTCGATAAATTTTTTAGTAAGAAAGGGGATGAGTTGGCTAGAACATTCAAAAGAAAGCCCAATCACACTGCCAAAAGCAGATTTGGAATCACATTCCCAGGCTCTTTCTAATGCTTGCAGCTCATTTTGTCCTGTTGCATATCCGCAAAGGCTGCCATGCTTTACGATAGAAACACCATAATTGCTGCCTAAGGAAATAAGCTCTTGCGAAGAATAGTAGGCAAGCGTTGCATCTTCATAATTATTAAAGGAGATCTGTTTACCGGAGAGAATTTTAGCTTGAGCAAGCCCTCCTGCATTTGCAAATTCATAGATCCATCCTTTTTGATCAGGGTTTTCACCATAACGCAGCTCTTGTCCCTTATTAAGCTGAATAAAGTGCATTTTTTCACTTTTCATCCTCTTAGAAAGTTCACTTGCAAGCACCGATTCGTAAGCAGCGCTTAATTGAATCGCTTTTACAGCCAGAGATTTTCTTGTTTCCAGTGATAAAGAGCCTTCTAATGAAACCAGCTCTTTTAAAAGGGATTCATAATCACCCGGATCAACAACTACAGCCACATCAGAAAAATTCTTACAAGCGCTTCTAAGAAGAGTAGATCCTCCAATATCTATCTTTTCGACCACATCTTCTAATCTGTTTTCAGGATTTAATGCGGCCTTTTCAAAATCATATAAGTTGCAGATGACAAGGTCGATTCCCTCTATCCCCAGTTTTTTAGCTTCCTCTTCATGAACTCCTCGACGATAAAGAATTCCTCCCATAATTTTAGGATGCAAAGTTTTTACTCTTCCCCCAAAGCATTCGGGAGATTTTGTATAATCGCTAAGGAGGGTAAAAGGAATTTCAAATTTTTTAAGTTCTTCAGCTGTTCCTCCTGAAGCAATCAAATTTATAGAGGGATTGATGGCCAAAAGTCCTTTAAGAAAAAAGCTCAAATGGGTTTTATCAGTCACGCTTACAAGGACTGTTTGGATTTTTTTCATTATCATCCTCTTAATTGAGTGCGTTTTTAAATAGAGATAGACTCTCCGCGTATATAGGAAGCTCTTTTTGCTGCAGCTTAAGCTGCTCTTTTTTTCGAATCCAATGGGGATCCTGTGTAAAAAAAATAGCTGCTTCCGGATGGGCCATCATCCCCAGAATGCGGCCGGTGGGGTCGCAGATGCCAGCAATTGCCTCCGTAGAACCATTGGGATTTTCATGCTGATATCGCAAAACTACCTGCCCATTTTGAAACAAGGCTTTAATGACCTGATCATTTTGAGCAACAAATTTTCCTTCTCCATGGCGGATCGGTAGATAAAGCGCCTGAAGATTTTGAGTAAAAAGACAGCGCGAAGGAAGCACCTCATGATCGATCCAGCGGCATTCGAAATGAGCGGAATTGTTAAAAGCTAAGGAGACAGATTGGTTTAAATGGGACTCTAAAGAAGGAAGAAGCCCTAATTTAACAAGCAGTTGAAAGCCATTGCAGATTCCTAGAATCATTCCTCCACCGGCAACAAAAGAAAAAAGATGATCGCGCAAGCTACAGGCGTGATGTGAAAGGCGATTAGCAAGTGCTTTGCCAGCACCCATTTCATCACCAAATGTAAAGCCGCCCGGAAATACAATCAGTTTAAATCTAGACCAATCAAAGCCGGGGTCAAATAAGCACTTAATGTGCATCGAAGTGACCTTTGCACCTGCACTTTGACAGGCCACCTCCATCTCTCGGTTGCAATTTATTCCATATCCCTCAAGGACGAGTGCCTCTTTCATGAATCTATCCCAATATTCCAAAACTTTGATTTTTGAAAATTTTTTTCACAGATTTTAGTCTCGCTTCGCAGCACATACTTAGACAAGTAGAGCAAGAAGCGAGACTAAAAGGTGTGGAAAAAAAGGCAAAAAGCATGTTTTTGAAATATTGGGATAGGTTCATAAGCTCCTTTTTGCAAAAGGTTTTTGCCAAGCCTCTTTTAATGTATGAAGCTGCAATTGGATAGTAGGTTCCTGATTTTTTCCCAAAACGGTAAAGGCCTGGTCCTTCCGCACCTTTCCAATGCAGGAAAGCTCTTCTTTGTTAAAAAGCGACTCAAAATTTGTCACATGGCGAGAGGGTAAAGTCACAATTAATCTGCTGCTTGATTCAGAAAAAAGAATTTCGGCATCGGATAAGACTCCTTCAACCGGTACTTGACTAAGAGAAATTTCCATTCCAAGTCCGCCACTGAAAGCGGATTCTGCAAGAGCTACCGCTAATCCGCCGTCAGAACAATCGTGACAAGAAGTAATCATGCCAGCACGAATAGCCCGATGCAGAGCAAGATAGTTTTGCCTAGCCCTATTTGCATTTACACTTGGCGCATCTCCCCCTTCAATCTTTTTCATAGCATAGAACTCAGAAGCAAAAAGCTCGTTTTTTGTCATTCCAATGATATAGATTAGATCATCTGCCATCTTAACATCCATGGAAATAGCGTTATCGATCGAATCGATCTTTCCGAGTGCAGAAATCAGCAATGTTGGAGGGACTGAAATTTTAATATTGCCGATACAATAGTCATTTTTCATGCTATCTTTACCCGATATGATCGGTGTTTTAAACGCCTTGGCATAATGGTAAAGAGCTTTGTTAGCACGAACAAGCTGCGCAAGTTTAAAAGCTCCATCGGGATTATGAATGGGATTTTCTACGGGATCAGGCCACGAAAAATTATCGAGGATGGCTATCCTTGAAGGATCTGCACCCACAGCAACACAATTGCGGATCGCCTCATCAATTGCGACAGCTGTCATGTCGTAAGTATCTTTATCGCTATATTTGGGGCAAATCCCATGGCCAATGACAAGGGCTTCTTTGCTTGCAAGAAGCTCAAGCGGCTTTAAAATAGCTGCATCGCTTGGACCATCGTGATAAAGCCCTGTAAATGGTTTTAAACAGGTAGCTCCCTGAACTTCATGATCAAATTGTCGCACCCAATATTCTTTGCTGCACACATTATATCTGCTAAGAATATCTAGCAGCTCTTTCTCGTAGGAAGAGGTAGGAGTGATTTTTGGAAGCGCATCTTTTTTTGGGGCCCATTCTGCTTTTAAATTCAGTTGCGGCACCCCCTCATGCAGAAAATCAAGATGCAGCAAAGCCACTGTTTTTCCCTTAAAGAGAACATGAAAATTGCCAGACGCTACGAAGTTGCCGATGGTTACAAGTTCTACTTCGTGAAGATGTGCAAGGGCATAAAGTTCTTGAACTTTGTCACTGGATACCGCGAGTGTCATACGCTCTTGCGATTCGCTAAGTAAAATTTCCCAAGGAGATAGATTGGCTTGTTTTAAAAGGACCCGATCTAGTTCAATTTCACATCCTCCGCAAAATCTTGCCATTTCTCCGACCGACGAGGAGAGTCCTCCCGCTCCATTATCTGTGATCGCGTTATAGAGCTTAAGATCGCGCGCCTGCAAAAGAAAATCTTGCAGTTTTTTTTGAGTAAAAGGATCTCCAATCTGAACAGCTGTGGTTGGACTTGATTCCGTCAGCCCTTCTGAGGAAAAGGTAGCGCCATGAATGCCATCTTTTCCTGTTCTTCCGCCTGCAATGATGATCAAATTACCAGGGTAAATCTTCTTTTCATGCGTCTTCTCTCCTTGAATTGCGCAAGGCATAATGCCGATTGAACCGCAATAGACAAGTGGCTTTCCCAAATATCTATCATCGAATGTAATCGATCCATTGACTGTGGGAATCCCAGACTTATTGCCGGCATGTTCTATGCCGCGGCAGACTCCTTCAAGGATTCTTTTAGGATGGAGAAGTTTTTGTGGAATTTTTGCAGAAAAATCAGGAGGTGCAAAACAGAGAATGTCCGTATTAGCGATCAGGCGCGCACCTAAACCCGCACCTAAGATATCTCTATTCACTCCAAGGACCCCTGTGAGGGCGCCTCCGTAGGGATCGAGGGCGGAAGGGCTATTATGAGTCTCTACTTTAAATGCAAGATTCCATGACTCATTAAAACGGATAATTCCTGCGTTATCTTTAAAAATAGAAACGAGCCAATCAATTTCCTCGGATAGTTCTTCGGTAGCTTTCACGATATAAGTGTGAAATAAACTATCAATTTCTTCCTCGTTTCCGTTTTCTTTATAGCTTATCTTTGCATTGAAAATTTTATGTTTGCAATGTTCGCTCCATGTCTGAGCAATCGCCTCAAGCTCTACATCAGTTGGATCCAATGAAAGAGAGGCTAAGGAGCGACTTTCCTTAATCTCAGGACGATCAAAATATTTTTTTATCTCTTTCATCTCTTGAAGAGTTAGAGCCAAATGGCGCCGCTGGCTGAGCTCAATAAGCTCCTCATCGCTTAAAACGAGAGAAATCGTCTCAATTTTATCAGAATGCATGGAAAAAATGAGCACATCCTCGATTAAGGGATTCGCTAATAATTGGAGCGCAATTTTTTCGATCTGATCTTTAGAAAGAGTGCCTGAAAAGAGATATTTCCATCCTGAATAGATCTCTTCATGCGTTTCAAAAGGAGCTTTTAAAAAATCCTCAATAGTCGTCCGCGCCGTTTTCCCAGCTGTGTCAGTCACTCCTGGTTTAAATTGCACTTCCACTGCCCAATCTGCTTGCAAGGGAAGCTTTTTTTCTGCGCCTATTTCAAGGATTGGGTCCAAAAGAAGATGCGTTGTTAGAGCATGGACTTGTGAAGATGTTAGTTTTTTGTGGATCTGATAGAAACGGACAATTTGAAGTTTTTCTACAGGAATTTTAAAAAACTCGCGAATAGAGTGCAGTAAGTGGTGGGCTTTTGGGTCAGTATGCTCCTCTCGCATACAAATCTCGACCCGATGAGGGATGAGCGCATTTCTTAAAATTACATCCATTCTACACCTACATCTGCATTTCTTATCTCACCGATCACGATGCAATCCTTTCGACTTGCAACAAGCTTATGTGCATCGCCCTCTTCCAATGCTGCCACCATTCCGATCCCCATATTAAACACGCGGTACATCTCATCTTCTGCAATATCTCCCCTCTCTTGAAGCCATTTAAAAATAGGAGGAACTTCCCAGTTGTTTTTACAGATATAAGCTCTTTTCCCTTCAGGAAGAAATCGGGGAACATTTTCCAAAAGACCGCCTCCTGTAATATGGGCCAGCCCTTTAATTTTGAAATTTTTAAGAATATCGAAAATGGTTTTCACATAAATACGTGTAGGGGTCAGCAGGATTTCTCCGATTGTTTTATCGCTTTGAGGAATCTTTTCCAAAAGGCTTGTTTGGGAATCTTTTAATATTTTCCTTACAAGAGAAAAGCCGTTGCTATGAACACCAGTTGAGACAATGCCAACAAGCAAATCTTTCTCTTGAATTTCTTTGCCATCAATGAGCTTTTTTTTAGGGAGGATCCCTACTGCAAACCCTGCCATATCATATTCTTTTTCTTGATAGAAACCGGGCATTTCAGCGGTTTCTCCGCCTAAAAGAATGCATTCTGCTTCTTTACATCCTTCAATGATTCCGTGAAGAATTGTTTCCGCTTGATCGACATCTATTCTCGAGCTTGCCAAATAATCTAAAAGAAAAAGGGGCCTTGCGCCGGTTGTGATCACATCGTTTACACACATCGCAACAAGATCGATTCCGATGGTCTCATGTTGATTCATTTCAAATGCCAGTTTCAGCTTTGTTCCGACACCATCACAGCTGGCAACTAGATATTGGTCGCCATAAGGATAAAGTCCACTGAACCCTCCGATCTCCGGACAGAGATTTTTTAAACGTTCAACGAAGTGATTCCCACGATCGATATCCACACCTGATTTGGCATAACTGCCCATAGAAATTCCTCTTAGTTTTAATAAAATTTTTTATTCAAAAATAACGCTATTTTTAATCTCTTCGAGAAATTCGCTTACCTGCTGCGGCGCTCTTCCCACAAGGCGCTCTTTAGAAGAAAGCATTTGGATCTCTTCTAGAGTAAGCGGCAGGGAACTATTTTCTGCGATTCTAGAAAGTAGATCACTTTTTTCATCTCGATTCCCTTTTTCCCTGTCCTGCTGAGAAAGAGTTCTTAATGTTTCATGCACCTCTTGCCGGCTTGCCCCTTTTTTCGAAAGGGCCATGAGAACAGGTTCGAGGGACATTGAAGGCATCTCTTCTTCAAGGTGCTTATTAATCACTTCTTGATTCACTTGCAGATTTTCAGTGATGAATAGGAGTGAATCAAGGATGGCGTCCACGCAAAGAAAAGCTTCTGGAATACAAAAGCGCCTATTCGCAGAGTCATCAAGACTTCTTTCAAGCCATTGAAGAGAAGCTGTGTATTTGGGATTTTCGGAAAGGGCGATCAGATAACGAGCAAGGGAGCAAACTTTTTCGCTTTCGATCGGATTGCGCTTATAAGGCATCGCAGTAGATCCCACCTGATTTTTTTTAAAGGGCTCTGCAACTTCTTTTAAATGCACTAAGAGCCTTATGTCGGTGGCCATCTTATGAGCTGAGACTCCAATCCCTGAAAGAAGATCAAGGAGTTGAGAATCCTGTTTTCTAGTGTAAGTTTGACCAGAAATAGAAAAAACACGATTAAACCCTAATCGCTCTGCAAGCAATTGATCCAGCTCTTTGACCTTTTCATGGTCCCCATTAAAAAGCTCAAGAAACGAAGCTTGGGTCCCTGTTGCTCCTTTAACTCCTAAAAAACAAAAATTATCCTTTCGATAGTTAAGATCTTTCCAATCCAGCCAAAAATCTTGAAGCCAAAGACAAAATCTTTTTCCCACTGTTGTAGGCTGTGCTGGCTGAAAATGGGTATAGCTTAAACAGGCAAGATTGCGATAAAAATCTGCTTTTTCTAAAAGCGCCTTCATCAGCCGTTTTAATTTTGTTTCAATGAGTTCAAGCGCTTCATGGATCAAAATCATTTCAGCATTATCTGTTACAAGACAAGAAGTTGCCCCCAGATGAATAATCCCAGCAGCTTCAGGACATTCATCGCCATAAGCTCTGATATGCGCCATGACATCATGTCTGAGTTCTTTTTCATAGTTTTCCGCTTTTACAAGATCGATGGAGTCAATCTTTTCTTTTAAAAGATCAATTTGTTTTTGCGTAATGGAAAGGCCTAAAAGCATTTCAGCCTCTGCTAATGCAACCCAAATTTTTCTCCAAGTAGAGAACTTTTTTTGCGCAGAAAAAAGAGTGCGCATTTCACAGCTGCCATATCTTCTAGAAAAAGGAGATTCATAATGATCTTCTTTACAGTTCATAATCTGCTCTCGACTAAACGAAGTTCGGTTAATTCATTCGCATCTTGAATGCATGTGGGATAGTTACCCGTTAAACAGGCTGTACAGAGATCAGGGAGTCCCACACTCTCTTTAAAATCCTCAACGCTATTATAAACAAGTCCATCGATATCAAGTGCTTTAGAAATTTCTTCAAGACTTTTTCCCCATGCGATGAGCTCCTCTTGACTTGGAAAATCAATTCCATAGTAACAAGGATAAAGCACTTGAGGATAAGTAGAAGCAAAAAAGATCTTTTTCGCTCCTGCTTTTCTCGCTAAATAGACAGCTTGTTTGGAAACTGTCCCTCTTACAATGCTATCGTCCACCAGAAGAATCTTCTTATCTTTAAATACGGAATTGACAGTAGAAAGTTTCGATATAACTGCCTTTTTTCGACTATCTTGTGTAGGCATAATGAATGTTCTTCCCACATTATCTTGTTTTAAAAACCCTTCTTCTAAAGGGATATTTAAATCCCTGGCTAATCCTAAAGCTGAAGGTCTTGCCGTATCAGGAATAGGAATGACCACATCTATTTTAAATCCAGCCTTTTTAACATTTCTAGCCAAAGATTGACCCAATCGAAATCGAATTTGATAGACATCGGTCCCTTCGATCATTGCATTAGGTTTACAAAAATAGTTAAACTCAAAACTACAGTGGCTATGTTTTTGCTCATTTAAGTCAGCTTGATGGAGCCGATAGTCTTGATCGATAAAGAGTAGTTGACCAGGTTTAACATCGCAAATATTTTGTACATCTAATTGAACTAATGGACCTGCCTCGGACGAGAAAAAATGCGCTTTTCCCTTCTGTTTTGTTCCATATAAAAAGGGTCTAAATCCAAAAGAGTCTCGAAAAGCAAAAAGCCCAAAGCCCTCAATAATTCCCAGAATTGAATAGGCGCCTACAACGCGGGAGTGGACCTCTTCCACAGCCCTAGAAAGAGAATCAAATGACATTTCTTCTTGCAAATGAGAAAAAAGTATTTTCAAAATGACTTCTGTGTCCGATGTGGTTTCAAAATCAGCTCCTTCTGCCATTAATTCCCGTTTTAGAGAAATATAGTTGGTGATATTTCCGTTGTGAACAATAGAGAGGGTGAGCTTGTTTTTACTGATGACTAGAGGCTGTACCTCTTGAATACTATTCTTCCCGGCTGTTGCATAACGTAAATGACCGATGCCCCATGAACCTTCTGGAAGAGGCTGGAAAGAAAAAACCTGATGAACAAGGCCACGATTTTTCAGTAGGGTCGATTTTTTTTTAGATGCATCATAGATAAAAATCCCTGCCCCGTTCTGACCCCGATGTTGCAAGAGATTTAATCCTTGCAAAAGATTTTCGGCAGCTCTTTCTTTTCCTATGATTCCAAAAATACCGCACATGTGGTGATGATGCCTAAAAAAGAAAAAAGCATTGTGTCAAAATTTTTTCTTTCAGATCAAGACATTTCTTTTAAATCGGATCGATGTAGAGCTTTTGAATCCAGTAGTGAGTTCCTGCATTCAAAAGACGGATAATAATTTTATTTTCCCCTTCATTGAGCTGAATAGGAAAATAATCCTCGCGCCAGCCATTGACTGCTGGAAAGAATCGCCGTGCTATGATCTTACCATTCACCTTAATTGAAATCGGAGAATTTCCTGGCAGAGATGAAAGGTGGCTTAAAATAAGGTTCCAACTTTTTTCCGCTTCTTCTTTTGTTAAAACAGGTTTTATTTCGAGATAACTATGATAAGGAATCGCCATCATCCAATTCCAGGGATAATAGCGATTAAACCATACTCCTGGTCCCGTTTCCGCAGAGATATTTCCCGCTTCAGAAGTGATCACATCATTAGCAAAGTTCAAGTGGAATGCATGCGGAAGTTCCCAATGCGGAACTGGTGCCGTAGCAACCATCTCTACAGCTGGCTTTTCTACGGCACTCATATCGATCGTGTTCAATGCAAGCAATAATTCAAACATAAAAACTCCTATTATTCATTATTTGCGGCGAAAATTGTACTAACTCAAAAACATAAACTCAATTATTCTATGATAAAATGCAGCAAAGACCATCCTTTTTCATTTTGCTATTTCTTGTTTCTTTTGCGTCAGTTGGAGCAGTTCTTTTTACACCTGCGCTGCCTTCCATTGCCTCTTTTTTTCAAGTCTCTGCTGGCAAAGTACAATTGACAATGACTTCATTTCTTCTTGGCTATGCATTTGGACAGCTTCCTTACGGTCCCTTAGCAAATCGATTTGGAAGAAAAGTCACTTTATATATCGGCATCTCTTTAGCCATTTTGGGCAGTTTGCTCTGTGCATTTTCATCACCGCTTGATTCATTTGAATTATTGGTTTTTGCGCGATTTCTACAAGCCTTAGGCGCCTCTGTCGGCCTAAAGGTTAGTTTCACGATGATTGCCGATGTTTATAGCCAAACAGAGGCAACAAAAATGCTCTCTGGCATGATGATTGCATTTGCTGTGATGCCTGGGATCGCGATAGCCATTGGCGGATGGTTGACCCAATTATTTAATTGGGAAAGCTGTTTTTATTTCCTAGTTCTCTTCGGAATATTTATTTTGTGGATTTCTACCAAATTGCCAGAGACAGCAAAATCCTTAGATCATCATGCGTTAAATATAAGTTCAATCACTGCCGGCTACGCAGAAGCATTTAAAAACAAACTTCTTGTCATTAGCGGATTAATCATGGGTTGCTGTACAGCAACCATCTATGTCTTTGCCTCGAAAGCACCTTTCATCGGTATTAGTTTAATTGGACTCTCTCCCGATGTTTTTGGAAATTACAACTTAATCCCCCCTGTAGGAATGCTTTTAGGCGCGCTTGTATCGGCTAAGATCGTAGGGAAATTCTCTTTACTGAGGATTCTTTTTGCAGCAGCTGCGACTTCTCTTATAGTGGCTTTTACGATGCTTATTCCATTTTTAGTGGGAAAAATCAATCCTACCGTCTTGTTTTTCCCTATGCTTCTGATCTATTTTGCCCAAGCGTTAATTCTCGCCAATGCCTCATCTTATGGACTAGCAAATGCAAAAAATAAATCAAACGGCTCAGCAGTTATGAATTTCGTCAATTTAAGCACCTCTGTCGCGGCTGTACTCCTCTTAGAATTCATTTATCCAGAATCCGCCATTCTGATGCCGTTAAGTTTTATGATTTTCTCCTTTATTGCGCTTTTGTTGTGGTTCAAGCTTAAAAAAGCTCTTTAAATAAATACCTAATTATTGTATAATTTAATTATTCTTTAGTTAATGTGACTGAAGAAGGGAGAAAATTATGAAAAATAACAACTTTGCAATTAAGCTTTTAAGTTCCCTTGCCTCTGTGCATTCTTTCCATCATCATCAGTAAATCACTGATTTCTAATTAATTAACTTTTTTATTTTGAGTTTTTTGGTCACAAATGTGTGTGCAAGTCAACTCTATTTTTAAATAAATTTTTATATAGGAGATTTTTATGTCTTACATTTCGATGGATATTATGGAAGCCAAGGTATGCCCTTATTTAAAAGGGAAAGAACTTGCCTGTTTGAAAGGGCTAAATAAGGAATTCAATGAATCCATAAAAAATAACGCAACCTTACAATGGCGCATAGATGAGGTCTCAATTCGAATTTGGGAAGAGAGGCAAGCAGTTGCTTCTCGTGGTTTTCTTGCCAGAGCTGCTGATATCTCAGCACGTGGCTGGGATATCATGCCACCTGGCTATGATTAATTTTACGCCAGCTCGATTTTAAAAAATGAGCTGGTTTTGAATTACTTTATTCTTGTTCCTAAAGAAAGTGTTGGGGGCGTTTCTTCTTGTCCCGCAAATATCAATACGAATTTCACTTCGGTTTTACCTGTATTTTCTCCGTAGTGCCAGATATTTACTGCTTCAGCCCACGCATCGCCCGGAGAGAGTTTGATTTTTTTTATTTTTTTATGATCCGCAAAGCTGCCATGGGGATCTTCTGTCGCAAACATTGTTAGTTCACCTGTGATTAAATAACCAGCTCCATTCAATGGATGCATATGTATTGTTGTTTTTGCACCAGGCGCAATTTTGAAAATCAAAACTCTCATCTCAGTCTGTCCTGAACTAAACCCAGGTAATAGAGAACCATCCCAAGCTTTACTTGTTCTGAGAATTTGCTCAATACTCACGGGATCAGACATCGCTACTCTTCCTTAGGTTATATCCCACAGGTAGATGAAATCCAATTTTGTTGTAAACAAATTTCTCTTTGAAAAAGTTCTCTACAACCTGCAGAAGAAGGACTGAATTTTATCTTTTTTTCATTCTGGCGACAGCAGAAGAGCCCACTCCGCAAAGAAGAGAGGCTAGAGCAACAAAAAACCCAACGTAAGGAATGCGGACGATCAAGAAATAGAGAAAAAGGCCAAGAGCAAAAATAGACAGTGAATTGGGTTTTAGCTTGAGTTTAGTGAGATACTTATTTGCGACGGCCAAAATAGGAATTGTCTTGGCAGCATAAAAAAAGATCACAAAAAAGCCCATTAGAGCAAGTGCAAATGGAGCTCCCAAAATTGTAATCAATAAAAGCAAGGAAACAATGGGCAGAAGAATAATCACCACAAGGCCAGCTAAAAATGCCTTAAAAGGGTGCTTATTAAAAGCACTCAATACTTCCTGGAGCTTCTTGGGATAAAAACGAATGAGAACCCATCCGACGACAAAAGAAAACAGGAAATTCATCAAAATTCCAGCAATCCTGGAAACAAAATAAAAGCCTTCAAGCCACTGACCTTTCATCAGATTTCTAAAAGCTGAAGGATGGTGAATCGTCTCTCCTTGAATTTGCGCACTGGGATCAATGAATGCGATTGCATTGCTGCTATATTGGAGATTACCTCCAATTTTCGCATTGGAAGTGAGCCTTAAATCCCCAACGTGGGCATTTAAGTTCTCACTAATTTCACCTGATACGCGTAAATTAGAAGAGAAAACTTTTGCGCTTTTCCCAATAAAAGCAGCCAGATCGCAATTTCCAGCAACACACACGAGACTTCCACTTATTTTCGAAGGGTATAAAATCTGCGCATTCCCCCCGATAAGACTCACATTACGTCCTACACTGCCCAAGATGAGGACCTGCGCTCCGACGGCCCGCACACTGCCTTCAACTTCTCCCGAAATATCCACCGTGCCGCCAAAGACCACAACATCCCCTTTAACCTTTCCATCGATCACAATTTGTTGCCCAAAAAGATAGGCATCTCCTGTGATCTCGCCAGAAATCTCAATATTGGTATTAACAGCAAAATAATCCCCTTGATGGACAGCATCGCGCGGTAAAATCAGGATCTTTTCTATTTTCTCTTCTTGGCAAAAAGCCAAGTTTGAAAACAGGACAAAAAGAAGAAGAAATAGTTTCATCGCTTCATACTAATGACCTATTCCATTATTCGCAAAATGAACCTGTCTCAATATTCTTAATATTTGATTTTTGATGCACTTTTTAAACACGCTGTTATTTTTTGACTCTTTATTCCCAAAAATTTACCATCTGTGTGGCAAGACGGGAGGTCTTGCCTATGAAAAGTTATTCCTATTTCCTCATCGCATTTATTCTGACTGCGGCAAAAATGTCCGCAGACTGCCCACCCTGGGAAGCATCCACTCATTCTTTTGAAGATGGGCTTTCCGCCGCCTCTCTTTTTGGACGCGGGGTTAGCCTCACTTACGATGATTTTATTCTGCTCCCTGGTCACATCGATTTTGCAGCGGACGAAGTATCGGTAAAAACCTCACTCACAAGAAACATTCAACTGAGCTTACCCTTTGTCAGTTCGCCAATGGATACGGTCACTGAAGCAAAAATGGCCATTGAAATGGCACAAAGCGGCGGGATTGGCATTGTCCATTACAATAACACCATTGAGCAGCAGGCGAATCTTGTCCGTTCCGTGAAGCGTTTTGAAAATGGTTTTATCCTAAATCCTATCGTACTTAGCAAAGATCAAACCATTGCAGATGTCATCCGCATCACCTCAGAAATGGGCTTTTCCAGTTTTCCCGTCACAGAAAATGGAAAAATGCATAGCCCGCTCTTAGGCATCGTAACAAAACGAGACATCGATTTTGTGAGCGACACATCGATTGCCGTCTCTGAAGTCATGACAAAAAAAGTGATCACCGCTCTGGAAGACAGCTCGCTAGAGCAAGCGCGAGAAATACTCATCGAAAGCAAAAAATCACTCCTTCCCATCGTAAACGATAAAAATCAACTCGTCGCCCTCATCTCCAGGAAAGATATGAAAAATAGCAAAACTTTCCCCCTCTCTTCCAAAGATAAAAACATGCATTTACTAGTGGGTGCTGCCATAGGCACGCGCGAAGAGGACAAAGCCCGCGTCAAAGCGCTCTCTGAAGCCAGCGTCGATGTGATTGTGATCGACTCCTCCCAAGGCGACTCAATCTATCAAATCGCTATGATCCGCCATATCAAAGAAAACTATCCCCATATCGACATTATCGGAGGCAATGTCGTCACAGTAGCGCAAGCCAAAAGCCTGATCGAAGCTGGAGTCGACGGTTTGCGGATCGGCATGGGCTCAGGCTCGATTTGCATCACACAAGAAGTGATGGCCGTCGGCAGAGGCCAAGCGACAAGCATTTACCAAGTAGCAAAAATAGCACACGCATACGGCATCCCCGTGATCGCAGACGGGGGCATTCGAAATCCAGGGCATATATTTAGAGCCCTATCACTCGGCGCAGACACCGTGATGATGGGCGGAATGCTCGCTGGCACAGAAGAAGCCCCAGGAGAATATTTCTTCCGCGATGGGATCCGCATGAAAAAGTACCGAGGAATGGGCTCGATGGAAGCAATGTTGAAAAATAGCTCTCAGCGTTACTTCAATGACAAAAATGCCATCAAAATCCCTCAAGGCGTCTCTGGCGAAGTAGTCGATAAAGGATCGATCAAAACGCTGCTGCCTTTCCTTGCAGAAGCCCTCAGACATTCGATGCAGGATGTCGGAGCTGAATCCATTGAGCAACTTGGTGCATACCGAGAAAACGGCACCTTGCGCTTTGAGTGGCGCACTGCAGCCGCCCAGGGTGAGGGCAAGGTCCATTCGCTATATTCTTACGACAAAGCATTGTAATAACTCATGTTACGCAGCCGCTGAACACGGCGGCATAGCATAAGTAAATTTATTGTTTTCAAACAGGAACAGGATCGACAAGATTTAAGAATATAGCAGCAGGATGGCAGGATGGCCAAGATGAAGAGTTAACTTTATATCTTCTATCCTATTCATCGTGCCATCCTGCTACTTTTCTCTTTTCTTAATCCTATTCCTCTATCCTGTTCATCCTGCCATCCTGCTATTTTTTCTTTTCTTACTCATGTTAAGCAGCCGCGTTCTGCGGCTGGGTAACATGAGTAATAATTGAGAATGTGGCTATAAAGCTTTCGCCTTTATGCGAGAGTTGTTTACTGCGCGACCGGCTGCAATGTTTTTTGTTCAAAAAGCATGATCTGTTTTTCCGCGTCTTCGCGGATTTTTTTCAAACAACTTTGAATTTCTTGTTCATAGCAGGCGCGTTTTTGATCTAAAAACTTAGATAAATCATCAATATTGAGTAATTGGACATGAGGATCGTACTTAATATGCGGGTCGACATTGCGCGGAACGGCCAAATCCAAAATCAGCTTTAATCGGAAGGAGCTTTTTTTTTGCAATTCCTCCCTTCGAATAAAATAATCATGAAAATAGCTGCCACAAATCACTAGCTCATAATCTAAACAAGACTTTAATTGATCTAAGTCACAAATCGAGATGTTTTCTTCGCATTTTTCTGCATGTTTGACATGACGCGTCCCCAATATGATCTTAGGCTTTGATTTTCGATTGAAATAAGAAAGAATTTTTCGATTAATTTCAGAATTCCCTACAAACAAGATCGCTATGTCATCAAGATTCCTAAAAAAGGTTTGTGCCACTTGAAAAATGGTCTGTTCAAGTCCTATAGATGAGCGCGATGAGGGAAAAAGGGTGCGAACGGTTTTTCCCATTTTTAAACATTTTTGAAAAAGAAAATGAAGCTCGCTTGCAAGGGAATGGTCCTGACAGGCATTCTCATAAGCTACTTTTACCTGCCTTTGAATCTCTGTCTCAAAAGTCACCGCACTATCTAGGCCGGAGGTCACTTGGGCCAAATGGCTAAAGCAATCTTCTCCAAAATAGGAATAGAGCCCATGCTCAAAAGGCTCCAAAATAGCCCCCCTTAAAACGGATAAAATCTGGCTGTGGAGCTCTGGCAACTTATCTCCGCAAAAATAAATCTCAGTGCGGTTGCATGTCGAAAGAAGGACCCCTTTTAACCAGCAGCCCCAAAGGCTTTTTTTTCCAAAACATTGCTCTGCGACTTTGGCGACAATCTCCCTTAAGCAGAGCTCTGAAGATTTGTGATTTATCCCTAAAACGCCAATTCTCATAAGAATTGTTTATAACCCATAAGTTATAATTTTTACTAGGAATACATAAATGCCTGGGGAAGAGGGGGTTGAGATTTAAAGAATTTATTTACAATTTATGTAGATTTTGTTAATATAAAGGTATGGAAAATATCGACGCAATAAATTCAGGCTTTTCTTACAAGCAATGGTTGCAACCAGCTGATGCTCAAGTCACTGTAACTGATGCAGATGTGACTCAATTCTTTAAAAACATCACATCTTCATTTAATACATTGATGCAGCAAGATCAATCTGCAGCTCAAAGAAGCTCAGCGCGTTTTAAAGATATTTATCAGATCACTTAAGGGTCTTAAGGGTCTTGAAAGAATATCTCTTTTAGGGTAATTTTACCTTAAGATGAGCGCACCGATTGAGCCTACTCAACCTCAGCCCACACCACCCTCTGGGCCCCCTGCACAACCTTCTTCTCCTCCTCCTGTAGCACCCGGCGGCGGTGATACCTCCTATTTAGACTGGCCTTTTGTCAAAATGTTTACAGCGGCAGGTGCTCCCCCGCCCACTCGAGATGAAGCGATAAAAATGATCAATTTAGCAATTAAAAACATGCTAACGACCGAAATAGAAAGGCAAAATGCAGCCCACAAAGAAAGCATGCAAAAAATGAAAGAGGCTTTTGAAGACGAATAAACTGATCATTTCTGACAAAGATGCCTCTTTGCGCTTGGATAAATTGCTCCCCCTCTATTTCCCTGAACATTCACGCAGCTACTTTCAATTTTTGATTGAAAAAGGACATGTGCGCGTGAACGGCGCTCAGCTAAAAAAACGCATGAAAACAAAGGTAGGTGATGAAATTGAAATCGAATTTCTAGCCCTTCCGGAGCTTTCAGTCGACCAAGAAGAGATTCCTCTAGAAATTCTATTCGAAGATGATCATGTTCTTGCGATTAACAAACCCGCAGGAATGGTGGTCCATCCCGGAGCTGGCAACCCTTCTAAAACATTTGCCAATGCTCTGATGTTCCATTGCAAGAATTTGAAAAAAGAGGATTTTGACCCTTTACGACCTGGAATTGTCCATCGTTTAGACAAAGAAACATCAGGGGTTTTAATTGCTGCAAAAACGTATGAAGCACATCAAAACCTAGTCAAACAATTCAGCGAGAGAAAAGTTAAAAAGACCTACTTAGCCATCTGTGTAGGGAATTTAGAACCAGGCATTATTTCAGCTCCTATTCAAAGGCACCCCATCCATCGCAAAGAAATGGCTATTTCCCCAGCGGGCAAAGAGTCCATTACCCATGTCAAGGTCCTTGGCTCACACAATGGAACCTGCCTCGTCGAAGCGGAGCCCATTACGGGAAGGACCCATCAAATTAGAGTTCATTTAAAACATCGGGGGGCCCCTGTTTTAGGCGATTTTCTTTATGGTTCAGATAAGGCGAATAGCCATTTTGATGCCAAACGACAATATCTTCATGCCCATCGTCTTAAATTTAAACACCCTACGTTAGAAAAAATTTTAGAGCTTAAAGCCCCTATTCCCGCAGATATGAAAGAGTTTATTTCAAAAAATTTTTATAATATTATTTAAAAGTTTCTAGAAAAAATACCCTCTTATTTTATAAAATAGTAAACAGAGCTAATTGCTTTTTTCAAAATGAGGATCGAGTTATGAAAGAATTCGTAGAATATATCGTAAAGAACCTGGTAGACAACCCAGATAAGGTACAAATCAACGAAGTTGGAGGCACCCACACTCTCATTATTGAGCTCAAAGTGGAAAAATCTGACATTGGAAAAATCATCGGGAAAAAGGGAAAAACGATTAATGCGATTCGCACACTTTTAATGTCTGTTGCAAGTCGCAATGGCATCCGAGTTAACCTAGAAATTCTCGAAGATGAAGCTGTTGTGAGCTAAAACAAAACAGAGCCCGAAGTTAAATACAGAAAGCAGGACTACGCTCGTAGTCCTGCTTTTTTTTGCTCAGATCCTGTTGCTTATTTCTTCCTCTGTGTTCTCTGTGGTTAATTTTTTTTTCTTTCACTACGTCAAATCCTGACTCTCATAAGGAGCGTGGAAGGTAGGGAGAAACCATTGCCTTGCGAGAATTGATCGCTCCAGCGCGGAAGCGCAAGACTGCAATTGGAAGGGGTTCCCCTTCTTTCTTTTTAGAAGTGGTTTCTGGGATAGGAATAAAGCTCTCTTTAAAAATCTGCCTCAGCTCTTTGGCATTATCACCTAAAAATTCTATTTCCAACTCTGGATTACTCATGATTTGCGGCGCAGAGCGGAACTGATTGAGGAAAGAGGTCAAATGTTGGATGGCCTGCTCTGTGGATGGGATCCAAATCCACATCTCATCTTTATGATTAGATTTACCTACTGTGCCGGCATAAAGATCTTCAGCGCCAGCGACCCTGCTAACCATATGCAAATGCAGGTCAAATTCTTTAGTGTCTTTGTAAAATTCTTTTGCCTGTTTGTACCATTCTCTGCGAATAAAAGGCGCATACTTTCGGAAAGTGGCAAAGTTGTTTGCAAACATTTTTGTCTGCCCTACACGACAGCAGCCATTTTGCTCTTTAGTATCGACAAATATGCTGGAGGATTTTCCCTCTGCACAAAGCTCTAAGTTTTCTTCCACTAGGCGCTCTTTGGCTAGATAAATTTTGCGATAGAGTGAATACATTTCTGCATTTTGCAGAATTCTCTTGGCAGCCTTTTCGATGAAAAATTGGTCGCATTCTAAACCATCAAGATCGATGACTTCGACCTCTTTTCCAACCATTAACGACTTTAACCGATTGATCAAAGAGGTCACACACTCTACGTCACGGCGCGATATCTTAGTTAAAAGATCGGTATCATCCAAAATTGCATAGAGATAATGCAAGTATTCAACAAACTCTCTAACTGGATCGATGAAATAGCCGCATTTTTGTGATGTTGCTGCTGTGTGCCGCTGCAAAAGCCGCTGAAAAATCCGCTTGCCTCTTGGCGTAGAAAGATCTTTTTTTGCTTCTGCAATCTGTGCATTGATCTCTTCCAAGCTGAGGCCCATAGTGCTGTATTTATCATTAATCAAAAAAGCAAGTTCGGCGACAAGTGCATTTGAAGATTGGGAATCGGAAATGTGGGCAACAGGCGGAGAAAAGGTGTTTAAATTGCTTTTATGATGATCGATGACGCTGATCACATCTAAATAGGCAGGAATCTTGGTCTCTTCACGATTGCAAAAATCGCGCAAACTCACAGTCCCTAAAATCGATTGATGGAGATCATGTGCATGGACAACGCCTAAGGGGACCATTTTGCCCTCTTTGTCTGTCGAGGTGACTGTCAGATAGGGATAGGCGCCCATTTTATTGCGGATCTCATCGACCTCAGCGCGGTAGCTAATGACTTGAGGATAGTAGCCGAATACTTTGGTCTTAATCTCGAGTGCGATTTCAAGTCGCTCAGTGTAATTTCTCAAACTGACAATCGCTTTGTCCAGCGCCATAATAATTTTCTCTAAATAGAGGAAAATTTTGGGACGATTTTCAAGTAATTTTCCATGTTTATCGAAAAGATCAGAATCATTGAGCGATTCAATCAGATCAATGCACTCTTGAAAATCATTTAATTTAAGTTTTTTCAAACCTAAGGCAAATTCTTCAAAAGTGCTATCGAGCCCTTTGTCTAATTTTAATACTTTTTGCAAAAAGTCCTGCATGTGGACTTGTTGTTTTTCACTAAACTCTTTTGCCGGAGCAGCATTTTTAATTTTTGTACCAAAAGCTGCATGGATCAATTTGGGCACATCATTTAAAGAGAGTTTTTCTTTTGCAAAGAAAGAGATCAGCTTCACATGCAAATCGTTTTCAAACCATCTTAAACAATGATTTAGAAGCAGAATCACCTGACGTACGCCTTCCACATCAAAATTGCGCCAATCCCCTAGAAAATAGCCCGATTCGTCCACTAGCACGATCGCTTTTGCCGTGCGCTCATGGTCAATTTGGAGGGCGGATTGATCTGTTGTTCGCTTGAGCACTCCTTTTTGATTTAAAAGATCAAGACTGGATAATGCGAGCGATGTCCGCACTTTTGCAAGATGTGTGAAAATATTGGGGCCAAAAATATGATAAAAAAGCAGGGCCACTTCAATACTTGATGGCGGCGCTCCTCCAGGCACATTCCAAATGTGGAGCCCTTCGGAGACACGCGCTCCAAAAGCATCGACCCAACCCCAAAAAGAAGCAACTGTAGTGTCTAAGTCCGGCGAAGAATGGGCCGTGACAATATGACTGCCTTGATGGACCTTGTCCATGCCAATAGGAAAGAAAAGCTGATATTCATCGCGCGGAACCCATTTCCCCACAATTTGTGCACGTACTAAATAATTTTCCTCAGGTGTTAATTCAGAAAATTGATTTAGCCAAAGCTCAAAATTAGAAAAGGTATAGGGATTATCAAGAACTTTTTCACGATTGACCTGATCAATGTAATGGACCACAGCGATTAATAGAAATTTCGGATAGCCGGCCTTTCGAATATAATCTAATAAAATGCGGTTGACCTGTTCGCTTTTTTGCTTATCACCTGATCGTTTAAATTCTTTTGAACGAAATTCTTCAATCGTTTTATCCAATCCCTCAAAATGGTCCGGGACAAGGATAAAATCGCCTAAATTGGTTGCAGAAGAAAATCTTTTTGCGTGCGAAAACGCTTTTTTTTTGCTCATTGAGACCTCAAAATGGATCGAGCAGGATTCGAACCTGCGACCACCCGCTTAGAAGGCGGGTGCTCTATCCACTGAGCTATCGATCCGAGATGAAACCTTCATGGTAGCTCTAGAGGGATCAATTTTCAAGAAGAAATAGGAATCTTTCCGGCTTTATGCCTTTGATATAGAGGAAGGATTAACTACAGAGGGATTTTTCTTTAAAAAACGCAGGCACTGCGCTTCTAAGTCACGACATTTTATGCTATTTTTTCTTGAGAACTCTAAAAGCTTTGTGACATTACCCGCACTCATGTATGGAAGAAATTTTCTGGATAACTTTTTCCGTCGCATGGTTCCTTTTGCCTTTAGAAAAGTGATTTTAAAATTTTCAAGGAATTTAGGATCTAATCCCATCCTCTTTTTCCATCGTCCTATCCCCTCTTTCCATAAAGCAGGCAGACGCTTAAAAATCCGGCTTTTAAACACAGTCACTATATCTTTGTCATGCATATCTACTTTTCTTTTTAAATTTTTAAATCCACGTTTTAAATAGTGAGTGAGTTTTGTATCACCCCAAACCAATTTACAAACACCTCTTAAAATTTTGTCCTCAGTCTTTTGACTAAGTTCATCAAAAACTCTTTTTCCAAGGCTAGTTGCAATTCCGAGTGAAAGCCAAAAGGCATCACATTTCTCTAAGTTTCGCTCTCCAAAAGCCCCAAAGTCCAGATCGATTAGAATATCTTTAACACACTCCTGAATTAGCCTTTCTTCTTTTGTCCCTTCTACTGGAAGCTCATCGGCCATCTTCATCATTTTAAGGCGCCACTTTTCACCCATAGTGTTAGTTCTTACAGCATGATAGAAATCATGATAAGTAAAATAATTCCAGGGCGCATAAAAATCATCTGCTTCATCAGGAAGATCAACTCCTGGAAAATGGAAGGCCATGTCTCTTGTAGATTCCCAGCCATTTTTTCTAATATCTTCTGTTGAAGAAAGTCCTATGACAGGATTGATTGTGACGACCTTCCCAGCTACTCTTTGTGTCGCATTTAAAAAGGCTTGTTCCATCCCAATGGATGCAAGGACAATACTATCTTCGCTTTGAACTTTTCCAAAGATAAAAAATTCCTGCCTCTCTTGAATGGCATCTAAAACTGTTTCACTCCATCCTTCTTTTTGTTTAAAAAGATCAGGAATAAGAAAAAATTGTTGTTCTGATTTTGGATATTTTCGCATTTCTTGGATCCATTTCTCTTTTTCTTTGTCACTAATAAAGTCCAAAGAAAAAGTTCTCGAAACCATTTCTAGAGATTCTTGATTGACAGAACCATCTGCATTGAAAAGTTCAAATACTCGTGGTGTGAAAGAGGGAGGAGTCCCTTCATAATCTTGGTAAAAATCAATATGGCATTGCGCAGCGCTCCAATAATAGAGAAGAGTCCCCAATTGGTAATTTTTAATTTTGCCTTGATTAAATGCCAAAAGGGCATAGTAAGGCATATCTTCATGGGATATAAAGGGATTTTCAGGCCCCCATTTTTTGCTTAGCGCACCTAACAACCCTGCAATAAACTCATCGGGATTGCATAAGTTCTGCAATTTTGTTTCAATTTCAAAAAGTTTTTCTTTTGGGACCCTTCTAATAAACTCATTGTTAAAATCCAAAATAGATAGCGGTACATCTAATGGATTGTGATTAAATATCGCTGGCGGATTTGAAATGATTGAAGTAACCAATTTTAAGCCCCTCTTGCTATTTCAGAAAGCCGCACAAATGCACGATTTCCAAATAAGAAATCGGCTTTCGCCTTATTTTCTTTCTGCTGAAATTTTCTTCTTAAATTGTTAAATCCATCCTTTAGGCATTTTGCCGTTTCCGGGTCTCTGGACATAGAATGATGAATACGTCTTAAAACAGCCTCTTGAGTTTTTGGGCTGAGTAATCCAAAGGGTTTTTCAATTAGAGTCATTACAATCGCAAATGTAATCCAAAAGACTTCCTCTTTTGTGTAAGCTCGCACGCTAAAAAGACTGCTTTCCATGTCATTTAACTGATTTTGAATCTCTTTCTGAATGCGCCGCTCTTCTTTTGTCCCATCTAATCCAAGCCCGTCTGCTAGAGATACAGTTTGAATACGCCATTTTTCGCCATAATCATCGCTTCTTTTAGCGTGATAAGCATCATGGTCGGTCATATAGTGCCAAGGCGCATAGAATGTATCCGCTTTACTTGGAAGTTCAACTCCAGGAAAATGCAGGGCCATATCTCTTGTCGATTCCAATCCATTTCTTCTAATATCTGCCTCAGAAGAAAATCCTATGGCCGGATTAATTTTTACTGTTTTTCCTTCCGCCTTATGAGTAGCATTGATAAAAGCTTGCTTCATCCCTACAGAAGTAAGAAGAAGATGGGATGGTCTTTCTTTTTCACCTATGTCGATCCCAGACATAAAAATTTTTTCTTCAGTAAATACCTCTAAGATGGTTTTTACTCGCTCTCCCTCTTCCTTCAGTGGTTCTAAAAGGCAAGGGATCCGAAAAAACTGTTGTTCAGATTTAGGAAGTTTCCCCACCTCTTCAATCCATTTGCGTTTTTCCTCATCACTTAACGTGATTAATGCATCATCTTCTGGATCCTCACTAGAGGGTAGAAAAGTTCTGACAAGGAGGTCTACAGACTCTTTATTGACCGAACCGTCTGGATTGAAAAATGCATAGACTTCTGGTTTAAAGTCTGGAACTTCTTGATCCTTGTTCGTGTAATACTCTTGATGATGCGCTGCCGCACTCCAATAATAGAGTAGAGTAGCCAATTGGAAATTTTCAATTTTGCCTTGTTTGAAGGCTAAAAGCGCATAATAGGGCATCTCTTCATCAGAAACAAATGCATTTTCAGGCCCCCATTTTTGACCGATAGCTTTTAACAGGCCTTGAAGAAAGTAATCCGTGTATTCTTTGTGTTGTGGACTCATTAATTCTTCTAATTTTCTTTCTATGAAATAACGCTCTCGCGGAGTTACCCTTCTAACAAATTCTTCAAATTCCCCTTTTCGCTTTGAAAAAGCAGGGGGTGGATCTAAGGAAATAGAAGGTGAAAAAACTGAAAAAGAATCTGAGCTTCCTATTGAAGAAGCACTAAAGAGCGGGCTTGGAGTTGATGAAACTGACATAGGAGAAGATGCAGGGGATGCAACGTTTAAATTAAAATCTGAATTTGCCGAAATAGGTTTACTCATTTAATTACGATATTATTGTGTTTTTACGCAATAATTATACTATTTATGATGCTAATAGTAAATGGGATGTTCTTTTTGAGAAATAAAGTATTAATTTTTTAACTTTGCGCATTAAAATAATTAGTATCGTAATATTTCTCTTGAGCATCTGTGACCTTATCATAATCTTCAAAGGAATTGATGATATGCGGGCGCACGAAGATCAAGATATTGCGCTTTTCGTTGATTTTGCGCGTTTTGCTGAATGCAGCGCCAATATAGGGAAGACCACCGAGGCAGGGCAGTCCTGATTTTTGATAGGATTTAGAATTGCGTATCATGCCGCTCAAAACTAAGAAATGGTTATCAGGCACATGGACATGGGTCGCCATGTTGGTTTTAGTGGTACGTATCCCTTCAACTTGGGTCGATGTCGTCGGGAATGCGTGGTCAACGGCCTCAGTGATTTCTTGATCGATATCTAAAGTGATGATCTCCCCTTCACCCAGCATCGGTGTAATGCTTAGGCTAACTCCAATATCGCGATATTCGATATTTGCAGTTGTCTGCTGACTTGGGCCTATCGTTTGCACAACAGAGCCCGTAAAGGGAATATTGTCTCCCACAAAGATGGTCGAATTTTTATTGTCTTGTGTAATGATTTTTTGGTTCAAGACAATCGTGGTATCACCGTCCATTTGCAGCGCAGAGACCAAAGATCCCAAGGAGACAAAGCTTTTGCCTTTGTGAAAAATGAGATCGCCGATCACTCCTAAATCAAATCCTCTTCCTACAGGAATTTGATTGAGGCCCGTTGGCGGGCAGCTTGGGCTTAAACCGGCTACCGCGTTTGCAAGCGGAGGATCGCCTCCATGAGCAGGAAAATTACCCATTCCAAAACCCACTCGGTTGCGGTAGTTGCCGCCGCCTACCCACTGGAGTCCAAATTCCATTGAATTTCTTGCATCGGTCTCTACAACCAAAACTTCTATGAACACTTGACGCAGTGGAATATCTAAAGTGCCAATTAAGCCTTTTAAGCGCGTGAGCGTTTCTTCGTCGCCTGAAAATAAAAGCGAATTAGTGGATTTGACCCAATGGATCGTTTGGATGGCCTCAATGAGTTTTTGCGGATGGTCTGGACGAGCCTTTAGATCCCCTGCGATTTTCTTGAGTGTCTCTTCAAGATCGTTTCCTTGATGGTATTTCAACTTATAGACAAAAAAATCAAGAGCGGAAGAAGAGGAGCGAGAGCCCATAATCGGCCCTGCAATTAATTTATCTGCAGATAAATTACTTTTACCAGATTCTCTTCCAAGTGGATAGATGACAAAATAATTTTCTTCCTCAGAAACCCCAAACCCATGGACGCGGAGTGTTTGAATGAGTGCTTGCAACACTTCTCCTGCATTCACCGGCTTTCCGGAAGAAAGGCTCACATTAAATTCCAATTCCTCATGATTGAAAATGAAGTTAACTTGCGAAATTTTGCTGACAAAACGGATCAGCTCAATCATGGAGACATCTTTGAAATCAATTTGATGCTCTCCTCCTGGTTCCACTTTTGATTCTACTTCTACTTCCGCGTCCACTTCGCAAGCATCTTCATCCGCTGCACTCACGTGAGCGGTTGAAATAATAAAAATTAAAAAAAGAAGTTTTATAATCTTTTTAGACATAAATAAAGTCGCGCCATGGATAGTTTATGTCGAAGGTCTCTTTTTTTAATATGAATTTTTTCGCTGGTTTTAAAATCAATCCGCAGACATAGTTGATCAGCGAGCCTCTACGCGGCGGCATAACATGAGTGAACATAGTCGAAAAACAAGATATGGAAGACAACAACAAGATAGGCAGGAAAATTTACGAAGGAACTAGATAATATAAAAAATGGGAAAGAAAAATAGCAGGATGGCAGGATAGTCAGGATAGAAGAATAGGATTAAGAAAAGAAAAGTAGCAGGATAGAAGATTTAGAGAATTTCATTTGTTACTGGAACCTCATCTTGTCTATCCTGCCATCCTGCTTACTATTTTCTTAATCCTGTTCTTCTATCCTGTTCATCCTGGCCATCCTGCTATCGTGTTGTTATGCTCTTAATCTTGTTGATCCTGTTGCGTTTTGAAAAGAGTAAATTAACTCATGTTATACAACCGGATTCGGCGGCTGCATAATATGAGTTAGGTAATAAAACATGGAAAAAGTCACAATTGATCAACTAGGCATTGAAGCGCATCGGCGTTACGCATTCGATCAAGAAACATTGGACACTGCCTATATCACCGAGTCTCCACTGGTTCCCCAACATTCGGAAATTACCGGAACCTCCGCGATCTATTCTTCCAAATGGGAAGAGCTTTTCGAAGTGCATCTTAAGAATATTCCCTGGGCTGCTTTTTCACCGCCCCCGAAATATTTTAGACAGCGCAATCGTTTTTTCTCTCATGCTTTAATTCCTGGCATTCTCTGGTCTGATGAAGATGAAAATGAAGAAGATGAAGAGAGAGACAACGAAAGAAAAAAACAAAATGAATCGATGAGAAATATCATTAACGCCATTTCTTGCCGTAGAATCAAAGGAGAAGAAAGCGCACTTCTTAATTTAATTGAATCTGTAAAACTTTTAAACTCTCTTTTAAGGGAAATTAACTCTAGGAAGCTTCAATATCAAAAAGGATGAACCTCTCTCTATTTTTCTTGTAGGCGCAAGCGGGAAGATGGGAAAAGCCATTATCGATTTGACATCTTTGCAAAATGTATACCCAAAGAATTTCGAAAATTGGAATTTTGACAAGAAGGCGCCTCGAAATTCTGATCTGGAGCGAGTGACCATTGCTCAAGAGCAAGGCGCGAGCGAAGATCAGAATTTCGAGGCAAAGCCGACGCAGTCAAAAACCAATTGTCGAAGTTCTTTGGGTATATATCAAGTTGTCTCTTCTATCAAAGAGGCCGATGTTATGATCGACTTTTCTTCTCCTGAAGGGACGCAAAAAGCGCTCTCTGCCGCCTTGCAAGCTGGTCTGCCCCTTGTGATTGGAACGACCGGCCTTACCGAAGAAATCCAGCAAAAAATCGAAACTGCCTCCGCTTTTATTCCGATCTTGTTTTCACCTAATTTCAGTTTTGGAATCGCTATTTTCCTGAAAATTCTTCCTGAAATCGTAAAAAATATTAAAAGTGCGTGCAGTTGTAAAATTGTAGAGACGCATCATATCCATAAAAAAGATGCGCCAAGCGGTACCGCTTTGAAACTTGCAAAAACAATTGACTCAGAAAATGAAGTGACTATTGAATCCATCCGAGAAGGAGAGACCATTGGAGTGCATAGGATTTTTTTTAACCTCGAGGGCGAGACGTTGGAACTTAGACATGAGGCGCTTTCCAGGAACGCTTTTGCACAAGGCGCTTTAATGGCTGCAAATTTTCTCGTCAATAAACCTGCAGGAGTCTATACTTTAATGGATTTACTCAGTTAATTTCAGAAGAAAGAATGAAGAGCTTAAAAGTTAAAGATTTTTTAATAGGAAAAAATAGTCCTTTTGCTCTGATTTCCGGTCCTTGTGTCATCGAAAGCGAAGAGATCACTTTTCAAGTCGCCGAATCTCTTAAAGAGATTTGCGCTAGCCTCGGCATCAATCTCATTTTCAAGTCCAGCTATGACAAAGCGAATCGTCTTTCGGTCAATTCTTATCGGGGACCAGGAATAGAAAATGGTCTAAAAATTCTTGAAAAGGTGAAAGATCTTTTTGATCTTCCTATTTTTACAGATGTCCATACGCCTGAAGAGGCCAAAGCTGCTGGTGAGGTCTGCGATATTTTACAGATCCCTGCATTCCTTTGCCGTCAGACTGATCTCGTCTTAGCAGCTGGTGGGACGGGAAGGATCATCAATCTCAAGAAAGGCCAATTTATGGCCCCGTGGGATATGAGAAACCTCATTGATAAAGTGCTTTCAACGGGTAATGACAATATTCTTCTCACTGACCGCGGAACTTCATTTGGCTACAACAACCTTGTCAGTGACATGCGCGCGATTCCCATCATGCAAAAAATGGGCTTTCCTGTCTGTTTTGACGGCGCCCATAGTGTTCAGCTTCCGGGAGGCGGAGGAAATATTTCTGGGGGCCAGAGAGAATTTATTCCCACACTATGCAAAGCAGCGATTGCCGCAGGATGCAACTGTATTTACATTGAAACACACCCGGATCCCTTATCTGCAAAAAGCGACCCCCACTCTCAATTTGCTTTAGATGAATTAAAACCGCTGCTTCAACAATTAAAAGCTATTTACGAGGTAGTAAACCAGGTCCAAAGTCCATGTTGTACCGCAGAGCCGCACTGATCAGTTCTATCACTGTTGCCTTGCTTACAGGCATCTGGGGGATCTATTTTTGTATGATACGGGAAAAAGATGTTCTTTTTTATCAAAACCTCATGAAAGAAAAAGCAATCGCTACATCAAATACCAATTATTCTTCAACAAATCAAATGCGCAAGGGCGTACGTAAAGATATCTGGTTTGCCCAGGATGATGATACACGGCTCCAATATCGCATTGAAAGTATCACCTCAACATTAACACTTCTCCCAATTAAGAATAAATTCGAGGTTGTTGAAACATTAGGAAAGGTAAAATGCTGGACACAAGATAAGCTCTATTTTAATGGCAATGAAAATGAGCCGATGCAGCAAGCCCGCTACTTAGAAGCAAATGAAGGGATCTATCACTACAGCTCGCAACAATTTAATGCCCAAGGCGTAAGCCTTTCGCTATTCCGCATTCCCGGGCACCATCTTGCGACTCAATCACTTGATACAAAAAAAGCTTTCTTGAGTGGTCTTGCTAAAAGTGTCACCTTCACTGTTTCCGGAAAAACACCGCAATTTCAAGCCGAACAATTCAAAGCAACACTCATTAAAGAGGAATCTAAAACAAAATGATCATCTACTTTTTTATCGCACTTGTTGCACCCCTGGTTACGCCACTGCTCCTTCTAGCCGCCCCCCCTCCATCATCGATCTCATCAAAAAATGCCTCCTACAATGGCAATAAATTATTTCTCGAAGGAGATGTAAAATTAGACCATGAATTTGGACAGATGAGCGCAAGTGAAGCCTATTTAGAAAAAGATGACAAATTGAAAGACTTTTTATTCTCTTTGATCCATCTGCAAAAAAATGTTCTTCTAAATCTGAAAAACCATGGACAAGTCCTCTGTGAAGTGGCGGACTTGAATTTTCATACTTTAAAAGGAAAGTTTTTTCCAAAGCTTGGTGAAAAAATCACCTACATGGAATTGCTAGAAAAAATAAAAGGCGGGCAAGCTCTCTTAAAATTAAATAGTGAACTAGCTGAAATTAAGATTTCAAAAAGCGAGGAAGCCTACCACATCGACGAAATTGAAGCGCTTAAAGATGTGCTCATTGAATATGCCGAAGACTTTACGTTGAAAGCTGAGCGCGCGATATTTAAAGAACAAGAAAAAAAATCGATTATGGCCTATCCCGCAGAGGATTCTTTTTGCACTCTTTCTCATCAAGGAGACAGAGTATACGCAAAACGCATTGAATTTGATTTAAAAGAGCTCAAGCTAGTCTTTCGTGAGGCTTATGGGAAGCTCTCTTCTATCCTATTCCCACAAGTTCAAAAAGATGAAGTCAAATTTAATGCCGGAGAGCTGATTTGGGACCATCCGCAAGGAATATTAAAATTAAAAGGAGGGGCCTTTGTCGAAGAGGGCTCTTTTGCTAGCTTGCAAACTGATGATGAAATTGAACTGAGGCACGTGATACAAAATAAAAAGAGAAAATTAAAGACGATTGTGTCTAAAAGCAATACCTTCCTAAAGTATGTTGATCCCGAAACAGATAGTGTCCATTTACTGAATTGCAAAGGCCCTATCATGGTGGACCGAGAAAATCTCTCTGCTGTTTTAGAAAGTCCAAAAATTGAAGAAAAAGTTGCAGAAGAAATGCAAATTGCTTATGAACATGAATCGATGGCAATTCGTGCAAATCGGGCGGATGTCCAATATAAAGCAGAGGAAAAGGGAATGCTCCTCTCTTCTGTTTCCCTTGAAGGCAATGTGCGCTTATCCGTTGAAGAAGAAGAGAAGCCTTCAAAACTAGCTGTTGCTGACAAAGTTGACCTTTCTCCTTCTGATCACACTGTTATCTTATCAGCCTCGCCAGGAAAAAAAGTCTTGTTTTGGGATGCGCAGCAACAACTTTCAATTAGCGCCCATCAGATTAAAATGATTCGCGATCCTTTAACAGGAAAAGACAGCGTGAAAGGCATCGGGAATGTAAAGTTTGCTTTTGATTCAGTAGAACAAACTTTCCTGAAGAAAATATTTCCTTTTTATGAACCCCCACCGTCACCAAGTGATAGCTAAATGAAGAAGCCTAATTCTTTGCCTATTTTGAAAACCCAGCAACTTGTCAAATTGTATGGCGGCAAGCCGGTTGTCAATGGACTTTCATTTCAAGTTGAAGAAGGAGAAGTTGTCGGATTACTTGGTCCCAACGGAGCAGGAAAAACAACCGCTTTTTATCTCACAATTGGGCTTGTGCGCCCAGACACAGGACAGGTTTTTTTTAAAAATCAGGATGTGACCAAGTTCCCTGTCCATCAAAGGGCCAAAATGGGAATGGGCTACTTAGCACAAGAACCTTCCGTTTTCCGCTTCCTAACTGTAAAAGAAAATATTCTTTGCATACTTGAAACATTGCCTATTACGGTTGAAGAGCGCAAAAAAAGACTTACAGAGCTCTTAGAAGAGCTCCATTTAGAAAAACTAGCTGACAAGAAGGCGTGCAGCCTTTCAGGCGGGGAAAGGAGAAGGCTTGAAATTACCCGCTCTCTCATTGCTAATCCCTCTTTACTCCTTCTGGATGAACCTTTTGCAAATATCGACCCCCTCGCTGTCAATGATGTGAAACATATGATCCGCCTTTTGAAAAAGAAAGGAATTAGTATTTTAATTACAGACCACAATGCCCGTGAAATTTTTTCTATAGTGGACCGTAGCTATCTGATTCAGGAGGGCAAAGTACTAATGTCGGGGTCTGTAAACGAACTTTTAGAAAGTAAAGAAGCAAGATCCACTTATTTTGGTGAAGATTTTAGGCTATAACACTATAATGTCTGGACAGAAAACATGAATACAAAAGGAAAGCCAGAAGAAAAATTTAGCTTGCTGCGCTCAATAGCATGGCCCATCCATCGATTTGAGATTAAACAAGTCGTTTCAATGCTTCTTTTATTTGGTTTTCTTTGCGTCTGCTATAGCATTCTTCGTAATATCAAAGACACACTCATCTTGACTGCTAATGCCTCCGGAGCAGAAGTGATCCCTTTTATTAAAGTTTGGGGCGTTGTTCCCGGGGCTATCGTCATCACTTGGATCTATGCGAAATTGCGCGCCAAATTTAGCCGTGAAAATGTCTTTTACCTGATTGTGGGCGGTTTCATCACCTATTTCCTGCTTTTCGCCTTTGTCATTTTCCCCAACAGCGATGCTCTTAATCTCAATCAAACGGGCGACTATTTGCGGGAGCATCTCCCTTCGGGCTTTAAAGGGCTCATTTCGATGGTCTGCAACTGGACCTTTTCTACTTTCTATGTGATTTCCGAACTCTGGTCAGTCTTAGTACTGGCCATTTTATTTTGGGGTTTTGCCAATGATACAACTCCCCTGCATCAAGCCAAACGCTGTTATGGAATTTTTAATATTGGTTCCACCTTGGCCCCCATCTTAGGCGGTGGACTGGCAATTCTTTTCTGCTCTCATCTATTTGTCTCAGATCATAAGATCTCGCAAGAAGCCTTTCATCTCGCACTGATCAAATTAACCCTTTTAATCAGCTTCTTTGGTCTCTGTGCTATGGGCACATTTTACTGGATCCAAAGAAAAGTCATTCCCCACAGTGCGCCCATGACAGATGGCCATGAAGAGGTCATCAAAAATAGTAAGAAAAAGCGACTTTCGATTAGAGAATGTATTAAGCATATCATGAGCTCAAAATATCTGACGTGCCTCTCTTTAATTGTGATTGGCTATAGCATTGCCATTAATTTCACTGATGTTCTCTGGAAAGAACAACTTAAAAAATATTTTTCCGATCCTGTCGACATGCTCAATCATTTGAACCAAGTGACTATCGGTATTGGGATTGCCGCCACGATCGGAAGCATTTTATTCTCTTTTATCGTACGAAGATTAGGCTGGACCTTTGTTTCGCTTTTAACTCCAGTGATCATGGTGATCATGGCAATGGGATTCTTCTCCTTCCTCTTTTTTGAACAATCTCTCTATACCTTTACAATGATGTTCTTTGGTGCAACCCCATTATTTATGACTGTTTGCCTGGGCTCGTTGCAAAATTGCCTCAGTAAAGGGTGCAAATATTCTGTTTTTGATTCTTCTAAAGAGCTAGCTTTCCTTGCTATTGATCCAGAATCGCGTATTAAAGGAAAAGCAGCCATCGATGGATTTGGGGCAAGCATTGGGAAATCAGGTTCTTCTTTAACTTACCAAGGGATCATTTTAACTATGGGAAGCATCAGCCTTTGCTCTCCTTATATCGCGATGATCCTTTCTGTTGTTTTTGTTGCTTGGATCTATTCTGTCCTCTTTGTCGCAAAAGAGTTCAACGAAAAGAGCAAAGAAGTTGGCCTCGCTCCTGCCCCTGTTGCTAAATAAGTCTATTACATAACTCAGAAAAAAAAGATTTTTTAACAGGATACGCGCTTCGCGCTACAGGATCGCTGCTAATGCAGCGGCAGGATGGAAAATTCGAGAAGATTTTTTTTGCATTTTTTTCTCTCATCCTGCCGCGACAGAATGGAGCGATCCTGTTAGCGAAGCGGATCCTGCTAAAAAATCTTATTCTCTGAATTATACAACAAAACCATCAAAATAGATTTTTGCTCCAAAAACTCCGGCGTTTAGATGGGTATGCGCTGCATTTGCAAATTCTTTAAAAAGATCTCGGTGGACTCTACCGTGTGCTTTACCAAAGCTCCGGATGATGAGATAAGAAGTTAGGATTGCTCATGTTACTGCCTTCTTCGTTTATTCTGATCCTTGCGCGTTCGTTTTCTGCTTCTACCTCTTTGCAATGGTTGCGACAGGGATTAAAGCAGGAGGCTAGTGCTTCCCATAACCGACTCATGGCTCTACAAAAAATTGTCCAGCATGAAACGTCCACGGCTTTTACAGCAGTTGTGGTTGTTTATTGATGATAAAGAAAAAAAGCAAAAATTTCTTATTTTGCGGAGTGCTTCTCGTTATCTTATCCGCCAATCTTCAAAGTCGCTTGCTGGAAGAATCGGATATATGGAACTCATGCCTTTCCTTCCCAGTTCTATAGGTTTTATCTTAATAACTTATAACTTGATTTGTTACCATTAAGAGCACCTCCTCCTAAAAGGAGAATACCTAATCCAATCCCCCAGAGAATCGGCATGCCTAGAATGAAGCCAGCAATGATAAAAGCGAACACTATAACAGTTAAAGCAATTACCCTTATCACATTCCAACAATCCGCCAATTTTTTGTTATGACCTTTGTCGTATAATACGTTTAAGTTTACAACGAAACACAATGCATCACTATAAAGCGGTGGCGTTGGCTGTCCTAGGCTACGGTCGTCTATCATTGCCTGTCCCCCTTCCCAAGACTTAACTTTCTTTATCACATGTTTATAAAGACGGGTCACTTTTTGAGATGGGCTATCACCGGGATGGTCCCTTTCTATTTCTCTTATCAAAGGCTGAAGGGGATATTGGTATCCTTGGTGAGCTAGACGTTCCTTCAAGATAGCCCAGATAGCAGCAGCTTTTTTATCTCGTCGCTGTTGCAAAACAGGACTAAGAGCGTGTCGCATTTTTTGAGATGTTTGCATCCATACAAAAGCGGATTTATCATCCAAAAATGATGCTGTATACTGAATGACGACGCCCGGTACATCATCCATTGTCGCTGGCGTGATGTTAACTTGATTTGTCTCATTCATAATTATTCTATATATAAAAAATTGACTACTTAAGGTTGCTTTTCTATAACTAATGACACAATTAAACCTTTGTTTGTTAATAATGCATTAATTATACTTTATTTTTAATTAATTATCATTAAATGTTAATTTAAAAGATTGACAACACATAAAATACCTTGTAAAATCTAAATTAGATTCAGAAAATACAAGGTGCCCAAATGGTCCAAAGGCGTAAATATCTTAAAACCATAGAGATGCATTTTCAGGTCCATCCTGCATGTGCTATTCTAGGACCTCGCCAGGTGGGAAAAACGACTTTAGCAAAGATGTTTCTTGAGGAGCAAGACAGCCCGGAAGCTTTTCATTTTTTTGATCTTGAAAACCCGATCGACTTGGCCCGTTTTGAAAATCCAATGCTTACCTTATCAAAGCTTTCTAATAAGTTGATCGTGATTGATGAAATTCAAAGGGCCCCTGAGCTCTTTCCTGTTCTCCGTGTCCTTATTGATGATAAAGAAAAAAAGCAAAAATTTCTTATTTTGGGGAGTGCTTCTCGTGATCTTATCCGCCAATCTTCAGAGTCGCTCGCTGGAAGGATCGGATATATGGAACTCATGCCTTTTTCTTTAGATGAGGTGGATCATGATAGTGAAATTCTTTGGCTTCGTGGTGGTTTTCCCCGTTCCTATTTGGCCAAAACCGATGAGGATAGTTTCCTTTGGCGCCAATCATATATCGCAACTTTTTTAGAAAGGGATATCCCCAATTTAGGATTTCAGATCCCGCCTCAACAAATGAGACGGTTTTGGCTCATGCTTGTCCATTATCACGGCCAGATATTCAATGCGAGCGAACTAGGAAAATCTCTAGGCATCTCTGATCATATGGTGAGAAAGTATCTTGATATTTTAGCGGGAACTTTTATGGTCCGGATCCTCCTTCCTTGGTATGAAAATTTGGAAAAAAGACAAATTAAATCACCCAAGATCTATTTTCGCGATAGCGGTATTTTGCATGCTTTGATTGGGATCCATAATCAAGCGGAAATGGACATCTATCCTAAAATGGGATCTTTTTGGGAAGGATTTGCATTGGAAGAGATCATTCGTCAAACAGGCGCATCCTCTGAAGAATGTTATTTTTGGGGAACGCAATCGAATGCGGAACTGGATTTGTTGATTTTAAAAAATGGTAAAAGGATAGGCTATGAATTTAAATATAGCGATGCTCCCAAAATAACCCCTTCTATGAGAATTGCTTGCCAAGATTTAAAACTAGACCATTTGTATGTAGTGTATCCTGGAAAAGAAACATTTTCACTTTCGGAAAAAATCACTGCCCGTGGACTTCAGCAGTAAATACAAGCGCAAGGGCATGGGCAAGTTAATGAACAAGAAGTCTATTTAAGATTCGGCCCAATGTTCTGCAGTAATTCCATTTGAAAAAGGAAGGCGTTCCTTACGTAAATTAAGAAGCGCTGCTTTTTTTACAGGAAATTCGTTTTTAAATTGAGCTAAAGAGCGAGTCATTTCCACATTGGGCGTCGCAGAAAATTTAATCTCATAGGCGTTGAAATAATCTCCATAATCAATAAGAAGATCGATTTCTAATCCAGCGCTTGTGCGATAAAAATAGCAAGGCGCCCTCTCTCCTTTTTCAGCGAATTCTTTGACTTTTTCCATCACCACCATATTTTCAAAAACATGCCCCCCAAAAGGCGAATGGATGAGTTGCTCAGCATTTTCAATGCGAAGAAGATAACAAAGAAGTCCTGTATCAACAAAAAAAAGCTTTGGTGACTTAATCACTCGTTTGGTTAGGTTTCTAGCATAAGGTTCAAGAAGATAGATAATAGATGTGGCTTGTAAAATCACCAGCCAATCTTTTGCCGTTGTTTGAGAGATTCCACACTCTTTGCCGATTTCATTTAAGTTAAGAAGTTGACCTGCCCGTGCCGCCAGCAAAACCAGAAATCTCTGAAACTGGCCCAAATCATGAATATTGCGCATAGCGCGCAGATCTCTTTCAATATATGTTGATAGGTAAGCGCTATGCCAAAATTTTGGTTTTAACTCATGCTCGACTTGAAATTCAGGATAAAATCCCTTAAGCATCTGCTCTGCCATCTTGATTTCATCATAGAGGTCCACATGAGGAATTTCCCTCCAACTCAAGGGATAAAGCTGAAAAATAGCAATGCGCCCTGCTAAAGATTCGGACACACCCTTCATGAGTGGGAAAATCTGCGAACCAGTGAGAACATATTGCCCATAACTTCTTCGATGGGCATCGATTTCCATTTTTAAATTAGATAAGAGTGAAGGGACATATTGGATTTCATCCAAAATAAGCGGGGGTTGATAAGTTTTAAGAAAAAGAGCGGGGTCCGACTCCGCCAAATTGCGCACTAAAATATCATCAAAAGTAACGTAATTGTATCCTTTTAATACATGCTGCAAAAGTGTCGATTTTCCTGCTTGTCTTGGACCCGTAATCAAAACAGCAGGAAACTGCTTGAGGGCTTCTTTTAAAGGTTTTTCTAGTTTGCGATGAAGGTACATAGCTTCATTATATCGTTATACACATGCAATTTCAAGATTTTATCTTGAAATTGCATTGTTCCACCGCATCTCACTTATTATGAATGACTTGCAGTTCTTCAAAAGCATCTAAAATCTGATCTGCAGAGAGAGTGTAAAGACAATCGCTCCGCTTACTTCCTCCACAGCCATCCATAAAACAGGGGCGGCATGAAACATTTTTCATCACCACTTTGCTCTCTGCATGCATCCAAGGTCCCCAATTGATTTCTGAGGTTGGTCCAAAAGCAACAACAACGGGTGTCTTTAATGCTGAGGCAATATGCAAAGCCACTGAATCCACACAAATCAAACCCGAACTCAATTGAATTAAAGCCGCAAGCTCTTTGAGATTTAGCTTGCCTGCTAAGTTAATGACACTCTCCCCAGATTTTTGCACGATTTCATCCACCATGAGCATTTCTTGGGAATCTGGTCCGCTTGTCAAAACAACTTCAATATTCTGTTTCTTAAGTGCTTTTACAACTTGAGCCATTGTCTCTGTCGGCAAGCATTTAAATCGCCATCTTGAAGCTGGGTGGATGACCACGAAATCTTTTGTTTCAGAGAGCAAATCGCGTACTTTTGAAAGAGCCCCCTCTGGAATATGTAAAAAAAGATCTCTTTCGTGGGCTTTTGGAAAAATGCCAATGCGGCGCAATGCATCTAGGTTTTTTTCAACAGTGTGGCGAGGATTCGGACAGTGCTTGATCAGATGGGTGTAAACACTCTTTTTCCCTAAAAAGCCCGAACCTTGCGGATCAAAACCAACACAGAGTTTTGCACCTGAAGCCCAAGCCACTATTGCTCCACGGTCCCCTTCTGTTAAATTAATCACTAAATCATAGCGGCGGGAGCGAATGGTCAAAAGAAGCTCCAATTCCTTAAATAATTTTTTTACAAAAGAGAGCTTTTTCCAGTTTCGATCATAAAGGATCAAATCGGAAATCGCAGGGTGGCCTTCCAGCATGGGAGCGCTTTCTTTATAGATAAAAGCCTCAATCTCAGCCTCAGGCAATGCTTTTTTAAGGCAGGAAAATAGGGGGGCTGTGAGTAAGACATCCCCTAAATGGCGCATTTTTATAATTAAAATGCGTTTTACATCGCTTAAATCTGGATAAGTATAACTCATAGTGTTCAATAATTGATTGAATCTATTATAATAGAGCCCGCAAGAAATTAGGAGAATCTCTAAATGTCAAACGAACAAACTCTTTCAATTATTAAACCCGATGCAGTAGGCAGTAACCATATTGGTGAGATCATTACACGCTTTGAAAAAGCAGGACTAAAAATTGTCGCTGCAAAAATGGTGCACCTTTCAGAAGAGCAAGCAAAAGCTTTTTATGCCATCCATGCACATCGTCCTTTTTTTATGGAACTTGTGGCTTTTATGACATCCGGACCTATTCTTATTCTTGTTTTAGAAGGAAAAAACGCCATCGCAAAAAACCGTCAATTAATGGGCGCTACGAATCCTAAAGATGCGATTGCAGGCACTATCCGCGCTGATTTTGCTAAATCCATTGAAAAGAACGCTGTCCATGGTTCAGATAGTGTGGAAACAGCGCAATCAGAGATTCCTTTTTTCTTTAAATCAGTTGAGGTTTACTCAAGATAGGCGCCCTTTAAGCGCCTCAAGTTCATCGCGCAAGGGCTGTGGCAGCGCATCTCCAAACACGTAGAAATAGGTCTCTATCTCTTCGGCTTCTTTGATCCACTGTTTTGGATCAATATGGAAAAGAGCTTTTACTGTTTCTTTTGTAAGATTTAGCCCTGAATCATCCAAACTGCCTAATTTGGGGACCCAACCCACAGCTGTTTTTTCAGCTGGAATATTGTTTGAAATTCTTTCGAACATCCATTTGACCACACGGATATTTTCACCAAAACCAGGCCATAAAAATTCTCCGCTTGGAGATTTTAGGAACCAATTCACATGAAAAATACGCGGTACATTCTCTGACTGGTGGCCCATTTCAAGCCAGTGGCCAAAATAATCGCCCATGTTGTAACCGCAAAAAGGCAACATGGCAAAAGGATCATGCCGCAATTTGCCCACCTCTCCTTTTTGCGCTGCTGTGCGCTCTGATGACATACTGGCGCCTAAAAAAACGCCATGCTGCCAATTAAATGATTCTACAACAAGAGGCATTGTGGTAGAGCGTCTGCCGCCAAAGATAATTGCCGAAATAGGCACCCCTTCTGGGTCTTGCCATTTAGGATCAACGGATGGACATTGCGAGATAGGAGCTGTAAAACGGGAGTTGGGATGGGCAGCTTTTTCTTTAGAATCTTTGGTCCAGGCATTGCCAAGCCAGTTGGTGATGGGTTGCTGTGGAGGCTCTTTGGTCATTCCTTCCCACCAGACATCGTGATCGGCGGTCAGTGCCACATTGGTGAAGATCGTATTTTTCTTAATTGTTTCCATTGCATTGGGATTAGAATCATAGGAAGTGCCAGGCGCAACGCCAAAAATACCCGCTTCTGGATTGATGGCATGAAGCTTTCCATCTTTATTGAATTTCATCCAAGCAATGTCATCTCCTACGCATTCTACTTTCCAGCCTGGGAGCGCAGAGCGCATCATCGCTAGATTAGTTTTTCCGCACGCGCTAGGAAAAGCAGCAGCAAAATATTTTTTCTCTCCTGCAGGATTTGTCACACCCATGATCAGCATATGCTCTGCCATCCACATCTCATCTCTGCCCATCACTGAAGCGATGCGTAAAGAGAGACATTTTTTGCCTAAAAGTGCATTGCCGCCATATCCGCTTCCAAAGGACCAGATACTCCTTTCTTCTGGAAAATGAACGATGTATTTTTGATCCGGCCTGCAAGGCCATGGCATATCTTTTTGGCCTTTTTTTAAAGGCACCCCAACAGAATGGAGACAGGGAACAAAAAAATCATTTTTTAAAACTTCTAAAACTTTTTTTCCCATTCTAGTCATGATATACATGCTAGCTGCCACATAAGGAGAATCGGTGATTTGTACGCCGATTTTTGCAATATCGGAAGCCAAGGGCCCCATGCTAAAAGGAATCACATAAAGCGTCCTTCCCTCCATACACCCAGAAAATAACTGCTTTAAAAGGGCAAGCATTTCTTTGGGATCTTTCCAATTGTTTGTTGGACCCGCATCATCTTTGAGTTTGGAGCAGATAAAAGTGGCTTCTTCATTGCGCGCGACATCATCAGGATGAGAGCGGCACCAAAAAGAATTGGGACGCAGCTTGGGATTTAATGGAACAAAAACGCCTTGTTCAACTAATAGTTCACAGATTTTTTGATGTTCTTCATAAGATCCATCACAGATATGGACATGCTCTGGCTTACAAAGAGCGGTGACTTCTTTAATCCACTGACTTAATTTTTCGTTATGCATTTTCGTTATGCATTCATGAATTTGCGCTTCTTGAATTTCTCTAAATATTCAAGAGCTTTTCCAGTTCCTAAGCATACGGCCAAGAGAGGATTTGGAGCTACAATCACAGGAAGCCCTGTTTCTTTAATGAGCGCTTTATCTAGACCTTTAATGAGAGCGCCTCCACCTGCTAAGACCATGCCGCGCTCAACGAGGTCGGCAGCAAGCTCAGGAGGACATTTTTCAAGTGTGAGTTTCACACTTTCAATAATCTGTTGGATCGGTTCTGCAAGACATTCTCTGATTTCAACAGAGTTAATTCTTTTAGTGACAGGAAGACCGGCTACTTGGTCGCGGCCGCGCACTTCCATTTCAAGTTCATTGTCCCCTAATGGATAGGCAGAGCCGATGGTCATTTTAATTTCTTCGGCTGTGCGAGGACCAATCATTAAGTTATAAGTACGACGCATGTAATTGATGATACAATCATCAAATTCATCTCCAGCAATTCGAAGCGAGCGAGATTCAACAATGCCGCCCAGAGAAATAATCGCGATTTCAGTGGTTCCACCGCCAATATCAATAATCATATTGCCAGCAGGCTCATGAACTGGAAGATCTACTCCAATAGCAGCTGCCATTGGCTCTTCAATCAAGATCACTTCTTGAGCGCCTGCTCTTAATGCTGAATCTTCAACCGCTCTTTTTTCAACTCCAGTGATCCCTGAAGGAACTGCAATCAAAATTTTAGGACGGAAAAGACTGCGTCTTGGAGTGACTCTTTTTAATAAAGCTCTAATTAGGCCTTCTGCAATTTCAAAATCGGCAATCACACCATCTTTCATCGGACGTACAGCGTGGATCTTACGCGGTGTTTTGCCAAGCATCATTTTAGCTTTGTGTCCAACGGCGAGCACTTCATTGGTCGTCGAATCGACTGCGACCACGGAGGGTTCTGCAAGAACGATTCCTTTGCCTCGGACATAAACAAGAGTGTTTGCTGTTCCTAAGTCGATTCCAATATCATTAGAGAAAAAACCAGCTACAGAGCCGGTCTTCGAACTCATAAAATCTGTTAATTGATCTAAAAGGCTCTGCTTTGATGCCATAATTAAATTCGCTTTATGTTTTTAATAACTCAAGAACATCTTCCCAAGTTAATTTTGAAATAGCTTCATCATCGCAGCTTACCACTTTCTTGACGAGTCCTTTTTTACGCTTTTGCATTTCGGCGATCTTTTCTTCGATCGTTCCTAGAGTAATTAGTTTATAAGCTGAAACTGATTTTTGCTGGCCGATACGATGGACACGGTCAGTTGCTTGGGCTTCAACCGCCGGGTTCCACCACATATCATAATGGATCACCGTGTCCGCTCCAACTAAGTTAAGACCGGTGCCTCCCGCTTTAAGTGAAACTAAAAAGACTAAAATGGAAGAGTCTTCATTAAATTGTTTCACAACTTCGAGTCTATTTTTACTTGATCCATCTAAATAAACAAAGGAAATTCCTTTTTGTTGCAGATCTTCGCGCATGATATGCAACATACGGGTATATTGGCTAAAGATGACCGTTTTATGTTTGCCCTCTACTAGTGTTTGCAGCAGGTCCATGAGCATGTCATATTTGGCAGAATCACCCATTTCCGGCTTTTCTTTTGCAAAAATAGCTGGATGGCAACAGATCTGTTTTAAACGGGTCAATGTGGCCAGTACATGGATCTGCACCCTATCAAATCCATCTCTTTGGACCAATTTTACAAGTTCATCGCGCGCCGATTCAGCATAAGATTTATAAAGTTCTTTTTGTGCCGCGCTAAGCTGGCAGTGATAAACAATTTCAGAAACTGGCGGCAGATCTTGCAAGACATCGGATTTCATTCTACGCAAGATAAATGGAGCTACTTTTTTACGCAGGTACTCTAAATTTTTAGCCTGCTCCTCTCCTGAAACGCGAATATATTTTTCAATAAACCGGTCAAAACTGCTTAAAAAGCCCGGCATTAAGAAGTCGAAAAGACTCCAAAGTTCATCTAAAGAATTTTCTATAGGCGTTCCAGATAGGATCAATCGATACTCTGCACGCACCATCTTGACACAGCGTGCATTGCGCGTCCCGCGATTTTTAATATGCTGCGCTTCATCTAGAACGACATAACAGAAAGGAAATGTTTTATAATTTTCTATGTCTTTTTGCAGAAGTGTGTAGGAAGTGATCGCCGCATCATATTCACTGAGACTATCAATCACTTTTTTCCGTTGATTGGGTACACCATCGATCACAGTGACTTTAAGTTTCGGATTAAATTTCGCAAACTCTTCTTTCCAGTTGTAGAGGAGTGAAGTGGGGCAGACAATGAGTGAAGTGGCCTTTTTTATCTGTTTGACCTGTGAAAGCGCCACAATGGCCTGGACAGTTTTACCAAGGCCCATATCATCGGCAAGGATCCCGCCCAGATACATCGATCTAAGCCGTTCCAGCCAGCGCACCCCTTCTTCTTGATAATTCCTAAGTTTGGTTTTAATGTCTTTGGGAAGTGGACTAAATGTGAGCTGTTTTTCACCGAGCATCTGTTTACGGATATCAATCAGTTTGTCTGAAATAGAAAATTTGACAGGAAGCCCTTCAAATTGTCTGGCATCGATATTCGCAAGACTCCAAATGGGCCGCTCTAATTGGCTATCTTCTAAAGTGGCGATCCCTAATTCATCAAATACCTTGACCACTCCGCCAATCCGATCTAAATCTAGCACCAAAATTTTTGGGAATTTATTCCCTTCTTTATTTCCTTTCGACTTTGGATTTTCTAATTCAATAAACGCTTTTTTAGCTGATAAACATTCCCAAAGCTGGTCTAATTTCACCCCTTTTAGAGGCCCCTCGATTTTTAATGTAATTTCGTAGGCATCCACTTTAGATGTGTGTGAAAGATGCAGTTTAAATTGGGTCTGATCGTAGATAAATTGATCTAAAAGATTTTGCGGACAATTAAATTTGACAAGCTCCTGATTGCGCGGCACAAGATCTGTCATGAACTCTACAATTTTCTTATCAGATTTTGTGATATAAACGCCGGATTCTGGAATAAAAGCAAAATCTTGAAATAATTCTTCGAGGATTTTTCGCTCTTCTACTAAGGCCCGCGCCAAAATTCCTCTTGGTGTGACAAAAGATGCCACATGATCATAGGTCAAATGACTAGCTGATCCGGGGATCTTATTTCCTTGATAATTAAAATAGACAGAGGCTTCAAGTTCTCCATTCAAATAAGAAAGATCGCACACAGCTTCCACATTTTTCACAAAAGGAACTGTTACAAAATTTTGAATCGCTTCTTGATTTGCGATCTCTGCATATTTTTGGAGTTCTGGAAGACCATTTTCCACAAAGGCGCCAAATAATGGCTCTGGTATGGTCATGTCGCGAATGGATTTGATATTGCGCAAATGGTTGCGCGTGATCGTTTGAGGGAAGCGGACATAAGTATTTTGATAAAGAAGGCCGGGTTTTGCGCATTCAAAGAGTTTGACCTCTTCAATGGTCATCTCTTTTCCATCGATAATCAGCTTTGGATTTAAAAGAATTTTAGATGTTGGAGGCGGAATAAGCTCTAAATGGAATCGGAATTGGGCGGGAGTTGTTGAAAAGCGCAGCGGGGTTTCCAAATTGCCTTCGTAGATACCCGGCAATGTCGGCAATTCATCTTCTTGAGTAGCAAATCCTGCTTTTACTATTTGCTGCGAGGCGAGTTCATATTGCCTTGCCAAAATCATCCCAAAAAATTCAGGGCGAATATGAGCAATCCGCAAACTTCGCTCGCTTGTTGCATTTTCTTGCGCTTTGGCGTAGTCCATCACAAGGCGCATGATCTCTTTTTGATTTTGATCAAAAGAATCGAGCGAAAAACAAAACTTCTTGCCGCCCATAAAGATCGGTTCCTGATAGCGCAGCGCTTCAAAAAATGCTTTAATATTAGGAACTGTGAGAGGCTTTGAACGATAAGGAAGGCGCAGGACAACCTGAATTTCCACTGCATTTTTCACTTCCCCTTCTTCTTTCGGAGCGAGCAAGAAAATCAGAGAAAATTCAGCGCGGTCGATCTCTTTTTTTTCATCGATGCGGAAAAAAGGAGAACCGGCGAGTACTTCCGATGATAATAGATATTCTTGAAGGACCTGTCTTTGATAATTTTCTTCTTGTCTTTGGACCTCTTTGTTTTCAGCTTCTTTGAATTTTTCTAAAAGCTGTTCCTTTTCTTCTGCGTCAAGATCATCTGTTTCCGTTAAATCTTTGAGATCAGTTTCTTTAGAAAAGGTCACAAGGATCTTGTCTAAATTTTGTTCCAGGTGAAAAAGAAGTGCTGCCAGATGATGGCAGTCATAGTTATAAGGACAGTCGCAGTTCGAATCAATTGTTTCGCACTCTGCGCGATCAATTTCAATTTCACTTTCATAATAATTGTCATATTGGCCCAGTACCCGGCCAGTAATGCGCATCACCCTGCTATCTAAGTGAACAAGTTTTGCCGAGACCACTTTTTGTTTATCAAAGTAGTCGCGGCCTTCCTTAAGAATTGCGGGGGAAAAATCCTGTCTAAGCTTACGAAAATTTAGCATATTATTTTAAGCCATTGTAGAAATCATCTGCTCCTATTACCTTTTACATATTTCTTGCACAACCCGCAACAAAAAATTTTTTGCCGTGAGGAGATTTGTTTTTTAGAATTTTTAAAAAAATTTTAGCTAAGAAAAAATATAGCAGGATACGCGCTTCGCGCTTCAGGATCGCTGCTAATGCAGCGGCAGGATAGGAAAATTCGAGAAGACTTTTTTGCATTTTTTTCTCTTTATCCTACCGCGACAGAATGGAGCGATCCTGTCAGCGAAGCGGATCCTGTTAAAAAATCTTATTTTCTGAATTATGCAACCAATTTTTTGCCCGGCGCTTTGAGTGAAGATCGATTTGGCGTAGTTAGCCCCAACGTTTTGTCTTCTTTTAATTTTTTAAAAAATTTCTAAAACATTTTTTTGCACATGACGGAAAGTCATGTGATGCGGTATGCTTTTTACGTTTGCGGGCGTAGCTCAGCGGTAGAGCATCACGTTGCCAACGTGAGGGTCGTGAGTTCGAACCTCATCGCCCGCTATCTATGTTTTAAGGAGATCCCATGACCGAAACGGAAAAAAAAGAAAACGAACATCAAAATGAGCAGGTGCATTTCACTGTGCATCGCAAACCACAAGCGATTGTTGAATATGAAGTCGAAGTTTTCCCTGCCATTCTGAAAGAGACCTATTCGCAAGCGGTCAAAACAGTGGGAAAAGAGGTCTCCTTCCCCGGTTTCCGAAAAGGAAAAGCGCCTGAAGATGTCGTCATGAAAAGACATCCCGGCGAAATCGATAAAAAATGGCAAGACCTGATTGCCAATACTGCCTTTAAAGAGTGCGATCGCTTAGCAAAAATCCCTCTTTTGCGCCGCGATACAACGATTTCTTATAAAATGCATAAGCATTCTATGGAAAGCGCCAAACTCACCTTAAGCTTTGAAACAACTCCAGTGATTCCCTCCGTTGATCCTAAAAAATTCCAACTAAAAGCCATCGAAAGACCTGAAGTGAATGATGAAAAAGTGGAAGAAACGATCCGGCAAACCCAACTCTTTTTTTCAAAATGGACATTGATCACAGACCGTCCTATTAAAGAAGGTGATTTTGTTCTTCTTGATGTCGATGTGATCGATGAGGCCCCTCCTCAAAAGCTCTTTAGCGACACTCGATTTGAAGTGACAGACCGCTCGATGGCAAAATGGATGAAAGAATTGATTTTGGGCAAAAAAGCAGGAGAATCTGTTGAAGGGACAAGTGTTCCAGATGACGATCTAAAACCGGAAGAAAAAGAAGCTTTTAAACCTAAAAAAGTGCGTATCTATATTAAAGCGATTGAAGAGGCTGCATTGCCTCCGCTTGATGAACAATTTGCTAAACAGATGGGGGTCGAAAGCATCGATCAGATGCGCCAGCGCGTGACCGAACTTCTCAATAAACAAGCGGATGAACATGTGCATGAAAAACAAAGAGAACAGGTCACTGATTTTCTCTTAACCGCCTATCCTTTTGACCTTCCTCGCAGCGTCATCGAGCGCGAGACGCAATTTCGCATGCAACAAATTGCTAAGGACCCACAATTTCAAAAAAATTGGAATGCAATGTCGGAGTCAGAGCGCCGCAATTTTGTCACCTCTGTGATGTCGCAAGCTGAAAAAGCAGTGCGAATTTTCTATCTCTGCCGCAAAATCATCCAAGACGCCAACATCAATATTACTGTTAAAGATGTCCCAGCACCGATCACCGATCCATTAGAAGCGATTTTAAAACCAGGGGCGCAAATGCATGATCCGAATGAACCTGATGTGAAACAGGCTGAAGCTTACTCACGCGTGATTTTAGAAAAAGCAGAAGATTGGATCCTGCAACATGCACAAGAGCCTGTTAAAAAGTCAGGTAAAAAGTCTGAGACAGTTGTTTCTTGAACAAATATCAGGAATCTGGACACAATACGCTTATACCGAAATGATAAAAAACCGAGAGGACTATGGGCTATACAATCCCCTATATTATTGAAGACACAGGCCGTGGCGAGCGCGCCATGGACATCTATTCTCGTCTCCTAAAAGACCGCATTGTTTTTATCGGCACCGAAATTAATGATGCTGTCGCCAATACAGTGATTGCTCAACTTCTTTTCTTGCGCGCAGAAGACCCTAAAAAAGATATCAATGTCTATATCAATTCCCCCGGCGGCTATATCACCTCAGGCCTTGCGATCTACGACACGATGCAGTTCATGAGCTATGAGATCAACACCTACTGCCTAGGCATGGCGGCCTCTATGGGAGCTCTCATTTTAATGGCTGGAACTAAAGGGAAAAGATTTGCCCTTCCAAATAGCCGGATTATGATCCATCAGCCTACCGGAGGCCTGATGGGAACTTCCAAAGATATCGAGCTTCAAGCTAAAGAGCTATTAGAGCTAAAGCGCATCTGTGCCCAAATCATGTCTGAAAAATCAGGGCAACCAGTCGCAAAAATCATGGAAGATTCTGAAAGGGATTTTTATATGGATCCACTTGAAGCGATTCGTTATGGTATTATCGATAAAGTAGCGTCAAAGGCGCCGCTTGAAGTAAAAGTCGCTTAAATCATGAGTAAAAAAGATAAACAAGTCCCTGCCTGCTCCTTTTGCGGCCGCACTGAAGAAGATGTCGAAAAGCTCATCTCAGGACCAGACTGCTATATTTGCGATAAGTGCGTCCATCTCTGCGTGGACATCATTGATAAAAAGCCGGTCCATCATGAGCTCAAAGTTTTAAAGCCCAAAGAGCTCAAAGAGGCGCTTGATCAATATGTCATCGGCCAAGAAAAGGCCAAAAAGACCATTTGCGTTGCAGTTTATAACCACTATAAACGGATTAGATCCCTCCAAAAAGAACAGGGAGAGGTAGAGTATGGCAAGTCAAATGTCATGCTTCTAGGGCCTACAGGATCAGGAAAAACGCTCCTTGCTAGGACCTTAGCCCAGACCATCGACGTTCCCTTTGCTATCGCTGATGCGACCACTTTAACAGAGGCAGGCTATGTAGGCGAGGACGTAGAAAACATCATCTTACGGCTTGTCCAGGCCGCAGATTATGACATTGCAAGAGCCGAAATGGGCATCATTTACGTCGATGAGATCGATAAGATCCGAAAATCAACCGGTAACGTCTCTATTACACGAGATGTATCGGGAGAAGGAGTACAGCAGGCCCTTTTGAAGATCGTCGAAGGGACAATCGCTAATGTGCCTCCAAAAGGGGGGAGAAAACACCCTAATCAAGAATATATCAAGGTCAATACTCAAAATATCCTCTTTATTGTGGGCGGCGCTTTTGTCAATCTTGATCGCATTGTCGCCAAGCGGCTTGGTAAAAGCACAATAGGATTTGATCTTGCTCAGGCGACAAGTATCGATCTACAAGAGACCAACTATCTCCTTTCAAAAGTAGAACCTGAAGATTTAGTCGAATTTGGAATGATCCCAGAATTTATCGGCAGATTCAATAGCATTGCGAATTGCAATGAGCTTACGGTGGAAGATCTTGTGAATATATTAGTCGAGCCGAAAAATGCGATCATTAAACAATATGTCCAGCTCTTTACTGAAGAAAAGGTAAAGCTCCATTTTACAGATGATGCTTTGCGCGCGATTGCGGAAAGGGCCAAAGAAACAGGGACTGGCGCAAGGGCGTTAAGAATGATTGTAGAAGGTCTTTTGCTCGAAACAATGTATGATGTCCCTTCCAACCCTTCCATTAAAGAGGTCATCGTTGAAAAAGACTGTATTACGAAAGGCACATCGCCAATCTTAAAGAAAGTTTAGGAACAATCTCTTAAGGCGCTAGGGCTGGCTGTTCGATTTCCGCTAAATAATCTTTGATTTTTTTAATTGCTTGGTTTCTTCCAGCTGAATAGGCTTGTAAATCATCTTGGGGATACGGCACAACAGCAATACTATTTAACTCTGGCCGAGGTGCGCGCTGCATTGCTGCTGTAACGGCACCAGCTGCGCCTTCAATCAGAGCATACATCTCTGCTTTTAGGTTATTGTCCCCTGTAAGACGGTCCTTGTAGTACTCTTTGAAACCTTGACCTTTATAGACATTAGGATCATAAGTAAGCGCATCACTCACAAAGATATTTTCAATTGAATGCTGAGATGGATCTCTCATCGAATGCTGACGAGTATGTGGTAGTAGAGTGTGGGGATGTAGATTAAACAGTCCAAGGCAATTATTACGTATATAGTGCTCTTCATAGGCCACTTGCTGTTGATCTTTTTCGGCTTTTGCAAATTCAAAATTATATCTTAATCTCTCTTCTACGTGCGCTTTGCTTTTCTTGATTTTCTTATCAAGCGTCAATTCCATTTGGTCAATATCTTCACCTTGTGCAGGAGAAACATCAGGAAAATTACTTAATACAAGAGAGGGAGCAAAATAGTCCATTTCTTCCAGTTCAGTTTTCATCGCCATTAACTGCCCTAATTGCTCTGTGAGTTTGTTTTTGTCGTTTTGTGCTGCTCGAGTCTTCGGAAGAGCTTCTAAGTCTCTCTCTTTATCTCTGATTTTGTGAGTCAGCCTTTCAACTAATCCTTTATGCATTAAATAACTAAAAGTAAAACGTCCCAATATCTGGCGTCTTATAGTACCACCATGAGCTAGATCAGGATCAGTAGCAGCAATATAATGAGCAACTAATCGTGTTGAACTATCAAATCCCTTTTTATTGACATCAATAAAGCGGTCCGCAACCTTTAAAATTCCAGGATTCGGCGGTAATTTTTTTCTCCCATTGATAGGGCTGCCTGTACGATCAAAATGATAGCGCTGCACAAAAATTGGCCTAGCTGCATCGAAATAAATTTTTGTAAGCTCTTGTACATGCGGATTTTGTATGTCGTGCAATTGAAAAATCAATTTTTTCTTAGTATCTGGGTGCGTGTATGTGCAAGTATGATCTTCTAAGTGAATTTGAAAGTCGTCAACTCGACTAGGATCAGCAATTCCCTGAACTTGCAGGATGAGATATTTCATATCTATCGTCAATTCTAACAGAGAATCTGCTTGAGCAGACATTGGACCAGCTAGTCGAGTTTTAGATCCAGATGAACTTATATGAACAAATGACATAGAACCTTTCTCTGACGCGCGTTCTTGCCATTGAGCTCTTTTATGTATGACCCTTGAAAATATAGTTTGCACCTTCCCATTCAATTCGAACATTGGCGCAGATTGTGCAGGAAGAGGCGCAACATCTTTAGTGTTATTAAGATTGCTATTGTCTTCTAGCCTGAGGCTTTGCATTTTTAATTACCTATTTAATGTATATATTAATAATTATAATATAAATTTAATTAAAAAACAATATATAATTAATATATTTAAACTATTTATTATTAATGACTTGAACCTATCCCAATATTCTTAATATTTGATTTTTGATGCATTTTTTAGTCAGATTTTGAGGCCGGTTCGCAGGACATACTTAAATTAAGTAGGCCAAGAACCGGGCTCGAAATCTGAAAAAAAAGGCGCGAAAAGCGA
>DATIJP010000065.1:0-22011 GCA_035478495.1 Rhabdochlamydiaceae bacterium
TTAATCTTTTTTTAGGCGGCCGAGCAAAGAGAGCCAGATGACAAACATAATCAAGCTGAGAGCGCCAAACACGATAGGCATTGTAAAGAGTTCTTTAGGCAGAAAAGCACCAACAAGCAGCGTCACTGCTGTTGCACAACCCATGCTTAGGAATTGAGTGACAGCTGATGCGTTCGATTTGTCTGCAACGCGCGACAAACTTTGTGCCGGAGCGAAGACCCATATCAGCCCAACGCCCATTTGAATTAATGCTTGAGGCAAGAAGAGACTCCAACCTACAAACCAATGGGCAATAAAAAAAATTGTCATCAAGAAGGCCCCTGCTAAACAAGCAAAGATCCCAGAGACAATTTCTATCTTAGGGCTCACTCGCCCAGCAATGTAGTAGCTTATCCATAATCCCATGAGCATTCCCACTGACAATATCGGACCGAATAATCCATATTGTCCAGGAGAAAGCCCCATAATATTGAGTCCAACATAGGGAGCCTCCGTAGCAAAAATGTAGTTCATGGTCACTGAAAGCCCCATTAATGCTGCGAAGAGCAGCAAAGGAGTACATTTGAACTGTTGACAATATCCAGAAAGAATACGACCTAACCGAAGAGATGAAGCATCCATTTTTTTTGCGGTTTCTGGGAGAGTAAATGTACCAACAAAAAGGAGTGCAGAATAAAGAGCTAAAAAACTAAAGCAGCTTTTCCATCCGAAAGCTTCTGTAAGCCAACCTCCAAGCGCGAGGCCCAATCCTGGAGCAACCGAAAATCCAAGTAGCAAAATAGAGAGCACTTTGGCAGCAGCGCGCCCTTCATGCAAATCGCTAACCATGGTGAACACAATCTTAAGTCCCGATACAGCTCCTAAGGCTTGAATAAAGCGTCCAACACAGAAGAAGAGAAAGGAAGAGGCAAAAAAAGCAAGCAAACTTCCGAGTATTGCTAAAGCAAGACCAAAAAGAAGGGCCTTTTTCCTTCCTATTCTATTGGCCAGCGGGCCATAGAGCAAAGGACCGAATGAGAAGCCAAAAAGATAAATCGTAATGGGCCACTGATTTTGGCTCGCAGAGAGTTGAAAGGCTTTTGAAACTTCTGGTAATGCAGGTGTGAAAAGAATCGCTGCAACAGTTGCAAAAGAAGCGAGCAATTGTAAAATTACAATACGCGGGAATTTCAAAAGCTTGGACATAACCGAAACATATCTCCCATCGCTTAAGCCGTCAAGTTTTCATATGTTTTTTTCTCTTTTCGTAAGTCCAATCCATGCTAATATATGGAAATGTCCGCAGCAACTCATTCATTTCCTTCAAAAATGACAGTCCATGTATTCCGGCTAAGGCCAGGACAAGATTTTATCAAAGAACTGGTGCTTTGGGCCGGTCAGAAGCAAATCAAAGCTGGGGCAATTTTATCGGTTGTTGGGAGCTTTTCGCATCTTAATTTAAGATATGCCAATCAACCTACGGGAACTACTCAAGAGGGCCATTTTGAAATTGTTTCACTCGTTGGCACTTTTAATGACACAAGCCATCATCTGCATGTGAGTGTTTCAGACGAAAAAGGCCAAATGCTCGGCGGGCATATGCTCTCTGGAAACTTAGTTTATACTACCGCCGAACTGGTGGTCGCAGAGATGAGCGATCTTATTTTCACCCGTGAAAAGGATGAAAAAAGTAGAGGCGGCAGCGGGTGGAATGAATTGGTTGTCAAAATCAAGGGATAATGAAATGAAAAAGATCTACTTTTTTTTAGTTCTTTTTTTGTCAATGACAGTTGCATATGCTGGAAGTGGAGGAAACGGTGGTGAGGGTGGCGGTAGTTTGTTTGGTTTTGGAGGTAAAGGAGGAAGGGGAGGACACGGGCAAGACTCTGGGGGAGCAGGAGGTAAAGGAGGGCATGGTCTTCTGAAAAATGGAAAAGATGGGAAAGATGGAAAATGTACCAAAACCGACTCGCACATTCAAACGAATCCGAAAATCCAGAAACGCAATTAAATTAATTGAGCGCGTTTGAAAACGATGGTTTGAGCATACACTGTCTTTTGAGCAATTAATGGATCATGGTAGTAGTCCATAATGGCCCTTTGAGCTTGAATGTAGCCCGTTTCACCAGCAAATCCATGCCTTGCCATTACAGACATATGCAAAGGTAACAAAAGTGTCAAAACAGCCTGTCTTTTCTCAATTAGAGAAGCCTCGGAGTGAAGAGAATTTATCAGATTGTCAATTTGCGCTAAAAATGAATCGGAGGTCATCTCTGTAACGATTTCAGAGACTAAGTTCTGAGCCTCTTGCAAAGAAATCTCTTTGAATTCAGTGACGCCAAAAGCTTTATCAAACATAAAGAGCCATTTCTGGGCAGTCAGTTCACGTAACGGAGTAGAATTCAATGAGCAGCGGCTATATTCTTCATTAAATTTTGATAGTCCTAACTGATTAGCTTCAAAATTGTGGTTTTTGATCACGCCCAACTGAATGGGCAAAATAATTTCGAGGAATTCTTGCCACTTTTCCATCAGTGGAACTGCTTTTTCTTTAATCTGAATTAATTTAGGTTCTGCGAGCTGGATTTTGTTGTAAATCTCATTTTGAATCGCAAATAGTTGTTCGGTTGAGTGCATATGACTTTGATCCATTTAAATAAGGCTTGAGATTTTATCACTTGTTTTCGTTTTATGATATCGATTTGCAAGATAAGGGTCCCACATCATCCCAGTAGCTGCTGTGGCAAGGTCAGCGCCTGCTTGCAAATATTGATCGAAATGCTCAGCAAGTGTGATGCCTCCACAACCAATGACTTTTAGATCGAGTTTTTCTTGGGTTCTAATTTGATGGGCGTCCTTGACAAATTGTAGTCCTTGCTGCCGAATAGGCCCCCCACAAATTCCGCCAGTCAAGCGAGTGGGCCCAAGAGCGGGGAGTCCTTCTTTTGTGCGCACTTGCATGCTCACTGTATTGATGCCCGCAATGGCTTTCACACCAGATCTAGCGGCAGTGATCATCATTTCACGCATTTGGTCAAATGTTGGAAGTCTTCCCACTTTTAAGATGAGTGGAATGGGATGAATGGCCTGTACAAGGGCTGAACTGATTGCTTTGACAACGTCAGGGGATGTATATAAAAGGCCCTCTTTTTTCCCAATATTTGGACAAGAAAAGTTGGCTTCAATAAGATCTGCACCAGCTTCTTTTGCAAGGCGCGCAGCTAAAACAAAGTCTTCTAAAAAAGTGCACTCTGAACGGACGGTTCCTGTGACGGATACAATGAGCACTTGCCCTTTTTGCAAAGCGCTCTTTGCAGCCGGAATATCTTTAAGAAGATAGTCAGGAGCTCTAGATGGCATTCCAAAGGAGTTGGTGACGGCTAATTCTTCAATGTTAGGGGCGGGCTCACCAATCTCTTGGCAAAATTGGGGCATGTGCTCATCAGTGATCATCCCAAAGGTGTCGACATAGATCATATTGGGCAAGGGATGTCCAGAAAATTCAAAGCTGCGAATGGTTTTATAGGTCAGTACATCAAATTGTAAAGAAGAGGCAAGTTGGATCCATCTCGCATTGAGTAAGGGGCCAGCTGGAACCCCAATGGGAGAAGCAATTTTAAAACCTAGAAAATCGATCCACTCTTTTTCTGGCAGATAGATTCGCTCAGGCAACTCTCCTTCAAAAAAAGGACCTAGAGTAGCATTTTCTAAATAGGTTTTTTTAATGTCATATAACGGGGGCCTCTTCGGAAACCAGTTCATATATTTGACCTCTCAAAATGGTGATTACGGGCCAGCCTTTTAGCTGCCGGCCCTCATAAGGACTCCAGCCACATTTTGTCTTCAAAAGTTTTGGCTCTATTATCTTTGTTTTATGCAGATCGACTAAAATATAGTCGTCATTAGCAGGTTGGCGAAAAATTTCTAATGGTTTTTCACGCATCAATCGAACAATTGTAGATAAAGAGAGTTTACCTTCGTTGTGGGCATTTAAAAGAAGGGGAAGGGTGGTCTCTAATCCGGGAATGCCTGAAGGCGCCTCTCCATAGGGGCGATTTTTTTCTTCTAAAGTATGTGGAGCATGGTCGGAACCAATAGTGTCTATCACTCCCGTTTTAATGGCTTCCCAAAGAGCATCTACATTTTCTTGGGAGCGAATCGGCGGATTCATTTGAACTTTTGTTCCGTGAGTTTTGTAAGAATCAATGGTTAAAAAAAGGTGATGGGGGGTTGTTTCGGCAAAAACTTTAACACCAGATTCTTTAGCCCTTCGAATGGCTTCAAGTTCGGCTTTTGTTCCAATGTGTAAAAGATAAAGTCTTGTCTTGTAGATTTTTGCAAGCTCTAGAGCTTTTTGTGTTGCTCGCAGGGCTACTTCTTCATTGCGAATAATCGAGTGATTGCAAGGATCTGCGTTTGGAAAAAGTTTTTTTCGCTCACGCATCAGCGTTTCATCTTCTGCATGCACCGCTAAGAGAAGATCATGTGATGCTGCTAGACTAAAAATGGCATGTAAGTGACTTTCATCATCTATTAGAAGATCGCCTGTCGATGAGCCCATAAAAAGCTTCAAACCAATGATGAGATCTTTACAAGCAGCAATTTCGTGAAAATGGTTTTTATCAGCCCCTAGATAAAGACCAAAACGGAGGGGAATATTCACGCTTGAAAGCTGCTCTTCAATGAGCTGTTTTTTTTCTAAAAGGCGTTTGTATGAAATGGTGGCAGGAATGGTGTTGGGCATATCAAAAACAGTTGTGATCCCTCCATAAATGGCGGCTTTTGCAGCTGTTTTCCAATCTTCTTTGTATTCAAGGCCAGGGGTGCGAAGGTGAACATGGGGATCAATGAGTGCAGGAAGTAATAGAAGCCCCTTCGCATCGATTGTGATCTCTGAGTTAGAGGACAATTCAATGTCGACACTATCACCTTGAAGAGTTTGTACTTTTTTCAAATATATCATAAGCGATACTCGCGGACTTCATCTCTTTGAAATTTTTTTTCACAAAAAAAGCAGCGTAAATAGATGTTTTTGTGAAATTCTTCAATAAAGAAAAGCGTGTCTATGGATTCGGAGTTGGTAATGCAACGTGCATTGGGGCAAATGAGAATATTTTCAATTTGAGGAGCAAGCTTTGCCTTGATTTTTGAAGAGACTTTATAGTTTTGGATAATGTTGATCGTAGCATCAGGAGTAAAAACAGCCACATCATAGATCTCTTTTTCATTGAGAAACCGATTTTCGATTTTGATAAGATCTTTGAAATTCATTGATAAACTTTTAAGGCGCAGTCCTACTGTTATTTTACATTGCGAATGGGATAATCGAAGAAGCTGCAGAATTTTAAGCGCCTGTCCAGAGGGAATATGATCAATCACTGTTCCATCTTTGATGGCTGCAACGGTTTTTACTTTTTCCATGAACCTATCCTAGTTTCCTTTAAGTACCTAGACAATACATTAAAATTGCTTGGCGAACAACAATGGCGTTTTCTGCCTGGTTAAAATAATGGGCAAAAGGAGTTTGATCCACCTCTTTTGCGATCTCATCAACGCGAGGCAGAGGATGCAGTATTTTGAGGTTTTTCTTCGCCTCTGAGAGCATCGATTTTTGTAAAATTAAGTGATTTTTAGGGGCTGTAGACTGATCAGAAAAGCGCTCTTTTTGAAGGCGTGTCATGTATAAAATGTCTGCTTTTCCAATCACTTCTTCAATGTTTTGATGAAAGGAAAAGCGCACGGTCCTCTTTTGAAGTTCATGACAAATCTCCTCTGGCAATCGTAATGATTCACTGGAAACGAAATAAAGGCGCATATCAAAGAGTGCGCAAGCTAAACTTAAAGAATGGACCGTTCTTCCATTTTTTAAATCCCCTACAAAAACGACATGGAGCCCTTTTAATTTTCCTTGGCACTGCTGAATGGTAAAAAGATCAAGAAGTGTTTGGGTCGGATGCTGATTGGTGCCGTCGCCTGCATTGATGACCGGTTTTTTGACAATTTGAGCTGCAAAACGTGCGGCGCCATCAGAGGGGTGGCGTAGAACAATCACATCAGCATAGGACTCCATCATTTTCATTGTGTCATGGAGCGATTCCCCTTTGGTCGTTGACGTTTCAGAAGAATTAGAAAATCCAATGACTTTGCCTCCCAATTTTAACATGGCAGTTTCAAATGAAAGACGCGTGCGCGTTGAAGATTCGTAAAAGCAGCTTCCCATGATCTCTCCTTTCAAAAGAGATTTTATCGGATCTTTTTTCATTTTTTCGGATAGCTTCAAAATCTGCAGCAATTCGTTTTTGTCCAAATCTTGAATAGAAATAAGGTTTTTCATAAGTATGCTCTATATTTTCTTAAGGGCAATAAGGGAACTTTTTTTACATTGACTTCCACTAAACATTGCAACAGAACTAATGCAAGCTGGGTATTGGTAATTAAAGGAATACGATGATCGATGCTCAAGCGGCGAATGGTGAATCCATCAGGGTCGTCGTTGGCTTTGCTTGTTTTGGGAATATTAATAATTAAGTGAACAGAGCGATTGCTAAGAAGTGTACGTACATTGGGCTCTAATTTTTCGCTTGTTTTATAAACACAGCGAGAAGCAATCCCATGATTTGACAAAAACGCTTGTGTTCCTTTGGTGGCGTAAATGTCCCATCCTTTTTCTTCTAAACTTCTTAAAGCATCGAGAAATTTGACTTTCTTATCATCGCCAATGCTAACAAAGATTTTTTTTCCTTTAATGGATTGTTCAGTTGACATCCAAGAGAGAAAAAAAGCCTCTAAAAGATCATTTCCAAGACAGGCAACCTCTCCTGTCGATGCCATTTCAACATGGGCTACTGGATCTGAACCTTTTAGCTGATTGTATGAAAATTGTGGGCTTTTCACGCCCACGTAATTTAATTCTAAAGTCTCAAAGGCCTCTTTTTGGTACTGATTCAACATGACGCGAGTGGCTATATCTATAAAATTATGGCCTGTCACTTTTGAAACAAAAGGAAAAGAGCGTGAAGAGCGAACGTTGCATTCGATCACTTGAATGTGATTGTTTTTTGCAATGAATTGAATATTAAAGGGTCCCGTGATTTCTAAGGCTTTTACAATTTTTTTTGTGATCTGTTTTGTCCTTCGAATCGTTTCAAGAGTAAGACGTTGCGGCGGAAGCACAAGAGTAGCATCTCCTGAATGGACGCCGGCATTTTCAATATGTTCGGTCATGGCCTCGATAATGATTTCTCCATTTTGTGCAATCCCATCAATTTCTAGCTCTTTGGCATCGCTAATAAATTGGGACATCACCACTGGATGATCAGGAGAAATTTGTATCGCTTCATTTAAAAACTGTTCAAGCTCTTCCTCAGAATGGACAATATTCATGGCAGCGCCGGAAAGGACATAAGAGGGGCGAATAATCAGCGGAAACCCTTTTTTAGCTGCAAATTGTTTCACATTGGAAAGAGTGTTTACTTTTTCCCATGGGGGTTGATGAATTTGTAGTTTATTTAAGAGGGAAGAAAATTTTTGTCGATTTTCAGCTTGATCAATGGATTTTGCTGATGTGCCAAGAAGCGAGTAGCCATAAGAGGCTAAAGAATTCGAGAGATTATTGGCAATTTGCCCTCCCACAGAGATAATCATCGAGGGGAGATTTTCAAAATCAGCAATATCACGAATTCTTTCAAGTGTGAGCTCTTCAAAATAAAGACGATCTGATTCATCGTAATCAGTAGAAACGGTCTCTGGATTAGAATTAATCAAAATTGTTTCTATCTGCTCTCTGCGTAAAGTGCGGCATGTGTTTACTGCGCACCAATCAAATTCCACAGAAGATCCGATCGAATAGGGGCCGGATCCAATGACAATAACAGATTTTTTCGAAGAGGGCATGATGTCGTGAGATTGTCCATGATAGGTCAGATAAAGATAATTGGTCTCAGCATCAAATTCTCCAGCCAGAGTATCAATTTGTTTGATCCAAGGTATAATGTTTTGCTTTTTTCTTAGAGTTCTCACTTTTTCTTCACTTATTTTTTTCAATTTTGCAATCGCAAGATCTGAAAAGCCTTTTTGTTTGGCCTCTTTTAAAAGCTCAGGAGTGAGATCTTTCTTTTTGAGAAGAAGCGCCATTTTTGCAATGTCTTCGACAAAGGCGAGAAACCAAGGAGAAATATGAGAGAGCTGAAAGGCAGTTTCGAGTTTGCCCTTCTCATAGAAAAATTGATACAAAGCAAATAAACGCCTGTCCGTTGCGTGGGCGATCTCACTTTCGGGATTTTCTATGGGATAGGGATAGTCTGTTAGACCACTTGCACCAATGTTTAACATGCGGACTGCTTTTTGCAAAGCTTCCGGAAAGCTTCGTCCGATAGCCATCACCTCGCCAACACTTTTCATTTCTGTCCCAATGTGTCTATCGGCAAAGCGGAGTTTTTGAGTATCCCAGCGAGGGATTTTCACGACAACGTAATCAAGAGCGGGCTCAAAAAAAGCGACTGTTTTTTTAGTGACAGTATTTTTAATTTCACAGAGCTTTAATCCGAGTGCTAATTTGGCAGCTACGAAGGCGAGCGGATAACCGGTGGCTTTGGAGGCTAAGGCAGAAGATCGAGAAAGCCTTGCATTCATTTCAATGACGCGATAGTCCCCATTTTTAGGGTTGAAGGCAAACTGAATATTGCATTCCCCAACGATATTAAAAAGCTCCGCTGCGCGAAGCGCTATTTCTCTAAGAGCATGATAATCTCGATTAGAAAGAGTCAGGGATGGCGCAACGACGATGCTCTCGCCAGTATGGATACCCATTGGATCCATATTTTCCATATTGCAGATGGTAAGTTTGTTTCCGGCACTATCCCGCACGATTTCATATTCTAATTCCTTCCATCCGCATAAATACTCTTCAATTAGAAGCTGAGGGGAACCATTGAGCGCTTCTTTTGCTCTAGTTTCCAGTTCTTGCTCATTATTTATTTTGCCGGAACCTAAGCCCCCAAGAGAAAACCCAGAGCGTATCATTAAGGGAAATCCAATTTCCGTCGAGGCCGCAAGGGCTTCTTGAACAGACGATACAGCAATGCTCTTGGGGGATAAAATCCCCACTGACAAAAGGCTTTTTTTGAAAAGTTCCCTATCTTCCGTCAATCGAATGGATGAGAGGGGAGTGCCAAGAACTTGGACATTTTCTTTTTCAAAAACGTTTTGTTTTCCTAAGGCAAGGCCTAAATTAAGTGCTGTTTGACCTCCAAATCCCAATAAAATTCCGTCGGGTTTTTCTTGCTGAATAATTTTTGTCACAATATCAGTTTTTAGTGGCAGAAGATAAACTTCATCTGCCATTTTGTGGTCGGTTTGAACCGTTGCAATATTAGGATTGATGAGGATGGTCCGAATTTTTTCTTCTTTCAGCGCTTTAATTGCTTGCGTTCCCGAATAATCAAATTCGCCTGCTTGCCCGATCCGCAGTCCGCCGGATCCTAAGATCAGGACACTTTTTCCTTTGAATCTAGTCATTAAAGCATCTCATAGAATTGTTGAAATAAAAAACTGGTATCAAGAGGTCCAGGAGCTGCCTCTGGATGAAATTGAACAGCAAAAATAGGACGCGTTTTATGTTGAATTCCTTCAATTGACAAATCATTTAGATTGCGGAAAGAGACGCTCCAATCTCTTGGCAAGGACTCTTCTACAATTGCATAGCCGTGATTTTGTGAGGTGAGATAGCATTTGCCATCTGTGCTTTGACAGGGCTGGTTTTGTCCTCGATGGCCAAAGGGGAGTTTATAGGTTTTTGCACCTGTGCTGAGTGCGATCAGCTGCGTTCCTAAGCAAATGCCAAAAATGGGCTTTTTAGAAAAAAGGGCTTTTTTCAAAATGGCAATTGTCTCTTTGCACATCGCCGGATCACCTGGTCCATTGGAGATGAATAAACCATCATACTCTTCTTGTGAATAGTCATAATCAAAAGGGACTCGTTTGATTGTAACGGGGAATTGTAACAAAGAGCGAAGAATGTTTTCTTTGATCCCACAATCAACTGCGATGATTTTTTTCTTTCCCTTTCCATATTCTTTGATCTGTCTTGTACTCACCTCTGCAACAAGATGACTTTGATTAGGATCGATGAACGCTGTAGGCAGAGTTTTGCCTTGAACAATTGCGCCCATTGATGCTCCTTTTCGAAGAGTTTTCGTCAAAGCTCTTGTGTCGACCCCAAAGATCAAAGGCACTTTTTGCGCTTCTAGCCACGCACGAAAAGATTGTTCTGCAGCATAATGCTCATAGATTGGACTTAAGCAATCAATGACTACTCCGGATGCTTGGATTTTTTCTGATTCCCAGAATTCTTTTTTCGGGACACCATAGTTACCGATGAGAGGAAATGTAAAAGTGAGTAATTGCCCTTTATAAGAAGGGTCGGTTAAAGACTCGACATATCCGACCATTCCTGTTGTAAAAACGACTTCTCCGAAATAAGAATCTTTTTGCCAGGCGAAAGAAAAGCCTTCGTAGACTTCGCCACTTGATAAAACTAGACGAGCCGGAATCTTTTGCGAATTTCTTTTTTCCAAAAAGGAGATCATAAAAATGCTAATCGCTTAAGTTGTAAGCATTTTTGCGAAGAATAGCAAGAACAAATTGGTTTTTATTTAAGATCGATGGTAAAAAAAGGAGTGCTGATCAAAATGGAAAAGATGGAGAAAAAGTGGTGGAAGAAGCTCGGTTAAAATATCCTCATTCTAAATTCTGGCTCATTTTTTGGTTAATTCTCTTTTTCCCGATTGGACTTGTCCTCTTATCTCAACTTGAATTAGTTTCGCAGGCTGGGATAAAGAAATGGGAATATAGAGGCGAGCGATTTTGGCTTTATTTCTGGGCCATTTTATTTTTTCCCATTGCTTTTTTGTTACTTCTTTTAAATGGGGTTTTAGTCAAATCTCCTCGTGTTTAATTAGTTTTAAAAAAATTAATATACGTCGACTTTTTTGATAAAACATCGTATAATTATATAATAAAACCAATAAATTAATATGAAAAAAGTTTTATTCTTCTTATTTTTATTTATTACAGCAAGTATTAATGCTGAAAATCCATTAACAAAAATAACTACAAAGGATGCTCCATCTGTTTATGATGTTGAAAATCCAGCCCCTCATCTCGAAAGTCTTAATATGTCGCAAGGCATAAAAGTGAAGATGACAGAGATTTCAGATATGGTTTTTATATCTGGTCAAGTTGCTTTAAACCCAATCACCTATCAAGAAGAAGAGGAAACAATTGAAAGTGCTGTGGATCGCACAATGAATAATATTGAAGCAGTTTTAAAAGAGGCGGGGAGTGATTGGCAATATGTCGTGAGAATGGATGTGTTTTTAAAAGATCCGGAAAGCGATTTTGCAGGAATGGCGAAGATCTATGGCAAACGGTTTCCAAATGGTTTCTTTCCAGTCCGTCAAACCGTAGGAGTGAATATGGTAAACAGAGTGGAAATTTCCTGTATTGCTGTCATTCCTATTTGATGCAGGGCTTCAACAGTTGCGCGCCCATTTATAGATAGGGATTTTCTCTAGAAGAAAATCCCTGTTCCATTAGATTAGAATCGTTGAGAAATTTGAACGAAAGCTTCGTTTGCATGCCATTTTTTGCCAAATTGATAGTTATAGACAGCCTCAACTCCTAGGCCGCAGCAAGAGATATATGTGATGCCAACGCCTACATCTCCCAGATTTCGGGGAAAACCAGGCCCTTTTGTTTTAAATGATCCGGTTTGCGCAGCCACTCCAGAAAAGGTGGTACTGAGGTCCATCGAATTGGAAAAGAAATCATGGAGCCACAAGGCGTGAACTTCAGGAACGAAAACACCACTTCGGGTCTGTATCGGACGCGCAACTTTCACTCCCAAGCTTGACTCTAAGAAATTGTAATGTTGATTGTTTACATGTAAGTTAAGATCTCCAGCGCCATGTTCATGGTATCTATTTACATTCAAGTGAGAATATTGTAGAGAAGCAAGCGGCGTGAAAATATAACACCAACTATAGAAGCGATAGCCGGCAGCAAGAAGACCTGTGTACTGCTGGCCACCATAATCAGCCCTTGCCTTACGGTCTATACCTGGAAACTTAATATGCCTTTCATCTTCATATTTATTGTAATCGAATGAAAATACAGCATCCAAATACCAATAGGTTGGGTTATAAGATAAGTAGATTGTTCCATTATACGTATTGATCGTTGAATCATTGTGACGGGGCCGATCCACTTTGGTATGCGCATATCCGCCGCCGAGACCCGCGCTTAACTCCTGCGTAATAGGTCCCTGAAAGCCTACCATTCCACCATAAAGGTCTGAACTATAGTTATTGAAGCCATGATGCTTCTGTTGGTGGCCCCAAAACCCAAAACCATCCGCCCAGACTTCCCAATAATTGCAAACAGAATCGCAATCACAGTCGGCGTCTGTACAGCATGGGATGTCGCAGCACTCATCACACTCCTGTGCGTAAATGCAACGTCCGTTAGTCATATGTAACGCCCAAAGCTGCTGAAACTGTTGTGCCGCTTCAAAGCTCATGCGTGGTAGTGCGTTGTCTACTATGGGGTTAAACTGTAAGAGTGCGGCTGCTATTGCTGCTGCATTGGGCAAAGCCGAAAGAGCGGCTACAACGGTAGCGATATCACTGCCTGGGTTGTTAGCTGCGATGGTAAGAAGATCAGCAATTATCGATCCAACTCCAGGAGGAATAGGTAGTGCAGGATTTAGGGTTGGTATGATGGTCACATTACCATTCAAGTTGTTCCCGATAAAGCTGTAGAGAACATTGTTGCTCGTAACAGTGACGGGCAGTGCACTTGTACCTGCTCCAGCACTGATAACAAATAAAGGAGCGCCGGGCGTTAAGGCTATGACTCCGCTTGCATCCACATTAACCGTAATAGAAGGTCCTGCAATCGAGTCAGTTGCACCGCCAATGGCGATATTGCCAAAGAGTGCATTAGTAACGACTCTGGTGTTAAGAATTATACCTGAGGGAAGATTTAAAGCGCCTGTGTTAGTTAATGTATTCTGCCCAAGATTAAAAGTAGCTGCTGATGTGGCGCCAACGATAGTTGCATTGCCATTGAGATTAACCTGTAATAATGGATTCGAGAGGTTCCCAACAGCTCCATTTAATTGGCTAGCATTATTAAGCACTAGTGTTCCCGTGGGTACGCCTGGATTTGTTGTTGTTATAGCGCCGTTAAATGTTACACCTGCTTGAATAACGAAGGTGCCTCCGGGGGCGGGGGGTTGAAAGTTCATTGCATCATCAGCCTGCGGGGGGGCTGTCACTGTAGCACCATTCGGAATATTGGTAAGTGCTTCCGCCTCTCGAATTGTCATTAATGTGAGTGATAGAAAACCGATTGTATTAAGCAATCTTGAATGTATGCCTCTCATTGGAAATCACCAGTGTTTTGGGTTAACTTCGACTTTTCTTTATGTAAACTCTTTTATTGGCAGCTTATTGTATATCCGAATTTTGGTCAAAGCCAAAAGGAAAACCTTCTTTGACATCCGAGGAAATTCCTGAGACTCCTATCAGCCCTAAATCACCCAAATTTATGGCGGAAAATAAATTTCCTCTATAGAATGCGTCAGCATTGAATGATTCTATGAAAGCGAATACAAAAGCAATAAAATGTCTTTATATCTTTTTTATACTCTGGTTTTTTCATGTCGCTTGCTTTGCAAATCGCAAAACCATAATCGTCACAGGCGCCTCTGGTGAATTGGGTGGGGCTGCAGCTAGATTGCTCGCTTCTGACTATGATTTGATTTTGACTGGAAGAAATTTTAATAAATTAAAACAGCTCCAAGAAGAACTGAAAAGTGCAAATTCAGGTCATTATGAAGTCTGCACTCTTGACTTCGTTGACAATGCCTCCAAAGAGAATTTTAATGATTATTTAAAGCAAACGGATGCACTTATTGCAGGGGTGGTTTTGATTACCCCCAGGCCGCATTTTGAGGGAAAAACTGTGATACCGGATGAGAAAATTTGGTTAGAAGTCTTTCAGAGTACATTTACTGGCCCCATGGAAGTTTTAAAAGTCATGCTCCCTTATCTATCTAACCCAAGTAAAATTGTTGTGATTGCAGGCACTACTTCCATTCAATTACAACCTGAATGGGGCCCTTTTTGCGTCATTCGTAGAATGTGGACGACCTACACTAAGGCACTATCGCATCAATTGGGTCCTCAAGGGATTAGCGTGAATGCGCTTTCGCCAGGAGTTGTTCTGACTCATTTTCATGAAGAAAGAATTCAGAAGAAAGCGAATGAAAATGGATTAAGTTTTGACGATCAAATGGAAGCGGAAGTTGCTAAAATCCCACTTCGACGTCATGCAAAACCTAAGGAAGTTGCCCAAACCATTAAATTCCTTCTCTCTGAGCAATCGGATTTCATTAATGGGATCAATCTAGTCCTCGATGGCGGTTTCACCTTAAGCTATTGAAATAAAAGCACTCTACAGAAATAATATTATTTTTTTAACAAGGAGGTGACATATGCTACGAAGGGGTTTGTTATTTTTAATGCTTCTTATCTGTCCAATAATCTACTCAAGCAATTTAGAAGCAGCTGTGCCACAGCCTCCTTATACATCTCAGGTTGTAAGCGATTACATTTGGCAAGTTCTTTTGCCAGAACTGCAAACAAATATGAGCAAATATTCTTCGCTGCAAGCCTATCAAAATGCGGTCCTTCAGTTACAAACGCTTTATCAACAAGCAACTGTGGAGACATCAAGTACGCAGCTTGGAATCATTTTGAATAAATGTATCGCTTTAGCAGACCCAGATCAAATGCCAACGCCTCCCGATGTTCAGAAAGCGCAAGAGATCGAGACTAATGCGAAAAATATCCAAACTTCCATCGGTCAGACAATCACAAACTTTCAAAATGGCATTTCTAGTTCAAATCAAACCCTTTCTTCTTTCTCAGCCCAAATAGCGAATCTTCAACAAATTATTGCTAAAACAACACCGACTCAAAAAACACTCAATGATCTGCAAAAAGCGCAATCAGATCTCAGCCAAGCTGGATCACAATTATCACAACTACAAAATCAAAACTCTTCTTTAGCTCAAGTCTCCAATAATGTGACTGGACAGGTACAGCAAATTTCAAGTTTAGCACAGCAAATCATCAATGGGAACGATCCTAATTCTGCAAATTTAACTAGGCTACAAACACTTTTTGCAACTTTAAGCAGTACTCAAACGGGTTTTCAGCAAGGGTTACAAAAGATGGTGACACAGCAGCTTGCAAGTTTAAATACACTCACTGGTGTCACTCTCCCAAATGACATCGCAACTTTAGAAGCAGATATACACATAACACCACCACCACCACCTCCTCCTTCTTCTTCAAAAATAGGCTGCTATATCGATATGGGTAGTTTAAGCGCCCAATTATGGAATTTTATGGAGTATTATCCAGTACAGCAACTCAACATGACAAAATATGGCCAATATTTGAATTCTCTTTTCACACAACTTACGCAGTCTGGTATTAATCTCGTTTTCCTTTCCTTTGCACAGTTAAGCGGCATTGATAGTTTACTTGCCGGAGGAGCAAATGCCTCTTCAGATGATGTGATTGGCCAAATGATGGTGACTTTCCCAGGCGCACTGCAAGCATTCATTCAGTCTGCGCATCAAAATGGCATAAACGTCAATCTTTCTTTTGGAGGAGAAAATGGCTCTTCAATGAAGATTGTGGGCTCTAACGAGACAGCTTCTGGACAAGCGCAAAAACTGGTTCAATTTATGCAAAGTTTTCAGATTGATTCAGTTGATTTTGATTTTGAAAGCACTCAATTCACTACTGCTAATTCGCCTCAAGATGCGGTCTCATTTTTTACCGCATTGCATCAAGGGCTAAAAGCATTAAACAAAACTTTAGCTTTAACCATTATGGGCTCACTTTCAGATTGGCCCCGTAATTTTCTTAAAATGCTTTTCTATGATCAGAATGGCAATTTGATATTCTTTTCACTTTTTGACGAGCTCAATCTCATGCTTTATTCTCAAACTCAATATTATATCGATGCGAATAATGTTAGCTGGGGGATTGAACAATGGTTGGACCTTTTAGGAACAAAAAATTCTGCATCGGCAATTCATATCGGTTTTGAAGATGCCGTCAATTATGCAAGTCCTAGCGCATCTGCAGGGGGGATGTATGTTTTAGATACAACAAATCCAGGAACTGCAGCAGCAGAAATTTATAAACAGCTGCAACAAAAACTTGCGCAAGATGGTTACGCGTCTAACTTAGGAGAACCCTTCTTCTGGCCAGACATTAATCATGTTGCCAAGGGAACTTGGAGTCGTTATGCACCCATTACAACGGGTGGAATGATCACAGTCAATTTTGATACTGACGTCATGCAGGCGTTCTACGCTAAGCTCAACAACCAATAATCAAATGTATTAATGCCCCCTTTTAACTAGAGGGGGCTGTTCTTTGCAATTCACCGGTTAAATAAGGAACTAAAAAGGGACGATCTTTGATAAGTTGATTGTGTGCATCCAGAAGGTCAGCAAAACGATCTAATCTTGTCTCTGGGGGTAAAAAAGCTTTTTTCCCCTGATATGTTTGCCTGTCATTCGAAGAAAAAAGGTAACTACTAAAAGCAATTCCACAAGGAATGATGAAAATAGAAGAAAAAGCCAAAAACTTTTTCGCTTCTTCTTTGTTAAAGGCATTTTTAATAAAACTAAATTCTGCAATCGTCCGAATCATTTCCATTCTTCTCTGATTATCTAGAGCTAATAACTGCTGCTTTTGATTTGTAATACGATCCATTCTAATGCGCAACTTTTCAAGAGTAGAAATATCACCATTTTTACGAGAAGCTAATCTCTCAAAAAAATCTCCTTTTCTAAATGCGTCCCATGAAAAGTTCTTCCATACTTCCTCATCTTTTGTTAGAAGCCTAGCAATGAATCCTTTACGTTGTGGGATAGGGAGCTGCAGCTCCTCAGGGTTTTCTAATTTTTGGATATAATGAATCGCAAAACGCTTACACTTTTCAATCTGCTTTTCACATTCAGTGATACGGTTTTCATTGTATTTTTTCAAAAGCTCATCGCTAGAGAGGATTTTTTTTAATTTAAATTGATTATACACTGAGCGACAAAATAGATGTGCGCCACTGCAAAAGATGATTGTTCCTATGATTAGACATATTGGGTATAGAAATGTCGTAAGAATGACTGCTACGACTACTTTAGGTAATGATTCTGATTTTTCTTCAAATGTATTATAATAAAGTTCCCAATTTGTTCGGCTTGTCTCTAGACTTATGCACTCCATGGCCATATTATATATCTCCTAAAAATTAATTTATTATATTATAACAAAAAAGTTATTATAGACATATTATAATAATTTTTATAAACTCAAATTATTCGAAATCAGATAAAACTACTCTATTAAAATAAAAATTTGACACTTTGGAATTAAATCGTGTAAAATAAAAAACAAATTTGTAGAATCAAATCTTATGAAAAATATGATTCGTCTGGGGCTCACCGTCGTTTTATTTTCCTTCAGCCATCTTTTAGCTGATGTTTTGTATGTTACAAATGTAGGCTCCAATACTGTGACAGTGATCGACCCTTCTACAAATAGTGTGACGGGTACTATTATTGTAGGTCAACATCCTATTGACATTGCACTTACGCCCGATAAAAGGTTTGCCTATGTACCCAATGCTAATTCCAATACTGTCAGCATCTTTGATACTTCAACCAATGCTGTGATCGCTACTGTAACAGTGGGGGCGATTCCTGATTCTGTGGCGATTCGGCCCGATGGTGTCTCTGCTTATATTGTTAATGAGGTAAGCCACAGTGTGAGTGTCATTAATACTACCTCCCATCTTGTGACCGCGACAATTGTCATACCAGGCGTAAATCCAGATTCTCGACTTGCTGTTGTTTCACCGGATAGTACATCTCTCTATGTAACTAATAATCTTGCAAATAATGTTGTAAAAATCAACACCTCCACTAACATGATCGTTGCAACAATTTCACTTACAAACGCCTTGGGAATCGCCATTACTCCTAATGGTCAATCCCTCTTTGTCTCTAACTTTGGTGGTGGAATTGTTAACGTCATTGACACTACCACTAATCTAGTGACTGCGACGATCACAACGACTGGCACTCCTTTTTTCATTACTATATCGCCAAATGGCCGCTTTGCCTATGTTTCAAATTTTGGTCTTAATGCCGTACAAGTCATTGATACTACAAGCCATTTAATCGTAGCTACAATAGTAGGAGGAGGTACATTACCGGCTTATACCGCTTTTAATGGAAATGGCAGTCTTGCTTATGTAGCTAATAGCGGAACTAACAATGTCAGTGTGATTAATACCTCTAACAACACAATCACCGCAACGATCACCTCTGCGGACTTTGTTAGTCCACGAGGTGTTGCCTACCTTACACCAGCAATTCCGTCGCCATTTGGTCCCAGCGGGGAACAAATTAAAAACATCTTTTTAACTCAGACTGAGCTGGTCAATGTCATTTTTTGGAATGCCCCCACCAATTTTACCCCTGTCGTTTATCGACTCTATCGTGATGCGGCCCTGACTGTTTTGGCTGGTCAAGTTTCTGGTTCCACTTTGGAATTTGAAGATCATAATCGGCGAAAAAAACAGCTCTATTCTTATTTTATTATAGCTGTAGATCAAAGTGGGAATACATTGAATATTGGTAATGTGACCGTAGTCCCCATTTCCTAAAATAAAAAAATTTCTTGATAAATTTATAGTTGGGAGATATCCCTGGGTTAGGGACTCTCTCTATGAAACGCATTTTCATCGGCACCTTATTTTTTATTCTGTTTATCGCTCTCATCATTGCTGCGATTCATTTGTATCGACGTTCAAAAGAAAATCCTCATGAACTTGTTCTTTATGGCAATGTGGATGTGCGTCTTGTGGATATTGGCTTTAGAGTTGCCGGTCTCGTTGAGAAACTCAATTATGAAGAAGGCGATGTAGTTCCAAAAGGCGCTTTAATGGCCGTCTTGGATAAAACCCCTTACACGAGTCAGATTGAACAAGCTGCTGCGAATGCAGAAGCGATTCAGCCCAATCTCACCAACGCTGAAATCCATTTGAAAAGGCGCAAAGAACTGATTGGCATTGGTGGTGTCTCTCAAGAAGATCTAGACAATGCGCAGGCAAGTCGCGATCAGCTTCAAGCAAATCTTGATGCCGCGACCAGCGCGCTTGCTGTTGCCATGGACAATCTCGCCTATACCCAAGCATATGCGCCCACAGATGGCATTATTTTAACACGCATTCGTGAGCCGGGAACTGTTGTCAATCCTTCAGATCCAGTTTATACACTCTCGGTCACATCCCCGGTATGGATCCGCGCCTATGTTGATGAACCGCACCTTGGCCAAATCTATTATGGCATGGAATGTACGATTTACACGGATACGAAAGGCGGGCCAACCTATTCCGGAAAAATTGGGTTTATCTCTCCTGTCGCTGAATTCACCCCAAAAACTGTGGAAACAACAGAGCTGCGCACGGATCTTGTCTATCGTTTGCGTATCTATGCTGATAATCCGGATAAATATTTAAAACAGGGGATGCCGGTGACAGTCAAAATGCATTTGCGCAATCAAAGCAAAGAGGAAAAATAAGTGAGTGGCCCGTTAGTTGAATTGCGTCATTTATCCAAACAGTTTTCGCCCAAAGCTCCTGCTGCCCTAAATGAGATCAATGCGACATTTCCTAAAGGGGAGATTGTGGGTGTGGTAGGACCTGATGGCGCTGGTAAGACCACTCTAATCCGTTTAATCGCTGCTCTTTTGCTTCCGACTAATGGGACGATCACAGTAGCTGGGCAAGACAGTGTCAAAGATGCGGAATTTATCCATTATCTTTCTGGTTATATGCCGCAGAGATTTGGTCTCTATGAAGATCTGACTGTTATGCAAAATTTGAATCTCTTTGCCGATTTAAGAAATGTGGTCGGTAAAGAAAGAGATGAAGCGATAGAAAAATTGCTCAAATTTAGCGGGCTTGCTCCTTTTACAAAAAGGCTTGCAGGGAAGTTATCTGGAGGAATGAAACAAAAACTCGGACTTGCTTGCGCACTGATTAAAAAACCGATGCTGCTTCTTTTAGATGAACCGAGTGTTGGCGTGGATCCAATTTCTAGGCGAGAACTTTGGAATATGGTCCATGAATTACTGAAAGATGGAATCTCTGTTGTTTGGAGCACAGCCTATCTGGATGAAGCGCAGCGCTGCAACACTGTCCTTCTACTTAGTGAGGGGAATCTCCTCTATAGCGGAAATCCAAATGGCCTCACAGAAAGAGTGAAAGATAGGGTCTTTTATATCACGAATATTGAAGGTAGCCGTCGAAAAGTCTTATTTGAAGCATTAAAAGAGCCGGGCATCATTGATGCGGTAATCCAAGGGAAAGATGTGCGCGTTGTTGTCAGTAAAGAAGGTTTCAACAATACAAAATGGCAATTACAAAGCGCTGCCCCAAGATTTGAAGACGCCTTTATCGATATTTTAGGGGGCGCTCCCAAAGGGGAATCGCAACTTGCAAATATCACAGGTGTTGTTGAAGGAAAATCAACTACTGTAATCAGAGCAGAAGGACTGACCAAGAAATTTGGAGATTTTACAGCTGTGGATCATGTTGATTTTAGTGTGAATCGCGGTGAAATTTTTGGGCTTTTGGGTCCCAATGGCGCAGGAAAATCAACCATTTTTAGAATGCTTTGCGGTCTTTTGCATCCAACAAGTGGAAGAGCAATAGTGAATGATTTGGACCTTGAAATCGCCTCTGGAGAAGCAAGGAGCCATATTGGGTATATGGCACAAAAGTTTTCTCTGTATGGCATTCTTAGTGTTAAACAGAATTTAAACTTTTTTTCTGGGATTTATAATCTGGAAGGAGCAGCCCAAACTAAAACAATCCAGGAGATGATCGATATTTTTGCTTTGGGACCTTATCTGGGTACGACGGCGGCTTTGCTGCCGCTTGGTTTTAAACAACGTTTGGCCTTGGCATGCGCCACCATGCACCATCCAGAAGTCTTATTTTTAGATGAGCCAACATCTGGCGTTGATCCCATCATCAGGCGTGAATTTTGGATGCATATTAATGGACTTGTCGAAAAAGGAGTTACTGTCATGGTGACTACCCATTTCATGGATGAGGCACAATATTGTGATCGCGTTGCACTCATCTTCCGCGGAAAAATCATCCGTTTAGGAACACCAGATGAACTTAAAGAGATTGCAAGAACTCCCGAAAATCAAAGTCCAACACTAGAAGATGCTTTTATAAAACTCATTGAGGAATATGACAGAGCAAATGCTTCTTAATGAGCTCCTTTTAGAAAAAAAATCAGGAAGATTGCGCAGGATTAAAGCGCTCATGAAAAAAGAGATGTTTCAGATTATAAGGGATCCAAGCACTCTACTCATTAGCATTGTTCTTCCTATCATTCTGCTCTTTTTATATGGATTTGGCGTCTCACTAGATTTAGATCATTTGAGAATCGGACTTGTCATGGAAGACACTGCGCCTGATGCGCAAAGTTTTGCAAAATCGTTGACCGATTCTCCCTATTTTGATGTGAAAATTGTAAGAGATAGAAGAGAGCTATTGGATGATGTGACTAAGGGAGCTCTTCGTGGATTTGTAGTCATACCCTCTTATTTTTCTACTTTTAGAAATCGCCCTGATCTCATTGCGCCCCTTCAGGTAATTGCAGATGGAAGTGAGCCAAATACGGCAAACTTTGTTCAATATTATGTGCAGGGCGCTTTTTCTAATTGGTTGCAACAAGAAGCGATTAGCAACCAATTAAAAGGACTCTCTCTGATCAATGTACAACCCCGTTTTTGGTATAACGAGCAGCTAGAGAGTCGCTATTTTCTGCTTTCTGGATCACTCGCGATTATCATGACCCTT